>NZ_AEMI01000043.1 GCF_000166715.1 Leuconostoc gelidum subsp. gelidum KCTC 3527
GTACCCTTCTCAGAGTACTCTCTATGTACGGCACCGCATCTTCCTATCCTCGCAGCCAGCGATCCGGCAACTACTTTCGGCGTGATAGAGCTTAACTTCTGTGTTCGGAATGGGAACAGGTGTGTCCTCTATGCTATCAATACGACACCTTTGAGTTTTACACTCAAAACTAAATAGTATCAAATTCTTCTTCTAAATTTTGCCACTCATATCTTCTCTTGAACTTCCGTTCTTGACTTTGGTTAAGTCCTCGACCTATTAGTACTAGTCCGCTCCATTGATCACTCAACTACCACTTCTAGCCTATCTACCTCATAATCTCTAAGGGGTCTTACTTCTTGCGAATGGGAAATCTCATCTCGAGGCGAGTTTCACACTTAGATGCTTTCAGCGTTTATCTCTTCCAAACATAGCTACCCAGCAATGCTCCTGGCGGAACAACTGGTACACCAGCGGTTTGTTCACCCCGGTCCTCTCGTACTAAGGGCAACTCCTCTCAAATTTCCTGCGCCCGCGACGGATAGGGACCGAACTGTCTCACGACGTTCTGAACCCAGCTCGCGTACCGCTTTAATGGGCGAACAGCCCAACCCTTGGGACCGACTACAGCCCCAGGATGCGATGAGCCGACATCGAGGTGCCAAACCTCCCCGTCGATGTGGACTCTTGGGGGAGATGAGCCTGTTATCCCCAGGGTAGCTTTTATCCGTTGAGCGATGGCCCTTCCATGCGGAACCACCGGATCACTAAGTCCTACTTTCGTACCTGCTCGAGTTGTTGCTCTCGCAGTCAAGCTTGCTTATGCCTTTACACGCTACGAATGATTTCCAACCATTCTGAGCAAACCTTTGAGCGCCTCCGTTACCTTTTAGGAGGCGACCGCCCCAGTCAAACTGCCCGCCAGACACTGTCCACGATCACGTTAAGTGACCAGTGTTAGAATGTTCATACAACGAGGGTAGTATCCCACTTTTTGACTCCGACTAGACTGGCGTCCAATCCTCTTCGTCTCCTACCTATTCTGTACAAGCAGCACAAACATTCAATATCAAGCTACAGTAAAGCTCCATGGGGTCTTTCCGTCCTGTCGCGGGTAACCCGCATCTTCACGGGTATTTAAATTTCACCGAGTCCCTCGTTGAGACAGTGCCCAGATCGTTACGCCTTTCGTGCGGGTCGGAACTTACCCGACAAGGAATTTCGCTACCTTAGGACCGTTATAGTTACGGCCGCCGTTTACTGGGGCTTCAATTCGTACCTTCGCCGAAGCTAAGCACTCCTTTTAACCTTCCAGCACCGGGCAGGCGTCAGCCCCTATACTTCATCTTACGATTTTGCAGAAACCTGTGTTTTTGATAAACAGTCGCCTGGGCCTATTCACTGCGGCTCATCTTTTACAATGAGCACCCCTTCTCCCGAAGTTACGGGGTCATTTTGCCGAGTTCCTTAACGAGGGTTCTCTCGCTCACCTTAGTGTTCTCCACTCGACTACCTGTGTCGGTTTGCGGTACGGGCAGTGTAATACTCCCTAGAAGCTTTTCTCGGCAGTGTGACATCACAGACTTCTCTACTTTATTTCGATCCGCATCACAGCTTGTTCTTAACAGAAAAAAGCATTTCACTCTTTCCCAAACTTACTGCTTGCACGCACATATCCATCAGTGCGCTTCTGTTAGCCTCCTGCGTCCCTCCATTGGTCAAACGCATTACTACTGGTACAGGAATCTCAACCTGTTATCCATCGACTACGCTTCTCAGCCTCGCCTTAGGTCCCGACTAACCCTGGGAGGACGAGCCTTCCCCAGGAAACCTTAGTCATTCGGTGGACAGGATTCTCACCTGTCTTTCGCTACTCATACCGGCATTCTCACTTGTAAGCGCTCCAGTAGTCCTTACAGTCTACCTTCATTGCCCTTACAACGCTCTCCTATCGCGTGCTTTTACGCACACCCGCAGTTTCGGTAATATGTTTAGCCCCGGTACATTTTCCGCGCAATGGCACTCGACTAGTGAGCTATTACGCACTCTTTAAATGGTGGCTGCTTCTGAGCCAACATCCTAGTTGTCTATGCACTATCACATCGTTTTCCACTTAACATATATTTAGGGACCTTAACTGGCGATCTGGGCTGTTCCCCTTTCGACGGTGGATCTTATCACTCATCGTCTGACTCCCATTCATACATAGCTGGCATTCGGAGTTTATCAAACTTTGGTAACCCGAGATGGGCCCCTAGGCTTAACAGTGCTCTACCTCCAGTATGCTTATAATGAGGCTAGCCCTAAAGCTATTTCGGAGAGAACCAGCTATCTCCAGGTTCGTTTGGAATTTCACCGCTACCCACAGTTCATCCGAGCATTTTTTAACATGCACCGGTTCGGACCTCCAGTAAGTTTTACCTCACCTTCATCCTGACCATGGGTAGGTCACCTGGTTTCGGGTCTACAGCATCGTACTATTCGCGCTATTCACACTCGCTTTCGCTGCGGCTCCGGTCTTTCCACCTTAACCTCGCACGATACCGTAACTCGCCGGTTCATTCTACAAAAGGCACGCCATCACCCATTAACGGGCTCTGACTTCTTGTAGGCGTCGTGGTTTCAGGAACTATTTCACTCCCCTTCCGGGGTGCTTTTCACCTTTCCCTCACGGTACTGGTTCACTATCGGTCACTAGGGAGTATTTAGCCTTACGGGATGGTCCCCGCAGATTCCGACCGGATTTCACGTGTCCGGCCGTACTCAGGATCCTGAAAGAAGTGTGCTTTATTTCGCGTACGGGGCTATCACCCTCTTTAGCCAAGTTTCCCAACTTGTTCTGCTATAAAACACTTTTGTAACTTCTATATATCAGTCCTACAACCCCAGAATGCAAGCACTCTGGTTTGGGCTCTTCCCGTTTCGCTCGCCGCTACTTGGGGAATCGATTTTTCTTTCTGCTCCTGCTGCTAATGAGATGTTTCAGTTCACAGCGTGTTCCGTCAATAATCTATGTATTCAACTATTGACAACTCTTTGCGAGTTGGGTTTCCCCATTCGGAAATCTCTGGGTCTTAGCGTACTTACCGCTCACCAAAGCTTATCGTAGTTAGTCACGTCCTTCATCGGCTCCTAGTGCCAAGGCATCCACCACGCGCCCTTATTAACTTAACCGTCACAACCGTAGTTGTGCTTTAAGTTTATGAGTTGGTCTTCTTTCAGACCTGCGTTTTTTTCCATTCCTGTTACAGAACTTCTTTATTGCTTTGTTTCTCGGCTTAATTTATTAATAATTTTACTTATCTTTAAAAGAATTTGTTACTATTCAGTTTTCAATGTGCAACTCCGGCAGCTTTGACACTGCCTATGGAGAATAGCGGGATCGAACCGCTGACCCCCTGCTTGCAAAGCAGGTGCTCTCCCAGCTGAGCTAATTCCCCATAGGTGTCATCTTTGACCATGATCCCTATGTCGGTATCACACTCAAAACTAAACAAAACTTTGAACTTCTTGAACTGGCAATCTAATGCCCCTGCTACTTTCCGTTTATCCTTAGAAAGGAGGTGATCCAGCCGCAGGTTCTCCTACGGCTACCTTGTTACGACTTCACCCCAGTCATCTGTCCTGCCTTAGACGGTTCCCTCCTTACGGTTAGGCCACCGGCTTTGGGCATTACAAACTCCCATGGTGTGACGGGCGGTGTGTACAAGACCCGGGAACGTATTCACCGCGGCGTGCTGATCCGCGATTACTAGCGATTCCGACTTCGTGCAGTCGAGTTGCAGACTGCAGTCCGAACTGAGACGTACTTTAAGAGATTAGCTCACCTTCACAGGTTGGCAACTCGTTGTATACGCCATTGTAGCACGTGTGTAGCCCAGGTCATAAGGGGCATGATGATCTGACGTCGTCCCCGCCTTCCTCCGGTTTGTCACCGGCAGTCTCGCTAGAGTGCCCATCTGAATGCTGGCAACTAACAATAAGGGTTGCGCTCGTTGCGGGACTTAACCCAACATCTCACGACACGAGCTGACGACGACCATGCACCACCTGTCACTTTGTCTCCGAAGAGAACACTTCTATCTCTAAAAGCTTCAAAGGATGTCAAGACCTGGTAAGGTTCTTCGCGTTGCTTCGAATTAAACCACATGCTCCACCGCTTGTGCGGGTCCCCGTCAATTCCTTTGAGTTTCAACCTTGCGGTCGTACTCCCCAGGCGGAACACTTAATGCGTTAGCTTCGGCACTAAGAGGCGGAAACCTCCTAACACCTAGTGTTCATCGTTTACGGTGTGGACTACCAGGGTATCTAATCCTGTTTGCTACCCACACTTTCGAGCCTCAACGTCAGTTACAGTCCAGTAAGCCGCCTTCGCCGCTGGTGTTCTTCCATATATCTACGCATTCCACCGCTACACATGGAGTTCCACTTACCTCTACTGCACTCAAGTTGACCAGTTTCCAATGCCTTTCCGGAGTTGAGCTCCGGGCTTTCACATCAGACTTAATCAACCGTCTGCGCTCGCTTTACGCCCAATAAATCCGGATAACGCTCGGGACATACGTATTACCGCGGCTGCTGGCACGTATTTAGCCGTCCCTTTCTGGTATGGTACCGTCAAACTAAAGTCATTCCCTACTCTAGCTGTTCTTCCCATACAACAGTGCTTTACGACCCGAAAGCCTTCATCACACACGCGGCGTTGCTCCATCAGGCTTTCGCCCATTGTGGAAGATTCCCTACTGCAGCCTCCCGTAGGAGTTTGGGCCGTGTCTCAGTCCCAATGTGGCCGATCAGTCTCTCAACTCGGCTATGCATCATTGTCTTGGTAGGCCTTTACCCCACCAACTAACTAATGCACCGCGGATCCATCTCTAGGTGACGCCGTAGCGCCTTTTAACCTTGTATCATGCGATACGAAGTTTTATTCGGTATTAGCATCTGTTTCCAAATGTTATCCCCAACCTTGAGGTAGGTTATCCACGTGTTACTCACCCGTTCGCCACTCACTTGAAAGGTGCAAGCACCTTTCGCTGTGCGTTCGACTTGCATGTATTAGGCACGCCGCCAGCGTTCATCCTGAGCCAGGATCAAACTCTCAATTTAAATGAATTTAAATTCATCGCTTGAAGATGTACTCTTCGATTAAACTGACTAATTGTTATATCTCTATAACGTTGATCCGTTTTATTTGTTTGTTACGAATTGACTTCGCAAATTTGTTTCTTTAGCAATACTTTCGTACCACTAGTAACAGATTCGTTTGTTCAAAGTTTTGTTCAGTTTTCAATGTGCTACGCGCTGTCCCTCGCTTGAGACAACTATATTATCTTACCACGCTACTCTCGCTCTGTCAACTACTT
>NZ_AEMI01000042.1 GCF_000166715.1 Leuconostoc gelidum subsp. gelidum KCTC 3527
TCTGAAACTTCTTTTTAAAAGTTCTTCAGGTTTTTGTTTCCTTGCGCTTCGACTCGCCTGTCAGACAACTATTATTACTATACGCCCTTTTTTCCCTTTGTCAACACTTTCTTTCTTCCTTATTCCTCAAATCGCACAAACGCTCGCGTTTGCACCGTT
>NZ_AEMI01000041.1 GCF_000166715.1 Leuconostoc gelidum subsp. gelidum KCTC 3527
CTTTTAACTCTTTTTTTGAGTCGCTGTCGTAATTCTCTCGCTTTGCCTCGCGTGTCCTGCCTTAGAACATATACTAATATACCAACTTCCTCGCCTGCCGTCAACACTTTCTTCCCTCCTTTTTTGCCTTTCTTTTTTTCCTTCCTTTCTGGCCTGATTATCCCCTAATCCATTCGCTTTTTATCCCCATTACTCCCCCTTCCCTCTTCCCTCGTTCGCTTTTTCTCTCCCCCCTTTACCCTTTCTTTACTATT
>NZ_AEMI01000040.1 GCF_000166715.1 Leuconostoc gelidum subsp. gelidum KCTC 3527
CTATAATCAAGTACGCAACAATTATGTTCGCACAAATGCTAATACCATTTATTTCTTTGGTACCAATGGAGATGCTGTAAAGGGCATTCGTAATTATGATAATGGTAAGATGGAATATTATAGTAACAACTATAATCAAGTACGTAACAATTATGTTCGTACAAATGCTAATACCATTTATTTCTTTGGTACTAATGGAGATGCTGTAAAAGGGTTCCGTTATTATGGTAGTCACCCTTATCAAGTTGAATATTATGGTAATAGCTTTAATCAACTACGTAATACATCAATTCGTGTTAATGGCAAAAAATATGATTTTGGTGGGAACGGCGATTTAATTATCACTAAAAAGCCAGTTTATTTTTCTCAGTTAGATAGTCGTTGGTCTAATCATCGGTTTAATGATTACTCAATGGGTCAAGCAGGGTGTGTGCCTACTAGTATCGCCATGGTATTAAATGGTTCATACGGTATTAATGTGAGTCCTGATGATGTTAAAATCGTTATGGACAATTTAAGCCAATCATCTTTTGGTGCCACAGGACGTGATCTAATCAATACCATTAATGCTTATGGTAGAAAAGTAGAACAAATTAATACAGTTGAACGTACTGCTAGTTTACTACAACAAGGTGTGCCGGTCATATTCTTTGTAAACGTTGCTGGTGGTATTGGACATGCTATTACCACTTATGGTTATAGCAATGGGGCTACCGAAGTATTAGATCCATATAACAGATATTATTATAACGGCTGGTATGATGTCAACGCTATCTCTAATAATTTAAGTAGAGATAGGGGTGATTGGAATGCAGGTAGACCAGTTTTCGCTATTATGTGAATAAACTATAAGGCAATCGATAAAAAAGCACATGTCGCCATGTGCTTTTTTAAAACAAAGAATTAGCTAAGAATGTTCAAGGATTATTGATAAAAGTTAGACGTGATATATTTAATTTTGATTAAGATGTTATTGAATTGATAAGTTGTTACAAGAATTTGATATAGATCAATCAATTTATGATGCAAAACCAAAAATGATTGGTATAAAAAATTCCAGAGATGAAGAATGGTATTTTCAACAAATGGTGCATTGGGTTAACAGACATCCGAGCGCGTTAAACGTTAAATTTAGTCGAAGTAGTATCTACAAATTCGCTTTGCATTTCTTCGTAGAAAATATTGCGCTCAATTCGAGCAATGCAAGTCTAAATATTTCAGAACTGGCCCAGAAGGTTAATGGTGTCAGCTCAAAAAAAGATGATTTAAAATTAACAACACAAATGTCAAATATAGAAAATCTACTAGGATTCCTTTTGACAATGCAGCAATGACAACTAGAATATATTCCAGAGGTCATTGATCCACAAAATGGTTTTGTAAAATATGCCATCAACCCAATCAATCAAACAGAATTCCAGCAATTCGGTGCACCAACAGGAATCAATTCTAATAATGATTTGGGGAAGACCTATGTAGAATATAAAAAATTCGTGGGCGAGACAAACAGTTAATTAAAAAATACCATCAAACAGGAAGACAGATTTATGACGACTGATGAGCACACAAAAACAATTTTATCCAAATACTTAAAACAAATTGATGAATTTAATTGGCATCATCCTACAAAAGTTCACGAAATGGCAGGTAGCCAATCGGAACGTGATCAAACAAATTACTATCTATAACAACTATGTCATGTGCTGCTTAATAATTATCAACAATCACATAATGAAGTTGGTAAGATGCTCAACCTATCAACCAAATGAGTCATCCGTTTGGTTAGCGCCTATTCTCAAGATTTCACATCTTTACAAGACATTATGGAGGAATTGAAAACTGGTAAAATTGCAGCTTTTGCACTGGGCGAAAAAAATACGGCGATGGTCAATCTACCTGCACAATTTGTGACCGCAAGTTCGGCGAGTGCGAAAGGACAAACCTATTCCAATCTTGTTGATTATGCCAATAATTCCGAGAAAACAAGTGATTTAAATAATGCCGCAATAACTGATTTAATTGTATTGAAAGAACAGTTTAACAAACGCGGATACGCTAATCGAAGCACGGCCGTGACAGAGACGCATCCCATATTTGGCGAAGAAAAACTCAATTACGATAACCACGATATTTCACAGCTGAGAAAACAACTAGATGAAGCGCAAGCAAACGGCAACAATATTCATGAATTAGCGTTTTCAATTAGGGGTGATTGGTTAGTAGAAAATAACCTGTATGATCCTGAAACGCAGGTACTTGACCAGAATAAGTTAAAACAAGTTGAACACGAAAAGGCTCAGGAAGAGTACAAATCAACGATTTCAAGAGGAATGTAGTGAGGAATAAAAGTGATGTAAAAAATTAATGCTACATAGGAAAACACTTTATTAGAAATCACCAAGACGAATATTTTAGCAAGATATAGTGCTCATTTTTATTTTACAATTTACCCAGCCAGTAGATACAAAAAAANANNATATATATATTATTATTATTATATATATATATTATTATTATTATTATTA
>NZ_AEMI01000039.1 GCF_000166715.1 Leuconostoc gelidum subsp. gelidum KCTC 3527
TCCCTTTACTTGCTTTTTGTGATTCTTTTAGATACAATAAACCTATTAACTTACCATAAGTAGGCTATCTAAGAAAGTTGTTGGATAATGAGAAACAACGAGCTGAAATTCCAGTAAGTCACAGTAGTGGGTAATGCCACTCGGTTGTTCGCCGTTATCAGATAATGAGTGTTATGCATTAATTTGCATAGAAACTGGGTGGTACCACGGAAGCGCGTTTTTCGTCCCTTGTCCTTTTTGGATGGGATGAAAAACGCGCTTTTGAGTTTAACTATATAGACACACGTCAGTAGAGGAGAAGACTATGTTAGATATGAAGTATTTGCGAAAAAACGTGACAGAGGTAACACAAAAATTACAAGATCGTGGTGTTTCACCAGATAATTTGATAGAATTATTGAATTTGGATCAAGAACGACGTGACACAATTCAAAAAGTTGAAAATCTTAAAGCAGACAGAAACATTGAATCTGATAAGATTGCATATGCTAAGCGTAATCAAGAAGATGCCAGTCAATCTATTTTGGCGATGCAAAGAGTTAGTCAAGAAATCAAAAAATTAGATGCACGGCAATTAGAATTAAATGACCAAGTTCAAAATTTAGCAGCGCACTTACCTAACTTGGCTGCATCAGAAGTGCCTGTTGGCGTGGATGAATCAGCTAATATTGAACAGCGTGTTTGGGAGCCAACTGACTATCAAAAAAGGCCACATGCACTACTAGAAACGCCAGAATGGCTAAAAGCACATTATGAAGTTGGTGAGGCGTTAGGTATTTTGGATTTTGAACGTGGTGCAAAGGTATCTGGCGCACGTTTTTTGTATTATGTTGGTGATGGGGCAAGACTAGAACGAGCAGTTTATAATTTCATGTTGGATGAACATCGTAAAGAGGGTTACACCGAAATGATCACCCCAATTGTAGTTAATGATGCTGCTATGTTTGGTACGGGACAATATCCAAAATTCCAAGATGATGCGTATCGCGTGTCTGGTTTGGCACAAACATATATTCCAACGGCCGAAGTACCATTAACAAACTATTATTCGGGTGAAACATTACCTGCTGATGATTTACCTATTAAGTTTACGGCATTGTCACCTTCATTTCGTAAAGAAGCTGGTGCTGCCGGTAAAGATACACGTGGACTGATTCGTTTACACCAATTTAATAAAGTTGAAATGGTTAAGTTTACTAAACCAGATCAATCTTATGCTGAATTGGAAAGTATGACGGCCAACGCTGAAAGTATTTTGCAAAAATTAGGGCTACCTTATCATGTTATTATGCTGTCAACAGGCGATATGGGATTTTCCGCTGCTAAAACGTACGATATAGAAGTTTGGATGCCACAGCAAAGTTTATATCGTGAAATTTCTTCTGTATCAAATACAGAGGCTTTTCAAGCGCGCAGGATGCATATTACTTATCGTGATGAAGATAATAAGTTACAGCTTGTACACACATTAAATGGCTCTGGTTTAGCCGTTGGTCGCACTGTTGCAGCAATTTTAGAAAATTATCAAAATGAAGATGGTTCGATAACAATTCCTGAAATTTTACGTTCATACATGGGTGGTCAAGAAAAATTAGTTGCTACGCCCCATTATTAATAATGAAAAACCTGTATTTGTCAGGTTTTTTTGATATAATTGAAAGTAGACTATTGTGCGGAAAAACACACAAATTTAGATTTCAGAGGAGAAACACACGATAAATTAATGTTGTGTGCTAAAAACAATGGCAAACCCAATACGTAAATTAGTTGATAATTCAAAAAAACAATTAAAAAAATTAAATCATATTGCTGACCAAGTAGAAAGTTATGCTGACCAAATGGCAGCGATGTCGGATGACGAGTTACAAGCAAAGACGCCACAATTTAAGCAAATTATTGCAGATGCACTGGTTGATGTTAAAGGTCAAGACAAACAAAATAAGATATTGACTAAAACTTTAGATGAACTATTACCTGAAGCCTTCGCTGTGGCTCGCGAAGGTGCAAAAAGGGTTCTGGGTTTGTACCCGTTTCATGTACAAATAATGGGATCAGCTGCGTTACATGATGGTAACTTAGCTGAAATGCGTACGGGTGAGGGAAAAACCTTAACAGCTACAATGACTGTTTATTTAAACGCGTTGTCAGGTCGTGGTGTTCATGTTGTCACTGTGAACGATTATTTATCGGCACGTGATGCTGAACAAATGGGTCAATTGTATAATTGGCTTGGTTTATCGGTGGGAGTTAACGTAGGGGATTCACCCGCAGATGAGAAACGTGCGGCTTATGATGCTGATATTACATATTCTACTAACTTTAATATTGGTTTTGATTATTTACGCGATAATATGGTACGTCGAGCAGATGAACGTGTTATGCAAAGAGGCTTGAACTTTGCTTTGATTGACGAAGCCGACTCAATTTTAATTGATACAGCCCGCACACCTTTGATTATTTCAGGTCCTGGTTCAGGCGTTTCTCAGCTTTATGCGCGTGCTGATCGTTTTGTAAAGACACTTCAATCTGAAGAAGATTATAAAATCGATGAAGAAGCTAAAACAACGATGTTAACCAATGAAGGTATTCATAAAGGTGAAATTTTCTTTAATTTGGATAATTTATACGATGCAGGTGATACTGCTTTAACACACCATATTGATCAGGCATTACGAGCTAATTTAAATTATATTAACGATAAGGATTATGTCGTTCAAAATGGTGAAGTCAAATTAATTGACCAATCAACGGGCCGAATTTCAGAAGGCACACGTCTATCAGATGGTCTGCACCAAGCAATTGAGGCCAAAGAAGGCGTTGATATTCAAGAAGAAAATAAGTCCATGGCGCAAATTACTTATCAAAATTTGTTCCGCATGTATAAAAAATTGTCAGGTATGACGGGAACTGCTAAAACAGAAGAAGAAGAGTTACGTGAAATTTATAATATGGAAGTAGTCACTATTCCGACAAACCGTCCGATTAAACGTGTTGACTATGCTGACTTGTTATACCCATCAATTCGTGCGAAATATAATGCTGTTGTTAAAATGATACAGGAACTACACGCTAAAGGGCAACCAATTTTAATTGGTACCGGATCTGTGGAGTCATCGGAATTGTTATCTAAAATTTTGATGGCACAAAATGTGCCACACAATGTCTTAAATGCTAAAAACAATGCTAAAGAAGCTGAAATTATTGCAAATGCTGGACAACGAGGAGCTGTTACTGTTGCAACAAATATGGCGGGGCGTGGAACAGATATTAAACTTGGCCCAGGCGTTGCTGATTTAGGTGGGTTGGTAGTTATTGCGACCGAGAGACATGAATCTCGTCGAATTGATAATCAGCTACGTGGTCGTGCAGGACGTCAAGGTGATGCAGGATTTTCACAGTTCTTTTTATCCCTCGAAGATGATTTAATGATTCGTTTTGGAGCTGATCGTATTCGTGCGCTTTGGGAACGAATGAATCTTGATGAAGAAGAAACAGTTATCAAAAATCGCTTGATTACGCGCTCAGTAGAGTCAGCCCAAAAGCGTGTTGAAGGTAACAACTATGATACACGTAAAAATGTTTTGCAATATGATGATGTTGTACGTGAACAACGCGAGCTAATTTATCACCAACGTGATGTCGTTATTGATGAAAAAAAGTCTCTTGAATGGGTTTTAATGCCTATGGTTGAACGGACAATTAATCGTGTTGTCGACGCGCAGACAAAAAGCAAAAAAGCGATAGATTGGCATTTGGATCAAATTATTACTTTTGCAAATAATGCATTAATCCGTGAAGGTGATGTAACAGTTGAACAGTTGCAAGACCTGTCTCGTGACGAGATTAAGTTAAAATTATTGAACTTAACTAAGATAAATTACAAAGCTAAGCAAGGTCAGTTATATGACCCAGATCAAATGTTAGAGTTTGAAAAGGTTGTTGTTTTACGTGCAGTTGATCAACATTGGACGGATCATATTGATTCATTAGATCGATTGAGACAAGGTGTAGGGTTACGTGGCTATGGTCAATTGAACCCTCTTATAGAGTATCAAAATGAAGCATTTACAAACTTTAACAAAATGATTGTTGATGTTGAATATGACGCGACTCGTACGTTTATGAAGGCTGAAATCCGTCAAAATTTGAACGCGTAAGCAATATTTGATGGCAGTAATTAGCAGGATATCTGAACTGCTGTTAGTAAATTGAACATTAAATATATCAATTGGTGTAAACGTTTATGTTTTTGAAGGGATACAGTAATCATGGAAATTATCGACGCTAAACATGCTGAGGCAAATATTCAAGAAAATATCGCACGCTTTCGCGCAACATTAGATTTAGAGGCATTAACAGAAGAAATTGCTGATTTTGAAAATCGTATGACAGAATCTGGATTTTGGGATGATAATGTTAAAGCACAAAAAATAATCGAAGAAAATAACGTTTTAAAAAATCGACGTGATTCTTTTTTGAATCTAACCAATCAAGCTGAAGAAATTGATTTGTTAATTGAAATGCTTTCTGAAGATGTTACTGATTCTGAAATGATGACAGAACTTGAAGAAAGTATTGCCAAAGCACAGAAAGACATTGAAACATACAATTTAGAACAACTATTAACGGAGCCGTATGACGCTAATAATGCTATTTTGGAAGTGCATCCTGGGTCAGGTGGTACCGAATCAACTGATTGGGGAGCCAACTTGTATCGTATGTATACTCGTTGGGCACAACAACATGGTTTCCAAGTTGATGTGTTAGACTACCATGCTGGTGATGAAGCAGGTATTGATAGCGCGACTATTAAAATCACGGGACATAATGCCTTTGGCTTTTTACGTAGTGAAAAAGGTGTCCACCGTTTTGTACGTATTTCACCGTTTGATTCGGCTGGGCGCCGTCACACAAGCTTTGTAAGTGTAGATGTTATGCCAGAATTGGATGACACGATTGATGTAGAAATACGTGATGACGATGTTAAGATGGATGTTTTCCGTTCTGGTGGTGCTGGTGGGCAAAACGTTAACAAGGTGTCAACTGGTGTGCGTTTAACACATGAACCAACAGGCATTGTAGTGTCCTCGACAGTGGAACGTACGCAGTATGGTAACCGTGATTACGCTATGCGTCTGTTAAAAGGAAAGTTATATCAGCTTGAGTTGGAAAAACAAGAAGCAGAACGAGCTGCTTTGACAGGTGATAAATTAGAGAATGGTTGGGGATCTCAAATACGGTCATATGTCTTGCATCCCTACCAAATGGTCAAAGATCATCGAACTGACTACGAAACTAACCAACCGCAACAAGTGTTGGATGGTGATTTAGATCCCTTTATAAATGCCTATTTACAGTGGCAATTAAGTTTGAAAAACCCAAATTAACGTGAGTAAAGGTCGAAACAGTTAGTTTCGGCTTTTTGAATTTTCAAACAAATTAGTTCCTAATGCGCCTGTAATGCGCTATAATATAAGTCAACATTAGACATTAACTGCCTAAAAAACGGAGGGCAAAATATGGATACCAATTATACACCGAGTGCACAAAATGTATTAGTGTTAGCACAAGAACAATCTAAATATTTCAAACATCAAGCAGTGGGGACAGAACATTTATTGCTTGCGCTAGCTATTGAAAAAGAAGGTATTGCTAGTAAAATACTTGGTCAATTTAATGTAGCGGATGATGATATTCGTGAGGAAATCGAACACTTTACTGGATATGGCATGACATCACGATATGACAAGAATAGTTATTTGCCATATTCACCAAAAGCGTCTGATATTCTTCGTCAGTCAGGTGAGGAATCACGTGCATTAGGCCAAACAAAAATTGGGACAGAACATATTTTGTTAGCACTCCTTCAGGATGAAAGTATTTTATCATCACGTATTTTATTGGCTTTAGATGCTAATTTACAAGAAATGAGACGTGCCATTTTGCGTAAATTAGGTGTCACTGATGTACGTAAACAGATGAAACAACGGGATAAACAACAATCTCAAGGAACGCCAACATTAGACGGATTAGCGCGTGATTTAACACAGATGGCTAAAGAAGAGAAGTTAGATCCAATTATTGGCCGCTCAAAAGAAGTCCGTCGAGTTGTGCAAATTTTATCACGGCGTACCAAAAATAATCCAGTTCTTATTGGTGAAGCAGGTGTTGGTAAAACAGCTATTGCTGAAGGATTAGCACAACAAATTGTTAAAAATGACGTACCAGTCACCTTACAAAATAAGCGGTTAATGGCTTTAGATATGGGTTCGCTAGTCGCAGGAACAAAGTACCGGGGTGAGTTTGAGGATCGGTTAAAGAAAATCATTGACGAAATTTATCAAGATGGTAATGTTATTTTATTTATTGATGAATTACATACACTTATCGGCGCTGGCGGTGCAGAGGGTGCTATTGATGCTTCCAATATTTTGAAACCAGCTTTGGCGCGTGGAGAATTACAGACATTAGGGGCGACAACTTTTGATGAATATCAAAAATATGTTGAATCTGATGCCGCATTAGAAAGACGTTTTGCACCAGTAACGGTGAATGAACCTACGCAAGCAGATGCAATTGAAATATTGACAGGTATTCGTCCAAAATTTGAGGCACATCATCAAGTACATATTGATGATGCTGCTATTGAAGCTGCCGTTAAATTGTCCTCTCGATATATTACAGATCGTTTTTTGCCAGATAAGGCAATTGATTTGATGGATGAAGCGGGTGCAAAAGTACGCATTGATGCTGTGGATAAACCAACACCAATGAGTCGAAACAAAGCACGTTTATCAGCAGTAACAACTGCTAAAGACGCGGCGATTGCAGCGTTGGATTTCGAAGAAGCTGCTAAACAGCGTGCAGAAGAAATGAAATTAAAAACAAAAATTGATAAAATGGCAGCAAAACTGTTGATTGATGAAAATACTGATCAACCGCACTATAGTTTGCATGTATCAGCGGAAGATATTAGTGAAGTGATTTCACAACAAACAGGCGTACCATTAACACAGCTTGAAAAAAATGAACAACAACGTTTGGTAAACCTAGAAACTGTTTTGGGTAAACGTGTTATTGGACAAAAAACTGCTATCTCTGCTGTTGCACGCGCAATTCGTCGTGCGCGATCTGGATTAAAGGATCCCAGTCGTCCGATTGGTGCATTCATGTTCTTAGGGCCAACAGGTGTTGGGAAAACGGAGTTAGCTAAGGCGTTAGCTGAAGCTATGTTTGGCAGTGAAGATAATATGATTCGAATTGATATGTCAGAGTATCAAGAAAGATGGTCTTCTTCACGTTTGGTTGGTTCAGCACCAGGATATGTTGGTTACGATGAAGGTGGTCAATTAACTGAACAAGTGAGAAATCATCCATATTCTGTTATTTTACTTGATGAGGCAGAAAAAGCACATCAAGATATATTTAATCTGATGTTACAAGTGTTTGATGATGGTTACCTGACAGATGCTAAAGGACGTAAAATTGATTTTAGAAATACAATCATTATTATGACGTCTAACCTTGGTGCAACACGTCTACGTGATGAAAAATCAATGGGATTTGGAGCAGTTGATTTAAAAAATAATAATGAGGCTGTCGCTGAAAAAATTCGTGAGACTTTAAAAGAAACTTTCCGTCCGGAATTTATTAACCGTTTGGACGAGGCTGTTGTATTTGATTCATTAACAAAAAATGAATTACATCAAATTGTTAAATTGATGAGTCAATCAGTTCTGCAACGTGTGGCGGAACAGGGCATTTCCGTTAAAATAACGCCTGCAGCAATTGATGTTGTAGCTAGCGCAGGATTTGATCCTGAGTATGGGGCACGTCCAATAAGACGTGCTTTGCAGACCAAGGTGGAAGACGCATTGAGCGAAGAATTACTTCGTGGCAACATTACAACTGAAAGTGCTGTAACAATTGGTGCAAAAAACGGTGTCATTAAAATTAATATTAAACCACTTGAAAAATTACCAGCAAAGGCTTAAGAATACATGAATCAATTTTATGATGTCATAGATGTGACTATTTTTTCAATTAAAATAATACTTAGCCAACCAAAATAAAGAAATGGGACAAACGGTAGACGCTGAACATGGTGCTTTACAAGATACAGCAACGCAGATATAGAAGCCAAGAGCAACGTTAATGGAAAACTTTGTGCGGTAGTCGTTAATGTTATCAGTAACAGTACTGGAATATCACCACTGCCCATAGCTTGACGATAATATACTAAAAATAAACTAATAATCATTACGGTGCAAGTTGTCAATATTTTTGGATCACTCCAAGAGTGGATGAATAAGTAAACAATATAAGGTATTAAAATATCGGCATGAATGCGTTCAGTATGCCAATCTTCTAGGGCGAGAAATAACAGTAAGTACGCTGTTATCCAAGCTAACGTGTCTGAAAATAAATAACTACCAACAAGCATACCTACTAATTCAAAGTATGCATAATGCATACCGTAAGTGCGGTGGCAGTACCGGCAACGTGCGTGTGTTAGTAAAGCTGATAATATTGGTATTAAGTCGTACCAGTGCAAGATATGACCACAATGCATGCAATATGAGCGCTTGATAAAAATATGAATATGATTATTCACCCGATCAGCCAGGCACATGATAGTTGACACGAGAACCGCATTTAAAATAATAATGAGTAATTTTTCCATGCTAAATAATACGTGGCACGCTCAAGTAATGCACAAAAAATATCAATTTAGATACAAAATAAATAAAGTGGGTTGTTATCTATTGACAATCATACTCAATCTGGTATTATATTGAACGTGCTTTTAAGTAATCTGTTCTGTGATATCATCACAACGTGCTGAATAGCGCTGTAAAGGCAATTGTCAGCAGATTTCTAGTGAGCATTTTTGTTTAAGTACAATTATGATACACCTGGAACTGTGTTATTAATAAAAATCTTAAGGAGATCGTAGAATGCCTACAATTAATCAATTAGTTCGCAAGCCTCGTAAGTCACAAGTGACTAAGTCAAAGTCACCGGCTTTGAACTTTGGCTACAATTCAATGAAAAAGAAAGCAACAAACAATGTTGCACCACAAAAGCGTGGTGTTGCTACGCGTGTTGGTACAATGACACCTAAGAAGCCTAACTCTGCTTTGCGTAAGTATGCTCGTGTGCGTCTTTCAAACTTGTATGAAGTTACTGCCTATATTCCAGGTATTGGACATAATTTACAAGAACACTCGGTTGTTTTGATCCGTGGTGGACGTGTTAAGGATTTGCCTGGTGTACGTTACCACGTTATTCGTGGTGCATTGGATACTGCGGGCGTTGATGGTCGTATGACTTCACGTTCAAAATATGGCACAAAGGCGCCAAAGAAGTAAGAAGGAGACTGACTAATGCCACGCAAAGGTTATACTAAGCGTCAGGAAGTTTTGCCTGACCCAATTTACAATTCAAAACTCGTTTCACGTTTGATCAACAAGTTGATGCTTGATGGTAAACGTGGTACAGCTTCAACTATTCTGTACGATGCTTTTGATCGTATCAAGGAATCTACTGGTAATGAACCATTGGAAGTTTTCGAACAAGCCATGGAAAATATTATGCCAGTATTAGAAGTTAAGGCTCGCCGTGTTGGTGGTTCTAACTATCAGGTGCCTATTGAAGTTCGTCCAGACCGTCGTTCAACATTAGGACTACGTTGGTTAGTAAATTATTCACGTTTACGTAATGAACATACTATGGATGAACGTTTGGCTAAAGAAATTATGGATGCAGCTAATGATACTGGTGCATCTGTTAAAAAGCGTGAAGATACGCATAAGATGGCTGAAGCTAACCGCGCATTTGCTCACTATCGTTGGTAAAACGTACGACGCAATTTAGTGTTGCGTTGTGTATCATTAACAATATTTATGATTGTTAAGAATTTAATTATTCCCAAACACAATAAATAGCGTAAAATGAGAGTAGACGGTAATATGCTACCAGTGTTTACCGTCCAAAAGCGAACACAATTCTGTGTCGCTTTTTGTTGCATACAGAACAAAAAAACCAGGAGATAACTCACAATGGCAAAACGTGAATACCCACTAGAACGTACACGTAATATTGGTATCATGGCCCACATTGATGCGGGAAAGACAACAACTACGGAACGTATCTTATACTACACAGGTAAAATTCACAAAATTGGTGAAACACATGATGGTGCTTCACAAATGGATTTCATGGAACAAGAAAAGGAACGTGGAATCACAATTCAATCAGCTGCTACAACGGCTGTTTGGCATGGTTTCTTTGACCAATTCGAAAAGACACCTTATCGTGTGAACATCATTGATACACCAGGTCACGTGGACTTCACAATTGAAGTTGAACGTGCGCTACGTGTTTTGGATGGTGCCGTAGCGGTTTTGGATGGTGCTGCTGGTGTTGAACCTCAAACAGAAACTGTTTGGCGTCAAGCAACAACATATGATGTGCCACGTATTGTATTTGTTAACAAGATGGATAAGATGGGTGCTGATTTTCAAATGTCAGTGGATTCAATTCACGAACGTTTGCAAGTTAATGCTGAAGCTATTCAATGGCCAATCGGTGCTGAAGATGACTTTGAAGCTGTTATTGATTTAATTACACAAGAAGCTTATTATCCAGTTGATGAATTGGGTGAAAAGTGGGAAGCACGTGATATTCCAGCTGAATTGAAAGATTTGGCGGAAGAAAAGCGTAATACATTGATTGAAGCTGTTGCTGATGTTGATGATGACTTGATGGAAAAATATCTTGAAGGCGAAGACATTTCAGTTGAAGAATTAAAAGCTGCTGTTCGTCGTGCTACTTTGGCATTGCAATTCTACCCAGTGCTTGCAGGTTCAGCCTATAAAGATAAGGGTGTCCAAATGATGTTGGATGCTGTTGTTGATTATTTGCCAGGACCTTTGGATGTTAAAGCGTATATTGCTAATGATCCTAAAACTGGTGAAGAAATTGACTTGATCGCCGATGATAGTAAGTCATTTGCTGCCTTAGCATTTAAGATCATGACTGATCCTTTCGTTGGCCGTTTGACATTTATGCGTGTTTATACAGGAACTTTACAATCTGGTTCATACGTACAAAATACGTCGTCAGATACACGTGAACGTGTTGGTCGTTTGTTACAAATGCATGCGACATCACGTACTGAAATTGAAGAAGTATTCTCTGGTGATATCGCTGCAGCTATTGGTTTGAAAAATACAACAACTGGTGATTCATTGACAGCTGTTGATCACCAATTGATTCTTGAATCAATGGAGTTCCCAGAACCAGTTATTGAATTAGCGATTGAACCAAAAACAAAAGCTGATCAAGACAAGTTGTCTAATGCTATTCAAAAGTTAGCAGAAGAAGATCCATCATTCCGTGCAACAACAAATCCTGAAACTGGCGATACTTTAATTGCTGGTATGGGTGAATTGCAATTGGATATCATGGTTGATCGTATGCGCCGTGAATTCAACGTTGAAGCAACTGTTGGCGCACCTCAAGTTGCCTACCGTGAAGCATTTACAAAAACAGTGCAGGCGCGTGGTTACTTCAAGCGTCAATCTGGTGGTAAGGGTCAATATGGCGATGTTTATATTGAATTCTCACCAAACGAAGAAGGCGCAGGATTTGAGTTCGATGACGCCATTGTTGGTGGTGTTGTGCCTCGTGAGTATATTCCTTCAGTTGAAGCTGGTTTGAAAGACTCATTGAATGCTGGTCCTTTGGCTGGATTCCCATTGGTCGATTTGAAGGCGAAATTGTATGATGGTTCATATCATGATGTCGATTCTTCTGAAGCAGCCTTTAAAATTGCGGCTTCATTGGCTTTGAGAGAAGCTGCTAAAACAGCTGGTGCCGTTATTTTGGAACCAATTATGGCTGTTGACATTGTTGCACCTGAAGATAATCTTGGCGATGTTATGGGACATGTTTCTGCACGTCGTGGTATGATTGAAGGTCAAGAGTCACGTGGACCTGTTTTGGCTGTTAAGGCCAAGGTGCCTTTGTCAGAAATGTTTGGATATGCTACAACTTTGCGTTCAGCTACGCAAGGTCGCGGTACATTCCAAATGGTGTTTGATCACTATGAAGCTGTGCCTAAGAATATTCAAGAAGAAATTATTAAAAACAGTGGTAAAGAAGATTAATGCTTAAACTAGTGTAGAACTATTGTTGTTTCAATATGATAATCGATGGTTCAGTAAAAACGGTATCGCTCTTTAGAGTGATACCGTTTTATTTGAAAGAATATAGAGAATAGTATGAATAAAGAACATAGTAAATTTTTGATTCTCGGTATTATTGTGGTTGGCATGGTTTTACGTTTGCCATTTACATCAATTCCACCAATTCTTGGTAGTATTGCTAAATCTCAGCATGTGTCAGTAGGACAATTGGGGATGTTAACGACCATTCCGTTGATAGCTTTTGCTTTGTTTTCATCTCTTGCTCCGAAAACTGCTCAAAAATTTGGTTTAGAACGTGCTTTTGCATTGATGTTAGGGTTGATGATTATTGGTTCAATTATTAGAGTGATTAATACACCATTTTTGTATTTTGGAACATTGTTAATTGGCATTGGTATTGCACATTTAAATGTTTTATTACCAAGTGTCATTCGCACATATTTTCCAATTAAAATTGGTCCGATGACATCACTATTTACCTTCAGTATGATGCTAGCAACAGCCTTAGGGGCTAGTATGGCAGCACCCATTACAGCGATGACTAATTGGCATATATTTATCATTATACTGAGTATAGCTTTGTTTATCGCGTTAATAATTTGGTTACCAAATGAAAGATTTGCAGTAAAACATAAGCAAAATAAAGTATCAGAAAATCATATTATTCGGACGCAAGAAAAAATAAGTGTCTGGAAAAATAAATATGCTTGGCTGTTATTGTTCTTTTGTGGCATGCAATCAGCGATGTTTTACGTTTTGATGGCATGGGGACCTACTATGGCAGTGCAGACAGGTTTGTCACCTGCTATTGCGGGTATTTTTTCCGGTTTAAATTCCCTGATAGGTTTACCATTTGCATTGATTATACCAACGATCATTGCGCGGTCGACACGTAAACAGCGACAAATTTTAATGAGTATTATTTCTTTGAGTGGTGTGTTTGGCTATTTGTTGTTATTGCATCCCGTAGGGACCTTTAGTTACTGGTTAATAGTCAATATATTAATTGGCGTTAGCACATCTGGCTTGTTCCCTTACTTATTAACTACATTTAGTTTGAAAACAAGTAGTCCAAGTCAAACAGCACAAATATCTGGCATGGTTCAAAGCGGTGGTTACTTAATTGCAGCACTGGGCCCTGCATTATTCGGCTATGCTTTTTCTTGGTTTCACAGTTGGACACCACAAATATTTGTTATTTTGGTGTTATTTATCCTAATGATTATTGCCATGGTTATAGTTGAGAAAAAAGATAAAATATTGTAGCAAGAAAAGCATGCAACCAGTGAAGTTGTGTGCTTTTCTTGTTACAATAGATTTATTGATTAAAAGTGAGGGTTGGGAATTGACAAATATATCAACACCAATTATTGAATTTAAAAATGTCGGGTTGTCTTATGGTGACGACGAGGTTTTGAAGAATATTGATCTTGAGTTAGAGGCCGGGAAATTTTATACGTTGTTGGGACCCTCAGGGTCTGGGAAGACAACCATTTTAAATCTCATTTCAGGTCAGTTGACTGTCACACACGGTGATATTTTGTTCGAAGGAAATATTATTAACGATGTGCCTGTTGAAAAAAGACATATGAACACTGTTTTTCAAGATTATGGCTTATTTCCGAATATGACTGTTTTTGAAAATGTAGCTTTTGGTCCAAGCATTAAGGGCATGAGCAAAAAAGATATTAAGACTAAAGTAACAGAAATGTTAACGTTGGTTAAATTAAATCAGTATGCTGATCGAGAAATTACAGAATTGTCTGGTGGACAACGTCAACGTGTAGCCATAGCACGTGCGCTGGCAAATGATCCTGAAGTTTTACTACTAGATGAACCACTGTCTGCGTTGGATTATAAGTTACGCAAAGAAATGCAATATGAATTAAGAGAAATTCAACAACGCCTTGGGATTACGTTTGTATTTGTAACGCATGATCAAGAAGAAGCGTTGGCAATGTCTGATTGGATTTTCGTGATGAATGACGGAGTTATCCAACAGAATGGCTCACCAGAAGATATATATGATGAACCAATTAATCACTTTGTTGCTGATTTTATTGGCGAATCAAATATTTTAGATGGCATTATGAAAACGGATTATCTTGTGCACTTTACGGGAAAAGATTTTGAAAATGTCGATGCTGGTATGCGTCCAAATGAGCGTGTTGAAATTGTGTTAAGACCAGAAGATTTGGATTTGACGGCAATTGAAAACGGTAAATTAATTGTCACTATTGCTGATCAATCATTTCGTGGCGATTATTATGAAATTACGGCAATTGATGACGATGGTAACGAATGGCAAGTACAAGCAACAAATAAATCAAAAATAGATGAGCGTGTCGGCTTGACCTTTGATCCTGAAGATATTCATATTATGCGTTTCAACGAATCTGAAAATGATTTTGATGCACGCTTGGAAAGTTATGAGGGTGAGGAGGATGCCGAAAAGTAAGAAGCAAAGGCAATTATTTTATTTAATGCCATATGGTTTATGGCTATTACTATTTGTTATAGCACCTTTGATATTGTTGCTTTTTCAGTCCTTAACAACACAGAATGGGCAGTTTACGTTACACAATTATGCGCTTTATTTTTCTAGTGGCACCTATTTATTGATGACTTTCAATTCGGTTTGGTATGCTTTATTAATCACTATAATTACTTTAGTAATTAGTTATCCTACCGCGTATTTATTGAATCAGTTGAAGCAAAAGCAGTTTTGGCTGCTTTTGGTTATTTTACCTACTTGGATTAATTTATTATTGAAAACCTATGCTTTTATAGGCTTACTTTCAAAAACTGGAACTGTTAATAATTTTATGAGTTTATTTGGTATCGTGCCACAACAACTCCTTTTTTCAAATTGGAGTTTTCTGTTAGTTGCAGCTTATATTGAAATTCCTTTTATGATATTACCGATTTTCAATTCATTAGCTGAAATTAATCCCAGGTTAGAACAGGCAAGTCGAGATTTAGGTGCGAATAGATGGCAAACATTGCGCCGTGTGATAATGCCATTGTCAATGCCTGGTATTAAGGCTGGCATTCAAGCAGTATTTATTCCTAGCTTATCCCTGTTTATGATTACACGGTTAATAGGTGGGAATCGTGTCATTACCTTAGGAACTGCAATTGAAGAACATTTTTTAGTCACGCAAAATTGGCAGCTAGGATCAACTATTGGCATTATTTTGATTGTGGCTATGGTGATTACCATGATCTTCACACGTGATCGTAAGCATTCTAGGAAGCGAGGTTAACGCATGAGTCGAAAATTTAAGTTGGGCAATCTTTATTTAGGAAGTGTTTTTGTACTGTTATACTTACCTATTCTTTTCCTAATTGTATATTCTTTTAATGCGGGGGATGTGATGCAAGGTTGGGCAGGGTTTTCTTTAAAACATTACAGTGAATTATTTTCAGATACACGTATACTAGAAATTGTTGTGAGTACCTTTTTGATTGCACTATTGTCATCACTGCTTGCTAGTATTATTGGTACAGCGGGGGCATTGTATATTTATAATTTAAAACATACAGTGGTGAAAAATATTTTTCTCTCATTGAATAATATTCTGCTTGTTTCACCAGACGTCATTATTGGTGCATCATTTTTAATTTTATTTACTGTCATGGGATTTGCGCTTGGTTTTACATCAGTTTTGTTAGCACACATTGCTTTTAGCATTCCGATTGTTGTGCTAATGGTACTACCTCGGTTACAGGAAATGAATCAATCAATAGTGGCATCAGCAAAGGATTTAGGTGCCAATAACTGGCAAATGATTTCTCGAGTGATTTTACCAGTTATCTCACCAGGTATATTGGCGGGTTTTTTTATGGCATTTACATATTCGCTCGACGATTTTGCAGTAACTTTTTTTGTAACAGGGAACGGTTTTACAACCTTATCTGTAGAAATATATTCTCGTGCACGCCAAGGCGTGAGCTTGGAAATTAACGCGTTATCGACGATGATGTTTGTGGTGTCATTGTTGCTGGTGTTGTTTTACTATGTAATATCTACACGTGCTGTCAAGAATAAAAAACGTAGCACAAGACTTGTCTTGCCTGCATCTGAGGGATTATAGTATGAGAAAAATAATAACTAGTATTATGGCTATTCTTGTGATCATCCTTATATTATTTGGGGCACAGCGTTATTTATCGTCAAAGACGGGCACTAATGTTTCATCCGATAAGGTTTTAAATTTGTATAATTGGGGTGACTATATTGATCCTGCGTTACTTAAAAAATTCACGAAAGAAACGGGATATAGAGTTAGCTATGAAACATTTGATTCAAACGAGGCTATGTATACAAAAATTAAACAAGGTGGCACATCCTATGATTTAGCAGTGCCTTCTGATTATATGATTCAAAAAATGAAACGTGAGAAACTACTTTTACCAATAGACCATGCTAGACTAACGGGTATCGGTAATTATGATAATCGTTTTTTAAATCAATCATTTGATAAAAATAATCGTTATTCTCTACCATATTTTTGGGGCACATTAGGTATTATCTATAATGATAAATATGTTAACGCTAAAGACATACAACACTGGGATGATTTATGGTCGCCGCAATTTAAAAATCAAATCATGCTAGTGGATTCGGCGCGCGATGGGCTTGCTATACCGTTAATCACACAAAATAAGTCAGTTAATGACAAATCACGCGCTGATCTTGCAGCAGCTCAGGCAAAGTTACGAACCCTGATGCCAAATATTAAAGCTATTGTGGCGGATGAGATTAAAATGTATATGGCCCAAAATGAGGCTTCTATTGCAGTCACCTATTCAGGTGAAGCAGCTGAAGCGTTGAACAACAATAAACACTTGCACTACATTGTTCCTAGTGAAGGCTCTAATCTTTGGTTTGACAATATTGTTATGCCAAAAACTGCTAAACATAAAGCGGCTGCATATGCTTTTCTTAATTTTATTAGTGAGCCTAAAAATGCTGCACAAAACGCAGAATATATTGGTTATGCAACACCCAATAAAAAAGCTGTAGCTTTACTACCTAAAGCTATTCGTGATGATAGGCAATTTTATCCGAATAGTCAAACAGTCAGTCATTTACAAGTATATGATGATTTAGGACAAACATGGACGGAGAGATACAATGATGCATTCTTAGAATTCAAAATGACACAAAGATGAAAAAACGACAAGTTGATTTTGAAATAAGGAAAATAAAAGTTATATAGATAAATTTTTAAAAACAGTTGCATTGCAATGGGATTTCTGTTAACATAAATAAGTACGCTTTTGGAACAGTAGTCACATAAACCTACCGAAAGCCTGGTGTATCAATGTTTAGCGATGATGATTAAGGTTGCGACACGCGCGGCCGCGTTGCCATGGGCGCGCAAAACACAAGCAGTGTTGTCGGTTTTTAATCGAAGTTAGCTGATTTACAAAATCAACGAGGAGGCACGAAAGAATGGCACAAAAGAAAATCCGTATCCGTTTAAAGGCATACGAACACCGTATCTTAGACCAATCAGCGGAAAAAATTGTTGAAACGGCTAAGCGCACGGGCGCAGAAATTGCTGGTCCTATTCCGCTACCAACTGAACGTACATTGTATACAATATTACGTTCACCACATAAGCACAAGGATAGTCGCGAGCAATTTGAAATGCGTACGCACAAGCGTTTGATTGATATTGTGAACCCTACTGACAAGACAGTTGACGCATTGCGTAAGCTTGAATTGCCATCAGGCGTTGCAATTGAAATCAAGTTGTAATTCTACGGAATACAACTTCGCGTCTCAAGCAATGAGACGAAATACAGTCAAACAAAAATAATTAAGGAGATTAGTCATGACTAAAGGTATCTTAGGCCGTAAAGTCGGTATGACTCAGGTTTTCACTGAAATTGGTGAATTGATCGCCGTAACTGTTGTTGAAGCTACACCAAACGTTGTTTTGCAAGTTAAAAATGCAGAAACAGACGGATATAGTGCACTACAACTTGGTTACCAAGACAAGCGCACAGTTCTGTCAAATAAACCTGAACAAGGTCACGCTTCTAAAGCGAACACGACCCCTAAGCGCTACGTTCGTGAAATCCGCAATGCGGAAGGCGAATTTAACGCAGGGGATGAAATCAAAGTTGATACATTCGAAGCTGGCGAATACGTCGATGTAACCGGTATTACGAAGGGGCATGGCTTCCAAGGTAACATTAAAAAGGATGGCCAATCTCGTGGACCTATGTCTCACGGATCGCGTTTCCATCGTCGTCCTGGTTCAATGGGTGCTGTTATCAACCGTGTTTTCAAGGGTAAACTTTTACCTGGACGCATGGGTAATCATAAGCGCACAATGCAAAACGTTGCTATTGTCCACGTTGACGTAGAAAACAACTTGTTGTTGCTTAAGGGTAACGTTCCTGGTGCCAATAAGTCATTGTTAACAGTTAAATCAACTGTTAAAGTTAACGCAAAGCATCCTGAAGTGAAGATGGCTGGTGTATCTACATCTGCTGTAACTGAAGAAGCTTAATATAAAATATTAGAAAGGAGAACAATCAATCATGACTAAAGTTGCTGTATTAAAGCAAGACGGTAGCCAAACTGCTGAAATCGAATTAGATGATGCAGTCTTTGCCGTTGAACCTAACAACGCGGTTATTACAGATGCTGTGTTGATGCAACGTGCATCAATGCGTCAAGGTACACACGCTGTTAAAAACCGTTCAGCGGTTTCTGGTGGTGGACGTAAGCCTTGGAAGCAAAAGGGTACTGGTCGTGCACGTGCCGGATCAATCCGTGAACCACAATTCCGTGGTGGTGGAATTGTCTTCGGACCGTCACCTCGTTCGTACGCATACCGTATTAACCGTAAAGCTTATCAATTGGCTTTGAAGTCAGTTTTGTCACAAAAAGTTACTGAAGGTAAGTTAGTTGTTGTTGATGCTTTGTCATTCGAAGCACCAAAGACACAAGACTTCAAGAAAGTTTTGGCTAACTTATCAGTTGACACAAAGACATTAGTAGTTGTTGATGAAGACAACGAAAACGCAATCTTGTCGGCACGTAACTTGTCAAATGTTCAAGTTATGACAACAAAGGGTATCAATGTACTCGACGTTGTTAATGCAGATAAGCTGGTGATTGTTCAATCATCAATCGAAGAAATCCAAGGAGGTTTTGCCTAATGGATGCACGCGATATTATCCGTCGCCCTATCATCACCGAGGCTTCTATGGCGCAAACAGAACGTAAGCGCTATGTCTTCGAAGTTGATGTTCGCGCAACAAAGCCTCAAATTAAAAAAGCGATTGAAGAAATATTTGACGTTCAAGTTTCAGGCTTGAACACAGCTAACGTCCGCGGTAAGCAAAAACGTCAAGGCCGTTATGTTGGTTACACACGTAAGTTGAAAAAGGCGACAGTAACGTTGTCAAAAGATTCAAAAGATATTCAAATCTTTAACGAAGGTTAAAAATAAAGTAGGAGGATAAGACATTGGCTATCAAGAAGTATAAGCCAACCTCTAACGGACGTCGTAACATGACGACTTCAGATTTCGCTGAAATCACGAAGTCAACGCCCGAAAAGAGTTTGTTGGCCAAAAAGTCAAAAACTGGAGCTCGTAACAATTCTGGTCGTATGACAGTTCGCCACCATGCTGGTGGACACAAGCAAGCCTACCGTTTGGTAGACTTCAAACGTATCAAAGATGATAAGACAGCTACTGTTAAAGCTATCGAATACGATCCAAATCGTACTGCAAACATTGCTTTGTTAGTTTATGAAGATGGTATTAAATCATATATCTTGGCGCCAAAAGGATTGAAGGTTGGCGATAAAGTTCAATCTGGTCCTGATGCCGATATTAAGCCCGGCAATGCCTTGCCATTAAGTAATATCCCTGAAGGTACTTTGATTCATAACATCGAATTGAAGCCTGGTAAGGGCGGACAGTTAGCACGTTCGGCTGGTACTTCAGCACAAATTTTGGGTAAAGATGGTAAGTATATCATCGTTCGTCTGACTTCAGGCGAAGTTCGTTTGGTTTTGGCAACTAACCGTGCAACAATTGGTGAAGTTGGTAATGCAGAACACTCATTAATTAACTGGGGTAAGGCTGGTCGTAACCGTTGGCGTGGAAAGCGTCCACACGTTCGTGGATCAGTAATGAACCCTAACGATCACCCGCACGGTGGTGGTGAAGGTAAAGCACCAGTTGGTCGTCCAAGTCCTATGTCACCATGGGGTAAGAAGACTGCTGGTAAGAAGACTCGCGATAAGAAGAAGGCTTCAACGAAGCTTATTGTTCGCAGTCGTAAGAGTAAGTAAGGGAAAGGAGATAACTAATGGCTCGTAGTTTAAAAAAGGGACCATTTGCGGACCCACACTTGCTTAAGAAGATTGAAGCGCAAGCGGATTCTGAGAAGAAGTCAGTGATCAAGACTTGGTCGCGTCGTTCAACAATCTTCCCAAGCTTTGTCGGCTTTACAATTGCCGTTTATGACGGACGCAAGCACGTTCCAGTTTTTGTACAAGAAGACATGGTTGGCCACAAGTTGGGCGAATTTGTCCCAACTCGTACATTCAAAGGCCACACAGCTGATGATAAGAAGACTGTTAAAAAATAAAGGAGGAAATTGAAAAATGGCTGAACAAATTACTTCAGCTCGCGCGACAGCTAAGATCGTTCGCGTTGCCCCACGTAAGGCACGCCTAGTTCTTGATACAATTCGTCGTAAGAGCGTTAACGAAGCATATGCAATTTTGAAGTTCCTACCTAACACTTCTACTGAAGATATTTACAAGGTTTTGAACTCAGCAGTTGCTAATGCTGAAAACAACTTCTCATTAGACCGAGAAGATCTTATCGTGAAGGAAGCCTTTGCTAATGAAGGACCAACGCTTAAGCGTTTCCGTCCTCGTGCCAAAGGTTCTGCTTCACCTATCAACAAGCGTACAAGTCACATCACTATTGTGGTTGCTGAGAAGGAGGCAAAGTAATGGGTCAAAAGATTAACCCTACTGGATTCCGTGTCGGCGTTATTCGCGACTGGGATGCAAAGTGGTTTGCTGACAAGGCTGATTATGCTAACCAACTTCACGAAGACTTACGTATTCGTAAGTATATCGAAAAGAACTTAGCTGACGCCGCAGTTGATCGCATCGAAATCGAACGCAGCACGAAATCACGTGTTGATGTTTCTGTCCATACTGCCAAGCCAGGAATGGTTATTGGTAAAGGTGGTTCTGAGGTTGAAAAGCTTCGTACACAGTTGGCTAAGTTGACTGATGTTGATGAAAAGGGACGCTCAAAGCGTGTCTTCATCAACATCGTTGAAATCAAAAAGCCTGATTTGTCTGCACACTTAGTTGGGCAACAAATTGCTGGTGACCTAGAACGTCGCGTGGCTTTCCGTCGTGCAATGCGTGGCGCAATCCAACGTGCAACACGTTCAGGTGCCAAGGGTATAAAAGTTATGGTTTCAGGTCGTTTGAATGGTGCAGATATTGCCCGTATTGAACAGTATACTGAAGGCACTGTGCCTTTGCATACTTTACGCGCTGATATTGACTACTCATGGGACGAAGCAATGACTGCTTATGGTAACTTGGGCATTAAAACTTGGATTTATCGTGGTGATATTTTACCACAAAAAAAGAACAGTAAGTAAGGAGGGAAGCGAACATGTTAGTACCAAAGCGTGTTAAATTCCGTCGTGTACACCGTGGTCACATGCGTGGCGAAGCAAAAGGTGGAAAGATGGTAACGTTCGGTGATTTTGGCTTACAAGCAACAACATCAAGCTGGATTACAAGTCGTCAAATTGAAGCTGCCCGTATTGCAATAACACGTTATATGAAACGTGGAGGTAAGGTTTGGATTAAAATCTTCCCCCACAAGTCATATACATCTAAAGGTGTTGGTGTTCGAATGGGTAACGGTAAAGGTGCACCCGAAGGTTGGGTAGAACCAGTTAAACGTGGCAAGGTAATGTTTGAAGTGGCAGGAGTTTCTGAAGCGACTGCACGTGAAGCATTACGTTTGGCACAACACAAGTTGCCTGTACGTACAAAGATTATTGCTCGGGAGGCTGAATAATGGCTAAAGCAAGTGAATTGAAAGAATTGTCACTTGCGGATTTGCAAAAGCGCGAAGCCGAATTCAAGGAAGAATTATTCAACCTACGTTTTCAATTGGCTACTGGTCAACTTGAAAACACGGCGCGTATCGCACAAGTTCGTAAGGACATCGCACGAGTTAAAACAGTTATTCGTGCACAAGAATTGGCAAACGCCAGTAAATAAGACGAAAGGAAGAAGCTGAAAAATGAGTGAAGAACGTAATGCTCGAAAAGTTTACCAAGGCCGTGTCGTTTCAGATAAGATGGACAAGACAATTACTGTCGCTGTTGATACTTATGTAACACATGCAGTCTATGGCAAGCGAGTTAAGTACACGAAGAAGTTTAAAACCCATGATGAAAACAATAGCGCTAAGATGAATGATATTGTTCAAATTATGGAAACACGTCCTTTGTCTGCAACTAAGCACTTCCGTTTGGTTAAGATCGTTGAAGAGGCAGTAGTTCTCTAATTCGTTCGGTACTAAATCGTCGTAATTAATTGCTAACTAAGGAGGAAGAACCATGATTCAACAAGAGAGTCGTTTAAAAGTGGCTGACAACTCTGGCGCACGTGAAATCTTAACGATTAAAGTGCTCGGTGGTTCAGGCCGTAAGTTTGCAGGTGTAGGTGACATGATTGTTGCTACAGTTAAGCAAGCTATCCCTGGTGGTAACGTAAAGAAGGGTGACGTCGTTAAGGCTGTTATCGTTCGTACTGTTTCTGACGTTCGTCGTACAGATGGTTCATACATCAATTTTGATGAAAATGCCGCTGTTATCGTGAAGGAAGATAAGTCACCAGTTGGTACACGTATTTTTGGTCCTGTTGCACGTGAATTGCGTGACAGTGATTTCATGCGTATCGTTTCATTGGCACCAGAAGTGCTCTAATACTGACAAGGAGGAGCCAAAACATGTTTGTAAAAACAGGTGATAAGGTTCGCGTCATTGCCGGCAAAGATAAGGGAAAAGAAGGCACAATTACTAAGATTGTTGCTGGAAAAGATCGCGTAGTTGTCGAAGGCGTGAACATCGTTAAGAAGCATCAAAAGCCTTCTAACGAATACCCACAAGGTGGTGTTATCGATATTGAAGCACCTATCCACGTATCAAACGTGCAACTGCTTGACCCTTCAACTAATGAACCAACTAAAGTTGCGTTTAAAATTGAAGAAGGCAAAAAAGTTCGCGTATCTAAAAAGTCTGGTAACGTACTAGGCTAATTTTGAAAGGTGAAATCATTTTCATGGCTAACGCATTAAAAGAAAAATATGTTAATGAAGTTCAACCTGCTTTAATCGAAAAGTTTGGCTTTAAATCACCAATGCAAGCTCCTAAGATCGATAAAATTGTTCTTAATATGGGTGTTGGTGATGCGGTTTCAAACTCTAAGAACTTGGATGAAGCGGTTGAAGAATTGAAGTTGATTGCTGGTCAACAACCAGTTATCACAAAGGCAAAGAAATCAATCGCTGGTTTCCGTTTGCGTGAAGGTATGTCAATCGGAACTAAGGTTACATTGCGCGGGCAGCGTATGTATGAATTCTTAGACAAGTTGATTAACATTTCATTACCTCGTGTTCGCGATTTCCGAGGTGTATCATCAAAGGCCTTCGATGGTCGAGGTAACTACACTTTAGGTATTCGTGAACAACTAATCTTCCCCGAAATCGATTTTGATAAAGTTAACCGCGTTCGCGGATTAGATATTGTTGTTGTTACAACAGCACAAAACGATGAAGAAGGTCGTGAATTGTTGACACTCTTAGGAATGCCATTTACTAAGTAATTGTATTCTAAAAACGACTGTCGCTCTTAAAATTAAATAGAGTGACACGTTTTTAACTGTAATTGACTGAAATAGTCTATAATAGTTAAGAGCGTGTCATTTAATTATGTCTCGTTCAAAAATTAAAGGAGGATATCGATAGATGTCTATGACTGATCCAATTGCTGACTTATTGACACGTATTCGTAACGCCAATTTGGCTCACCGCGAAATTGTTGAAATTCCAGCATCGAAAATTAAAAAGAGTATCGCTGAAATCTTGAAATCAGAAGGTTTTATCCGCGACGTAGAGTACATTGAAGATAACAAGCAAGGTGTTATTCGTGTATTTCTGAAGTACGGTGAAGAACGTAATCGTGTGATTACAGGAATTAAGCGTATCTCAAAGCCCGGTTTGCGTAAGTATGCTAAATCTGATTCATTACCAAAGGTTTTGAATGGGTTAGGTATTGCTATTATCTCGACTTCAGTTGGTGTTATTACTGACAAAGAAGCACGTTCAAAGCAAATTGGCGGCGAAATTCTCGCTTACGTTTGGTAATATATCTAAGAAAGGAGACTTACCATGAGCCGTATTGGAAATAAAGTAATTACATTGCCAACAAATGTTGAAGTATCTCAAGAAGGTACTGTTGTTACTGTTAAGGGACCGAAGGGAACATTGTCTCGTGACATTGCTTCACAAATTTCAATGTCTGTTGAAGGTACTACTGTAGCGTTTTCACGTCAAAGTGAAGACAACAAGACAAAAGCTTTGCATGGTACTACTCGTGCAAACGTTGCTAACATGGTTGAAGGTGTTTCTAATGGATTCACCAAAACTTTGAAGCTTGTCGGTGTTGGTTATCGCGCAGCAAAGTCAGGTTCGAAATTGACTTTGGCTGTTGGCTATTCACATCCCGTTGACTTTGAAGAACGTGAAGATTTGACAGTTGAAGTGCCCGATGCATTGACTATTAAAATTTCAGGTATCTCAAAGCAACGTGTTGGGGATTTGGCAGCTGAAATTCGTGCCGTACGTTCACCTGAACCTTATAAAGGTAAAGGTATTCGTTACGAAGGCGAAATTGTTCGTCGTAAGGAAGGTAAGACTGGTAAGTAAAAGAATATTATATTCTCTTACTTCATCAGTGTTATTTTCATCATAAATAATAAATTTATAATGGCATAAGCCATAAGAAAAGGAAAGCACAGCTATGATTTCAAAACCAGATAAAAATAAGCTTCGCGTAAAGCGTCATAAGCGCGTCCGCGGTAAGATTTCTGGTACTGCTGCTCGCCCACGTTTGAACGTATTTCGTTCTAATGCAAACATCTACGCGCAATTAATTGATGACGTAGCGGGTGTAACGCTAGCAAGTGCCTCAAGCCATGATACAGAAGTATCAGGTACAAAAACAGAACAAGCAACTAAAGTTGGTGAATTGATCGCTACACGTGGGAAAACTGCAGGATTAGAAGATATTATCTTTGATCGTGGTGGTTACTTGTACCATGGTCGTGTTCAAGCATTGGCAGAAGCAGCCCGTGAAAACGGCTTGAAGTTCTAAAGAAAGGAGGAATATAAAAATGGTTGAATTCGTTAACCCTAAGTCACTTGGTGAGTTAGAAGAAAACGTGGTTGCTATTAATCGTGTTACGAAAGTTGTCAAAGGTGGCCGTCGTTTGCGTTTTGCAGCGTTGGTTGTCGTAGGTGACAAGCAAGGACACGTTGGTTTCGGTACTGGTAAAGCACAGGAAGTTCCTGAAGCTATCCGTAAAGCTATTGAAGATGCTAAGCGCAAGTTGATCACTGTTCCTACAGTATCTACAACTATTCCTCACGACGTTCTTGGCGTATGGGGCGGTGGTAAGATTTTGGTCAAACCAGCTGAAGAAGGTTCAGGTGTTGCTGCTGGTGGTGCTGCACGTTCTGTTATGGAATTAGCAGGTATCACAGATGTGACTGCGAAGTCACTTGGGTCATCAACACCAGTTAACGTTGTTCGTGCAACTTTTGATGCTTTGACAAGCTTAAAAGATGCAGAACAAGTAGCAGCTTTGCGTGGTGTTTCTTTGGAACACTTGGCTGAATAAGGAGCGATAAAATGGCTGATTTGAAAATCACTTTGATTAAGAGTGTGGCTCATCGTTTACCTAAGCAACGCACGATTGTTAAGTCTCTTGGACTTGGCCGTGTATCTAGCTCAGTGGTGAAGCCTAATAACGAAGCTACCCGTGGCGCAATTTTTCATATTGCACATTTGGTAAGTGTTGAAGAAGTAAAGTAATAACAATTAAAATAGGAGGTACCGAAAGATGAACTTGAACGAATTACAACCTGCTGAAGGTTCACGCAAGTTACGTAACCGTGTCGGTCGCGGTACGTCATCAGGAAACGGTAAGACATCTGGACGTGGTCAAAAGGGTCAAAAAGCCCGTGGCAAAGTGCGTTTAGGTTTCGAAGGTGGTCAAATGCCTTTGTACCGTCGTATTCCTAAGCGTGGATTTACAAACATTTCACGCAAGGAATTTGCTGTGGTTAACTTGGAAAAGTTAAATATATTTACAGATGGCACAGAAATCACACCAACACTTTTGATTGAGAATGGTATTGTTAAAAACCAAAAATCAGGGATCAAAATTTTGGCTGTTGGTCAACTTGACAAAAAGCTAATTGTTAAGGCTCATAAGTTTTCAAGCGCTGCTAAGGCTGCTATTGAACAAGCCGGTGGATCGACTGAGGTGATTTAATGCTACGCACGTTATTTAATGCAGTACGTGAAAAAGATATTCGTAGAAAGATGGGCTGGACACTTCTAATTTTGTTTATTTACAGAATTGGGACACATATTACTGTGCCAGGTGTCAACCCATCAGCTATGGCGAATATGGCTAACTCAGGATTGATGAATATTTTAAATATCTTTTCTGGTGGTGGCTTGATGAATTATTCATTGTTTGCAATGGGTGTTTCACCATACGTGACGGCACAAATTGTTGTGCAACTTTTGCAATTAGATATCGTGCCTCGCTTTGTTGAATGGAGTAAGCAAGGGGAAGTTGGACGACGAAAGTTGAACAACGCCACACGCTGGTTAACACTTGTACTTGCTTTTGTCCAATCTGTTGGTATTACAGCAGGATTCAATTCACTTTCTGCTTATGGTTTAGTTAATCAAACGAATAATGCGATGTCTTTTGTTATAATTGGATCGGTTATGACTATTGGAACTTTTTTTGCCATGTGGCTTGGAGAAATGATTACTGAAAAAGGTCTTGGAAACGGTGTTTCTATGATTATTTTTGCCGGAATTATTGCGCAAGCACCAGAAGGTTTGTATGAAATTTTTCGAGAAAATATATTACAAGCTGGATCAGGTGATTTAACCAATGGTATTGTTTTCATGATTGTGTTAGTTATAGCAATGATTTTAGTTATTGCAGTTACAACATGGTTTTATGAGGCAACACGTCGGTTACAAATGCAGTACACACGTTCTGCAACCTCATATGGCAGCGAAGCATATTTGCCCCTGAAAGTTAATGTTTCAGGTGTTATTCCAGTAATCTTTGCCTCATCATTTATTAGTACACCGCAAACAATTATGATGGCATTTCAAGAAAAATATGCATCAGCGCAATGGTATCAAGTGTTGCAACAAATTTTTAGTATGACAACATTGCCTGGTGCGATTTTGTATACTGTATTAATTATTGTATTCACTTATTTCTATGCATTTGTGCAAGTTAATCCAGAAAAACTATCTGAAAATTTGCAAAAGCAAGGGGCATACATTGTTGGTGTTCGTCCTGGTGATGAGACAAAATCGTTTGTTTCACAATTACTGTTAAATTTAAGCTTTGTTGGATCAATTTTCTTAGGGTTTGTTGCATTGGTACCACTTATTGCCTCAAATATTTGGGGTCTAAATGAAAAAATAGGTTTGGGTGGTACTAGTTTGCTTATTGCCATTGGTGTTGCACTAGATTTAATCAGGCAAATTGATGGTTTGATGCAAAAAAGAAATTATATTGGGTTTATTACCAAAAATCAGTTAGCAAATCGGGAGGCAACTAATGGTTAAAAATTTAATTTTGTTGGGTTTGCCCGGTGCCGGTAAAGGTACACAAGCAGACTTTATTGTTAAGGATTACGCAACGGTACACATCTCAACAGGAGATATTTTCCGAGCGAACTTAACTAATAATACAGAATTGGGTGAAAGAGCACGCGAATATATGGATGCTGGAAACCTAGTTCCTGACGAGATTACAAACGCAATGGTTGCTGATCGTTTAAGTCAAGCAGATGTTGAAACAGATGGTTTCATGTTAGATGGATATCCACGTAATGAGGCACAAGCTGAATTTTTGGATGACTACTTATCTGAAACTGGAAAATCAATTTTGGCTACGCTTTACTTTAAAGTTTCTGATTCATTATTGCGCGAACGTCTCTTGGGACGTGGGCGCGCAGATGATACACCCGAAGTTATTGACAACCGTTTAGAAGTCAATAAAGCAGCTAATTTGCCTTTAGTAAATTATTACAAAAAAGCAGGTATTTTGCACACAATCGATGGCGGTCGTGAACTGACTGAGGTGTATCATGATGTGAGAAATGTTTTAGATAGCTTATGAAAGTTTCTAAAATTACATTGAGAAGTACCAGTATTTCTGGTATAATTTGATAGGTTAAGCACTTATCAGCAATGTTGAACATTATTAGCACAGGAGGTTAAGTGCATGGCCAACGATGTCATCGAAATTGAAGGTAAAGTGAAAGAAACTTTACCAAATGCGATGTTCCAAGTAGAATTAGAAAATGGGGCGGTTATTTTAGCGCATGTTTCAGGTAAAATTCGTAAGAATTTTATTCGAATTTTGCCAGGTGATCGTGTCACAGTGGAAATGTCACCGTACGACTTAACAAAAGGTCGTATTACTTATCGTTTCCGTTAAGAAGTGATTTGGAATAATCAGTTAACCGAATAGGAGGAATCGATTATGAAAGTACGCCCATCAGTTAAAAAGATGTGTGATGCTTGCCGTGTTATTAAGCGTAATGGTCGCACAATGATCATATGCTCAGCTAACCCAAAGCATAAGCAACGCGCTGGAAAGTAATTTTTCAGCACACTAAAAATTATTGTAAATAGACATAATTGTCATTTTCAAAATACTAATTAGGAGGTAAATTGTTATGGCTCGTATAGCAGGTATTGATTTGCCACGTGACAAACGCATTGTCATTGGCTTAACTTACATCTACGGAATCGGTAATAATACTGCACAAAAAGTGTTGGTTGAAGCAGGCGTTTCAGAAGACGTCCGTGTTCGTGATCTCTCAGCAGATCAAGAAGATGCCATCCGTGCAACAGTTGACAAGTTGGACTTACAACTTGAAGGTGACTTGCGTCGTAAAGTATCATTGGATATTAAAGGATTGCAAGAAATCGCTTCATACCGTGGCATTCGTCATCGTAAAGGGTTACCCGTTCATGGACAAAACACCAAGAACAACGCCCGTACACGTAAAGGCCCAGCTAAATCAATTGCTGGTAGAAAAAAATAATTTAAAATTATTTTTTTCTGTTGTATCCTCATCGATATGACAAATGATTATCGCAACCACAGTTGCGTATTGTTGGTTAAGAAATTAACCCGAAAAATTATACAAAAGTATTGAAAAGGAGGCAAACATTATGGCAGGTCGTACAACGCGTAAGCGTCGTGTGAAAAAGAATATTGAAGCTGGTGTGGCTCACATTCATTCAACATTCAACAACACAATCGTCATGATTACTGATGTCCAGGGTAACGCAGTTGCCTGGTCATCAGCTGGTGCACTTGGCTTCAAAGGAAGTCGTAAGTCAACACCATTCGCTGCTCAAATGGCAGCGGAAGCAGCAGCAAAGAGTGCCATGGAAATGAACATGAGCACTGTTGCGGTTACTGTTAAGGGACCAGGTTCTGGCCGTGAATCAGCTATCCGTGCTTTGGCCGCAGCTGGCTTGGAAGTAACATCAATTAAAGATGTTACTCCAGTTCCCCACAACGGATCACGCCCACCAAAGCGTCGTCGTGTTTAATTGATTTTCATTGCTCTTGCTTTGAAAGAAGGGGTAAGAATTACAGATGATTGAATTTGAAAAGCCAAATATTCATAACATCGAAGAGGGCGCCCGCTATGGCAAGTTTGTCATAGAGCCTCTTGAACGTGGATACGGTACAACGTTAGGTAACTCATTACGTCGTATTTTATTGTCTTCACTTCCAGGCGCAGCTGTTAATACAGTTCAAATCGATGGCGTTGTTCACGAGTTTTCAACAGTGGATGGTGTCGTTGAAGATGTAACACAAATTATCTTGAATTTAAAGAAAGTTGTGTTGGCAATTGATTCAGATGAAGAACGAAGCCTTGAAGTTGATATTCAAGGTCCTGCTGATGTCACTGCTGCAGATTTGCAAGCAGGGGCTGATGTTGAAGTTTTGAATCCTGATCTACATATTGCTACCGTAGCGGCAGGTAAGTCACTTCATATGACAATCACGGCATTTAAAGGTCGGGGTTACTCATCAGCTGACGAAAATAAACAACTGCGTGACGAAATGCCTATTGGTGTTTTAGCAGTTGACTCTATTTATACACCGATTGAACGTGTGAACTACCATGTAGAAAATACACGTGTCGGTTCGCGTGATGATTATGATAAGCTCACTTTTGATATTTGGACTAATGGTTCAATTAAACCAAGTGATGCATTGAGCCTTGGTTCAAAAATCTTGGCAGAACACTTAAACTTGTTCATGGATATTTCTCCAGTTGCAGCTGAAGCTAATGTTATGGTTGAAGTAGAACCCGTTGCAGTTAGTGCTTCGGATTCTGCACCAATTGAAGATTTGGATTTGTCGGTGCGTTCTTATAATTGTCTCAAACGGGCCGGTATCAACACAATTGTTGAGTTGACGGATCGCACTGAAGCAGACATGATGAAGGTGCGTAATCTCGGTCGGAAATCACTTGACGAAATCCAAGAAAAACTTACTGAAATGAGTTTAGGATTCCGTAAGGAAGATTAACACATGTCTTTAAATTATTAATAAAGGAGGATTCACCAATGCCATATCGTAAATTGGGTCGTACATCTTCACAACGTAAAGCTATGTTGCGTGACTTGACCACTGATCTTTTGATTAACGGGCGTATCACAACTACTGAAGCTCGCGCTAAAGAAGTTCGTAAGACTACTGATAAAATGATTACATTAGGTAAGCGTGGTGACTTGGCCGCTCGTCGTCAAGCCGCTGCCTTTGTTCGTAACGAAGTTGCGGATGTGATTGAAGAAGGCGATAATGTTAAAGTGCAATCAGCTTTACAAAAGCTTTTTGACGATGTTTCACCACGTTTTACTGAACGTAATGGTGGTTATACACGAATTCTCAAGACTGTCCAACGTCGTGGTGACGCCGCGCAATTGGTCATCTTGGAACTTGTTGATTAATTACTATTAAAAAAGTTAACTTTAAAAAAGTCCTTGCAAGTTGTAACTTGCAAGGACTTTTTTAATTATGCCGATTTAATAATAATTGGCTGAGTTGATTGAGTTGATTTTGCATACCTACATTAGGTAGTGCAGTAATTAGTGCAATGAGTGATTCGCTATATTCCGTAAGTAAGGCTTCTAACTTAATCATTGCATTGCTGCTAATAATCAAGTCATGTAGTAAAACCATTTCTGTATCGGAAATTTCATCGCGTTTAAGTAGTAAGGATTTTACAGATTCATTTACCTTACTATCGGCTAGAGCAAATAATATTGGAGCCGTATAAATACCATTCCTAATGTCTTGGCCGATCGGCTTGCCTAATGATAAATTGTCCATAATTGATTCAAAATCTAAGTAATCATCTAATAATTGAAATGTAATACCAATATTTTCGCCAAGTTTACTAACTGTTTCTAATAATTCGGTGTTGTAGGATTTACTACTAACCAATCCAAAAGTCGCACTAAGTTTAAAAAGTGCTGCTGTTTTGCCCTTTATTTGAGAAAAATAAGTTGGGAAAGTTGTATCAAGGTTATAACGGTTTTGTTTTTGAACCAATTCGCCAAATAAAATTTCTTGTAAGGCTGTTAAAGCTAGTTTATTTGCGACAGGCTTATCAGCACTATCTAACAGAGAAAACATGCCCGTTAGTAAATAGTCACCAGCATACACGGCAGTGTCTTTACCAAATTGACTTTGAATACTCTCATGTCCACGTCTAAGCTTTGATTCGTCAATAACATCATCGTGAATTAAAGTTGCCAGATGTAGCAATTCTACACTTGCGCCAAGAGATATTGCGCTTTTATTATAATCTTGATCTGATAATTGTGAAAAAATAAGTGTGAGCGCCGGGCGCACAAGTTTACCAGCATTTAATTGTGAGCGAATTGCACGATCAATTTCATCAAAGCCAATATGCCAGCTGGCAGACATTTCAGCTAAAATAGCGTGTAGTGGTTCGGATAGTTCGGGGAAAGTTTCCCAAATTTTAGGTAAGGTAGGTGTTGCCATGTCAATTTCTCTACTTCTCTCATGCATACACAAGTATACGTATATTATGTACAAAATGCGAGAAAATTAATTCTCGCATATTATTATTATAACTTATTTATCTAATTCATCGTACAATGATTTTGCTTTACCATACCAAAGACCACCAAATAGCTTTTGTAGTAATGGAATCACATAAAAGTCTAGGCCAAACCCGCGACCAGAGCCATTCATAACAGCAATACTCGAGAGAATTAAGAACAAGTGGATCACATCAAATCCATTTACTGACCAAGCGGTAATAGCTAAAATAATTGAAACAAGGGCCAAGGGCCAAGTTAATAAACCAATTAAAATACCCGCGCCTGTAATTATTTCAATAAAACTTACTAAATCATGTTGCCAAAATAAACTGTTTAAACTACCAAGACTTCCTAACGCTGCTAAAATCCAGAAGAGTCCAAGGAATATGCGGAGTGGTGTTGACCATAATACATTACCAAGACGGGAGATGGTACCTCTAAATGGATTACGACCGTTTTCAGTACGGAAGAACTCATCCAGTACATAATGAAAAATTGAATACATTGAACGAATTTGTGAGTAGAAAAATAAATTGATACCGTGTTTGGCAATACTTGCAAAAAATCCTGAAAAATTCAAACCCATTAAACTAGCAACTGTGAAATGGGAACCGATAGAAACGGCAAAACCATGGTATTTAACAGCCTCAGAAAATGTTTTTGTTTTACCAAAACCAAAATCTGCTAAAATGTTATGTGCTGCTGCACGCGCTGCGCTTTCGGCACCTTCAACGGTTTGAGGAACGGGACCTGTTTTTTCGTCAACATATGATAACGTGTCTCCAGCAACATAAATATCTTGTGCTGACTCATCGTTATCAAGCGTGGCACGCATATAATCATCTGCTTCAATACGTCCACCTCGGCCGTATTTGAATCCCCAATCAGAAATAAATGACTTAGCTTTAACACCAGCAGTCCAAATTAATGATTTGGTTGGTAAAGTTGAGCCATCTTTGAAGATAACACCGTTTTCGTCAACACCTGTTACCCTGGCACTTAATCGAATCTCAACACCGTTATCTTTCATATATTTGAACGCTTTGTCGGCTAAATTACGATCCTTTAGCATGTTCAAAATTGTTGGTGCAGCTTCTAGTAAGACTAGTTTAATTTCTTTTTCATCTAATTTATAGTTTTGTGCGAGTACCTTACGTTGCTCGATAAACTCGCCCATTAATTCAGCACCAGTAAATCCAGAGCCAACAACGGCAATTGTTAATAATTGTTCGCGCTTATTTTGATCAAGTTCAGCGGCACCTTGACCAATAATATTTTCAATATGGTTACGAATCTGTAGAGATTCTTCCATTGACCACATTTCGAATCCGTGTTCCTTAACACCAGGTGTACCAAAGTCATTAGATTGTCCACCAACTGCCAAAATTAACTTTTCATAGCTAATATCGCCATGTGTTGTTTTGACAAACTTGTCTTCTTTGTTGATACCATTAACTTCGGCAGTCAACAATTTGACGTTTTTATCTTGGTAAAAGAGATGTTCTAAGTCCTCTTGCACGTGTTTTGGGGCAACACGTTGAGATGCAACTTCATGTAATTCGGTCATGTATGTGAAGTAAGAATGCTTATCAATTAAAATGATATTGTATTCTTTGTGTGATTTTAACTTCTTTGATAAAGTTTTTGCTGCAAACACGCCACCGAAGCCAGCGCCAACGATGACAATATTTTTTTCTGCCATGACTATTTTCTTCCTTTTGTGAATTATCTCGTATTATTGTGAAATGTCTATTTAATTATAGACCAATTATCGTTATTTTAAAAGGGTTTACGATAAAGTTTCTTTGTGAAATATCTATTGTGGACATTGAGAGCGCAATAAATTAAATATAGTATAAATGGTACAACCTATGATAAAATAAGGACTAATGACTCAAGCAATTAGAATAAACAATTTAAAATATAATTATGATGATAATGATACTGTGTTTGATGACTTTAATCTGGAAATCGATGCTGGCCAGTGGTTGGCGTTAGTAGGCCATAATGGTTCAGGAAAATCAACTTTGGCTAAATTGATTTTAGGATTAATTGAAGCGAACAATGGCACCATTACGGTTTTTGGTGAGCAATTGCGTATTGATACAGTTCACCATGTTCGTGAGCAAATTGGTATGGTGTTTCAAAATCCAGATAATCAATTTGTTGGTGCAACTGTCGCTGATGACGTCGCATTTGGTTTAGAAAATAAAGAAATGCCAAGTAGTGATATGCCTAAAGTGATCGATGAAGCGTTAACGATAGTTGGGATGCAAGATTTCAAATATCGAGAGCCACACATGCTGTCTGGTGGGCAAAAACAACGAGTGGCATTGGCGAGTGTTTTAGCCTTACAACCAAAAATTATTATTTTGGATGAAGCTACGGCGATGCTTGATCCAGATGGTCGTGCAACAGTCATGGCAACACTTCAGAATTTAAAACAGCGGTTTGGATCAGAGCTAACACTTATCACAATTACGCATGACATGAATGAAGCAATGTTAGCAGACAGAGTCGTAGTCATTAATGATGGACAACTTATTTTAGATGGTTCGCCATCAGAAGTGTTTAGTCAATGTGATGTGATGCACCACAATGGATTAGAATTACCCTTTGTTGGTGAACTAGCAGTGCGATTAGATCCAAAACCTGATGGTTATTTAGATGAGAGAGAATTAATAAAATGGCTATCAGATTTGAAAAAGTAAATTTCAGTTACGGTGCAGGCACAACATTGGCTCAAAGTATTTTACACGATGTGACACTAGAGATGCCAACGGGTCGAGTCACTGCAGTTGTTGGGCAAACAGGCTCTGGTAAATCAACATTAATTCAGCATATTAATGGTCTCTTAAAACCAACTAGTGGGCGTGTTACCGTAGATAATTTTGAATTAACGAGTCATACCAAGGAAAAAGAATTAGTAAAACTACGCAAGAGCGTTGGTATTGCTTTTCAATTTCCTGAAAACCAGTTATTTGCTAATACTGTTTTAGAAGATGTTATGTATGCGCCTGTAAATTTTGGGGCAACAAAGTCAGAGGCTAAGTTGGCTGCAGAGCGTGCTTTAACACGCACGGGCGTTATGAGAGGTTTGTGGGGGAAATCCCCATTTGAATTGTCAGGCGGTCAGATGCGACGCGTTGCAATGGCTGGTACATTGTCTAGTGACCCGAGCGTTGTGGTAATGGACGAACCAGCTGCTGGCTTGGATCCTAAAGGACAAGGCGAATTATTACAATTAGTTTTAGAACTCAAAAAATTAGGTAAGACGATTATTATCATCTCACATCAAATGGATCATGTTGTTGCAGTAGCAGATCATGTTATTGTTATGCATGAAGGGCGTGTGGTCGCACAGGAATCCCCACAAATATTGTTTAATCGGGATATCACATGGTTTAAGACAATGAAATTAGATCTACCCAAAGCAGGTCAGTTAGCAGAAAAACTACGAGATGAGGGTATTATTTTGTCTAAACGTCCTTTAACTTTAAATGAATTAGCTGATTTGATAAATGCGGAGGTTAGTCATGAATAACATTATGATTGGTCGTTTCGTGCCAGGTAATTCATGGGTACATCGTCTTGACCCACGCACAAAAATGATTGTGACATTTGTGTATATTATTGTGATGCTTTGGGCTAATAATTGGCAAACATATGCTTGGACAGCAGCATTTGTTGTGGCATTGGTTAAATTAACAGATCAACCATTCAAACTGTATTGGGATGGCTTAAAACCAATTTTTTGGTTGATATTATTTACTGTTATTTTACAGCTACTCTTTACACCAGGAACGCCCATATTATTTAGTGTAGGTCCGTTCCAAGTCACAGTACCAGGTATTTTAAATGCCATTTATGTGATGGTACGTTTTGTGTTGATTATTTTAATGTCCACAATTTTGACACTGACAACACCACCAACGAGCATTGCCAATGCACTAGAGTCGCTGCTTAGTCCATTCAAAAAAATTGGCGTCCCAGTTGCAGAATTAGCTTTAATGTTGGCCATTGCTCTTCGTTTTGTACCATTATTAATGGATGAAATGCAAAAAATTATGAATGCACAAAAATCTCGTGGCATGAGTTTTTCAACAGGTGGACCAATTAAACGTGCTAAAGCTATTATTCCGCTTTTAATCCCACTCTTTATAGGGGCACTACAACGGGCTTTAGACTTAGCTAATGCGATGGAGGTGCGTGGCTTTAAAGATGCTGTGCAACGCACTAAATATCGTATTTTGAGTTATCAAAAAATAGATAAAGTGGCATTTACTGCTCTTATTGGGTTTGTAATCATTTTTTTTGTAATTAAAACATGGCTTCACGGATAATTGATAAGGTGATCTGTGTGCTAAATTAGTGGAGGGAAAGTGTGCTAAAAAAATTTGGTACACTGCTAAATCATATGCCAAGATATAAGGCGATAGTTTCTTATGACGGATCAGGATTTTTTGGATTTCAAGTTCAAACTAAGGATGGCGTCGAACGACAACGGACGGTACAAGGCGAGTTGAACAAGGCAGTCAATCAAATGGCTAAAAATCCAACGCATGCCATTAAAGTAGTCGGTGCGTCTCGCACCGACACTGGTGTGCATGCTTTTGGACAAGTTGTGCATTTTGATTTACCATTTGATATTAATGTTATTGGCGTGCGTAAGGGACTTAACACGCTGCTGCCAAAAGATATTATCATTCGATCTGTCGATCAAGTAGCAAATGATTTTCACGCGCGCTTTAATACACATGCTAAACGCTATGTATATCGGGTATCTACCCAGGATTTTACAGACCCATTTAAACGTTTTTATACTGGACATTTTCATTGGAAACTGGACGTTGAACGTATTAAAATAGCCTTACCTGATTTGTTGGGAGAACATGATTTTGCCAGTTTTGCAGCATCTGGCAATCAAACGATTACGACGATACGTACGATTACGCGTGCTGATATTAAGGTGAACAACGACGATCAAGAGCTGATTTTGACTTTTGAAGGAAATGCCTTCCTGTATAATCAGATTAGAATTATGGTCGGTGTCTTGTTAGAGATTGGTAACGGTCGACGTGACGTGCACGATATTATCCGTTTAATAGCAGTTAAAGACAGAGAACAGGCGCGATTCACTGCTCCTGCGAGTGGCTTGTATTTAGATGAAATTTATTATGATTAAATTACCGAAATGAGTTAAGTGATCAGTTTAAAAATCATTTTTATTGAAAAATAATCAAGACGTCATACGTTTAATTTAAACTAATAATTTTAGTTTAAATTATTGACAAATCATCTTATTTTCGGTAAGATTGTAAATGGTATTGTTTACCTCACGATAAGCCCCGGAAACTTATTGTCATTGCGTGACAAGGAACGGTCACGCCTGTAAACAACTAATCAAAGGAGCGCAAACATGCGTACAACATTTTTAGCAAAACCAGGTGAAATAGAAAAGAAGTGGTATATTATTGATGCCAAAGACGTCGTTTTGGGACGTTTGTCAACAGTAGTAGCTTCAATTTTACGTGGAAAGAACAAGCCAACGTTTACACCAAACGTTGACATGGGTGACCATGTTATTATTATTAATGCAGGCGAAATTAAGTTGACTGGTAAAAAAGCCACTGATAAGATTTATTACCATCACTCAAATCACCCAGGTGGTTTGAAGGCTCGCACTGCTGGAAACTATCGTGAATTCAACCCTGAAAAGTTGCTTGAATTGTCAATACACGGTATGTTGCCAAAGAACACTTTGGGTCGTAAGCAAGGTTTGAACTTGCACGTGTTTGCAGGATCAGAACATGGTCATGCAGCACAACAACCTGAAGCACTTGACATCAACACGTTGATTTAAGAAAGGAGAATCTAAATTATGGCTACAGCAGTACAATATGCCGGCACAGGCCGTCGTAAGAACTCAGTTGCTCGTGTGCGTTTGGTTCCAGGTAATGGCCAAATCACAATGAACGGCAAGTCAATCGAAGAATATATTCCTTTCGCTAACTTGCGTGAAGTTGTTTTGCAACCATTTAACACAACTGAAACATTGGGAAATTATGATGTATTAGTTAATGTTATTGGTGGTGGTTATTCTGGTCAAGCTGGTGCAACACGTCACGGTATCGCCCGTGCGTTGTTGACAGTAGATCCTGATTTTCGTGCAGCATTGAAGGCAGCAGGTTTGTTGACTCGTGACTCACGTATGAAGGAACGTAAGAAGCCAGGTTTGAAGAAGGCTCGTAAGGCTTCTCAATTCTCAAAGCGTTAATATTTTATCGCCAAGAAACTGGCTTAAACCCCGTCATGACGGGGTTTTTGTTTACATTTAAATCCCTGTGATCATATCGGTTATAATGATTAAAAACGTCTTAATCTCTAAAATGTCTGTTGACATAGAGACTAAGGCGTTTTTTTTGTGGCATCATTTAATTTTTCTAAGTAAATATAGGAGTTGATTTTCTTCAGCGTCAGTTAACAAACTAAGTAGTTGTTTGGGACTAGTCGTCTCAAAGACGTGCAGTTCTAGATTGGAGATTAAACTTCGAAGAAACTATTAGTTAGGGCTTGACAGTAGGGAGCAGTAAATTTTTTTTGAAATTAATGAATAGTATCACTATAAGTACGGTGAACTATCGCAGTCAAATAAGCAAATTAAGGTAGCAATATCTTTTATTTTACAGCACAAATGTCGATACAAAAAGTTGTTACGCATATTCTAGTAATCCAGTGCGTAACAACTTTTTGTGTTAAAAATGAAATCAAATATAACAATTGTTACAGTCATAATTGTTTTTGAGAATGGCTATGAAGCCTAGTGGCTAATAACAAGCCAATAATTGGCACAATGATAAACCAACCGCTTGTTTTTACTAATGATTGACCAATTGAAACGTGTTCATTGAAAAAAGTCATTAAAATAGTCGCTACGACAACACTACTAGCACCAATAACTTGTCGCATGGTTGTAATGAGTGCTGTGCCATGACTGACTAAATTTTTTGGTAAAGCATTGTTAGCGGCCGTGACAGATGGCATCATAACAAACGCGTTACCGCCTTCTAACAACATAGCAGCGACTAGCCCATAAAACCAAGAAATCGTTCCGGCAAGGGCCAGTAAGGCGTAACCGATGATCATCATCGACATACCAATATAAACTAACTTCTTCAAACCAATTTGATTTAACAAACGGCCTGCACGCGGATTGAGTTGACTGAGAAAAATTGCCGCTGGCACCATTAATAACCCTGACCACAGTGGGGATAAATAAAAAACACGTTGATAAAAAAGTGGCATCAATACGGTTGCAATGATTAAACCGGAGTAAGATATGCCGGTTAGGATTAAACCAGGTAAAAAGCCTTGATATTTAAATACGGTTAAATTTAAAAATGGTTGAGATTGTTTTTGTTGACGTACAACAAAAACAAACAGTAGGAGAATACTCATTATAAAAATAAGCCATGATGTTAAATTAAATCCGGTGCTAGGTAGGCTAGCAATAGTGTATAAAATACCACCAAAACCAATGAGTGTTGTGGCAGATAACCAGTCAAAGTTTGATTGGTTAAGGGAATGTGTGTTTTTTATTAAGTGTTGGAAAGCAATAATTAAAATTAACAAGGTAAAGAAAAACAAAGCAAATAATGCGCGCCAAGACACCCATTGTAAAATAACACCAGAAATAATAGGACCCACAGCTAGCGCTGATCCCATCACGAGTCCAACAACGCCCATTGTGAGACCGCGTTGTTCTTTGGTTGTATTTTCCATGATGACGCTTTGAAATGTTGGAAATAAAGCACCTACAGCCATACCTTCAAGTAATCGGCCAATAATAATGCCTAAAAAATTTGTTGACAACATAGCTATAGCAGTACCAATTAAAAAGATGGTGACAATACTATTTAATAGAGGCTTCAAATGTACATTGTCTAGTAGCCAAGGACTTAGTGGCATAACCAGTGTCATTGCCACCATAAAACCTGTTGTGAGCCATTGTACTGTTGTTGCGCTCACGTTAAAATTTCTCATTAAAATTGGGTAGGCTGTGGTCATTGTGGACTGACTAATTGACATAATAAATGAAATTGATAGCAGCATCAGGGAAAATGGGGTTAATTGGCGTATATTTTTAAACATAATGGCTTCCTTTTTGGTATTGTTTATAATAATTCTAAACTAGTTCATTAGATATTTCAACCTGATAGAGATTTGATAAAACAAAGCAAATAAAAATGATAGTAGCTTTAATTTAGAACCATTCTTGATAAAAAATAAAATGTGATGTACTATAGAGTAAGAATAAGTATTCGGAGGAATTAAAAATGGTAATCGAACCATCAAAAGCACAAGATGTATGGAAAGATATTGGTGAGCATGTTCAATTCACTGTTTTAAAATTAAAACGAACAAATCAAGTTGCAGTACAAGAAGCAATTCAGGAATTTGCTGATCGTTCTCAAGCTATTATTCGATCTTTGAGGATTCGTGATTCAAAAGTAGCTGAATCAGAATTAAAGGTATCTTTTGGATTCAGCAGCTCTGCTTGGGATTATTTATTTCCTAATCAACCAAAACCGGCTGAATTAGAAACTTATGAATCATTATCAGGACCACAATACAGTATGCCAGCGACTGGGGGGGATATCTTTTTTCATATTCGTGCCAGTAATGAAGCTGTTGTGTATGAGGCACAGACACAATTTATGCGCTTTTTAAGAGAAGTGACTACAGTTGTCGATGAGACAAAAGGTTTCCGTTATTTTGAAGGACGCGCAATTATTGGATTTATAGATGGGACAGAAGCACCAGCTGTTGAAGATGCAGCGCCATATGCGCTGGTTGGTGAAGAAGATAAAGAATTTATTAATGGATCATATGCTTTCGCACAAAAATGGCTTCATAATATGGACATCTGGCAACATCTTAAGACTGAAGAGCAAGAAAAGGCTGTTGGTCGTGAAAAATTTACTGACATTGAGTTGAAAGATGAAGATAAGCTTCAAAATGCCCATAATGTTGCCTCTAAATTAGAACAGGATGGTGAAGAACAAAAAATTATTCGAATGAACGTACCATTTTCAGAACCAGCATCTGGTAAAACTGGCACTTACTTCATGGGTTATTCACGTCATTGGTCAATTACAAAAGGCATGTTGGAAAATATGCTTGAAAAATCTGATTTTCTGTTAAGCTTTTCCGATATTTTATCTGGTCAACTTTTTTTTATTCCTTCTCGTGATACTTTAGCTGAAATTGCTGATGGCCATTTTAATGATTAATCATTAAAATGGGGAATTTTATGTTTCAGTGACATAATATTGACAAATTAAAAAAACGAAGCGTTGACATCAAATCAGCGCTTCGTTTTTTAAAAATAAACTCATTAAATAATATATGTTACAAATAATTCACGTTCTAATTTTGAAAGTTCGACAGTTAGGAGTGAACCTGTTTCGTCGTATGATTCGGATAAGAAGGTATGATTGGCTGCTAATTTGGCCTGTACAGCACCTTGATCAAAGGGAATGTGTAAGGTAACTATTTCAACATCGTTAAAGATGTGTTTTTTAATTAAATCAATTAACGCTGTTTGGGAATCTGAATCCAGCGCTGAAATTGTAATAGCATTTTCCCCTGATAGTTCAGGATAGGTTAGTTCGGTACGATCAGCTTTATTGTAAATTGTAATCATAGGTATATCAGTGATACCGACTTCAGATAGTGTTTTTTCGGTGGTCGCCATCATGTCTTTGTGATGTTCATCGGACACATCAACAACATGTAACAAGAGATCGGCATTTGCAGCTTCTTGCAAAGTTGACTGAAAGGCTGCGACCAAGTTGTGAGGTAATTTTGAAACAAATCCAACGGTATCACTCAATAAAAATTGTTTTTTATCTGGCAAAGTCAATTGTCGGACTGTTGTATTGAGAGTTGCAAATAACATATCCTTTTCGAAAACTTGTTTAGAATCTGCTGTGTCGGATCCGACACCAAATCTTTCAAGTAGACGATTCATTAAAGTGGATTTGCCCGCGTTGGTATAACCGACCAAGGCAACATTTGGTAAGTCATTTTCTTGTCGACGCGCAGACCTAGTGGTATCACCTTTTTTTAAGTCAGATAAGTCCTGACGAATATGAACCATTTGGGCAGTAATACGACGACGAGATTCTTCTAACTTAGTCTCACCGGATCCACGAGAGGTGAAACCACTACCACCGGAACCGGTTTGTTGGTCTAAGCTGACAGACATACTGGTACGTAAGCGCGGCAGTTGATATTGTAGTCGTGCTAACTGAACTTGTAGTTTGGCTTCTTTTGTTTGCGCTCGTTGTGCGAAAATATCTAAAATTAGGCCGGTTCTATCAAGGACAGTTGCGTTTGTTGCTTTTTCTAAGTTGCGAATCTGTGAAGGGGATAACTCATCATTTGCAACAATCATATCAACATCATAAGTTTTAACAGCTTCAGCTAGTTCTTCTACCTTTCCTTTACCAAAATATGTGGCAGGATTAGGTCTTTCAAGCTTTTGTGTAAATGTTTCAACTGGCTCTAAGTTATTGGCTGTTGTCAGGTTTGCCAGTTCTTCTAATTCATAAGTTAAGTTAGTATTGCTTGCGGTTAATCCGACTAGAAAAACCTGGCGGGGTGTGTCAATATTTGAGTGTTGCTGTGCCATAAAAAAAACCTCCAGTGTATATGAGACTGGGGGCATTTTGACATGTTGAAGGCAAAATTGCAAACCAATCTCAAGATGTACATACAAAAATAGTCAAGTTACCTTCGTATGCGGAATCTTAAAATTTAATCAACAATGCATTGCACTTCCTTTATTTAAGTTAATATTAGTCTAACAGTTTTTGAGGATATTGTCCATTAAAAAACTGTTGTATCATCATTAAAACGAGAGATATTTGCTGAATTTGGTAGTAATTCAATTTGCATGAGGGCACCATTTTTAACAGCATCACCTGCAAGATCGTGCCGATTTAATTTGTCTGCAATGCCTCGAATTGTTGTGCCGTGTGATACGATTAAAATATTGTCGCCATCCTGATGGCGATCACGAATATCATCAAATCCATGAGATACGCGTGTCCACCATTGTTCATCATTTTCTGCAAAATTGAACGGGTCTGCTAATCTAATTGTGTTCATCGTTTCAGCCATGCCATACTCAGTTATAAGGTCTGAGTAGGTGGTAAAAGTTTTGGTTGTATACGCACTAAGCGTCATTGCAACAATCTCACTGTCGATACCTTCAAACGAACCGAAAAATTGCTCTCGAAAATCAGGCAGTTCATGTGGTTCAACAGGAGAGTGGGATGCATTATTTTTTAAAATGTAACGTGCAGTGTGGATAGCACGTGTTAAATCAGAAGAGTAGACACCATCAAAATGGATATTAGCTAATCTTGAGCCTGCATCTAGCCCATGTTGAATACCTTTTGATGTTAATGGGGCATCTGACCAACCTTGAAAACGATGTAAAAAATTAAAGTAAGTTTCGCCATGTCGAACAATATAAAGATTAATAGCCATAATTGTGGGTATGTACATCACATGTGTAAAATATATGATAGATTGGAGCAGTTGTTATTGCTCCAATATGTGTTCGTGTGAATATATTATTAACACTAGTTAGTACATTATTCTCCTAAAGTTTATTATTTCTATTTTAACATTTAATTGATATAAATTCTTGAACAAAAAAACCGCCTAAGCGGTTTCGGGATTAATTAAGTTGATTTGTGATTTCTGAAGATTCTTCATTTTGTTTATTCTCATCTTCATCAAAAATACCATTGTTATTTCGATCTTGTCTAGGAGTTGGTAGTACTTTCACGGTGAACTGAGAGATGTAAGCATTATCATAATCTAACGCAGTTAATCGGAAATTAGCAACCTTCATGGTGTCACCAGCTCGAAATTCGGGATCTTCATTCAATACATAGCCGGTCAAAGTGACAGCATCGTTATCTTCTAATTCTTTAACGTTCTGGTTGAAATATCTTTCAAAGTCATAAAGTGTCATTTTACCAGAAACTTTATAATGATGGTCTCCAAGTTTTTCGATATAGTCATCTGATACATCGTCGATTTCATCTCGAACTGTACCAAAAAGTTCTTCATAAATATCTTTATCGGTAATTAAACCACTTGTGCCACCGTATTCATCCACAACAATGGCAATTGGTGAGCGTTTGATGATCATTTCATCCATAACGTCATGTAAATCCATATTCTCAGGAACGGCTGGAATGTCACGCATAATTTTAGAGACTGGATCAGTATCTTTAATTCGTGCTTGTCTGACTAAATCATAGTTGAAGACATAACCTAAAACCTTGTCCTTATCGTTATCTGCAATGACAGGGAAACGGGAATAACGTTCTTGCAAATACAAATTAAGTGCATCAGCAATGGGTGTTTTGACGTCAATTGCAGTCATAGATGTGCGATCAATCATAATATCAACAGCAACTTTATCATTCATTTCAAAAGCACGTTTCATAAATGTTAAGTCTTCTGCGTCTAACTCTCCTGCAGCAGCAGCATTCTTAGATAAAGATAGAATTTCAGTTTGCGAATAAATGTCTTCTTCACCATCAGTACGAAATCCCAACAAATGTGTAATAACGTTTGATAAATGATCTAATGCCCAAATCATTGGGAAAAGTGTAATGTGAAAAAAGCGAACAGGGCGGACAATAAAGAGTAAGACTTTAACGGGGGACTCAATAGCGATATTTTTGGGAACCAAGTCAGTAAATACAGCATGAACTATTGTAAAAATAATCATGGCAGAAACTGAGGCAACCGCGCGCGCATATTCAGGTGGTAAGGCACCCGAGTTTAGAATAATATTAGCGACGGTTTCTTCACCGACCCAACCTAATATTAAACTTGTTAATGTAATACCGACTTGTGCAGTCGATAAATATTCAGTTAGATGGGTCACCATGTGAATGGCATTGGCGATGTTTCGTGAAGGTTTTTCACGCTTTTCCTGCAAATCCCGTAAAGCACTGAGACGGACTTTCACCAAAGAATATTCTGTTAATGTAAACAAAATAGCGAGTAGTAGCACCACAACAATAATGACAAAGTTGAGGAGCATAGACGGACCAGAATCCAAATTCGTAAACCTCTTTTCTAATGTGTAACTATTCGCTATTATACCAGAAAAAAATGAAAAATCTAAGCCATTTATAAAAATTATAAGGTTTAAAAAAAGCGAACAATTTCTGATAACTGTATACGGATAAAAGATAAAGTCGAACAAAATTTCGGGTGGGTTCTTAATTAAATTAACCACTGGCCTATTTAAAGTTTGATAGAACAGGTATAGAACAACTTTTATAAATTTTTTATGTTTAATTTAATTTGTGATTACTGATGGTTTACTTTGATATGACAGCGTTTTTAACGTTCGTCTATTTAGCTTGTGAAAAAAATTGTAGTATTTCTTTTGTATATACTGAATTCAGTGCGACATATCGAACAATTGTTTGTGAAGACGCATGTTGTCCTTGTTATTTTTTTAAAAACAGGTAAACTAGCTAGTAACAGATATTTGATTTTATGATGAAAAAATGAAAAATAATAAATATTATTAAAGAGGTGCCTTATGGAGAAAGTAACAGTATATACAAAGTACGATTGTGTACAATGCAAAATGACAAAAAAGTTTTTGGAAACACAGGGTATTCCGTTTAAAGAGATCAACATTGAAGAAAATACACAGTATGTTGATACACTAAAAGCGGATGGCTTTCGTCAAACACCAGTTGTGTCAATCGAAGGGATGCCAAAATTTTCTGGCTTCCGCCCAGATGTATTAAAGCAGATTTCAGCTTAAACTGAATGAAATTAACATCGTGAGGCAATCAACCGATGTTTTTTTATTTTAGTTAGAAACATAAATTGTGAGACGTATAGAGGACAAAATTCATGCCATTAAAAGAACTTAACTTGGATCAAGTGACTTATTTTGATTTAAATAATCAAGTCAATATTCCTAAAAATAATCAAATTCAGCTCGAAAAGGATCAAGAAGCACTTGATGCTTTTTTAAAAGAGAATGTCTGGCCAAATGTCATTCAGTTTGAATCATTAGCAGACCGCTTTGAGTGGTTGTTTGAAAATGATTTTTTGGAACGTGCATTTATTGAGAAATACCGTCTTGCGTTTATTGAAAAATTGTACACTTATTTAGAAAGCCAACATTTTAATTTCAAGTCATTTATGGCAGCATTCAAGTTTTATAATCAATACGCTTTGAAAACTAATGATGGGCAACATTACGTTGAAACCTATGTAGATCGTGTAGCAATGAATGCTTTATATTATGCCGATGGTCGTGAAGAATTAGCATTGCGTTTAGCTGACGAAATGATTCATCAACGTTATCAACCTGCCACACCGAGTTTTTTGAATGCTGGCCGTGCGCGTCGTGGTGAATTAGTGTCGTGCTTTATTATACAAACATCTGATGATATGAACTCGATTGGTCGAACAGTTAACTCAGCATTGCAATTGTCAAAAATGGGTGGTGGTGTTGGTATCAATGTGTCAAATGTTCGAGAAGCTGGAGCCCCAGTTATGGGAATTGCGAATTCTGCTGGTGGTATTGTACCAATTATGAAATTACTGGAAGATTCCTTTACTTTTTCTTCCCAAGTTGGCGCGCGACAAGGTGCTGGTGTTGTTTATCTATCAGTGTTCCATCCTGATATCATGGCATTTCTGTCAACAAAAAAAGAAAATGCTGATGAAAAAATACGTGTTAAAACATTGTCATTGGGATTAACAATTCCTGATAAGTTTTATGATTTAGTGCGTAAAAACGACGTCATGTATCTATTTAGTCCAGTTGATGTTGAAAAAGTGTACGGCAAACCATTTAACTATATTGATATTACATCTGAATATGATAATATGGTGAATAACGATAAGATTACTAAATATCATGTCAATGCACGTTTTTTGGAAGAAGAAATATCAAAATTGCAACAAGAATCTGGTTATCCCTATGTCATTAACATTGATGTTGCTAATCGTGCCAATCCAATTGCTGGAAAAATTATTTCATCCAACTTATGTTCAGAAATTTTACAAGTACAAACACCATCTGAATTAGATAATGGGCAACAGTATACGCGTTTAGGTTCAGATGTGAGTTGCAACTTGGGATCAATCAATATTGTTAATATGATGGCAACAAATAACTTTGGTGAATCAGTGGATACAATGGTGCGTGCGTTGACATATGTATCAGACACATCAAACTTAGATGTTGTGCCATCAATTGCCAAGGGGAACACTGAAAAGCATGCCATTGGTTTAGGAGCTATGGGCTTAGCCGCTTACTTTGCTCAAAATAAAATGTATTATGGAGATGAGGAGTCTCTGGACTTTACAACAACATTCTTTATGACATTGAATTATTATTCAATTAAAGCGTCGATGGCGATTGCTAAAGAACGAAACGACACTTTTTTTGAATTTGAAAAATCTACGTATGCTGATGGTTCTTACTTTGATAAGTATCTAGAGAAAGATTGGGCGCCGCGTACACAAAAAGTCGCTGTATCGTTTGCCAAACATAATATCCCAACGAAGCATGACTGGGCAGAATTAAAAGCTGATGTCGCAAAATATGGTATGTATAATGCCTATCGTCATGCTATTGCGCCAACAGGTTCTATTTCCTATGTTAATGATACAACAGCAACCTTATTGCCAATTGTAAATAAAATAGAAGAACGTCAAGAGGGTATGATTGGAAAAGTTTATTATCCAGCTCCTGGTTTGAATAATGAAACAATGCCATACTACGTCTCAGCGTATGATATAGACATGCGTAAAGTGATTGATATCTATGCGGCTGCTCAGGAACATATCGATCAAGGAATGGCGTTAACTTTGTTTATGCGTTCGACGTTATCAAATGATTTGTATGAATGGAAAAAAGGTCGAACAGATAAAATGACGACGCGTGATTTGACTATTTTACGTCATTATGCGTTTAACAAGGGAATCAAATCATTGTACTATATACGAACATTTACTGATGATAACCAAGAATCAGGTGTGAATGAATGTGAGAGCTGCTCAATTTAGTTTTAAAAATAAATCGTCTAATTATTTGTGAGATGGTTTATTTGTACATACAGCATAGCAGTAATTGAAGGACACTAATTATTTATGACAAAAATCAATGTTTTATATACCTCAACTGAGGGGAACACACAATCTTTTGTGGAAAAATTACAAGTAGTGGCTGAAAAAAATGATGATATACTTGAAGCACGTATGATTGGTGATGAGACAGAGTACGCCAATGAAACAGAACCCTATGTTGCCGTGGTTCCCACCTATTTAACTGGGGGAACGGGAATTGGTCCAGAAGTGACAGAAATTTTTACGAGTGCCTTAGGAGACTATTTATCATTTGGGCGTAATAGTCAGTATTTAAAAGGTATTATTGGATCGGGAAATCGTAATTTCAATGTACAATTTAATTTAACAGCGTTACGTTATGCCGACAAATTTAATGTGCCAATGCTATTTGCCTTTGAACTGCGGGGTAGCATATTTGATGCAGAGAAAGCCTATAACTTAATAAAACCTTTATTTGGAGAATAAAACTTATGAAACATTTAAAAGATAACTCATATACAGCAATTAACTGGAATACAATTGAAGATGAACTTGATAAGGCAACCTGGGAAAAATTGACACAACAGTTTTGGCTCGATACACGTATTCCAATTTCCAACGATTTGAAAACGTGGCGTGGTAATATGTCAAATCAAGAACGTCAAACGATGAATTTGGTATTTGGTGGACTGACAACTTTGGATACATTGCAATCACAAGATGGCATGGCGCAATTAAAATTAGATGTTGTTAATCAAAAAGAAGAGGCAGTGTTGAATAATATTCAATTTATGGAATCTGTTCATGCTAAGTCATATTCATCTATTTTTGAAACGTTAAATGAAAAAACAGAAATTGAAGCTATTTTTGATTGGGCTGATACGAATGAATTTTTGCAATACAAGGCTAACCGTATTAATGGTATTTATCAAACTGGATCACCATTGCAAAAGAAAATAGCGTCAGTATTTTTGGAAACATTTCTGTTTTATTCTGGCTTTTATACACCGTTATATTTTTTAGGGCACAATAAAATGTTGAATGTTGCAGAAATTATTAAATTAATTATACGTGACGAATCTGTTCATGGCACATACATTGGTTATAAATTCCAAATCGGTTTTAACCAACTACCAGCAGGAGAAAAAAGTGAGTTACAAAGCTGGATGTATGATTTGCTTTATGAATTATACGAAAATGAAGAGAAGTATACACATCAATTGTATGATGATTTAGGTTGGACAGAACAGGTGTTAACTTTCTTGCGTTACAACGCTAACAAGGCGTTAATGAACTTGGGTCAGGAGCCAATGTTTCCAGACGGTGCGGATGATGTCAACCCAGTTGTTATGAATGGCATTTCAACCTCAACGGCTAATCATGACTTTTTCTCTGGTGTGGGAAATGGTTATTTACTTGGCGCAGTTGAAGCCATGGAAGAAGATGATTATAATATTAGCAATAATTGATCATAAAATAAAACCTCTTAATATCATTTAATGATATTAAGAGGTTTTATTTTAAATTTCATCGTGTTTAAATAATGCAATATGATTTTGTAAAAATATTGCTAGTTTGGGATACAGAGAGGCAGAAAGAATAACCCAACTATAGGCAAACAAAACTGCTGCAACGGTATCACTGAAGAAATGGGCATTAAAGTAAATGCGACTTAGCATGGTCATCAATCCTATTGTGATACTAATCCAATTAATTAGTACCTGCGTGTAGGTAGAATTTATGTTAGGAGTCACGAGAATTGCAATGATAAATATGACAATAAATAAACCAAAGACATGCGTACTTGGAAACGAAGACGAACTATCAGCCAGTAAATGTCCTACTGGCCGTGTACGGCCAACAATAATCCTTATTAAGGCTAGAAATACATCACCTGATATAATAGTAGCAATGGTCCAAATGGCTGGTATATGAAGTTTGGCAATAATAAGAATACCAGCTAAAATAAGTATGTAAACAACATCAACCACAGGATTGCCCAGAAAAGTAGCAATAGCCATCACAACGTCACCGTATCCGGTTTGTATGTTGGCAAACCAACGGTGGATGCTATTATCAAGCATGGCTGGGAGTATGACATTAAATTTAATTAAGATGGCTAAGGTCATAGCAATGATACAACTGATGACTGCTTGCCGGCGTTGTTTGTTTGTAATAGATACGATCATGTTGTACGACTCCAAATGCGGATTTTTACCTTACTCTAGTATAATGAAAGATACTGATATAAACAAGGCTATTGGAGCAGCAAATAAATAATAATCCACTTATTTAGATTACAAATTCAAAAATTGTAGTTAACAATGTTTAATTTATTATCAAAAATATGTCATTGTAGGAATTTTCAAAAAGGGGTTGTCAACTGTGCTGAAATTTGATATGATTATATAGTTGTTTGAGATATGGGAGTGTAGCGAAGTCTGGCTAAACGCGACGGACTGTAACTCCGTTCCTTCGGGTTCGTAGGTTCGAATCCTACCGCTCCCATAGCCGATTTAATAGTTAACGGCTAAAAAGATTAACTATTGCCCCTTCGCCAAGTGGTAAGGCAGTGGTTTTTGGTACCGCTATGCGCTGGTTCGAATCCAGCAGGGGCAATATAATAAATTAAAAAGA
>NZ_AEMI01000038.1 GCF_000166715.1 Leuconostoc gelidum subsp. gelidum KCTC 3527
CAATGGGCTTCCAAGATTTAGGCAATAAAATAGTTTATTATAATAGTCAAGGGCAAATGATTTATGGTGAACAAAAAATTGATAATAATTGGTATTACTTCGACAAAGTAACCGGAGCTATGTCTGATGATAGTACTATTGTTCCTAAAAATGCTAAAGAGGCTGGCATTAATGGATACAATAATGGCGGCTGGGGCTACTATAGTCATAATTGTACAGCATTTGTCGCAGGCGTTTTAAGTTCTCAGGGAGTTCCAGACTCGATAATTAGAGGGCTAGGAAATGGGTCTGAGTGGGCAAGTCGTGCAAGGAATAAAGGACTTCGGGTTGATTTAATTCCAGAACCTGGCACTGCTATCTCATTTAAAGGTGGAACTTCATTGTATCCATATGCTGAAGGCCATGTCGCGTATATTACTAGTATAAACAATGATGGAACATTTAACATAATTGAAGGTAATTATAGTGGGTTGGCATATCATGAAAGGACAATTAGAGTAGATTCGTCTGTAGCGGGAATTATACATTTTTAATACTATTTTTTCTAAATAAACTCGATTTTTTAATTGTTAAAGATGTAATAGGTACAAAACAAATATGCTATAATTAACGTAGTGCTTTGCAGATATGTGGAGTGCTTTTTGTTTTAAAAAATTAATAATATTTATTCATGGTAAATAAAATGTACACTCATTAATTGTTATAAAATTTTTAAAATAACGTATAATTAAATGAAATAAGCAATAAAATATGGCATACAATATTGTTGAACCGAGAAGAAATGATATTAACGGATAGAAAAACTAAGGTTGTCAATATCCGCTTCATACAATGAAAGTCAAACAATTATTAAAATAATTGAAAATGTAAAAAAAGTTACAAAACTCATTTTAGACATTAAAATATACGTTTATGACAACAGTTCAACTCATAATACTGAAACGTTGGTAAAATAGACTAGGTTAATAAGATGAGCATGAGTGTATTCGAGACAGATTGGTTTATATATTGAAACGTTAATGGTAGATATGCGGTGTTCATGATTTCTATGTTTCATTTCATTTATTTTTCTCAGTGTGCTTTTATCAAAAAAGACTTAAAATTTTAATGTCGCTAATTAAAAAATTAATTCGTAAAAAAATGTTTTACAATATGCAAAGTTGAGGCTTCTCAGGTATAATGGAGATATTATGGTAAATAAATTTAATACAAAAAATTATGATTATTTAATTGTTGGTGCAGGGCCATTTGGCATGATCTTTGCATATGAAGCAGCCAAACGTGGGAAAAAGTCGTTGATCGTGGAAAAACGGCCTTATATTGCTGGAAATACCCATACACATGTAGAACATGGTATTACAGTTCATGATTTTGGTGCACACATTTTTCATACGGATAATAAAGAAGTATGGGATTATATTCGCCAATTTGCTGAATTTAATGGCTATCAAAACCAAGTTGTCGCAAATTATCAGGGGACTTTATATAATTTGCCATTTAATATGAATACATTTTATCAAATGTGGGGAACGAAGACGCCCGATGAAGCGCAGGCAAAAATTGCTGAACAACGTGAGTTGGCGTTGAAAGATTTAGGGGACCGTCAGCCACGTAATTTGGAAGAACAAGCTATTTCTTTGATTGGTACTGATATTTATGAAAAGTTAATCAAAGGTTATACTGAAAAGCAATGGGGACGTCCAGCAACCGAATTACCGGCGTTCATTATAAAACGATTGCCAGTACGTTTTATTTACGATAACAACTATTTTAATCATCGTTATCAAGGAATACCGGTTGGTGGCTATACGCAAATATTTGAGCGGATGTTATCACAATCACAAGGCTTGATTGATGTGTTAACCGATACAGACTTTTTTGATTACAAAGAAACACTGTTGTCAGAGTTTCCGCGGGTTTTGTATACCGGTATGATTGATCAATTCTTTGATTATCAATTTGGTGAGTTAGAGTATCGCTCATTACGCTTTGAAAGTGAAGTGATTGATTCTGATAATTATCAAGGGAATGCTGTGATTAATTATACAGATGCCAAAACACCTTATACGCGCGTGATGGAATGGCGCCATCTTGATGGCTTGGCGGATGCAGGGAAGACAATCATTACCAAGGAATATCCACAAGAATGGGATCGATCAAAAGAAGCATATTACCCAGTTAATAATGATAAAAATACACAAATTTACAAGCAATATGCGCAAGAAGCACGACAAAAACATCCAGAAATTATTTTTGGCGGCCGACTAGGTAAATACCGTTATTTTGATATGGATCAAGTATTTAATGACGCATTTCATACTGTACGAGACGAGTTTAATGTTGCTGCAGATTTTAATTTTGCACATGATGACACGAAGTAAAATGCCCAATGGGCGTACATAAAAATTTAGGACCTAAAATGACAGAAAAAATTGACAATTATTCAATTGAAAAATCAGAAGTATTATCACTGGTAGTTCCCGTTCATAATGAAGAAGAAACAATTCAAACTTTTTATGATACTTTATCTGCTCTGAAAGATAAAGTAACAGCCACAATAGAATATCATTTTGTTGATGATGGTTCGACAGATCACACACTTAGTATCCTTCGTGAATTAGCTAATCATGATGAAAACGTCCACTACATTAGTTTTTCTCGTAACTTTGGAAAAGAAGCTGGGCTTTATGCTGGTCTGCAACAAACAACTGGACAATATGTTGCAGTGATGGATGTTGATTTACAAGACCCACCAGAATTATTGCCACAAATGTTGCAGGATGTCCAGAGTGGCGATTATGATGCTGTAGGCACAAGACGAGCTGATCGGTCAGGCGAAGCCAGAATACGGTCATGGTTTTCTGCACAATTTTATGTGTGGATGAATAAGATAAGTGAAACACAACTTGTCGATGGGGCACGTGATTATCGTGTGATGACACGACAGATGGTTAATGCAATTTTGTCAATGAGTGAGAATCAACGATTTAGTAAAGGCATATTTAGTTGGGTTGGCTTTAAAACAAAGTATATCCCATTTGAAAATAGGGAACGTGTTGCTGGTAGCACGTCATGGTCATTTTGGTCATTATCAAAATATGCTATTGCGGGTATTGTTTCATTTTCAACTTTTCCACTAACGATTATAACTGGTCTTGGATTTCTCTCGTTTGGTATCTCACTACTGAGTGCGGCTTTTATTGTTATTCGTGCTTTGGCTTACAATAACAGCGTTGCAGGTTGGCCATCAATGGTAACAATTATTTTATTTATTGGTGGCATACAGCTACTAAGTCTAGGTGTTATTGGCCGTTATGTCGCTGCTATCTTTTTAGAATCGAAACATCGACCAATTTATATTACACGAGAAGAAAAATAATTTTAAAGGATTATCGACTATGAAACGAGTGATCACATACGGCACCTTTGATATGTTACATTATGGGCACATCAATTTATTAAAACGTGCAAAAGAAATGGGTGATTATTTAATTGTTGCACTTTCAACTGACGAGTTTAATTGGCATTCAAAACAAAAGAAAACTTATTTTTCATATGAAAAGCGCAAACAATTATTGGAAGCCATTCGCTATGTTGATTTAGTTATTCCGGAGGAAGCGTGGGACCAAAAAACCTCGGATGTTAAGTTATACAAAGTAGATACGTTTGTTATGGGTGATGATTGGGCTGGCCAATTCGATTTTTTGCAAGATGAAACAGATGCAGAGGTTGTCTATCTAGCGCGCACGCCTGAAATATCAACAACTCAGATTAAAAAAGATTTAAATACAAAAGATTTGACGACTGATCATAAATCTAAAACAGATTAGTTTTTTGTTAAAAAGGGCGAAAAGCCTTTTTTATTCGCACAAATAATCAGTTAATGCCGTAATAAAACTGTTAGGCAGACAAATAAGGAGTTATGATGATAAAATTATCCGTATCAGCAGTTCTTGTAACATATAATCGATTAGAATTACTAAGTAAATCGATTCAAAAGGTTTTAAGTCAAGATACTGATAAATTGAGACATCTGATTATTATTGACGGTGCAAGTACTGATGGGACACGTGAATATTTGGATAGCTTGTCAGATGGTCGCTTAATCATTGTACATTTATCTGAAAATATAGGTGGTGCTGGTGGTTTTAACTCGGGTATTCGGACATTTTTTGAACAAACAAATGACGATTTTGTATGGTTAATGGATGATGATTCAATGCCAACAGCTGATGCGTTAACAAATTTGTTAGATATGTTTGATAATAATAAGTTGGCCGGTTGGGGTGCTAGTAAAGTGGTATGGACAGATGGTAACTGGGCTAAAATGAATATACCGGGTTTGCTAAATGGGAATAAGCGTAGAATATATCAGGGTGATGAAAAATGGCTACCCATTAAACATGCAACTTTTGTATCTACTATTTTTAAACGTGATCTAATTAAAAAAATTGGTTTACCTCAAAAAGAATACTTCATTTGGGGCGATGATATTGAGTATACCGAACGTGCAGCACGTGCTATGTCTGGATATCTTGTTCATCAATCAATTGTGATACATGCCAGTCAATTTAATTCAGAACCCGGTGATATTGTTGGTGAAGTAGATGCAAGTCGGCTACCACGATACTTATTTGAATATCGAAATCGCCTATTAACATCTCGACGTCGACATTCTCATTTAAAACTTATCAAAACACTAGGGCACAGTGTGCTTGATTTTTTAAAAACACTATTTTTACCTGGTGTGCAATATCGTGGCCAAAAAATAAGATTGATTGTAAAGGGTACAATTAATGGCTTTAAATTTAATCCTGATATTGAAAAATTGTGATGAATTCAAAAAGTAAAGCATAGTATTTTTTGCTGTTAAAAAATATTTGATATAAACTAGAAAGCTATTTAATTTCTATCGTACATGACATAATAGCGTCTTTTTTTGATATAATAAGAATATGAAAACAGGAATAGTAAAAATTTGGCAAAAAGAACGTGGCTATGGCTACATTACACCCGACGATGGGGGCGAAGATGTATTTGTGCATTTTAATGGTATTGATATGGTAGGATTTAAATCACTTATTCAAGGTGAAAAAGTAAATTATGTGCTTGTTCAAGGGTTTAAGAATTATCAGGCGGCGGAAGTGAGTCCGATTATGAAGCAAGCGGTTGATGCATAATGGCAGAGCGCGAGCATGTCATTGGTTCAAAAATAATTTATAAAGGGCCGATTTTCAGCATCGAAACACAATCAGTTAATTTATATAATGGTCGTCAAGCTGAGCGTGATATTGTAAGGCATGTTCCGGCAATAGCAGTCTTACCATTTATTGATGCAGATCATATGATATTAGAAAAACAGTATCGTGCGTCGATTGGTGATTTTATTTTAGAAATACCTGCTGGTAAACTGGACGAGCGCGACTTTGATCAACCTGAACATGCGGTTGAACGTGAACTCAATGAAGAGTTACGAATGACTGCTGGTGTTATTAAGCGCATAGTGGGTTTTTTTGAAACAGTTGGGTTTTCCGATGCCTACATGCATGTTTATACTGCTCAAGATCTTCAAGCGGTTAGTGAAAAAGAGCAGTTACCAAGAGACTTAGGCGAATCTTTAGATCTGGTGACAGTATCATTTAATGATATGAAAGTGTTGTTTGAAACTGGTAAACTGAATGATCAAAAAACGATATTAGCATTCTTGTACTGGTCATATTTAAGAGGTTAAAATGTCTGAAGAACTATCACGAAGGGCAGCTAAAAGAGCTCAAAAAAAACGTGAGAAAGAACGCAATCAAGTTGAAAAAAATTATGCTAGAGAACATCCTACAAAAATAACAGTTGTGTCACCAGAAACACGCGAAGAAATGCGTCTAACACGCAAGGGACGTTATGAACTCGGATCTGATGGAAAACTCACAACATTAGGCAAATCAAAGCGGTTAACACATCGCTACAACCTTACGATTGTTGTACTGTTACTCTTTATTGTGGCGACATATGCATTCTTTTTTCTTGTGAATTAATTTGCTGTAAATAAAAAAGAGATACTCAAAAAGTTACGAACACATAGAAATGAAAGGAAACTTACTGACAAGTTTAGATTGTACGGCCTCAAGTGCTGATACTAATGAATTGTTAGTCACTTAATTATGAAAATTGGAATTATTACGCCAATGGCGGAAGAAAAAATTGCCCTAATTGCTGCATTAGAAAATACAGCCACAAAACGTCATGGCGGTACAGAAATTACGACTGGACAATACCATGGTCATGAGATTGTGTTAACTGAATCAGGTATTGGTAAAGTTGCGGCAGCATCAGCGACTACTGTGCTAATTGACAATTTCCAACCCGATCTAGTTGTTAATACGGGATCAGCCGGTGCGCTAGACCCTGATTTAAAAATAGGCGATGAGGTTGTAGGAACGCGCGTTGCGTACTCAGATGTTGATGTAACTGTGTTTGGTTATGATTTTGGTCAAGTACCCAATCGGCCACTGTATTATGAGGCAGATGAACAAGTTGTCAGAGAGTTTGCACAGTTGGCAGCAGTTAAAACGGGTCTTATTGTTTCAGGTGATCAATTTGTGCAAGATGAGGCTAAAAAACGTATTTTGACACATTTCCCTGAAGCTGTGCTTGCCGAAATGGAGGCTGCAGCTGTGGCACAAGTGGCTTATCAATTTAACACACCTTTTATTGTGTTACGAGGCGTATCAGATTTGGCAAATGGTGATTCTGGAATTGTATTTGACGATTACGTTGTAGAAGCAGGAAAAGTTTCGGCTAAACTACTCTTATCATATTTGGACAGCAAAGCATAAGCGGGCCGCGATAGCGGCTTTTTGTATTTTTAAAATGAATATGATACCATAAAATTACGAAATAAGTTAAGGACTGAGAAATGATAACAACTTATAATTTAAAAGCATGTGGTGATATTTTGGTGATTGTTTTAGCACCTAATGCCAACAAGCAGCAGGTCACGACAAACGGTCAAGTAACACGTATTCAAAATAGTGATACAAAGAAAACAACAGGATTTAATATTGCTGGTCTTGGCAAACAATTAAATATTACATTACAAAATGGTCAAATTTATCTCGAAAAAGATCAAATTACAATTGTGAATAATGCGATTCGAGAAGCAGGGTTTAATGATGTTTTGGTGGCAGAAGCATCAAAATTAGTCATTGGACGAGTTAAGAGTATCAAGTCACATCCTGATTCGGATCATCTATCTGTCACGTCAACAGCAGTAAGTGACGAGAAAGTGTTACAAATTGTTTCTGGCTCGCCAAACATGCGAGAAGGCATCAAGGTTGTTGTTGCACAACCAGGTACCATGATGCCATCAGGTGCATTAATTTGGGACGGTGCCCTCCGAGGTGTACCATCAAGTGGGATGATTGTTTCAGGTCGTGAACTGCAATTGGTCGGTGCGCCAGATAAACCTGGTGCACTCATTTTACCAGAAAACTTTGGTGAAATTGGCGAACCTTTTGACTTTGATAAAGCGAAATCATTATATAAAGATGGCTTAGTGGATACTGAATATTAAAATGTTAATACAAGATAAATTACAAAATGCACCGCGTACTTATCGCACGTTAAATGATGAAAATGCGCAGTATAAAAAATTGATATTTGAGCTACGCAAAGGTGAATTGCAGTACTTTACATTTTTACCAAATAAGGGGAAATAATGCCTAAAACATATTATTTTATTGGCGTTAAAGGGACTGGAATGGGACCTTTAGCTCAAATTTTGCATGATCAAGGGAATATTGTGATCGGTTCTGATATTGATGCCTATACATATACACAAGCACCATTAGAAGCCGCTGGCATTAAAATTTTATCATTTCAGTCAGAAAATGTTGACAGATACCGTGAGGCTATTTTTGTGCGTGGCAATGCGTTTTCTGATGAACAAGTTGAAGTAGCCAGAGCTTTAGCATTAGGTGTTACTATGATGACCTACCCTGATGCTGTCCAAGAACAAATCATGCAAACAACTTCGATCGCAGTTGCTGGTGCGCATGGTAAAACCTCAACGACTGGATTACTAGCGCATGTTTTAAAAAATATCGCGCCAACGTCTTATTTGATTGGGGATGGGACAGGTCGTGGGGTACCTAACTCGCAATTTTTTGTAGCGGAAGCTGATGAATACCGACGTCATTTTAAAGATTATGCACCAGATTATGCTATTTTAACAAATATTGACTTTGATCATCCTGATTATTTCAAAAATATTGCGGATGTGACAAATGCTTTTTCTGATTTTGCTAATAATGTAAAAAAAGCTATTTTTGCTTGGGGAGACGATGCGCATTTACGTGCACTTCGTCCTAAAGCGACAGTTTATTACTATGGCACAAATCCTGAAAATGATGATTTTGTTGCTGAAAATATTCATAAGTCAACACAAGGATCGCATTTTAATGTCACATTTCGTGGTGAAACATTGGGTGAATTTTCGGTACCACTGTTTGGACAACATAGTATTTTAAACGCCTTGGCAGTTATTGCAGTTGCTTATATGGAAAAAGTTGATTTAGATCTGATTCGTGATTATTTAATGACTTATCAAGGGGTTAAGCGGCGTTTTAGTGAAAAGCAAATTGCTGATATTACAGTTATTGATGATTATGCGCATCATCCAACAGAAATTGATGCGACACTAGATGCGGCACGTCAAAAGTATCCTAATAAGCAAATTATTGCAATTTTTCAACCGCATACATATTCGCGTGTTATTGCATATAAAGATGAATTTGCCAAAAGCTTGGAAGCGGCAGATAAGGTGTATTTAGCAAATATATTTGGTTCGGCTCGTGAGGCGGTGGGCGCTGTTACTTCCGCTGAAATTGGCGCAGAGATAAGCAAATTCGGTGGTATTATCGAAGAAGAAAATATGAGTCTCTTAATGCCTTATGAAAATGCTGTCATGGTATTTATGGGTGCAGGTGATATTGAAAAATATGAATTTGCCTATGAAAAATTGCTTGGACAACTACGAACTGATTTGCAATAAAAAGCTTATGGTAAGTGATAAATAGGCACTTTAAATTAAGCTTTTTAATATAAATTTAATCTATTCTCTGTTATAATATGTGTTAGCTAGAAATAGTGATTGGTACAGTATTTTACTTGAAGAACTTAATGTGAGGAGACTCAAATGGATAATTTTAATATTAATACACGCCGTGATGTAACAGGCATGGATGCGGGTATGCGGGCGTTTTTCAAACAAACGTATAGCTTTATGGCAATAGCTGTTATGGTCACGGCAATTACGGGATTTGTTGTACAAAAATTTTTCTTAGCCCAAGTGGTTGCTTTGATTGCAGGAAATATCGTTGGCACATTAGCACTTTTTGGTATTCAAATCTTAATTATGACAATGATTGGGCGTGCAACCTTTAAAAACCCAGCACGAGCATTTGGTCTATTGATGGCATTTGCCGTTGTTGAAGGTTTGACGTTAGGTTTGCTATTAGCAGTTTATACAGGTGCTTCAGTGACTATGGCGTTTGTATCAGCCGCTGCAGTGTTTGGCGGTATGGCTGCCTATGGTATCTTCACAAAACGCGATTTAACTGGTATGGGTTCAATTCTTTTTGGCTTATTGATTGGTCTAGTTGTTGCATCAGTTGTGAACATTCTATTTTATAATGGCATTGTGTCATTGCTGATCTCAGGTGTCAGTGTTATTGTGTTCTCGTTGTATACTGCTTATGATAATCAAAATTTAAAACTCATGTATAATCAGTTTGCTGGGCAAGCTGATACAACTGGGTTAGCAGTCAACGGTGCTTTACGCTTGTATCTTGATTTTGTCAACCTATTCTTTGCTCTAATTCGAATTTTTGGTGTGGTTGGTGGATCAAGAGATTAGTCAATTTTCAAGCCAAGATGATAAACATGAATATTAAATTTAACAGCCTTGAGGGCTGTTTTTTTGTTACACTAGAAGATAGATAAAGGAATATAAAATGACAAAAAAACTACTTTTAATTGATGGTAATTCACTTGCTTTTCGGGCTTTTTATGCTATGTACAATCAACTTGATAGAATGATTTCACATAAAGGACTGCACACTAACGCACTAGTGGCATTCAATAATTTTTTGGATCAAATTGTGGATCCAATGCAACCAGATTTAGCTGTTGTAGCATGGGACGCGGCTTCTGGGAAAGAAACTTTCCGCGGTGAATTATTTCCAGAATACAAAGATGGCCGTTCAAAAGCGCCGTCAGAGTTTAAAGAGCAGTTTCCGTATTTACGTGAAATGGTTGCATTACATGGATTGCGAAATTATGAACAACCAGGCTTAGAGGCAGATGATATTATTGGTACTTATTCACGTTTGGGGGAACAAGCTGGGTACACGGTGATTATTGTAACTGGTGACCAGGATTTGACCCAATTAGCCACAGATAAAATTACAGTTAATGTGACTAAAAAAGGTGTGACGGAAATTGAACGTTACACGCCAGACTATATCATGGAAAAGTTTAACTTGACACCGTTACAAATTATTGAAAAAAAAGCTCTAACAGGCGATACATCCGATAATTATCCAGGTATAACAAAAGTTGGTGAGAAAACGGCTTTAAAATTGTTAGCTGAGTATCACGATATTGACAATCTATATGCACATGTTGATGATATGAAACAATCTAAATTAAAAGATAATTTAATTAATGATCGTCAACTAGCCTTTTGTGCTAGAAAATTAGCAACAATCCTGACAGATGCTACCTTGGCATTGCCACTAGAAGAAATTGAATATCGTGGGATTGATTACGATAATTTGGTGACATTCTATGAAAATTTAGATTTTAAAAAACAGCTTGCTAAGATTAAGGCACTACAAAAGTCAGGTCAAATTTCAGGCAGTCAAACAACTGTTGAAAAGAGCATTAATGTGATAAAGCTTCAAGATGACAATTTACAAGCTGTTGCCATGTTAGGTACCAAAATCGCCTTTCATATTGAAATGGTAGGGCAAAATTATCACATTGACGACATGGTGGGTTTTGTGATAGGAAGCCCAGCCACAGGCTATTATGGTAGTCGTGATGTGACACTTTTGCAAAGGCCAGAATTAAAGTCTGTGATTGAAAACGCTGGTATAATCAAAAACGTATTTAACATTAAGGCACAGTTGATATTGCTTAAAAGATTAGGTATCAAACTTAAAGGAACGAAATTTGATTTCTTATTGGCATCATATTTACTTGATACAACTGATAATGATAATGAATTAGCAACCCTTGCCCAACGCTTTGATCTTTATATGACATCAGATGAGGATATTTATGGTAAAGGGGCTAAATTTGCAATACCCGAAGATGACGCTCGTGTGTTAGCACATTTAGCAAATAAAGCAGATATTTTAATGCAAGTGGAACAATTAGCATTTGACGCATTGCAAGAACATGAGCAAACACATTTATATACAGAAATAGAATTGCCATTAGCTCAAGTATTAGCAGATATGGAGTACCAAGGGATTAAAATTGATCAGAAAAGATTGCGTGATATTGGTAGTGACCTTGAGGGTCGAATTCATGCAATTGAAAATGCAATTTATATAGAAGCAGGTGAAAAATTCAATATTAATTCTCCAAAGCAACTTGGTGTACTTCTTTTTGAAAAAATGGGTTTGCCAGTAGTTAAACGAACGAAAACTGGCTATTCAACAGCTGTTGATGTATTGGAAAAATTAGCGGCACAAGCACCAATTGTCGATCATATTTTGCAATATCGTCAACTGGCAAAATTAAAATCTACTTACGTTGAAGGATTATTAACTGTTGTGCATGATCAAGATAGTAAAATTCATACCAGATTTTTACAAACGTTAACGCAGACAGGACGTTTGTCATCGGTAGATCCAAACCTACAAAACATTCCTATGCGAACAGAAGAGGGTAGGCAAATTAGAACAGCATTTGTACCAAGTGAACCAAATTGGCAAATTGTTGGTGCTGATTATTCACAAATTGAGTTACGTGTGCTTGCCCATATGACTGGAGACAAAAACATGCAGCGGGCGTTTTTGAATGGCGAAGATATTCATGCTGAAACGGCACGCGCTGTTTTTGGCTTAAAAGATGATGCGCCGGTTGATGCACTTATGCGGCGTACAGCAAAAGCTGTTAATTTTGGCATTGTTTACGGGATTTCTGATTTTGGATTAGCCAATAACTTAGGTATTTCACGTGCGGAAGCTAAAAATTTTATTGATACCTATTTTAAGGAGTTCCCTCAAATTCATGCTTGGATGGCAAAAATTAAAGAGATAGCCCACGAACAAGGTTTTGTCGAAACAATTGCCAAACGCCGTCGTTATTTACCAGAAATTAGTTCAAAAAACTTTAATTTACGTAGTTTTGCGGAGCGAACAGCGATGAATTCACCAATTCAAGGTTCAGCAGCTGATATCATTAAAATAGCAATGATTAAAGTAGCTGATGCGTTACGAGATCATCACATGCAAGCACGTATGTTATTACAAGTTCATGATGAACTGATTTTTGAAGCACCAATGGATGAAATCCAAGAGCTGACAGAATTGGTCACAAACGTTATGGATTCCGCTGTTGTATTAGATGTGCCTATGCGTGTCGAAAGCCATTATGGCAATACTTGGTATGATGCAAAATAGAACCTATAAAATGTATCATGTTATATAACCTAACATATATTCGCATAACTGATAAATATCAATTAAAATAAAAGTATGCTAATGGAGGTTGTCAAATGAGCGAACGTGAACTGAGAAGAAATTTAGCGATTTTACCCATTGGCACAATCCGTGAACTCACATTATTAACTGATCGCCAGATTCGTTATTATGAGCAAAACGAATTGATTAGTCCAACGCGTGGCAAAGGAGGTCAAAGACGATTTTCATTAAATGATGTTGATCGCTTACTTGAAATTAAGGACTTTTTAGACGCAGGGGATTCAATAAAAGACATTCAGGAAATATTTGCAAAACAACGCCGAAAAGCAGTTGGGAAACAGGATTCAGAGTCAGCGCTACGGCGATCTTTGCAAAAGGAATTTGCTCAAATTGGGCGATTTGATCGTTAATTATGCACAACTGTCTCACAAGTTTTATTAGTAGAAAGGGAACTCATGGCACGAAAGTCATTTACAAAAGAAGAAATCAACCAAATTGTTATAGATGAAAACGTCGAATTTATTCGCGTGACATTTACAGACGTTCTTGGCGCAATTAAAAATGTGGAAGTACCAACTTCACAATTGGACAAATTGTTAAACAACAATTTGATGTTTGATGGTTCATCAATTGAAGGTTTTGTGCGAATTAACGAATCAGATATGTATCTATATCCTGATTTATCAACCTTTATGATTTTCCCTTGGGCAACCGATAGCCATGGTGGTAAGGTGGCACGTTTAATCGCTGATATCTACACATCAGACCGTGAGCCATTTGCGGGTGATCCGCGTCAGGCATTACGTAAAGTTTTAAATGAAGCAAAAGCGGCCGGTTTCTCAGCTTTTAATGTCGGGACTGAACCTGAGTTTTTCTTATTCAAATTAGATGCGAATGGTAAACCAACAACTGAATTAAATGATAAAGGCGGCTATTTCGATCTTGCACCACATGATATGGGTGAGAATGTTCGTCGCGAAATCGTTTTGACTTTGGAAAAAATGGGCTTTGAAATTGAAGCAGCACACCATGAGGTCGCTGAAGGGCAACATGAAGTTGACTTTAAATATGCTTCTGCCTTGGAGGCTGCTGATAATATTCAGACGTTTAAATTAGTTGTTAAAACAATTGCTCGTAAAAATGGGTATTATGCGACCTTTATGCCTAAACCTGTAGCTGGTATTAATGGATCAGGTATGCATACTAATATGTCCTTGTTCCGTGGTGACGAAAACGCATTTGAAGATACTTCTGATGAAATGGGCTTATCAAAAACAGCCTACAATTTCTTAGGTGGTTTACTAGCACATGCGACAGCATTTACAGCTTTAGCGAATCCAACTGTTAACTCGTATAAACGATTGACTCCTGGGTTTGAAGCACCGGTATATGTTGCTTGGTCAGCGTCTAATCGTTCACCAATGGTTCGTGTACCAGCTTCTCGAGGCAAATCAACTCGTTTAGAATTACGATCAGTGGATCCAACTGCTAACCCATACACGACATTGGCAGCTGTTTTGGCGGCAGGATTAGATGGTATTAAAAATGAATTAGAGCCTTTAGCTTCAGTTGATAAGAACATCTATTTGATGGATGAAACCGAACGCACAAAGGCTGGCATTACTGACTTACCAGACACTTTGCTGGCAGCGATTCGTGAGTTAACGAATGATAGTACAGTTACAGCAGCAATTGGCAGTCACATTGCAGATAAATTTATTGAAGCAAAGAAGATTGAGTACACATCATACCGACAATTTGTATCGCAATGGGAAACTGACGCTTACTTTGAAAATTATTAATTGATTGAACAAACTAATACTAATTAATAAAATAAGATACATCATTTAAAAGCCACGACATTTTGTAGCTTTTTTGTTATGATGAAAGAAGTATTTTATTAGTTTTAGGAGCGTGTCGTCGACATGAAAAAAATCACAATTAACTGGCGTAAGGTATTGCTGATAACGGTTGTTTTTCTTGCTAGTACTGCTGTTCAGGTGCTAGCCTTAAATGCATTTTTAATTCCAAATAAAGTTTTTTCGAGTGGCTTTAATGGTATCGCACAATTGTTATCTATATTTTTTGTACAATTATTTCATATTAATATGCAAACTGGAACTTTCATCATGATTTTCAACATTCCAATTGGTATTATCGGTTGGAAATTAATTGGTGGTAAATTTACTATTTTGAGTTTTCTAAACTCTATTGTTGTATCTGTTGTGCAAATTGTGGCACCAACGCAAGCCCTAACAACAGACCCATTACTGGCATCGTTATTTGGTGGTTTACTATTGGGGGTTTCAATCGGACTGGCCATGCGGTATGGATTTTCGACAGGTGGTATGGATATTGTAGCGTTGGTCGTTCAAAAACGTACGGGAAAATCAATCGGCGTACTAATGAATGGTATTAATTTTGTGGTTGTTATTGTTGCAGGCGCTTTTATTGGTTGGCAAAATGCTTTATTTACGCTAATTGGTATTTATGCGACTGGCCGTGCCGTTGATGCGCTTTATACTGGATATCAAAAACTAACCGCATTGATTGTTACTTCAAATGGCGATGAAGTTGTTGAGGCACTTCATCGAGATTTGATACGTGGTATTACTATATTGCCATCGAGAGGCGCTTATACAAAACGTGATTCAATGACATTAATGATGGTTTTATCGCGCTATGAACTAGTTGAAATGCAAGAAATTGTTCATCGTACTGATCCGAAAGCATTTATTAATCTGTTGAGTACGGTAAGTGTTTCAGGAGAATTTTTTGATGCTGATCGTCAGTTACAAATGAGACGTGCAGTTACGGTGCCAAAACTTGAAACAGTAACTGCACAAATTGAAGCAGAGCAACAATTAGAATCACAACTTGATAAATTAGAAGCAGATGACAATAAGTAGTCATTAGAAAAGAGAAAAGAAAAATGCCAATTGTACAAGTAGAATTATTAGAAGGTCGTACACATGAACAACTTTCCAAAATGGTAAAAGATATTACAGATGTCATTGTAGCAGATGTTGGTGCATCTCGTGAGGCAGTACACGTTATCTTACGAGAAATGCCAAAGGATCATTATGCAGTGGGTGGCGTTTTAAAGAGTGACCAATAAAAAAATAGCGCATTGCCTAATTTAAATTAGACAGTCAGAATATTTTACAAAAAAACGACGTGTTGTTTAACACGTCGTTTTTTTTATTAGTTATCGTAGTGTAGTGAGGGCTGTTAATCGTTTTAGAAATCTATAGTTAGTTTGTGGAATCGCGAATGATGAGTTTGCCGTCAATGACAACGCGTTGTATTTGTATAGAATTATTGTCGCGTACTTTTCGAAAGAGGCGATACAATTCTTTACCTGCTTCAAAAAAACTGAACTCAAAACTAGTGAGGTTTGGAGAAACAGTTTCACTAAAGTACGATTGTCCAAATCCAATATAACGTGGTTTTTGGTGTAAGGCAAAAGCTGATTGCATGGCACCAACGACAATACGATCAGTTGCACCTATAATGAGATCAAAATCTTCATGTATCATGGCTTGATACGCTGACTGTTTAGCAATATTAAGCTTGAAGTCAGTGATGATCTCTTTGTGTGGAATGCCACTAAGTGCAGATTTGATACCAACAAAACGGTCGTGTCCGACTGCATAATCTAGTGACATATCAACATTCAAAAGTAAAACATTTTTTGGGGCCAATTTTTGGAGATAGTTACCAACGGTTTTTCCTGCTTGAATGTCATTCATAATGACTCGGTTAAATTCGGCCTCATCTTGACCTTGAATGACAGTTGGTAATTTTGATGCTTTTATCACGGAACGTATTTCTTCAGTTAAGTTAGCAGTTAGTATAATAAGGCCGCTGACATTTTGTGATTGTAACTTTTCAATAGCAGCCAATTCGCGAGTGGAATCCTGATAGACGTTGATAATTAAAAAGGTATCATCTATATTTAATTCGTCCAAACCTCTGAGCATGTCAGATTGTGCAATTGAATCTAATCGAGGGACAATTACGCCAATCGTGTGATTAGTCTGTTGCTTTAAACTTTGTGCAAATGTATTTGGTGTGTAGTTATACTTTTTTACAATGCCATCAAGCTTTTCACGGGTATGTACACTAACAGAACCACCGTTTAGATAGCGTGAAACTGTACTTTTTGCGACGTTTGCAATCATGGCAATATCGTTTATTGTAACTTTTTTATTCATACCTCTAATAATAGCAGAAAAAGATAGAAAAGGTTGAAATCAATTTAATAAATAAAGTACTTGCAAATAAAATTGTAAGCGGTTACAATAAAAGTGTAATAAAGAACCGGTTCCGTAAAGTAACTGATTTTAAGACGGAACACACTCATTTTTTATAGAGAGCAGGGAAAAACTATGAAGTATAATGAAGTTGCAAATCGTGTTATGAATGCGGTTGGAAAAGATAATATTGTTGCTGCAGCTCACTGTGCCACGCGATTACGTTTGGTCGTTAAAGATGTCAAAAAAATTGACCAAACAGCATTAGATGATGATCCAGATCTTAAGGGAACATTTAATGCCAATGGGCAATATCAAATTATTGTTGGGCCTGGTGATGTTAATGGTGTTTATGATGAATTTGTAAAGATGACTGGTGTTAAACAGGCATCAACAGATGATTTAAAAGAAATCGCTGCAAAATCAGGTAAAAAAAATCCATTAATGGATTTAATTAAAGTTTTGTCAGACATCTTTGTCCCATTGATTCCTGCCTTGGTTGCCGGTGGTTTGCTGATGGCGTTAAACAACATTTTAACGCAACCCTTTGGAACTAAGTCGTTAGTAGAGATGTATCCCAATATTCAGGGATTAGCAGAAATGGTCAATCTCATGGCATCGGCACCATTTGCATTCTTACCAATTTTAATTGGTATAACAGCAACGCGTCGATTTGGTGGGAATGAAATTCTTGGCGCCGCAGCTGGTATGATGCTTGTTATGCCAAGCTTGATTAATGGATACGGCGTTGCTGAAGCAGTTGCTACTGGCAAGATGCCGTCTTGGGACTTGTTTGGTCTATCAGTTGCACAGGCGGGCTATCAAGGGCAAGTATTGCCAATCATTGGTGTTGCGTTTATCTTGGCAACACTTGAAAAGTTTTTCCACAAGCATTTAAAAGGCGCGATTGATTTCACATTTACGCCTATGTTAGCACTTTTGATTACAGGATTTGTCACATTTATTGTTGTTGGTCCGGTATTACGTGTCGTGTCAAATGGTATTACAGATGGTTTAGTTTGGTTGGTGACTACATTTGGCTTTGTCGGATATGGTGTATTTGGATCATTTTATTCAGCGATTGTTATTACTGGTTTACACCAAAGTTTCCCAGCTATTGAAACACAATTGTTGGCAAATATTGCTAAAACAGGTGGTGATTTTATTTTTCCAATCGCCACAGCAGCAAACGTTGCGCAAGGTGCCGCAACGTTTGCAATATACTTCTTAGCTAAAGGCAACACCAAGTTACGTGCTTTATCATCGTCAGCAGGTGCCTCTGCGATGTTAGGCATTACAGAACCTGCTTTATTCGGTGTTAACTTAAAATATCGTTTTCCATTCTTTATTGCATTAGGTTCATCAGGTGTGGCTAGTTTGGTTATGGGTTTGTTTCATGTGATGTCTTCATCATTAGGACCTGCAGGTGTCATCGGATTCATTGCAATTCCAACAAACAAATGGGTTGGCTTTTTCTTAGCAATTATTGTTAGTTTTGGTCTATCGTTTGTAGTAACATTAATTTACGGTCGTTCACATATGCCTGAAGTCAACGCAGCAACAGTAACAAATGTTCATCCAAATCAAGTTGCAGGTTTTGAAATTAATGCACCAGTTGCCGGTGAACTTGTTGATATGACAACTGTTAAAGATGCAGTATTCTCAAGTGGTATGATGGGTAAAGGCATTGCAATTGAACCAGAAGACAATAAAATATTTGCGCCTATTGATGGCGAAGTTACGGTTGCATATGCAACAAAACATGCGTATGGTCTGAAGTCAAATGATGGTGTTGAGGTGCTTATTCATATTGGTATTGATACAGTAAATTTGGATGGTAAAGGATTTACCAGTCAAGTCACACAAGGGCAACAAGTTCATAGAGGTGACTTACTTGGTACGTTTGATAAACAGGCTATAGTAGATGCTGGTTATCCTGTAACCACAATGGTTATTGTTACAAACACGAATAGTTTTCCAGATGTTGCCCTAGATACAAATTATGGTAACACAGTACAGTCGAATGATGTTATTATGACTGTTGTACCACAAAGTAATACAATTATTGAGGCGTAAGGGGAGATTAATGTTAGTTACAAATGATGCAGTGAGTTTCGAAAAATTTCATTTATATCCTACCAAAGGATTATTAAATGATCCCAACGGTTTAATATTTTTTAAGGGACAATACCATGTGTTTTATCAATGGAATCCATATGCCTGTGACCATACGTATAAAGAGTGGGGTCACTTCGTTTCTGATGATTTAAAAAAATGGCAACGTGTTGAAACTGCATTAAAACCATCACTTGAAGATTTGGATAGTGCAGGTATATACTCAGGCACAGCTTTTGTACACGAAAATCAGTTATACGTTTTTTATACGGGAAATGTTCGTGATACTTCGGGCCACAGTGTTAAATCATCACAGATGTGGGCAGTCAGTGATGATGGGATTCATTTTAAAAAACTCGGTGAATTATTTCCCCATCCAAATGGATTTACGAAAGACGTTCGTGACCCTATGATCTGGCAAGGAAAAAATGGTCATTATTTTCTTATACTGGGTGCGCAACATAGCAACAAAGTTGGTGACATTATTATCTATGAATCAATTGATTTCAAAAAATGGTCTTATCGTGGATCGTTAATTGAAAATCAAGTATTAGACGTACGCGGATACATGTTAGAGTGTCCAAATTTCATTGAAGTTGATGGGAAACAAATTTTAATGTTTTCACCGCAAGGACTCGCCGCAGACCCAAAAAATAATCGTTATGAAAATATTCATAACACGGGTTATGTGATTGGTAAGTTTGATGAAAAAAGTGCGCGATTCAACGTCATAACAGATTTTAAAGAAGTTGATCATGGATTTGAATTCTACGCACCCCAAACTATGGTTGCCCCAGATGGGCGGCGTATTATGTGGGGATGGGCAGGTATGATGACACCTGAACGTGAAGCGGCTGTACCCACTATTCAAAACCGGAAATGGGTACATGTTCTAAGTTTACCGCGTGAGTTGCATGTGAATGATAAATTACAATTGGTACAGCAACCAATTACTGAAATTATTGATACAGCTGTCTTGACCTCGTTTGATAATGTGAGTATTGGTCAGTACCGTATACCCACAACAGCTGATTGGACGATAAAATTTAGTGATCGTGCAATGCTGTCACGACATCATAATGAATTAGTATTTGAACGACAGCAATGGGAATCAGATCAAGTTGAGACTAGGCAATTAACGGGGGATTTAAATAATTTACTCCTAATTGTAGATGTTGATGTGATTGAAGTTTATACTGATGATGGTTTAAATGCTATGACGGCGAGATGGTTTTGAATAATAATAAAAAACTAGGTGAGATTTTTATCTCACCTAGTTTTTTACTTTAATGCCTGTAAGGCAAGGTTATGGGCGCCTAAGTTTTCTTTTTCAGGTAACCATTGGCTTAAAAATAATTTGTGACATGACACTAATGTGCTAATTTCATCAACATAAATTTGGTAATGTTTAGCATATTTTTTATGTATGGCATCAATTAGTATTTGAGAATCACTATACAGTTGTATCATATCAGTTGTATTATCAAGTGTTTTTAACGCCCAAATCAATGCAAGAAACTCAGCTTCTTGATTGTTTTGCGTATGTGGCAAGTCACTTTTAAGTTGACGTTGTTTATTATTGGTAATAATAACTGCGCCAGCAGTACTTTGTCCAGTTTGTATATTACGGGCTGCATCAACAAAAATTTTGATCATAGTATCCACCTTATTGTCATAATTTTTGAATTTCTTTTTCGATTAAATTATACCTTGTTTTCTGAAAAAAGTTATCGAATTACAATCAAAATACATGGTAAAATAGATTGAGGCATGATTTCATAGATATATTGTTATTCTGTGAATAAACCATATTTTATTGTAATGAAACTGGAGCAGAAAAATGATCCCTAAACGTGGATACTTTCAACCATTAGATATAACAGGACAAATAGGCTGGCTTTGGTGGTTTATATTGTTCATGGCTGGTATCATATTATGGAGTGAAACAACATTTAAATTAGAAATGGTGCCAATCATCTATCTCTTACTTATGTTAGTACTAGGTATCACAATTATTTTACGTCGTCGTGTTTATGTTGCGGGCGCACAATTATTTTTGGGACGCGTCTTTGTCTCAGATTACGAAAAAATTTCTCTTACAACTATGGTTAACTGGCAACTAAATGGCCGTGTGCTATCGTTTACACGTGCTGGACGGTCACGTAAATACTGGTTAAGTCAAAACATTGCAAAGCAAATTAAGGAATACATGACTACTCATGACAAAAAAGATAACGATTAATATTATTGATCAAATAGGTCGCATTGATGTAATTTTAGCAAAAGAAAACTTACCATATTCGCGCACAACATTAGCAGATTGGTTACAAACCGGACACATTTTAGTGAATGGCATTCAGGTGAAAAGAGCCTATAAAGTAACAGCGGGTGATACAATCAGCATTATACCGCCAGCAGTGACAACAACTGAAATCATTGCAGAAGACATACCACTTGAGATTATTTATGAAGACGATGATATTTTGGTTGTTGATAAACCCCAGGGGATGGTTGTTCATCCGGCTGTAGGACATAGCACTGGTACACTTGTTAACGCATTACTCTTTCATGCGCCGCTGTCAACAATTAACGGTGAGTTCAGACCAGGAATTGTTCATCGTATTGATCGTGATACCAGCGGTTTATTGATGGTTGCAAAAAATGATCAGGCCCATCAGGGGCTTTCAGCACAACTTAAAGCACATAAAAATGATCGCATTTATTATGCATTAGTGCGTGGTGAATTTGTTGAAAATTCCGGCACAATTAATGCACCGATTAGTCGTCATAAAGTAGATCGAAAAAAACAGGCTGTGCAAGAAGGTGGCCGTGAGGCAATAACACATTTTGAAGTGATTGAACGATATGTTGGTTATACGCTGCTGAAAGTGCGTTTAGAAACAGGTCGGACACATCAAATTCGTGTGCACATGACGTATATTGGTCATCCAGTTGTTGGTGATCCAGTTTATGGCTCTGCCCAAAACCTAGCTGGAGTCAAGCTAAAAGGACAAATGTTGCATGCCAAAACTTTATCATTAACACAACCAAAAACTGGGAAAGAATTAAGATTTGATAGCGCGTTACCTGCTTATTTTAAAGATGCTTTGGCAACACTAACACCAATTATTCAAAACGATAATTAAGTTATTTGAAAGGAAAAGTATGTTGTTTAAATAACATACGCAACTATTATGACAAATAAAGAAGTACTTGATAATGCCTCGTTGCAACGTGCATTGACGCGTATTACATATGAAATTATCGAACGAAACAAGGGTGGTCAAGATTTAATTCTTGTCGGTATTAAAACGCGCGGTGAATTTTTAGCGCAACGTATTGCTAGTCGCTTAGAGCAACTAGAAGGTGTGAAAATTCCCGTGATGGCAATTGACATCACTAATTTTCGTGACGATGTTTTAAATCAAGAAGATAACCTAGGCTTGAATGAGGAAGAAAAAAATAATATTGCTGATAAAAATATTGTTTTGATTGATGATGTCTTATTTACTGGGCGAACAATACGTGCCGCATTAGATGCGTTGATACATATAGGACGCCCAAATAGTATTTCTCTGGCTGTTTTGGTAGATCGTGGTCATCGTGAATTACCAATACGTGCAGATTTTGTTGGTAAAAATATTCCAACAGCTCAAAATGAAAAAATCAAAGTACTGGTTCAAGAAATTGATGGCCATGATGCCGTCGAAATCGTACATTAAGAGGAGATGTAAGTGCACGGAGTTCAGAGTGATAATTTTACTGATGATGTGAATTTACAAGTGTAAAAATATGATGCAACGTCACTTAATTCTTGAAGATGGGACGATATTTCCGGGACTTGGCTTTGGGGCACCGGCAACCACTTTTGGAGAAATTATTTTTCATACTGCCATGACTGGCTATCAAGAAATCATTACTGACCCAATATATGACGGTCAAATGATTGTTTTTGCGACGCCTGTTGTTGGTGCATCGGGCATTCATGCAGAAGCTTATGAGTCAGTTAAACCAACTATTAGCGGCATGATTGTTCATGATTTGGCTGAAGTATCTGTTAATCGCCAGCGTCGTATGAATTTAGATCGTTTTTTAAAGCAACATAATATTCCTGGACTATATCAAGTTGATACACGTCAACTTATTAGACATTTACGTGAGACTGGTCCACAAAAAGCGAGTATCGTTGATTTTGCGGATGAACATGCTATCGATCAATTAGTTGCAACTGTTTTGACGAATAAACAGGTTCAAAGTACTGCAACGCCAAAACCATATGCTAATCCAGGTCGGGGACGGCATATTGTTGTTATTGACTTTGGACTAAAACATGGTATTTTACGTATGTTGGGTGATTATGATGCTAATGTGTCAGTCTTACCCTATACGACCAGTGTGGCAGAAGTTCTGACATTGGATCCTGATGGTATTATTTTGTCTACTGGTCCAGGGGATCCTAGAACATTACCAGATAGTGTTTTAACGTTAATTCGTGTTTTACAATCGAAAGTGCCTATGTTAGGAATTGGTCTAGGACATGAATTATTTGCATTAGCAAATGATGCAGAACTGATGCCCTTACCTTCAGAACATCATGGTATGAACCATCCAATCCAAGAAATTATTACACGTCAAATTTTTTATGCAATGCAGGGTCAAGGCTATGCGGTGGATGCATCATCAATTAACCGTAAAAAACTATTTGTGACTTACCGTGATCTTGTAGATGGCGCAGTTCAAGGATTACGACATCGTGAATTTCCAGCCTTTAGTGTACAATTTTTCCCTGATGCTGCGCCAGGTCCGCTTGAAGCAACAACTGTATTTGCAGATTTCTTTGAAACGGTAGAAGATTATGTCGAACATTACAATCAATAATAAAATCAAAAAAATATTATTTATCGGTGCTGGTGCAAATGATTTTGGTCGCGAAGCAGAGCATGACGCGGCAATATATCAAGTGATGCCGGAATTACGAGGGCATGGCATTGAAGTTTTTGTAGTGGATGAAAATCCTTACGCATTGTCGCTAGAAAGTTTGGCAGCGACAACTTTTTGGGAACCATTAACGATTGAAAACTTAAAAAAAATAGTTAAAGAAAATAACATCGATACGGTTGCACCTTTGTTTGGAGGTGAAGCATCGCTACGTTTGTGGGCAGAGGTGGTACAAAGTTGGGAACATGGTGATGGATCTGTACCAAATACACTTGGACTGAGTATTGAGATGTTACTCAAAGTGAATAATATTCCGGCTTTGACTGCGTATATGGCTAAAAATGGGTTACCTGTCATCAATAATTATGTGCTGAAAGCACAAGATGAAGCTAACGAACTGTTACGTGAATTACAGTTACCATTGATGATACGGGCTTTACATCCAAACCAAACTAATACACGCCATATTGTGGAACGGTTAGATGACTTTGAGGAGGCTGTTAATCTTGCAAAATTGCAATCTGTTACACAAGAGGTCATCATCTCTAAAGCGATTAATGGGTTAAAAGAAGTTAGTATAGAGGTACTGCGCGATTTTCGTGGCAATAAAATGCAGATTGGTGCAAGCGAGGATATGGATCCTATTGGCATTCATACAGCAGATTCACTTAGCGTGTCGCCCATTTTAACAATTCAAGATCAGTTGATTAGCAAAATGCGTGATTATGCATTTAGAGTAGCTGATATATTACAACTGCAGGGTGTTATGCATGTGCAATTTGCGGTTGATGATGATACAAATAAAATTTATATTATCAAAGTATCACCTTATATAGATCAAATGGCAACACGCATGTCATTAGCCACAGGTTATCCGACGATGCTTGTGACTATCAACTTAGCCCTGGGTGTCGCATTAGAAGATATTGTTTTACCACATAATTTTGGTAAAAATACCGCTATAATGGAACCGATGATGGATCATGTGGTTGTAAAGTTGCCTGTGTTTCCATTTGGAGAATTAGCTCAAGCGGGTGTGCATGTTAATCGACAGCTCAATAGTGTGCAAAAATCTATTGGGACAACTCTTGGATTTGGCCGAACATTTATTGAGGCCTTAGAAAAAGCGATTCGATCAGCTCATTTCAATAATGCTAGTTTTTCACCAACAAATATGGCATATATTAATGATGATGAATTGATTCAGCAGCTCATTCATCCACAGGATAACCGTGTGTTGCTGTTAATTGAAGCCATTAAACGTGGTTATGAAATTGATGAATTAGCAGAATTAACAGCCATTGATGAATTCTATTTTTATCAACTGAAACATTTGCATACATTGGAGGAAGAGATCGAGGCGGATATAGATAGCATTAAATCCTTACGACGTGGTAAAAAATATGGTTTATCCGACGGGCTACTCGCACGTTTTTGGCATACAGACTTTAACATTATTCGAACCTTAGCAAAAGAAAACCATATTGACGTCACTTACAAGGCAGTTGAGCCTTCTGCTGGTGAATTTCCTGAAAACGCACGCCAATATTATGCGACCTATGAATCGGAAAATGAATCGGTACAAATTAACGCAGACTCAGTGTTAGTTATTGGTTCTGGTGCTTTTAGAATGGGGGACGCAGCGTCAGGTGGATATGCTACGACAATTACGATGTCTGAGTTACGTCGATTACAATACCCGACAATTATTATGAACAACAATCCAAGTGATGCGACGTTACTACCACATTTGGCTGATAAGCAGTACCTTGAACCGCTTGAAATATCGGATGTCATGCGGGTAGTAGAGTTGGAAAAACCGCAAGCTATTGTGATTCCAGGCAATCGTCGTAAACTAATTAAGGCTTTACGAGATCTAGGTCAACAGGTTATTATTTTGCCAAAGGAGAAACATACACCCAGTGGCCCAAATGAAAATCAATCAGAATTTGCATTAAATTTATTTTATGACGGACAAAATATTTATCCGATTAATCTCACGCAGCATATGGCAGGTGAAGTGCGTATTATTCCCCAAATTGCGAATTTGCCACATGAAATATCTCAAAAAGAAATAGACAGTCCTGGTGTTTATCAAATTATTTGGTATCAAAATACGGTTACATGGATTGACACTATTGATGCAGCAGATATTGTTCATGATTCTTGGTTGCGACCCATGCCATTTGGTCAGATTGCTTATATGACAAAAGTCATGGACGTACAATGGATAAGATTAACAATACGGGCAGCATTGCATGAACTAACTGATCAAGATGTTACAACATTGGAAACGATTAACCAGCAACCTATTGTTCAACCATTAAGCATGGTAGCTGCCGATGTGAATTATCGTTTGCATCTCCAACCCAGCGAAGTTATTGATGGTACAAGATTTGAAATAGGTGTCGGTGTGAATTATTATGAGTGATAGTAAAAAATACGACACCTATTTGTTTACTGGTGTATTGGTAGAGCAGGACGCCTCGGGTAGGTATCAACCCAAAACTGGCGTTAAATCAAATGTTTGGCGAACTGGTAAACATACTAAAGGAAAATTCAAACAAATTGGGCAGGTTTTTTTAACGGAAAAAGGACAAGCTATAACTGTCCTCAATACTGAAAAATTACCTTTTAACAAACGACATAATTATTCCTCTTTACAACGTTGGACCAGAGAACAAGTTAGTCTTGAATTATTAAAAGAGTGGTTATAAAAGTTAAACAGTAAAAAACGTGCATACAGAAAATATCAGTGTTATTTTCTGTATGCACGTTTTTATGTTATCTCTGAATACACTTTAGGTTGACTGATGTTCTAAATGACGTGTTGATACGTTAAATGATATTGCGTTGATGATGATAATAATAGTACAGAAAATAAATATACCACGATAATCAAATAGGCTTGCAATTAATGCACCAAACATAGGTCCCATGACCGATCCTAGCGATTGAAAACTTTGATTATAACTAAATATGCGACTTGTCATTTCAGTAGGCGAGTTTTTTGCTAACAAAGTTTGAATTGCGGGTAACATTGTGGCATCACTAATACCAACTAAAAAACGAAAAAACATCAGCATACTAATACTTGTGACAAATGCTGTTGGTAGAAAGGCAATAACAGCTATCATAAAACCAATTTTAATCATACGATCGGTACCTAAATGGTCACCGATACGGCCAAAAGGTGGAGCCGCTATAACGGTTGCAATACCGGGCATGGCAGCAACCATACCAGCAATAAAAGTAGTATTTGAGGCATTATGCATTAATTCACGAACAAACAAACTAATAATCGGATTGATGGCTGTATTCACAGTTTGAACTAACATGGTTGTCACAAACAGACCAATAATCAATTGCTTATTTGGTATATGTGCCCAGAGATATTTGGTCGAAGCATTGGCAATGCGGGGCGTTGATATATGAGGTGTTTCTTTGACTAAAAATAATGTCAGTAAGAATACTAGAAACAAAATAATACCAGTGATATGAAAAGACGTACGGTAACTAAAAAAAGTAGCTAAAGTACCGCCAAACAAAGGGCCAATTAAATTGCCTGCAGTCATTCCGGTGACTAAAATACTCAGTGCTTTACCTGCATGTTTTTTAGGTGTTTGGGTAGCAACAAGTGCATTAGCATTTGATATAAATCCGCCCATGCCGCCCTGCAGTGCTCGTAAAAAGAGCAGTTGCCACACATTTGTCACATTGCCCATTAAAAATAGCACAATTGACATACCAAGTGCAGCCCGTAATAGCATTAATTTTCGACCTTTTCTGTCAGCGAGTTTGCCCCAAAAAGGTGACACAATTGCTGTCACAAGAAATGATATGGCAAATACAGCACCAGAGTAAAAACTCAATTGATTTTTGCTGAAAGTGCCTAGCGTATCAATGTACAGTGATAAAAATGGCATAACTTCACTTAGAGCAACGCCAGTCATAAACACACCGAACCAAAGAACAAAAACATTCTGTTGCCAAAGTGGTTCAGACTCATCTAATGTGGTGTTATAATCTTCAGACATTTGCATATTCCTTCTTAAAAAATGATACTACTAGTTTATGCTTATTTATGAAAATATGCACACTCTAAGACTGGCCTTGTGAAAATATTAAAATTTTATTATAATTAAATTACGCATAAAAAGCGTCATAAGGCACACTGCGGTTTTTAAAATAGCAATGTGTCTTCCGGAATATATGAAGGGAAATATGTTTACTGACGCCATACCATGGTTGTCTAAGTGACATACTTGAAAATATGGCAAAAACAAAAAAATATACAGGCGAAGAAGTACTGACCTTAGTTGGGCAATACATGTCTGACGCAGATACTGCAAAAGTTAAGGCTGCATATGAATGGGCATCAGATTTACATAAGGAACAGTCGCGTAAATCGGGCGAACCCTATATTATTCATCCCATTCAAGTCGCTGGTATTTTAGCTGAATTAAAGATGGACACGGCGACTGTCATATCTGGTTATTTACATGATGTTGTTGAAGACACGCCAGCAACACTTGCAGATGTTGAATCAAAATTTGGCGAAACAATTAGCCAAATTATTGATGGCGTCACTAAAATTAGTAAGATTCAGTACAAGAATTCACAGGAGCAACTTGCAGAAAACCATCGTAAATTACTTTTGGCGATGTCAAAGGACATTCGTGTTATTATTGTTAAGCTAGCTGACAGATTGCATAATATGCGAACTTTAGGTGCATTACGTGAGGAAAAACAATATCGTATTGCGAGTGAAACATTAGATATTTACGCGCCATTGGCCGATCGATTAGGTATTAGTACAATTAAATGGGAACTTGAGGATTTGTCTTTAAGTTATTTAAATCAGGGGAAATATCATAGTATTGCATCACGAATGAATATGAAACGTGACGAACGTATTAGATATGTACAAGAAGCAGTTTCTGAAATTGAAACAGCCATTCAAGAGCTTGAATTACAGCATATCGATGTTTACGGTCGACCAAAACATATTTATTCAATCTATCGTAAAATGACGGATAAACATAAAGCTTTTGAAGAAATCTACGATTTATCTGCGGTACGAGTCTTGACAGAAACAATTCCAGATACATATGCTGTACTTGGTGCGATTCATTCAAAGTGGATGCCTTTGCCCGGTCGATTCAAAGATTATATTGCGTTGCCAAAAGCAAATGGCTATCAAAGTTTGCATACCACGGTGATTGGCCCAGGGGGTCGACCACTAGAAGTACAAATTAGAACACATACGATGCATGAAGTGGCTGAATTTGGTGTGGCAGCACACTGGGCTTATAAGCAAAATAAAGGTGTCAATAAAGAAGTAAAAATTAATGATCATAGCCAACAAGCATTAAATGTGATCCAAGGTATTTTAGAGTTACAAGAAGATGCGAAAAATGCTGAAGATTTCATGGATGGAGTTCAAGGTGATTTATTTAGTGACCGTGTATACGCATTTACACCACGGGGAGATGTTTTTGAGTTAGCTAAAGGCGCAGGACCGCTTGATATGGCTTTTTCAATTCATACAAATGTTGGGATTAAAACAACGGGCGCAAAAATCAACGGGCGAATTGTGCCGCTTGATTATAAAATCAAAACTGGCGACATTATTGAAATTATTACAAGTACATCCGCGAAACCGAGTCGAGATTGGTTAGATTTGGTGTCAACACGTCGTGCACGTAATAAAATCAAACAATATTTCAAACAATTAGATCGTGATGACAATATTGAAGCAGGGCGAGAATTAGTATCACGAAATTTGCGTGATACAGGATTTAGTGCGATAAATATTCTATCAACAGAGAATTTAGTTAAAACAGCTGAGGTACTACATTATCATTCATACGATGATATGTTCGCAGCAATTGGTTATGGTGATGTTGCAGTTCCTGGGGTTGTGAACAAGTTGACCGAGGGCATTCGTGAGGCAAAACAAGAAGCTGAAACAGCTGAATTACAGCGCGAATTACTTGAGGAAGGACATGAAATTAAGCGTGGTGAAACAGCATTAACACAACGTCAAAAAGGCTCAGCAGATGATATTGTGATTGCTGGTGTTGATAATCTTTTAATCCGCTTGGGCCGCTGTTGCACACCTGTTCCAGGTGATCAAGTGATAGGTTATATTACAAAAGGACGTGGTATTTCTGTTCACCGCGTTGGTTGTCCGAATATTCGTGCGGCAGAAACACAGGGACAACGACTGGTTGATGTACAATGGGAAAATGAAGAGGGTTTGAAACCTAATTATGATGCTGATTTGACAGTTCACGGCGAAAATCGTAATGGTTTACTTAATGATGTTTTACGTGCTGTTAATGGGCGCACACGATTTGTGAATTCGGTTAATGGACATGTGACAAAAAATGGCATGGCGCAGGTATCATTGTCACTGGGTGTCAAAAATAGTATGCAACTCAATGGTATTATGGATGCACTAAATACACTACCTGCGGTTTATGATGTTGAGCGAACTTTTCACTAAAATTAATGAACAATTTTGATGTAAGTATTATTTGCGCTGTATGATTTGGTAAAAAGTCTTTTGGTAGATAGCATTGTAAAAAATATAGGGATAAAAATGAAAATAGTATTACAACGTGTGACACAGGCATGTGTGAGTATTGATGGTAATAAAATTGGTGAAATTAATCATGGATTCGTACTGTTTGTTGGTGTGGCAGATGAAGATAGTCAATTAGAAATTGATTATCTTGTTCGAAAAATCAGTCAATTACGTGTCTTCGAAGATGATAATGAGCGGATGAATTTAAGTATTCAAGATATAAATGGCGCCATATTGTCTATTTCACAGTTCACATTATTTGCCAACACCAAAAAAGGTAATCGACCCAGCTTTACTGATGCTGGAGCCCCAGTATTTGCATCGCTTATGTATGATCATTTTAATGAATCGTTACGTGCAAGTGGTTTATCGGTCATAACTGGTGAATTTGGTGCTAATATGCAGGTATCATTGGTTAATGATGGACCAGTTACGATATTATTTGATACAGCACATCAATAAAAAATGGTACTTGCATAAGCAAATACCATTTTTTATTGATGTCTATTTTGACGAATACTATTGTATAAACCAAATGGCACTGTACTTTCCGTACCGCTTTTAATGCGAGAAATATTCGAACGGTGTCGATAAAAAACAAATATAGTTAATATAATAGTGACAATTGTTAAGACTAAGTCATGATAAAATAATGAGGCAAAAACTGCGAAACTAAAACTAATCATAGCACTCATCGAAACCATTGATGTTAGTAGTAATACTAAAATAAATACACTGACGGCTAAAATGAAAAAATATGGGTTATAGGCTAACAGAATGCCAGCGGATGTTGCAACGGCCTTACCACCTTTAAATTTGAGCCAAATTGAAAATGTATGACCAATAATGGCAGCAACACCAACTAACATTGGATTAATGTTACTGTTGAATAATAGAGGTAATAGGCCAGCTGCAGTACCTTTTAATAAATCAAGTACCAATGTTACAATTCCGGCTGCAGTGCCAAGAACACGAAATGAATTTGTTGTACCGACATTACCAGACCCTTCATCTCGAATATCCTTATGGTAAAATAATTTACCAATCCAAAATCCGGGCATTAGAGATCCAAGTAAATAAGAGAAAACGAACATTAATATCGTTGAAAACATGATTTAAACTCCTCATATTGATGCGTTAGCATAAATTTAATTTTAGCATAAAAATAGATAGTAGAGGGGGTGACTTAATCAAATTAAAATATTTATACTTGTCAGAATGCATTTTTTCATCTATGATAATATAGATTGACGCGTGATGATGAACAATTATTGTTGTCGTGTGTGTATGAAATTAAGAAAGATATGAGTATTCATGGCAGAAAAAAACCATTATGATTCAGATTCAATAAAAATTTTAGAAGGACTTGAGGCAGTTCGTAAACGTCCAGGGATGTATATTGGCTCAACAGATGGCCGTGGTTTGCATCACCTAGTTTATGAAATTGTCGATAACGCCGTTGATGAGGCTTTAGGCGGTTATGGTCATGACATTCGGGTGACAATTCACGAAAATAATGCCATTACTGTGCAGGATTTTGGCCGTGGTATGCCTGTTGGTATGCACGAGTCTGGCAAACCAACGCCTGAAGTTATTTTGACTGTGCTGCATGCTGGTGGTAAATTTGGTCAGGGTGGTTATGCGACATCTGGGGGATTGCATGGCGTTGGTTCTTCAGTTGTTAATGCCTTATCGGAAAGCTTACAAGTGACAATTGTTCGTGATGGACACAAGTGGCAAGAAGATTTTATTAAAGGTGGACAGCCTGTAGGCACGTTACGCGATTTAGGTGTGACCAAAGAGTCTAGTGGCACAAAAGTAACCTTTAAACCAGATGCAACTATTTTTAGCTCTACGGTTTATAAATATGATACTTTGTCTGAACGATTGCGTGAATCAGCCTTTTTGATGTCAGGTGTTAAATTCAGTTTGACTGATGAACGGGTAAAGCCAAAAAGAGTTGAAGAGTATCATTATGAAAAGGGCCTAGAGGCTTTTGTTGGTTTTTTGAACGAAGAAAAAGAAACCATTGGCTCAATTATGACGTTTGAAGGACAGCAAGATGGTATTGCTGTTGAAGTAGCTGCGCAATATAATGATGGTTACTCAGAAACATTATTATCGTTTGTTAACAATGTACGTACGCAAGACGGTGGGACACATGAAGTTGGCTTCCGTACAGCATGGACTAAAGCGTTTAACGAATATGCTAGGAAAGTTAACCTATTAAAAGAAAAAGATAAAAATCTTGAAGGTACCGATGTTAGAGAAGGATTAGCAGCTGTTATTTCATTGCGTGTGCCGGAACAATTTTTGCAATTTGAGGGTCAGACTAAAGGCAAATTAGGAACACCAGAAGCACGTGGTATAGTTGATGCTGTTGTTAATGAGACTTTAGGTCGATTTTTAATGGAAAATGGTGATTTTGGTCAAAATCTCATTCGAAAGGCAATTCGAGCACGTGAGGCACGTGAAGCTGCACGTAAAGCACGTGACGAAAGTCGAACAGGCAAGACAAAAGGTCAAAAGGATCGCCTATTGTCGGGTAAATTAGCACCGGCGCAGTCAAAGAATGCTGAACATAATGAATTATTTTTGGTGGAAGGTGACTCTGCCGGTGGTTCAGCCAAGCAAGGTCGCGATCGTAAGTTCCAAGCAATTTTACCGTTACGTGGTAAAGTTTTAAACACAGAAAAAGCAAAGCTCGCTGATATCTTGAAAAATGAAGAGATTTCAACGCTGATTTACGCTATAGGTGGTGGTGTTGGAACAGATTTTAAGGTTGCTGATACTGCATTTAGCAAAGTCATTATTATGACTGATGCTGATGATGATGGGGCGCATATACAGACATTGCTTTTAACTTTCTTTTACAAGTATATGAGACCATTAATTGAAGCAGGCCGAGTTTATATTGCTTTACCACCATTGTATCGTGTTAAATATGCGTCAAAGAAGTTTGATGATAAGTTTGCATGGACAAACGACGAACTAGAAACGATAACAAATCAAAATGATGCCCGTTATGAATTAACGCGTTTTAAAGGATTGGGTGAAATGAATGCACCATTATTGTGGGAAACGACAATGGATCCTGAATCACGTACGTTGATTCGTGTTAAAATTGATGATGCTGTGCTTGCTGAAAAGCGCGTGACAACCTTGATGGGCGATAAAGTTGAACCACGTCGTGAGTGGATTGAAGCAAACGTCCACTTTACGTTAGATGAAGCGGGTTCAATATTGGATACAGTTGAAGGTTATGACAGTAATGCAAGTGATATTTTCGAAAAAGTACGTAACCATGAAAATACAGATTCAGTTGTAAGCAATGACACAAAAACAAGTGCACCCGTAATTACAACGTGGCAAAAAGGCGATAAATAATCATCTTGTTGTATGTTAAACGACTTTAACGGTGAGACATTAATCTGACTAGATATTGAAATACCGTGTACAATTGTATACGGTATTTGCGTAGTAATTTTATTTTGAAAGGAAATGTGTCTATTTAGTAATAATAGGCAATCATATATATGGCAGATCGTATAACTGAACTTTCACTCGAATCAGTGATGGGCGAGCGCTTCGGGCGTTATTCAAAATATATTATTCAAGAACGTGCATTACCGGATATTCGTGATGGTTTAAAACCCGTACAACGACGTATTTTATTTGCGATGGATCAGGATGGCAATACTTTTGATCATCCTTATCGTAAATCAGCAAAATCAGTTGGTAATGTCATGGGTAATTTTCATCCTCACGGTGACTCATCAATTTATGAAGCAATGGTTCGATTATCACAAAACTGGAAAGTACGCGAGCCATTAATTGATATGAACGGTAACAATGGTTCGGTTGATAATGACCCAGCGGCGGCCATGCGTTATACTGAGGCGCGCCTGTCAAAAATTGCTGGGGAGATGATGACAGACTTAGGTCAAGAAACTGTTGATATGGTTTTAAATTTTGATGACACGACCTACGAACCTACTGTCTTACCATCACGAGTTTTGAGTTTGTTTATTAATGGGGCCACTGGAATTTCGGCAGGCTATGCGACAGAAATTCCGCCACACAATTTAAAAGAAATAAATGGTGCTTTAACATATTTGCTTGATCATCCGGAAGCACCTTTGTCTGCGTTAATGCGTTATGTTAAAGGACCAGACTTTCCAACAGGTGGCATTATACAAGGCCTTGATGGTATTAAAAAAGCTTATAAAACTGGTCGCGGTAAAATTGTGGTTCGTGCCAAAACAGCCATTTCAGAAATTAAGGGTGGCAAAAAGAAAATTGAAATTACCGAATTACCTTATGAAGTTGTGAAATCGAATTTAGTAGCAAAAATTGATGGTATTCGATTGAATAAAGAAGTTGCTGGCATATCTGAAGTTCGTGATGAGTCTGATCGAGAAGGTATGTCCGTTGTTATTGAACTTAATAAAGATGTTAATGCTGCAGGTATATTGACTTATTTATTCAAAAAAACAGATTTGCAAATTTCTTACAATTTTAATATGGTGGCAATTCATGATCAGAGGCCCGTTCATGTGAGCCTGAAACAAGGTCTGGAAGCCTTCTTGAACTTTCGTAAAGAAGTCGTGTTGAAACGGTCATCATATGAATTAGCGAAAGCGCAGGCACGTCAACATATTGTTGAAGGTTTAATTCGTATGTTGTCGATATTAGATGAAGTTGTGGCGACGATTCGCGCCTCAAAAAATCGAAAAGATGCCACACAAAATTTGATTAATAGCTATCAGTTCACACAACCTCAGGCAGAAGCAATTGTTACATTACAATTGTATCGTTTGACGAACACAGATGTGACACAGTTAGAAGAAGAATTTGCGACACTTGCGGCTAAAATTGTGCGTTTGAATTTAATTATTAATGAATCATCAGCCTTAAACGATGTCATACGTGCCGAAATTGCAGAAATTACAACAACATATCGTTCACCACGCCGATCAGAAATTGAAGCAGAGGTTGAAAACCTTGTCATTGATTCAGCTATTACTATTGCTGAAGAGGATGTACAAGTACTAGTTTCGCGAAATGGCTACTATAAACGTGCATCATTACGGTCTTACAAAGCCTCAGATTCTGATAATGGTTTGGCTGAGGATGATTTAGCTATCTTTGAAGGTCAACTCAATACAACGCAACATTTGTTTATGTTTACTAACAAAGGTAATATTATTTATCGGCCAGTCCATGAATTACCAGATTCGAAATGGAAAGATACTGGCGAGCATTTTTCACAGCAACTGTCAAATTGGCATGTAGATGAGTTTGTGATTAAAGTTATTGCTATTGACAACCTTGAGCAAGAAGGTGCGTTTACAGTTGTGACTAATGATGGCTTTATCAAACAGACAATATTAAGTGATATGTTACCGAAAGCTTACAAGAAAAAAACGAGCATGGCAATTAAGCTTAAGACAGACAATAGTTATGTCGTTGGTATCGCTTATTTCAAACAAGTCAAGCAACAAGAGGTTTTGCTGTTATCTCACGATGGTGTGGGTCTGCGATTTAAAGTAACAGATGTACCAGAAATTGGGCCACGTACGGCTGGTGTCAAATCAATGGACCTACGGGGGACTGATACTATTATGGCAGCATTGTTTATTACAAATGACTCACAGCAAGTGGCAATTGTAGCTAATAATGGCGCGTTTAAATACATGTCAGTTTCAGAAATTAATCGTTCAAAACGTGCAAATAAAGGACTATTAATTTTCACACAAAAAAAGACGGTTGCTTATCATGTTGCTACAGCGACTATTTTTGAGGCTCATGAGACAGCGCTGGAAATTTTGACAACACGTTGGCAAGTTCAAGAGCTGCAGTTAAGCGACTATCATCCATCACAACGCATTGGTAATGGACAATATGTTGTCGATGTTAAGAAGAATGGGACACCTTGGTTGATTAAACCGTTATCGATTCATGCGACAAAATAAGCTTTTTTTGCTAAAATAGACTTATAAACTTTTAGGAGATACGAACGAATGGCTAAGACATTGGTTTTCGGGCACAAGAACCCAGACACTGACACAATCGCTTCAGCAATTGCTGCAAGTTACTTATTAAATGAACTTGGTGGTGATACCGAGGCAGTTGCGCAAGGCACACCAAATGCTGAAACGCAGTCTGCATTAGATTTTTTTTCAGTCACTGCACCAAGAATTATAACATCAGCCGATACTGAAACTGTTGTCCTAGTTGACCATAACGAGGCGACACAATCCATTGATAATTTATCAGAAGTCATTGTTGAAGGTATTTACGATCACCATAAATTTTCGTTCACAAATAGTACACCATTGTACATTAATGCCAAACCATGGGGCTCTGTTGCAACAATTTTGTATTATGAGTTTAAACAAGCAGATATCAATATCCCTTCAAAAATTGCTGGTTTGATGGCCTCAGCGATTATATCAGATACATTATTGCTAAAAAGTCCTACAACAACGTCTTATGATACACCTGCATTAGAGGATTTGGCCGCTATTGCAGGTCTCGATGATTATGAAAAATATGGCCTGTCACTGTTGAAAGCAGGAACAGATTTATCATCACGAACTGATAAAGAACTCATTGATGGGGATGCCAAGTCCTTTGAAATAGGGGGACACAAGTTCCGCATTGGTCAAGTCAATACAGTAGATATTGCTGATGTTTTGACACGTCAATCTGGTATTGAAGCAGCTATGATTGCTGAGGGCTATGAGGATTTCTTGTTTGTGATCACGGATATTTTAAATTCAAATTCAAAAGCACTCTATCTTGGTGATGCCACCACGTCTATTGAATCAGCTTTTGGAGCAAAAATCAGTAACAATGTGATTGATTTGCCGGGTGTTGTTTCACGTAAAAAACAAGTTGTACCACCATTAGAAAAACAATTTTAAAAGTTATATTAAAAAAATGCTTGGCTGTTAAGCAATGAAATAACTTTCACCGAACAGATTTTCGCTTGAATTTATAAAATAACTTTACACCACCCCCATGTTCATGTATAATAATTATTTGTATTGACAAGCAAATAATTTTAACAAACCACACACTAAGGAGTAAGAATATGCGTATTCACGTTGTTCTAGGAAATGATGAAACTGGCGAACGTATTTACTTGACGTCTAAAAACCGTCGTAATACACCAGATCGTCTTGAGTTAAAGAAGTACTCACCAAAACTTCGAAAAGTTGTAACATTTAAGGAGATTAAGTAAAATGGCAAAAAAGTCAAAGATTGCAAAAGCGCAAAAGCGTGAAGCTTTGGTTGCGAAATATGCTGACAAGCGTGCCGAATTAAAGGCAGCAGGTGATTTTATCGGTTTGGCTGCTTTGCCAAAAGATTCATCTCCTGTACGTGTACACAATCGCGACTGGATTGATGGTCGCCCTCATGCTTATATGCGTGAGTTTGGTATGTCACGTTTGAACTTCCGCCAATTGGCACACAAGGGTCAAATTCCTGGTGTTCGTAAAGCTTCTTGGTAAATTAAAGTCTCGTCATTAACGTAACTTACACCGTAAGCGTTACGTGGGCACGTTAAAAGTCAATTATTATAGCATCAGCTAAATACAGTGACTGCCTCAATGAGCAAAGCGAATGGGGTCATAAAGGTTCACAAACTAGTAAAAATCACAGTGATGTGATTTTTTTGTTGTATCATATGCAAATACATATTTGCAATTTGTTGGCTTTAGCGTTATAATTATAATTGTTAATTTACATAGATTTTGTAAATGAGCGGGTCACATCCGATGCGGCCGGCTCATTTTTTATGGGATTGGCACTTGCTTATAATAAATATTAGAAATTCATCAGGGAGGGGCAGATAAATGGTAAATAAAGTTGAACAAAAAATCATAGAATTGATTACACCAATTGTTGATAGACGAAATGAACTGTTATGGGATTTGACGTACACTAAAGAAGGTGGGCAAAAAGTTTTACGCATCTTATTAGATAAGCCAAACCATCAATTTATAACAATGGCTGATTTAACGGCTTTCACACAGGAAGTTAACGAATTTTTGGATACATCTGACCCTGACCCTATTCCAGAAGCATACTTATTAGACATTTCATCACCGGGAGCTGATCGACCGTTAAAACATCCTTGGCATTTTAAATGGGCACAAGATAGCAACGAAAATATTCTAGTGTCACTTTTTGTTGCAAAAAATGGTCAAAAAAAATGGCAGGGAAAGATCAAGTCATTAAATGATACTGGTTTAGTTTTGCTAACTGATCATGGTGAGTTAATTCTTAATTTTGATGAAATTGCAAAGGCAGTGTTAGATATCCAGTTTTAACATAAACGTGTGCAGTGATAATTTTAAGCCTGTATTTTTGATAAGAACTGGGGAAATAGTGTTCTATGATAATACAGTAAGTATCAGTACATACTCTACTAATTGAATGAGGATAGGCGAATGAGTAAAGAACTAGTCGATGCGCTCGATGCCCTTGAAGCCGAGCGCGGTATAGAACGTGAAATTGTTATTGCAGCACTTGAAGATGCGCTAAGAGCAGCTTACAAGAAGCAATATAATGCTGAACAGAACGTTGAAGCAGTATTTGATACAAAAAAAGGGAACGTAGCAATTAAGCAAGTCAAAAATGTCGTGTTGGATGACGACTTTGAAAATGAAGATACAGAAATTAGTTTAACAGATGCATTAGTCATTAATCGTGCATATGAAGCCGGCGATGAAATTCGTTTTGATGTAACACCAAAAGATTTTGGACGAATGGCTGCTCAAGCAGCAAAGCAAGTTATTGTACAAAAAATGCGTGAAGCAGGTCGTGAAGCGATTTATAATAAGTTTGCTGACTATCAAGATGAGATCATTACTGGCGAGGTTGATCGACAAGATGCACGATTCTTGTATATGACACTACCTGGTAACCAGGAAGCTGCTATGGCACCAAATGATCAAATGCCAAACGAGCGATATCGTATGGGAGACCGTATTAAAGTTTTGGTAAACAAAGTTGAAAATAACGCAAAGGGACCACAAATCTTCGTCTCACGTACGGCACCGGATTTGGTGAAGCGTTTATTTGAACAAGAAGTACCTGAAGTTTATGATGGTACGGTTGAAATCATGAATATCTCGCGTGAAGCCGGCGATCGCTCAAAAATAGCTGTCTATACACATGATACAGACTTGGATCCTGTTGGTGCTATGGTTGGACAGCGAGGTGCACGGGTACAGGCTGTTGTTAACGAACTTGGTGGCGAAAATATGGATATCGTTGAATGGGTTGAGGATGAAGCGCAATATATTGCTAACGCGTTGAACCCGTCCGAGGTAGCAGATGTTATCTTTAATCCTGAAAATGAACGTGCAGTGACGGTCATTGTTCCCGACAATCAGTTGTCGTTAGCAATTGGGAAAAAAGGTCAAAATGCTCGTTTGGCTGCAAGATTAACAGGTTTTAAAATTGATATTAAATCTGAAAGTGAAGCAGCAAATAACTTATCAAACCAGTCATCTTTAAAAAATGAAAGTGGCGAATAAACTTTAGAAGGGAAATGTCTGTGGCTATGTGTTTTTGTAAGACTGGCTAAGACATGCTAAATATGATGAAACCTAGAAAAATACCAATGCGAAAAGATATTGTTACAGGTGAAATGTTTCCCAAAAAAGATCTTGTTCGAGTCGTTCGTGATAAAGAAGGAAATGTTAGCTTAGACCCCACTTCGAAAGCTAATGGCCGTGGTGCATATGTTGGGTTGGATCGTATCATTGCAGCTGAAGCCAAGAAAAAACATATTTTTGATCAAGCGTTTGAGATGAAAATACCAGATGAATTCTATGATGAACTTATTGCGTATGTGGATCATCAGCAGGCGCGTAGGGAGTTGTTTGATGATGGTGATAAGTAAAGACGGACAAATTTTAAATTTGCTCGGATTAGCGATGCGTGCTGGTAAGTTAGTGCTGGGTTCTGATCCAACATTAACAGCTATTCGTGGTAATAAAGTTCAAATGGCTTTTTTTCCTAGTGATGGTGGGCAAAGCCAAAGTAAAAAATTTGCTGATAAATCAAGCTTTTATAATGTGACACTGATTCAAGACTATACCAAGAGACAATTAACCGATGCTATCGGAGTAAATCGCAGTGTATTTGCAATTGCTGATCGTGGATTTAGTCGAAAAATTAAACAATTAATTTCAGAAAAGGAGCGGAACTAAATGACAGAAGAAAAGAAATTCTCAGGGTCAAACCGTCCTGCAAGAAAACAGGCAGTTCCAGAACGTAAAGAATTACCTGCCTCACAACGTCGACATGCGGCAAAATTGACAGATGGAACAACGGTGACACCCAATAATACAGCGTCTCGTCCAAGCAAACCAGTACGTTCAGGTCAAGGTCAACAAAATCGCACATCAAACCAAAATCGTACGAATAGCACAGCTACTGGAACCAGCGCTGCCGGCAATCGTTCAAACAATGGTGGGCAAAACCAAAACCGTAATGGTCGACCTGGCTCACGTGTTCGAGCAGCAGAAGGCCGTCCGGCAATGCGTGAAACAAAAAACTGGTCAACAAAACCGCGTGAAGGTCAAGTAGACTATTCAAAGCAAAAGGACAACAGTTTAAAGCAGTATGTCAGCGAAAATGAAAAACGTAAGCAAGCTGTAGCGGCGGCTAAAGAGCCACAAAAGCCAAAGCCAGCGGTAAAGCCAGCCGAAAATAAAAAAGCAGAACCTAAAGTAGTAAAACCAACAACTGCAGCACCAACAACTGGTGCAGGTAAATTTGGTGGTGCACTAGCTTCTGGAAATAATTCAGCACGCAACAATTCGCGTAAACGCAATACAGCTGGAACTGGTCAACAGACACCACGTCGTAATGATAAGCCACGAGGTTCAAAAAAATCACGTCGTATTGCTGCTAAAAGAGGGCCTGTTGCACCAGTAACAGAACGTAAGAAACAACCGTTACCTGAAATTTTAGAATATCGTATTGGTATGAACGTTCAAGATTTGTCCAAGTTATTACATCGTGATACAGCTGAAATTATCAAGAAGCTATTTTTGCTTGGTATTATGACAAACCAAAACCAATCACTCGATACGGATACGATTGAAATTTTAGCAGCAGATTATGGTATTGAAGCACAAGTTAAAGCAGCAGAAGACGTTGCCGATATCGATCGTTTCTTCGATGATGAAAATATTGATGAAGGCCAGTTAGTATCACGTCCACCAGTTGTCACAATCATGGGTCACGTTGATCATGGTAAAACAACTTTGTTGGATTATTTACGTAATTCACATGTTACTGAGGGCGAAGCTGGTGGCATTACACAACACATCGGTGCTTATCAAACTCAGTTAAATGGCAAAACAATTACTTTCTTAGACACACCTGGACATGCTGCCTTTACAGAAATGCGTGCTCGTGGTGCTAATGTCACAGATTTGACAATATTGGTTGTGGCAGCAGATGATGGTGTTATGCCACAAACAATTGAAGCAATTAATCATGCTAAGGCTGCTAACACACCTATTATTGTGGCTGTTAATAAAATTGACAAGCCAGGTGCAAAACCAGATGATGTAATGAATCAATTGATGGCTTACGATTTGGTTCCTGAAGAATATGGTGGTGACACAATATTTGTTAAAATATCAGCTAAATTTGGACAAAATGTTGACGAATTACTTGAAATGATACTATTACAAGCCGAAGTACTTGAATTAAAGGCTAATCCTGATATGCCAGCACGTGGCTCAGTTGTTGAGGCACGTTTGGATAGAGGTCGCGGTCCAGTTGCAACTGTATTGGTACAGCAAGGTACAATGCGTGTTGGAGATCCTATTGTTGTAGGTAATACGTATGGACGTGTACGAACAATGACTAATGAACGTGGCGTTGAACTAGAAGAGGCTTCACCAGCAACACCTGTTCAGGTCACTGGTTTGAATGATGTGCCACAAGCAGGTGATCGTTTCATTGTTATGGCAGATGAGAAAACGGCACGTGCAGCGGGTGAAGAACGCGCAAAGCGAGCACAGGAAGTTATTCGTAATTCGGGCGCAGTTGTTACTTTGGATACCTTGTTTAGTACAATGTCTGAAAAAGCAATGAAGACTGTACCGGTTATTGTTAAAGCAGATGTTCAAGGTTCTGTCGAAGCCTTATCTGGATCTTTGAAGAAAATCGAAGTAGACGGTGTACGTGTAGATATCATTCATACGGCTGCTGGTGCGATTAATGAATCGGATGTTACTTTGGCATCTGCTTCAGGAGCAATTATTATTGGCTTTAATGTTCGTCCAACACCTTTGGCAAAATCTCAAGCTGATTCTGAGAAAGTTGATATTCGTTTTTATAATGTCATTTATAATGCAATTGATGACGTTGAAGCAGCTATGAAGGGCCAACTTGAACCAGTTTATGAAGAAAAAATTATTGGAACAGTGACGGTTAAAGAATTATTCAAATTCTCTAAGGTCGGAATTATCGCTGGTGCCATGGTTGAAGAAGGTAAAATTACCAAAGAAGCTAAGGTTCGTGTCATCCGTGATGGTGTTGTTGCTTTTGATGGTGACATTGCCTCACTACAACGCGGTAAAGATTCAGTTAACGAAGTTAAGATGGGATTTGAGTTTGGATTTACAGTTGCTAAGTATAATGATGTTAGAGTCGGCGATGTTGTTGAAGCGTATGTGATGGCAGAAGTTAAAGCAAAATAACATTAGCTATATTGTTTTAATCCGATATTTAGAAAAGAGGCAAAAGTTATGGCTAATCCACAACGAGCAGGTCGCCTCGCACAAGAAGTACAGCGTGATGTAACAGCTCTATTGCTTAAGCGTATTAATGATCCACGTGTGCAAGATGTTACAGTAACTAGTGTAGAGCTGTCTGGTGATTTGCAAATTGCAACAATTTATTATTCAATTTTGTCTGATCTAGCAAGTGATGGGAAGAAAGCACAGGCTGGTTTAGAAGCTGCTAGTGGGTTAATTCGTAAAGAACTAGGTTCGCGTTTAACAGTTTACAAAACACCAGAATTGAAATTTGTGCGTGATCAATCTGTTCAATATGGCAATCATATTGAAGATTTGATTCGCAAATTACATTCTGAAAATTAATAATTGTTCATAATTTAACGCTACCTTTAAAGGGTAGCGTTTTTTGTGTTAAAATAGAATTACAATAATCTGATTAAAAATAAGGAATTTAAAAAATGACTAATTCTATACAACCATTAAACACAATAATTACTGAAATGGCACCCGATAAGTTACTGGGATTTCAAAAGGCAGTGCGAGATATTCCAGGTATTTTAAAATTAACGTTAGGTGAACCGGGATTTTCAGTAGATGAACGTATCAAGAAAGCAGCTGTTGAGGCAATCAACAATGACCGTTCTCATTATGCAGAAAGTCAAGGAGAACAAGCGTTACGGTTAGAAGCAGTTAACTATTTTAATAAACTATATCATTTAAACTTCCATGGTGAAGAGAATGTTATTGTGACATTAGGTGTTAGTGAGGCGATTAATGTTGTTTTAAATACCTTATTGGGTACAGATGAAGGTCTATTAATGCCTGAACCAACTTATGGCCCTTACTTTACGTCGTTGGACATAGCGCATGGTACAAAAATAGCGATCGATACAACCCCTAATCGCTTTAAATTAACACCAGAAATGGTTGATAAAGCAGTAGCTAGTGCGACAGTTCCTGTCCGCGCTATTTTGATGAATTATCCTGCCAACCCAACTGGTGTGACATATTCGCGTCAAGAAGTCATTGCATTGGCAGAAACATTTAAAAAACATAATATTTGGGTTATTTCTGATGAGATTTACTCGTTGTTAACATACGATCAGGCACATGTGTCTTTTGCAGAAATTATTCCGGAACGGACAATTTATATTAACGGGTTATCAAAGTCACATGCTATGACAGGTTACCGTGTTGGATTTATCTTAGGAGCAGCTGATGTGATATCTGAAATGCAAAAAGTGCACGGGGCATTAACATTTGCCATTCCAACGTTTATTCAAGATGCTGCTTTAATCGCTTTACGTGATGTGTCCGACACGCCAATAATTATGCGTGATGCTTATAAATCTCGTCGTGACCGCATTGTACCGCAATTACAAACATTAGGGTTTGATGTGGTATCACCGGAAGGTGCATTCTATGTGTTTGCCAAATTACCTACTGATATAGGTGATGATGGTGATGAATTTGCATTAAGGTTGGCACACGAGGGCAAGGTAGCAGTTATCCCGGGATCCAGTTTTAGTGAAGTAGCAAAGGCATATATTCGAATTTCTTATGCGGCATCCGATGCTGATTTGGATGAAGGCATGCGACGATTGACAGCGCACATTAATCAACTGCGTGGAAAATAAGTAAGAGGCAATTTATGAGTTGGTGGCAAAATGTATTTAATCAGAAAAATAAGTATAATCGCATTAAAACAACTGGACAATTGAATGCAGTTCATGTTGCCCGTAAGTCAAAACTTCCTGTTGTTGTTGCCCCTGTCACAGGACAATTACAAAAAATTGATGGTGACAATGAGAAAAACCATAGCAAAAATGGCTTTATGATGTTACCAGACGGGAATAATATTATGTCTCCGGTATCAGGCATTGTAGTGGCCTCAGATGAGCATACTGTGATTATTAAAAGTGTGCATCATGATAAAGTGACAGTTCAAGTTCAAGTACGCAATGAGATGTTGCAAGGAACGCGTTTGGCAACTTATGGGACAGGTCAACAGTTACATGCGGGTGATTTGATTGGAACTGCACATGCAATAGACCAAGACGATGTCCGTGTCTATGTATTGTTTGAAGATAGCGTCGTGCCATATGTAAATTATGGCGCTGTGTATGCTGGGCAAAGTATTTGGCAGTATCAAGAGGATGAAGATGCAACATAATAATAACGTTGATGGTCTTATTGTTGTTAATAAACCACGTGGTGTGACATCGTTTGATGTTGTTGCCAAAGTACGTCGAGCAATTGGCCAAAAAAGGGTTGGGCATGCGGGTACGCTAGACCCAAATGTCGAAGGCGTTCTCGTGGTGGCTCTTGGTAAAGCTACAAAACTGATAGATGAGCTGCAAACTAGGCCTAAACGTTATGTTGGCAGTATCATATTAGGATTTGCAACAGAAACAGAAGATTTAGATGGTGAGGTAATATCAAAAATTGACATTGATGTGCCATTTACTGATGCTGCAATTGATACTGCTATAGCCAATTTAAATGGTACAATAAAGCAAGTGCCGCCTATGTTTTCAGCTGTTAAAGTTGGTGGTAAACGGCTTTATGAATATGCAAGAGCAGGAGAAAAAGTGGAAAGGCCAGTGCGAGAGGCGTTAATTTATGATTACAAACGTATTGGTGCTACTATTTATGAAAATAAACAACAACATTTTGATTTTGAGGCAACTGTGTCCAAGGGAACTTATATTCGAACTTTAGCAGTGGATACTGGCCTAAAACTTGGTGTTCCTGCTACAATGAGCAGTCTGACACGCACAATGGGCAGCGGCATAACAATCGCACATGCTACAACTTTAGATGACCTTGTTACCATTGCACAATCAGAATTATTAAAACTAATCATACCAATAAAGGATGTACTGACGTGGCCGACAAAAGCGCTTTCAGATGATGAGTGGTTTGCTGTTAAAAATGGTCAAAAGATAGCAACGTGGCCTGCAAGTGATACTTATTTGCAACTCACATATCATGATGACGTTAAAGCGGTGTATGCTTATAATAAAGAAGATAGCGTCTGGCAATCGCGTTACGTGTTTACGAATGAATAATAATGATTAAAGTAATTAAATTGCATTATCCAATTTTAAAGAAAATATTACCAGCCCCAACACCACAAGTTGTTGCCATGGGTTTTTTTGATGGTGTACATTTGGGACACCAAGCCGTTATTAAACAGGCTAAACTTGAAGCTGATAAACAAGGCGTGCCTCTTGCAGTGCTAACCTATGATCCGCAGCCAATTGTTGTATTTGAGATGTTGACACAGCCTTTACGTTATTTAACATCAATGAATCAAAAATCAGAACTATTGGCTGACCTTGGCGTTAATACAATGTATGTCATGCAATTCACATCACAACTGGCACAATTGGGACCACAAGAATTTGTTAATCAAGTTATTATGCGTTTAAACCCAGTAACAGTGGTGGGCGGATTTGATCATGTATATGGCGGAGATGTTAATATAGCAGACATGGATCATTTACCTCAATATGCAAAGAAACGTTTTGACGTCGTATCAGTTTCAGAATTGGATGTTAATAACCAAAAAATTGGTTCGTCGTCTATCCGAAAAGCGCTAGAGTTAGGCAACATGAATATTGTTAATAGCCAACTTGGACGTATTCATCAGACAACTGGTTTAGTGATACATGGTGAAGCACGTGGCCGTGAACTGGGCTTTCCAACAGTCAACATTAAGACACCAGAATTAGAATGGTTGCCGGCTATTGGAATTTATGCGGTTAAAATAATGATTGGTGATGACTGGCATTTGGGAATGGCCAGTATAGGTCGTAATATTACATTCGGTGATACACGGCCAATTACTGTTGAAATAAATATATTAGATTTTAACCAGAAGGTATATGGCGAAAATGTCACAGTTAGTTGGTATAATTATCTTCGAGGTGAAGTAAAGTTTACGACTGTACCTGAATTAGTAACGCAATTAAAAAGAGATGAAATTGCTACGAGGCAATATTTTGATGCACTTGACTAATGTTAGGTGTATTTTTATTTTAGCACTCTTTAAAAAGAGTGCTAAAAAGCTTGCATAATTTTTGAAAAGGTGTATCATTATAGATGTTAGCAGTGAGTGTTATTGAGTGCTAAAACGGAGGTGATGGCGTGCTGACAGAACGACAAAAATTAATTTTAAGTGCCATCATTTACGAATACACACAAACAGCGCATGCGGTCGGTTCAAAGAGCCTTCAGGAACAACTTAATATTAAAGTCAGTTCCGCTACAATTCGTAACGAAATGGCGGCTTTAGAATCAGCAGCATTGATTAAAAAATTACATACATCTGCTGGACGTGTGCCATCACGAGCTGGATATAGATATTATCTTGATAATTTAATGATGGCACGTGTGGCTACACAACAAGATATTGCTTTGGTTATGCAATCTTTTCGTGGCAATTTTCATGAAATAGATGACTTGCTGGATGAGTCGGCTCGAACATTGTCTCAACTTACTGGGGCAACAGTGTTGATTTTAAAACCAGAACGTTTAAATATAGTTGTGTCTGGATTTCGTTTGGTACCATTAGAAAATCAGCAATTGATCGCGGTACTGGTAACTAATGATGGGAAAGTAACGAGTCAAACATTTAAACTCCCTCGGGAGTTGGCAGTTTCATCATTAGATAGCATGATTAAATATATCAATGACCAGACTAACGGGAGACCTGTTTTGGAAGTTTTACAGATGATGCAGTCGGATGAATTACCAACACAAATGAGTCGAATGATTAAAACACCAGCGGCATTCTTACAATTATTTGGAGATGTGTTGGCAAGATCAATTGGCGATAAAGTGCACATTGGTGGCCGGTTAAATGTGTTAGACTTTAGTGATGATAATCAAGACACGAAAGATGTTAAGCGGTTACTAGAGTTTTTAACTTCTGCTGCTGATGTTCGTCGAGTCGCTACAACCACAGCACACCATGTTACCATTAAAATTGCTAAAGAAATCGATGAACCATTGTTAAAGTCCTTTAGCTTAATTACAAGAGCATTCACTGTACCGAATCAAGGAGATGGTGTCATTGCTTTATTAGGTCCGATTCGTATGACGTATGCTCGTAATGTATTGTTAATGGATGCATTTGGCGAAGCATTGAGTCAAAAAATGATTGAGTATACATAAACTAGGAGGTCACTTACGTGGCAGATGAAACTGAAAACAAACCAAAAGATGAAAAAATAACAGAAGATAGTGATACGACATTAGTAGAAGAGATGATTGAAGATGAAAATGTTGTGCAGGAAGAAATAGATCCTAAGCAAATTGAACTTAATGAAGCCTTAGCACGGGTCTCAAGTTTGGAAGATCAATTACTTCGGTCACAAGCTGAAATACAAAATATGCAGCAACGACATGCACGCGAAGTGCAAAATGTGCATAAGTATGATGGGCAAAAACTAGCTAGTGCAGTGTTACCAGCGGTTGATAATTTAGAACGTGCGTTACTTGTTGAATCTGAAGATGCAGTCGCACAACAAATTAAAACTGGAGTTGAAATGACATTGAAAACGTTGGTGCAAGCTTTAACTGACAATGGTATTTCTGCAACAGGCGAAGTTGGTGAAACATTTGACCCCACAAAACATCAAGCGATTCAAAGTGTTGATTCAGATGATGTTGACTCAGATCAAATTGCGTCTGTTTTACAAAAAGGATATATACTACAAGATCGTGTGTTACGTCCAGCAATGGTGGCAGTGGCAAAATAATGATAGTATTATTATTTTAAAATAATGATAATATTATGGTGATTCAGCCAAGCGCACTACACCTAAAAAAGACAAAATTAACTTAAAAGTAAAGGAAGAATAAATTCATGTCAAAGATAATCGGTATTGATTTAGGAACTACAAACTCAGCAGTGGCTGTCCTTGAAGGTGGCGAACCAAAAATTATTACAAACCCCGATGGCGGTCGTACAACACCATCAGTTGTTTCATTTAAAAATGGTGAGAACCAAGTTGGAGATGTTGCTAAGCGACAGGCTATAACAAACCCAGATACTATTATTTCAATTAAGTCACATATGGGTGATGCTAATTATAAAGTTAACGTTGATGGTAAGGACTATACACCACAAGAAATTTCAGCAATGATTTTGCAATACATCAAAGGCTATGCCGAAGATTACTTAGGTGAAAAAGTTGATAAAGCTGTTATTACTGTACCAGCATACTTTAACGATGCTCAGCGTCAAGCAACCAAAGATGCTGGTAAAATTGCTGGATTAGAAGTTGAGCGTATTATAAACGAACCAACTGCAGCAGCTTTAGCTTATGGCTTAGACAAGTTGGACAAGAATGAAAATATTTTAGTTTATGATTTGGGTGGTGGCACATTTGATGTATCTATCCTTGAATTAGGTGATGGTGTGTTTGAAGTTTTGTCAACTAATGGTGATACACATCTCGGTGGTGATGACTTTGATAATGCAGTTATTGATTATTTAGCAGCACAATTCAAGTCTGATAATGGTGTCGATTTAAAGTCAGACAAGTTAGCGTTGCAACGCTTGAAAGATGCTGCTGAATCAGCCAAAAAGACTTTGTCTTCAGCAACCGAAGCACAAATTGATTTGCCATTTATTGCATCAGGGGAACAAGGTCCATTGCATTTACAAACATCATTATCACGTGCTAAGTTTAACGAAATTACAGCTAGTTTGGTAAAGAAAGCTGAACAACCAGTTTTGAACGCTTTGAAAGATGCTGGTTTGTCATTTTCAGATATCGATGAAGTTATTTTAAATGGTGGATCAACGCGTATTCCAGCTGTTCAAGATTCTGTTAAAAAGTTAACTGGTAAAGAACCTAACCATTCAATTAACCCAGATGAGGCAGTTGCTTTAGGTGCTGCTGTTCAAGGTGGTGTGATTACTGGTGATGTGAAAGACGTTGTATTGTTAGATGTGACACCATTGTCACTTGGTATCGAAACAATGGGTGGTGTATTCACAAAGTTGATCGACCGCAACACAACAATTCCAACATCAAAGTCTCAAGTTTTCTCAACAGCTGCTGATAATCAACCAGCTGTAGATATCCATGTGTTACAAGGTGAACGTTCAATGGCTACGGATAACAAGACACTTGGTCGTTTCCAATTGTCAGATATTCCTGCAGCACAACGTGGCGTACCACAAATCGAAGTAACATTTGATATTGACCGTAATGGTATTGTATCTGTTTCTGCTAAAGATTTAGGTACACAGAAAGAACAAAAAATCACTATCCAAGCTGCAGGCGGTTTGTCAGATGATGAGATTGAGCAAATGATGAATGATGCTAAGGCTAATGAAGAAGCTGATGCAAAAAAGAAGGAATCAGTTGATACACGTAATGAAGCAGATCAATTGATATTCTCTACAGAGAAGACTTTGGAAGAAGTTGGCGATAAGTTGGGTGATGACGATAAAAAGGCAACACAAGATGCGTTGGAATCTTTGAAAAAGGCAAAGGAAGATGCAACAGCTGATGATGCTGATTTAACAGAATTGAAGACTAAGTCTGAAGAATTAGGGAAAGCAGCCCAAGAATTGGCTATGAAGTTGTATCAGCAAGCAGCGCCACAAGAAGGTGCTGAAGGTGAAGCTAAACCAGCTGATGATAACACAGTAGATGGCGATTTCGAAGAAGTTGATCCTGATAAGAAGAAAGACTGATAACGTTATTAATAAATATCAAGCGAACCGCATTCAATTGAGTGCGGTTTGTGTACATAATATTATAAGGAGTGGGTAAGTGAATAATACAGAATTCTATGATCGTCTTGGTGTAGAAAAAAATGCCAGTCAAGATGATATAAAAAAAGCATACCGTAAATTATCTAAAAAATATCATCCAGATTTGAATCATGATGCCGGTGCCGAAGAAAAGTACAAGGAAGTCCAAGAAGCTTTTGAGACTTTGGGGACTGAACAAAAACGAGCACAGTATGATCAATTTGGACCAGCAGGAGCCAATGGTGGCTTTGGTGGTCAAGGTGGACCTGGTGGCTATCAACAGCAGGGCGGGTTTGGTGATTTTTCTGACTTGGGAGATATTTTTAGTCAAATGTTTGGTGGTGGTTTTGATCCAAATCGTCCACGTAAAGGACAAGATTTACAGTATCGTATGCATTTGAGTTTTGAAGAGGCAGTGTTTGGTAAAGAAGAAACTATTAAATTTAATCGTGGTGATGGTCCGCATGAAATTAAAGTGACAGTGCCAGCGGGCGTTGAAACAGGCCAACAAATGCGATTGTCTGAACAAGGCGAGGCAGGCGCTAATGGCGGACCACGAGGTGATTTATTTGTGGTATTCCAAGTTGCACCGTCTAAAGATGGATTTGAGCGTGATGGCGCAGATATTTACTTAGAGCAGGCTATTGATTTTGTTCAAGCGGCATTAGGTACTGAAATGCAGGTTAAATCAGTTCATGGTGATGTTAATTTGAAAATTCCGGCTGGTACACAAACAGGTACACGTTTCCGATTACGTGGAAAAGGCGCACCACGTTTGAGAGGGACAGGTCATGGAGATCAATATGTCATTGTGAAATTAGATGTACCGACAAAGCTGAATAGAGATCAAAAAAAGGCGTTAGAAGCTTATCAAGAAGCAACTGACGGTACCAAAAAGAAGAGCTTTTTTGATAAATTATAAAGATTAGTTGTGTACGCTGCATTTCTATGTTAATTGGCAGTTTTTGTTATAAAGAAAGCACCTATACCACAGGGTATAGGTGCTTTTATGAACTATAATTTTTTAGCGGATTTTTGATAACTATATTTAGTCAATATATTTTGTTTCATCATTAACTTCCCACGGCGCCTTTAAATCAATGTGATCGTAGTACAGATGTCCGTGCAGATGATCAATTTCGTGTTGAAAGACAATAGCTGGGTAATCGCGTAATTTAATAATTTTTGTGCTACCAGTTTCATCTTGGTATCGTACTGTAATGCGATCAGCACGGGGAACAAAACCAGGGATATCTTTATCAACTGATAAGCAACCTTCGCCAACATCTAATGCACCGCGTTTAATTGATTCAGAAATAATTGTAGGATTAAATATCGTACCTTTAAAATAAGGCGTCTCATCAGATTCATGTGGATTTAATGAAGGCACCAGTATAGCAGCCATGCGCAACGAATAATCGACTTGTGGCGCAGCTAGACCAACACCTGGCCGTAGGCCATATTGCTCATTTTGTGTCTCATCTTGTGAAATGACTAAATAGGCCATCATGTCTTTAGCTAGCTGCGCATGCTCTTCACTTAAAGGAAAAGGAACAGAAGCAGCCGTTTTTCGTAAGACGGCTGCGCCGTCTCGTGTGATTTTATCCATTGTAAATCGAATTGTCATGTTTTTACCTCTTTATTAGTATATCAAACTGTACAACATGTTAAAATAGTTATATGAGTGAAAATTATATATTACCAATTGATGGCAATTGGACAGTAGAGGATATTGTTAAGATATCTAACCTTGTAGATAGTGTTTTAGATGTTTATGAAACAGGTGTATTAAAATCAAAATTATTGAGACGATACAACGAGTTTCGTGATGTATTACCAGCACAGAGTGAGCAAAAAAAATTTGACAAAGATTTTGAACGTCAAACTGGACACAGTATTTATAAAACAATAAAATTAGCACAGGGAACAACAAAAGATAAGGTGCGGGGATGACGTTCAGTCAGTTTGAAATACAAGATATTAATCAAACCGTTTTATTGTGGTTAGATGAGGTCAGGAAAAGAACATTAATTGCCATGCAACAACATTTAGATATTTCTATCAAACGTGATGCAAGAGATTTAGTGACAAATGTTGATCGAGATAATGAACAATTTCTAAATGCTAAAATTAGATCCTATGATTCAGAGGCCAGTATTGTCAGTGAAGAAGGTTTTGGGGATCATCAAAATAATATGCAAGGCAATGTATGGTTTGTAGACCCCATTGATGGCACAATGAATTTTGTTAAGGAGCAGGCCGATTTTGCAGTGATGATTGCCCTTTATATCGATAATGAGCCTGTATTAGGCTGGATTTTAGATGTAGTTAATAATATTGTTTATCATGGGGGACCACAAGTTGGTGTTTTTGCTAATCAACTGCGGTTAGAACAACCAAACAATGATGCATTAAGTGATGGCATAGTATTATTAAGTGGCGCCCGCTTGCTTTATGGTATGTTTGGCTACGATAAGATTGCCAAAGCCGCTTTAGGCTATCGTGTTATTGGTGCCGCTGGACCCTCATTTTTACGTGTAATTTCTGGTCGTGCCGTTGGCTATTCTTCAAAAATGATGCCATGGGATTTTGCAGCGGGGCAGGTTTTAGCAAAAACACTAGGTTTATCGATTTCAGATATTGACGGCAGACCGTTAGATATGTTATCATCTAACATAGTATTAGTGGCTACAAATCGTGCGCATCGTGATATTCTCATGTTGCATCAAAGCTAGGGGGACAACAGACCCTAGCTTTTACTGTGAGATAAGTAGCATTAAATTAAAGGAGCACTAGGAAATTGGCAAATCGCGAAGATATTCGTAACATCGCTATTATTGCCCACGTCGATCATGGAAAGACGACGTTGGTTAATGAATTATTGAAGCAATCAGATACATTGGACTCACGCAAGGAATTGGGTGATCGTGCAATGGATACGAATGATATTGAAAAAGAACGTGGTATCACGATCTTGTCAAAGAACACGGCCGTTAAGGTCGGAGACAAGCAAATTAACATTCTTGATACACCAGGTCATGCGGATTTCGGCGGTGAAGTTGAACGTATCATGGGTATGGTTGATGGTGTGTTATTAGTAGTTGATGCTTTTGAAGGCACAATGCCTCAAACACGTTTCGTTTTGAAAAAAGCCTTTGAACAACATTTAACACCAATTGTTATCGTTAACAAAGTAGATCGTCCGGGTGCACGCCCTGAAGAAGTTGTTGATGAAGTGTTGGATTTGTTTATTGAATTAGGTGCTGATGATGAGGGACTTGACTTCCCAGTTATTTTTGCTTCAGCTATGAATGGGACAGCATCATTATCACCTGTTATTGCTGATCAAGAGCATTCAATGAAGCCGATTTTCGATGCTGTTTTTGACACAATTCCAGCACCAATTGACAATTCAGATGAACCTTTGCAATTTCAAGTTGCTATGTTAGACTATAACGACTTTGTTGGTCGTATTGGTATTGGCCGTGTGAAGCGCGGAACAATTAAAATTGGCGATGCTGTTGAAGTTTTGAAACTTGATGGCACTACACAAACTTTCCGTGTGACAAAACTAGCTGGATTTATTGGTTTAGATCAAGTTGATATTCAAGAGGCTAAAGCTGGTGATTTGATTGCTGTTTCTGGTATGGAAGATATTTCTGTTGGGGAAACAGTTGCAGATCCAGCTCATCCTGATCCATTGCCAATCTTACGTATTGATGAACCAACTTTGCAAATGACTTTCCGTCAAAATGACAGTCCCTTTGCAGGTAAAGAAGGTAAATTTGTTACGGCTCGTCAAATTGAAGATCGTTTGCGTCGTGAATTGCATACTGATGTGTCATTACGTGTTGAAGATACAGGTCAAGCTGGTGCATGGTTAGTGTCAGGTCGTGGTGAATTGCATTTGTCAATTTTGATTGAAACAATGCGTCGCGAGGGCTTTGAATTACAAGCATCACGTCCACAAGTTATCTATCGTGAGATTGATGGCGCACAGTCAGAACCATATGAATCAGTTCAAATTGATACACCCGATGAGTATTCATCAACTGTTATTGATTCTCTTAACCAACGTAAGGGCGAAATGATAAACATGGAAGCTGTTGGTAATGGACAAACACGTTTGACTTATATGGCACCTTCTCGTGGATTAATTGGTTATTCAACTGAGTTTATGTCAGCAACACGCGGTTATGGAATTTTTAACCATACTTATGCTGAATATCGTCCAGTAGTGCGTAACTGGGAACCAGGCCGACGTAATGGCGCTTTAGTGTCAATTACGCAAGGTACAACAACGAACTATGCTATCATGGGTGTTGAAGATCGTGGACAAATGTTCATTGGTGCTGGTATTGAAGTTTACGAAGGTATGATTGTTGGTATGAATGCACGTGACAATGATATTTCTGTTAACGTGACGAAGTTAAAGCCACAATCAAACGTTCGTTCATCAAACAAAGACCAAACTTCGTCTATCAAGACACCACGTCTTATGAACTTAGAAGCATCTTTGGAATTTTTGAATGATGATGAATATGTTGAAGTAACACCTGAAAATGTTCGTATTCGTAAAGCTATTTTGAATACAGCAGAACGTGAAAAGTCTGCTAAACGTCGCAAGGCCTCAACAAATTAAATAGTAGTGACAGAAAATCTGACTGGATTTTCTATTATGGAGCTATGGCACAATCCGGTACTGCAACGGACTCGAAATCCGTCGAGCCGCTTTTGGCGGTGTGCGGGTTCGAATCCCGCTAGCTCCTTATTGGCTGTTCCATCAACAAAGTTGATGGAACAGCTTTTTTGTTTGTAATCGTTGGTATGACTGCATTTGTAATGTGCTTAGTATATATATGAAATGGTACTGACTAATATGAATAAGTAAAAAATAAGCATCTAGTGCTACAAATTGCTTAATCGTCTTATTTATTTTAATGTGTCTTTTCTTTTTAGATAGGTGCGCGTAAATATTTTATATGATAATAATATCAGAATGTCTAGCATACTTATTTACATAAAACGTAGCGTTGATTGTTATCGGAATGGTATAGCAAGCTTGTCTAGACAACATAAATGCATAAAATCTATTGACAATTGTATATATACATTATATGATATTAAAGTTGTGTTAAACATATTTTTACAAAAAGTAAGTGAAAACAGAAGGATATTATGAAGTACAAAAAAACAATCATCACAATTACTGCTGCAGCTGCCATATCATTTGGAGCAGGAGCAGCTCTTGCTGATAGTGGTTCGTGGGTTGGGACACCCAATTTAGCCCACACACGTAGTATTATAGACCAATTAGGTGATAAGTTGACAACGCAATCTGCTACCATTTCTACATTAAGTCAGCAAAGCACGACTTATCAAAGTCAGTTAACTGATGCAAAGGGTAATTTGATGTCATTGCAAAATCAGGTAGCAAATCTACAGAGTCAATTAACAAATGAAAATGCCGCTTTCCAAACACAATTACAGCAAAAAATTGATGAAATTAACCAAAAAATAGCAGAAGGTAATCAAAAAGTTGCTGATAAACAAAAAGAATTGGACGGTGTTCAATCACAATTGAATGCTGCTAATTCAAAAGCATCAGATTTGCAGCAACAGTTGAATAGTTTGCAACAAAAATCAAATGATTCAGAAAACAAAAATTCTGATTTGCAAAAGCAATTGGATAACGCATTACAAGATGCCAAAAATACTGAAACACATGCACAAGATGTTTTAAATCAACAGCAAAAATAAAATGCAAATGTCTATCACAACATAAAATCGAGTTGGCAAAAAATCTCGGTTTTTTCTATAAATTCATCTAAAATAAAGCAAGCTACTTAGTAGCTTGCTTTATTTTTCTCAAGATTGTATAATATTGATTTATTGTGTTGTATATAAATGAAAAAAAACTTACAAATTAGTGAGTTAAGATTTCCTGTAGTGTATGTTATTATAAATTTTAGGTATAGCTTCAAAATGTCAACAATATATTAAGAGTTGTTGATAAATAAAATTTTTAATGGAAGAACAAAAAATGTTAATAAAAAAACTTTTTAATTTCAAAAATAAATCAAAATTAAATGAAGACAATAATAATTATTTACAGAATAGTGAACTAGAAAGCGTGCAAACAGTAGGAATTATTGGTGATAGTGTGTCTTTTGGATTGAAATCTAGCATGAATTATGGTCAATACCTTCAAAAAATAACGGGAGGCGTAGTTCAAAACTTAGCATATTCAGGGGCGCATTTATCCGATAATGGTCGAAAAAGTATTTTTCAACAATCTCAATGTTTGGATCGGTGTGATTTGTATATTTTACAAGGCACTGACGATGATTGGTTAGCTAACGTGCCAATTGGTAAAAAGGGTGATACTGCAAAACAATCCTATATTGGCGCTTTTTATCAAACTGTTTCTCAATTGCGTCATTTGAATGCCATGGCCAAAATTATAATTGTCTCAACGACTTTCCAAACACCTATGTGGGGCAATGTTGTGAGGCGTACCGATAGAACAGAAAATACTTTAGGGTATTCTTTACATGACTATATGGCAGCACAGAAAAAAGCATGTGACGATTTAAAATTACCTTTTGTTAATCTAATGCGTCAGACATTATTTGATCCTAATAAAAAAACATTTCGTCAAAAATATATGCCTGATGGCTTGCATCCGAATAAGGAAGGACATCAAATTATTGCCAATGAAATTGTCAGGGTATATAAAGAAAACTTTGGATTCTGAAAATCAAAAAAGCGCTTAATTAAGCGCTTTTTTGATTAGTATTCAAATACAACACGAACACCTTCAGGGATAGTGAAGTCTTTTTGTAGTAGAGATAGTTCACCGGACTGACTGTCACGTGTGTACAACGACACATTATCAGTATCTTGGTTGGCTACCACCAGGAAATTTTGGTTAATATCCCAATTCATATCTCGTGGGAATTCACCCTCGGTGCTGATTAACTGAATTCGTTCAATTTCTGAACCTTCGTTACCAATTTTGAAGACGGCAACAGAGTTATGGCCTCGATTTGAAGCATAAATAAATTTACCATCATCACTTAAACGTAAGGCAGCTGAACCATTATGCTCTGTCCAATCACTGGGAATAGTTGATGCAGTCATAACATGTTCGAACGAACCGTCATCTTTGTTGTATTTAAGAACACTCAATAAACTAGATAGTTCACCGAGTAAGTAAGCGTACTGTCCATCTGTTGAAAATCGTATGTGACGTGGGCCAAATCCTTCTTCCGTATGGAATCGAGAAACTTCCATTAAAGTACCATTGTCGTTAACATCAAAAGTGATAATTTCATCTGTACCAAGATCAATGGCAACAAGACGCTTATCCGGTGTAAGGTTAGCAAAATGAATATGTGATGAGCCTTGTTCAGGGCGAGGACCTGAACCGCTATTTTCCCAAGTGTCAACAAGCGTTAAATTACCATCAGGCTGAATGCTATATGACTCGACTGTTCCGCGATGGTAATAACCGGCAAAAACTAATTGTCGTTCTTCATCAACACCAATATAAGCTGGTGCTGATCCTTCACTTAGTTGTGAGTCAATTTCCGCAATTGGCCGGACTGAGTTATCCAGTGTAACAATACCGCCCTGACCATCACGATTCTCAACGGCGTAAACCTTGTTTGCCTTGGACAATGCTAAGTAAGTTGGATTTGTTAACTCGGTGATCAATGTTGGATTTTGTAATTGCTGCGATTCAGTATCCAATTCAGCTTCGTAAATACCCTGTGAAATACGTTTCGTATAGGTACCAAATAAAATCTTATATATTGCCATTTTTTGTCTCCTCAATAAACTAATGACATTATACCACAAATGTAAGGGGTTTCACAAGTTGAGAAACCATCGGACATTCAGTATAATATAATTAGCGAACATATGTTCAAGAAAGGTTACTATGAAATTTATTCATGCAGCAGATATTCATCTGGGCAACCCATTCATTGGATTAGACCAAACATTACCTAGTCGGCTTAAAAAAGTTGTTCAACAATCGACGTTAACGGCGTTTAAAAGTTTAATTAGTTCATCTATTACTGAAAATATTGATTTTTTGGTTATCCCAGGTGACTTATACAACGCAACTCAAAATAGTCCTCAAATTCAAGAGACTGTTAGTCAGCAGTTCGAACGTTTAAATAGTGCCGGGATACCAGTTTATTTAAGTTTTGGTAATCATGATTTTGAAGCTAATAAACAAAATCATCTCTCATGGCCAGAAAATGTGTATGTATTTGAACAAAGTGTTGAAACAAAATATTTAACGCTTAAAACAGGTGAAAAAATTGCTTTGACTGGATTTAGTTATCAAACACAACGTCAGACACAAAAAATAATTAATGATTTTCCGGTAAAGATACAGTCAGTAGACTATCAAATTGGGTTATATCATGGTGCCGTTGGCATAGATGGTGATCCTTATGCGCCATTTAGCGTGGGTGACATGTTGAAAAAAAATTATGACTATTGGGCTCTAGGACATATTCACATGCGGCAAACGTTGAATAATCAGCCATTTATCGGTTACTCCGGTGTATTGCAAGGCCTTAATCGTAAAGAAATTGGCGAGAAAGGCTACTATTTAGTGACGAGTAAAAATCATGTATTGATACCGGAATTTCATGTTATTTCGCCAATTATATGGGAAGAATTAATTTTGTCGGAAGTGAGTGATGAACTTGATTTAATTAATCAAGTATTAAATTATAAATATACTAAAACAACTTTTTTATCGGTCAAAATTACAGCAGATTTAGATGAGAACGTTATCCAACGTTTAGAAAGTGGTACGACCTTGGAGAAACTACGTGAAAAAGTACCGAGAGATTTATGGATAGTAAATTTAACAATCACTCATGAATTATTGACATTACTTACTGAAGATAATATTGATCAAAAATATTGGCTAGAATCGTTTGAAAAACTTTTCTCTAATTTTGTAATATCAGACTATATCTCTAATCAAGCGCCAACCTTTGTTCGTGACTACTTTATGGGTCAAGAAGGGAAAAACAGTTTGCAAAATAAGATGCAACAATTAATACAGTCTCGAAAGGTATGATAAATAATGAGAATAAAACAAGTAGAAATTAGTGGCTTTGGACGCTGGTCACAAAAAAAATTTGATTTTGTCAACGACTTGCAAGTAATAGCTGGTCAAAATGAGTCTGGTAAATCAACATTACGTGCATTTATTATTGGTATTTTATTTGGTTTTCCATCTAAAAAGAGTAATATAAATGTTTATGATCCAAAGGATGGTAGTCATTACGGTGGCAGTCTCATTGCTGATTTTAATAATACTATTGTTAAAATAACGCGTCTTGGTCGAATAAAATCAGAGTTGACAATAACATATTTATCTAATCAGTTAACTATTGTAGATCCAGAAAAATGGTTAACAGATCAATTAGCACCGCTAAATCGAGATATGTTTAACAGCATTTTTAATTTTAGTCAGCAAGATTTATCAAAAATATCACAGTTAAAAGCAATAGATTTACAAAAATTGTTGTTAAATATTGGGGCTGTTGGTAGTTCAGGATGGCTTGAAATCACTGCTGATCTTGAAAAACACGCCGATAAGCAATTTGCACAGCGAGCAACAGGAAAACGGCCTTTGAATATTGCTGCCAAACAATATAAAGAAAATAGCCATTTATTACTAGCTAAGAATGAAGAAATGATAGCCTATGCCTCTGAGAAAGAAAATATTGTAAGACAAACGCAAATTATATCTCAAAATTATGAAGAAGTTCGCAAACTAACGCGTCGTGTTCAAACTAGTCAAACTGTGATGCAACAATACCAACTATATCAATCAGCTCAGTTATTGAAAACAAAAATTACAGCATCTGTGCCACCGGTCGCAGATGCTGATATAGCCTCACTTCAACGGTTAAAAATCGGTATTGATATGCATCAAAATAAAATAAGTGAGTTGAATACATTAATTGAAAGAACGCCGCAAACAATAGATATTGTCGAAAAGTACGATGCAACCTCAGAATTGGCGAAAATTCAGATTGCTGAACGCCATTTACAGGAGTTAATCAACCAAAAATCTTCAATTATGGCAGATGAAAAGCGTCTAAGCGACCGTTTTTTGAATAAAAAAGTACCAGAGTTATTGTCGAGTACGGAACAAAAAATATTGATTAATAAAAGCAAAAGTATAATCACGATATTGGTTGGTATTTTTATTGGTATCGTAGCTTTTTTTACTGTTAAACCACTTGTTGTCGTGGCATTATTAATAATTGCATATGGTTGTTATCTTTTCCACTCACGTCGTAAATTGCTCAATAAGATACAAAAACGTTATAATATGATGTCCCTTGCAGATATCGAGCTGGTTCAGTCAAATATTAAGCAATTCTCTGATTGGCAACATCAACTCGTGGCGTTAGATGCAGATATTTTGGAGAAACAAAACAAAATCATGGCACAGTTATTGCCAATTGCTGATCATTTTCAAGTACAATTAAATGATGATGTCTTTGAGGCTGTGATTATAGAACTTATGCATATTAATGATCAACAACACATGCAGGCACAAAATAACGCTGTAATGATTGCGCAAAAAAATCAACAAATTTTAACAGAGATTAAACAACATCAGGAACAGTTGGCACAGCAATTATCAGATCAGCAAAATATGCTGCAAAAATATCATGTGCTAAATGAGCAAGAATTACTAACTTTAAAACAAAATTATGTTGATCATATCCGAAATAAACAGCGGTATGATGATATAATGCAACAAATTGAACCTGAAACGATGAATAAATTACAAGAAGTGAGCGATGAAAAAGAATTAAGTCAACAAATAGTATTATTGAAAAATAAATTAGAACAGAAACAACGCACTGGATTAAATTTACAGGCACAATTATCAGATATGCAGGCGCAGCAGAAACAACGAATCAGTGACGATCAATTTTTGACTTTACAACAAAATTTGGCTGATGAACAGACGAACTTGATTGATCAATTTGGAGATTACATAGCAGAAAAAATGGTTGTTAAGTGGATTGATCAGGCTTTACAATTAGCAACACAAAATCGTTTTCCAAAAATGCAACATATCGCTACAGATTACTTTAAACGTCTTACTAGTGGTAAGTATGTAGCTATTCAATTTGTTAAAGACGATTTGAATCTTATTGGCCGATCAGGTCAAAAATATCGTGTGATTGAATTATCAACAGGAGCACAAGAACAATTATATGTTGCGCTACGGCTGGCTTTAAGTAGTGTTATAGCAGACATTATAACCGTACCAATATTGATTGATGACGGTTTTGTTAATTTTGACTCGATACGAAGACAGACGATGATTGATATTTTGCAAGAAATTGCTAAGAAACAGCAAATTTTTTATTTTACCACGTCATTTTCACATACGACGAAAATTAATGTGATAAACTTGTAAAAAGAGGTAGCGTATGGCTAAATTATTAACAGAATATATAGATACAGAGCATATTGATTCCTTCGCGTTAATCAAAAGCGCTGATATTCGTCTGACAAAAACTGGAAAAACCTATTTGAATTTACTTTTTTCTGATCGTTCAGGTGATTTACCTGGGAATCTTTGGGATGCAACAGACGACCAAATAAAGTCATTAATACCGGGGCAAATAGTCAAATTACAAGGTGTACGTGGTGCATATCAAGATAAACCACAGGTGCAAATTACAAATTTACGTTTGTCAGAAACTGGTGAACCAAATAATCCGACAGATTTTATGATTCATGCGCCACTTAAAGAAGGTGAAATGAATGATGAATTAAGTGATTTTATTTTAATGATAACCAATCCAACTTGGAATCGGTTAGTACGTAAGATTTTTTCGTTGTATCATGATCAATTTTTACGTTTTCCTGCAGCAAAGTCAAATCATCATGCTTTTGCCGGGGGATTAGCGTTCCACTCATTGTCTATTGTTAAATTAGCTAGAAGTGTTGTGGCGCAATACCCACAACTAAATAGCGATTTATTGATAACCGGCGCCTTGTTGCATGACTTAGGCAAAACAATTGAATTGTCTGGACCAATAGCAACACAATATACACTTGCTGGTGATTTAATAGGACATATTACATTAATTGATGAGCAAATTGTTTTAGCTGCAAATGAACTTCACTTTGATCTTCAGTCTGAAGAAATGATTTTAATACGTCATGTTGTTCTGGCGCATCACGGCATACTAGAATATGGTTCACCAGTCCGTCCTGCTGTTATGGAAGCAGAAGTTTTACACCAGTTAGATGAATTAGATGCAGGTATTCAAATGATGACCGCAGCTCTTAATAAAACAGAGGTAAAAACATTTTCAGATCGTATTTTTGGGCTTGATAATAGGAAATTCTACAAAATTTCAGAATAAAAATAAAAAATACGTTACGACTTCCAAAAGTCGTAACGTATTTTTGAGTTACTTAGATGACGAAATGCCTGCGGTCATGTAACTATTTAAAGCATTTTTGAGTTGAGAATCTTTGACATTGACGTTTTCCTTGCGTAAAATCTTACCAATGATAGTTTGAATTTTGGTTGTGTTTTTTTGATCGTTTAAGAATGTTGAGACAATTTTGTCTGATAACTTACTACGGACATTGTTTAAACTAGGCTTAGTAGTTGTCTTATTTAATTGAACGACATAAAATCCGCCGTTTGAACCGGTAATAGGAGAATCTGAATAGTCATTTGGCTTGCTCAATTTAAATGCAGCTTCTTGAACAGCTGAATCGACACTTGTGCTTGTTGAGTCAAATGATGGTAGTTGACCATTCTGTTTGGCATATGTTTTTTCAGTTGTGTATTTTTTATAAACCGTATTCCAGCTATCACCTGATTTCAATGCCTCAATGGCTTGTTTAGCAGAATTGTCATCTTTAGCAGTTATCATGGAGATAGTGATATTTTGATGATAGTCTTTATAGGCCTGATTAATTTGCTTATCTGTCACTTTATAGTTCGCTTTGATGGCAGCATTCATGACTAAATTATTTTTGATGTTCGTTTTGAACTGATCTTCAGTTGCATTGTTTGATGCTAATACACTTTTAAATGAATCACCATATTGTGCTTTTTGTGTATCATAAGCATTTTGAATGTCTGCCTTTGAAACGTTGCCACCATATTGATTATCAAGCACTTTGTTAATCGTCATGTTAGCAAATTCTTGTTGGCCAGCTGATGATTTTTTAACATCATTGATAAATTGTTTTTCTGTAATTTTTCCCGAGTCGGAAGTCATCAATGTTTTTGATGAGTTTAAACTCAAAAAGACAAGGCCTCCGATAAATATCACAGCGAGTAGACCCCAAATAAATTTACGCATATTGTGTTTCCCTTTTCTGATTAGTATTTGAATAGTTTACCACAAAAAAAAATATTACGCTTTAAACTTTGATAGTTCAGTATTAAGGTGATCAGTTGTTTTCTGAATGCGGTCTAAATGTGGTTTGTTCTTAAAATTCATTTTCTCGATATCAATTTGAATATCATCACGAACAGTTTGTGCATGTATTAACTGTTCAGACAAAGTTTGTTGTTGTGATTGTAATTTTTTTGTTAATGTGGCAATTGTTTTAAGTTGTGCGATTAATCGTTTGAAATCATCAAAAAATTTCATGTTAGTCCTTTCTAAATTGTGCCGAAATGGCGTTAGCAATCGCTTGATATTTTTCTGCAGAAAAGTCTGCACTATGATCAATCGTTGGCGCGAGGGTAGAAGTAAGACCGTCATCGTCATAACGAGGTATGAGATGCCAATGAGAGTATATAACGGTTTGGCCTGCTGAGGGGCCATTATTAGACTGTATGTTAATACCACTGATTTTAGGATTGCTGTTTTTGATGGCGCGAGCAATCATAGGTAACTTTAAGAGTACTTTTTGAGCTGTGGTTTCGTCATAGCCAAAAATATCATCAACGTGTTTTTTGGGTACAACAAGTGTATGTCCAGGTGTCACTTGTGAAATGTCCAAAAATGCCAATACGTCGTCATCTTCATAGACCTTGTAACAGGGTATTTCGCCGGCAATAATTTTATCAAAAATAGTCATGTGCTAACCTCATTTCTTTTTTGTTACTTTCATTATACCAAATAACACATTATGCCTGTTATAATAGATTGTATGGGATTAAAAATAAAAAAAATATCCGGCGGTTATGTCGGTAACTCAGTTTTGAAAAATATATCATTTGAAGTTGATGATGGTGAAATTGTTGCCTTGATCGGTTTAAATGGTGCAGGGAAATCGACGACTATTAATCATATCATTGGTGAACTACACCCGCAGCAAGGAACAATTATGTTAAATGATGTTTATTTATCGCAAGCACCGACAGCTTTTAAGTCTCAAATCGCTTACATTCCGGAGCAACCAATTTTGTACGATGAATTGACTTTGGAGGAACATTTACATTTAATGTTGTCAGCTCATATGATCGATAATAGTGTGACATGGTCACGTGCCTTTGAATTACTCAAGTTATTTCGTCTGGAAGATAAATTACATTGGTTACCTATACATTTTTCAAAAGGTATGCGTCAAAAGGTCATGTTAGTAGCTGCTTTCATGTTAGATGCACCATTATTAATTGTCGATGAACCATTCTTAGGGTTGGATACATTAGCGCAAAAGGACGTTGTCCACTTGATACGAGAGCAGGCAGAAAAAGGCAATAGCGTGCTAATGACAACACATTTGTTGGCTTCTGCTGCAAAATTTGTTGATAAGTTCGTTGTACTGCATGAAGGCACTGTTCAATTTATTGGGACACCTTTAGCACTGGCAAATGCACATGGTTTGACATTGAATAACCTAGATGATTTTTTTGACTTAATGCATGAGAATACAAATGATGAAAATTAACGACTTATTTATGCAGCGCTTTGTTCGTGCACAAAATATTAATATTAAATATTTAAAATTGCTCTTTAACGACCATTTTGTTGTCTTTCTTTTGATTGCTTTTGGCGCTAGTATTTTAGGCTATCAACAATTAATTTCGTCACCACAGTTTACATTAATTTGGCAATCATCATGGTGGCAATTATTTGATGTGTTGTGGTTAATTATTGGGTTACAAATGGGAACACTAGTAACTTATTTCAAACCAGCAGATCGTCTTTACTTATTGAGTAACGATTACCTTATTGCAAAAAGTTACATGAAGCGCAGTATTGGGGTTAGTGCAGTGTTTGCTTCAGTGTGGCAAATAACGTTTATGATTTTATTGGTGCCTGTATTATGGCAAACCCATGTTTTTTCATTCTGGCGTGTAGGCACCTTATTATTATTTACATTGAGTTATAAATTGTTATTGTTGCTATTATTGCGCGATAGTCTGTTTTTGAAATCATGTGTTAACATTTTGAAAGGCCACAACCGAATTAAGTATGTGTTGTTTAATGGCATTGTGCCTGGAACAATAATGACACTTATTTTGCAGTTGCCATCAGACTTTACTTGGATAATTGCTTGTTTGTGGGTTATTGTAGCATATGCATGCGGCTTCTTTTTTTATATCAATGACAAAAAGGCTGGACAATTAGCGTTGGATTGGTCAAAAATATTGCCACAAGCAATAGGACATGAACAGCATGTGTTACATTTTTATGCAACTTTTGCCGAAGTACCTAATCAACAAAGAACTATTAAACGTCGACAATATCTTGATTTTGTGATTCGAAAATTGACAAAACATCACCCAGTCATGTATCGTTTGTATCTCATACGTTTAATACGAGATACTGAAGTGTTACCATTACTAGTGCGGTTAGAATTGGTTGGCGCTGTTGTTATGTATGCCTTGATGGGTGCACCTATTTGGCTCATTGCAACAATTGCTGCAATGACAATGTATCTCATCATTTTTCAAATGATACCAATTTATTCAAACACTAAACAAAAATTATGGACGCAGTTGTTACCAATAGATGAAAAAGCGAAACAAAAGTCGTTTCAGCAACTTGCGAAACAAGTGATGTTTATGACGACAATTCTATTGGCAATGGTTAGTTTGTCACATGGATGGTTGACCGCAATTGTCGTCACAATTGTTATGTGTACTATTGGCATTTTCTTAAACAAGCTATATATTCCTAAAAAAATAAAATAAATAACAGAAAGTAAACGTGTGGCAATTAGGTCGGTGTTAACTGCCACGCGTAGAGAAATAATATGCATCTTAGAGCAAAACCCTGGGCATCTGCTTGGTTAACAGAACATTCTGATATTGTCATTGATCAAAAACAGGCGACAGAACAGATTGGCAAATGGCAAATGCTATTTGACCAAAAAAACCCAATTCATGTTGAAATTGGTTCTGGAAAAGGACAATTTATTCTTGGTATGGCACTGGCACATCCAGAAATAAATTATATTGGTATGGAGATTCAAGAGACAGCAATAGCTATTGCTGCGCGTAAAAGTTTTGAACAAGTTGGGAAACTGCCGAACTTGCGCTATATTTATGGTAATGGTAATGGCGTGGAAACGTACTTTGAAAAGGCTGAAGTTGCCAAATTATATCTTAATTTTTCTGACCCGTGGCCGAAAGCTCGTCACGAATCACGTCGATTAACTTACAAATCTTTTTTAAAGTCATATGAGGCTATTTTACCTGAAAAAGGCGAAGTAGAATTTAAAACTGATAACCGTCATTTATTCGAATACTCGATGGTCAGTTTCGTGAATTATGGTATGCGATGGTCAACGAATGACTATTCTTTAGATTTACATCAAGATGATGAAAAAGTTTTAGGTAATATAGAAACGGAATATGAACAGAAGTTTATGGCTAAAGGGCAACCAATTTATAAGATAAAGGCTCACTTCTAGAGCCATAAGGGTCATAGAATATTTTATGAACAAAAAACAACGTCTAATTTAGGCGTTGTTTTTGCTTTCTGGGGACATTTGGCGACTTGACGATAAAAGCTTTAAAGCCATTGTGCTTTGTTCTGTCTCTTTTTCTTTTAACATGTATTCTTTTAACATATGAGCATACATGTCTAATGTTATACGCGTATTCTTATGATCTAAGCGTTTGGAAACATAATCAATAGAAGAAACATCGTTGTATAGTAGAAAACTAGCGTGAGAGTGCCTTAAATCGTGAAATCTAAGGTGTGGTATGTCAAGAGCATCTAGAATATCTTTTAACCGTCTGCTAAATTGTCTGTTGTAATAGTGAGAATATAAAGGGAGGTAGTCAGAATTGTCGTGTAGTAATTTCGAAAACTGTTCTGTGATAGCTATAATTCTATGCGATTGCATGTTTTTAGTTTCTGTCAATTTTTGCACGGCTATAGAATAAGATATTGTGATGCGGTTTGTTTTCAGTGTAATATTTATTGGACTAATAAGTATTCTAATAGGTCAGATGACAGTATCGATAGATCAGTAAACATCGCTATGTAATTACATAGCGATGTTTAAGACATATTGTAATTAATATGAACTGGTAGAGCGATAAGGCGACACAAATGACGGTTATCCGTCGTACATAATATTAAGAAGCCAGACGAAAAATGCAGTTACTACCTGATATAAATGAAGCAGCAACGATTAGCAATGTCCGTCAGTTTTTCGAGGTGGAGGTGGAACGGATTGCCAGAATAGCTCATGAAGATATGGGTGGTTTAAAGTCACCAACTATGTCAGATATGCCACGGTCAGAAACATTTGGTAATTCAGTTGAAACTCGGTTGAATAAGCAAATCGAGGCACGTATATTGTTTGATAAGATAAAAACTGCAATTAGTTTCATCAAATATCCCTACCGTCAGATGCTTGAGACAAGATATGTTGATGGAATGAACTGGTTAGATATGGGGAGTAAGTTTCAATATTCATCTAGACAATTAATGCGCAAGCGCGATCTAGCTTTTTTGTATTTTGCCGATACTTTTGAAGAGGTGCATGATTTTCATATTTACCAGTAGCTGAAAATGTCACATTGATGTCGCACGCGTGTCAGTATTAAGATGCTATATTGGTATTATCGAAGAATTACGAAGAGCACATCTTGCAGGAACAAGTGGTGTTTGGGTTAAATAGATAGGTTGGAATATCTATCATTAATGCGAGGTGAAAGTTGGTAGCGTGCACAGTGTCATGAACTGTGATAGATTGGTTCGATTCCAATGCCTGGCATTGCGTCACCTACTATGTGATGAATCAATAAGCCGTTTCACTCGTGGTAGGAGAGCATAAATACATACATTGTTTAATTTAGCATACTTATAACTTGCTAGTACATAGTGATGTGTGCAATTTATGCATTAATCAAATCAATTGAGAATGAAATACCCTAAATATGTTGAAGTTGTAAAACGATAATATATGGTTAGCTGCTAATAATAAAGTAGGCTCGTCAATCATGAGGTTTATCATTGATAATAATATTGAAAAAATTATTTTTAAGTAGCAGCCATTATAATAAATGCGATTTTGAGGTTTATTTGCTTAAAAAATTGAAGCTGCTATTTTTTTGTGTTATAATTAAAACATAAATTTATAAACAAAAAAGGAAAATTATATGAAAATTAATAATAGTAAACTTCAAGCAGCTAGTAATTTAAATCCAACTAAAAAAAGTCAGACAATGACAATTTCTGAATTGAGTGAGCTTATTGAGGATGGAAAATTAACCATTCCTATGTATCAACGAGGACTCAGTTGGAATGAAGACAAAGTCGTAGCACTGTTTAACTATCAGTTGTTCGGTAAAGCTCCTGTAGCACCGCTGTCGTTAAATTCAATCGGCTCTAATGATGAAGTTCCTCAACTATCTTTTGTAACACGTGAATTAATTGATGATGGTAGCAATGAGGGAAAGATGTCAGTAGTTGACGGTCAACAAAGGTTAACCACTAATTACAAAGCATACTCAAATGATGAAAGTTTTCAGAATGTCATTTTGGACTTTACCCAAGCAAGATTTAAAAAAATTAGTGGTCGTTTACGTGAAAATCAGATACCTGTTGGAATACTACTCAATAAAGAACAAAGTGTTTTGCAGGAATATATTTACAATAACTTAGGTTCGAATGAAGCTAATCAACTTTTCCCAATAGCTATTAGTGTTAGAACGAAGTTATTGAGTTATAGTTATACTGTTCATATTGCAGGAAATATGACCGAGAATGAACAAATAGAATGGTTTGAAGTGCTAAACAACGCTGGAAGTAGGGTGACTATGATCGAATTAGCGCTCTCTAAATTTAAAGTTCACGATTTTGATATGTATACTCAGTTTATTAACCCTTATAAAAGTTTGGTTTCTGAATATGGGTTCGAAGAATTATTTTCACCGTTTTCTTCGAATGTTTCATACCCAATAGCAAGTTTGAATCCCGCATTCGAAAAGAACCAAAGGAATGGCACGCACAATAAAAACTATGCACCAATTCCTTCGGATACCAAGGAAAATATGTTGATTAAGTTAAATAAGCAAGAACTAGACAGTATCAGTGAAACGACCCTATCTGGATTACAATTAGCTTTGGACTTTATATTCGATAATAGTCTACAGGATTATGTTACTAAGATGCAACATATTATGTACCTTACCGGATACTTTGTGTTTGTGAATGCCAGCGATATTAAGATTAAAGAACTAGTGTCTTGGCTTCAAACAGTTTCGTTTGATAATATATCTAATGGGGAAAAGCGCGATATATTCAATGACTTGATTAAAAATAATATATAAATCAAGGTTTAAGTAAAAAGCATCAGTTGACTAAATTTAACGACGTTTTTTTAGTACATAAAAATATACGGTCCAATTTGCGAATCTAAAGCAGATGCGTAGGTTGGACCTTTTGTGTGGAGTAAATCATGAATGAAGCAAACAAGCAAAAGCAACGCAATAGACACACACGCGATGCAACAGATATAAATAGGCAACATGCAAATAATATTAAGCACGAGAACGTAGCAAGGCATGCAAGAGCGCGTGTGCAGATTAAGTCTGAAGTATTAGAGAACAGGCAGATTGATTATAGTGGGCACATGATGTGGTTGAGGAGATTTTAATTGAGTCTTAACTAAAGTGTCAGCTCTCTAGCAGTATAATAGTTATATCGGAGGTATTTAGACATGAAAAGGCAACACAAGGTCGGGTTGTATACTGGCATATCTGCAGGTGTCATATTGCTAATCACAGATTGGTTAAATCTTGAGATGATGATATCGTTCTTTGTAATTTTAATTACAGTATTTGTAGCAAGTTTTATAATCAATAAGCTGATAAAATAACGTTTCATTGAACAAAACTCTAATCCAACTCACGTCTCTCTAGTAGTATAATTATTGTTATTGGAGGTTGGAGATGGTACTAAATATAATAAAATGGCTGAATGAACATGCCGGTGTAGCCAGCTGGATAAGTGGATCTGTTACTACTATCGGTTTAATATCAACCAGAATGTCTTTTCGGAGCAAAATGGTAGTTGATATATTGGCGACCTATAAACAAGTTTCTGCTGATAAATATCTCAGAATAAATCATATTATAGCGCTTACAAATATTGGAAACACTCCTGTGATACCAAAGGAATTTGGATATGTTGCTTTTCACAAAATGGAAAAAATATATATGCCTCTAATTACCGACAGAATAGACTGTGCTCTACAACCATATCAAAAAATGGAAAGAGGGTCACAAGTTGCTTATATTGAAGACATTCTTGAGGCGCACGGATTTACTAAAAGCGATAATGATATTAAGGTTAAAGCGTATGTCAAGATACATACTGGTAAGGTATACCGCAGTAAAAAGTCTATAAATCTCAATATGAACAAGTTGGATGAAGACGGTGAAAAAATTGCTGATATGATTGCTAGTAAAGCAATTGAGGCCGAAGAATTATTACCACAATTAGATTAAGCGCATAAGCGCTTTTTATTTTGTGCTAAATTAAGGAGAAAAAATGGATGAGCTGTCATCGAAATATTTAGTCAAAATGGTAGAAGAAGACCACATATATTCAGCGCTAGAACTAGCAGATCATTTACCATATACAGTTATTGATGTTATTAATGAGGCTGTTAAATTAGGATATTCTTTTGATGACATTAACCAAGATCCTAATTTGGTTACGGTAAACACATGATGTGGTTAAGGAGATAAACGTGTTTAAATTTATTAGTATTGTTTTCAACGCTATTGAAGATGTTTTGGAACGTTTTTTAATTAAACTAATACATTACATCGAGAGTTTTGGAACAAGTTATGTTGAGGAGATGAATATGGAAAAAGATGATTTAATCGAACAAACTATACAAATGATCAATGCTGGTGATTTAAAAACAGATATGGATTTTATTAAAACGGTTAATGCAATTCAACGTAGGCATCGTATCGGACTTGTAAGAGCTGCCAATATTATAATTGATCTAAATAAATCAGGATTGTTGAATAATACAGATTGGAAACAAAAAGCTGCTCGCTATCATTTTAAATTTTAACTGAAATAGTAAATTTCTAGTAGTATAATTATTGCTATTGGAGGTTGGAGAATTGAAAAAAATCGCAGGTATTATATCAGCTATATTGGCAATGGTTATTTTTGTTTGGTGGCTCGTTAACTTAAATTCATTATTGTTTGTAGGTAGTTTCTTATTTGTCACTGATAAAAATAAAATGAACTGGATTGGTTTGACTGGAATCATTGCAATTGCTGGACTTATATATAATTTGTATGATGGTAGGCGCAGATTTAGAGGAGATATCAGGTCAAAAAGCAGAATCGATTGGATGAAAACAGTTAGAAATTTAGTGGCTCAATATTTATCTGATTGTGATAATATCATCGACCACATGGAACACAAAGGATCGAAAAACTTTTTGTTAGGAGATATAGGTGGTATTGGAACTAGATTTAAACGAAATTATAATGAAATTTTACTTTATGTACCAGACAATGATTCTAACAAGCTTTTATTAGATAATATTAAGGAAATATATGAATGCTTGAAAAGTCGGGATATAAAAACAACAGAAAAGACCCCAAAAATCCGCCAACTATTACAGAAAACAGTAAAAGACAGTAGTGAGTATTTAAAAATAGAATGGGAAAATGCCAAAAGAGGAGATTAAGCGCATAAGCGCTTTTTATTTTGCACTAAAACATTGAAAGAAGGTGGCACAATGACATGAAATTAACACCGAAACAGAAGAAGTTTGCTGATGAGTATATCAAGACCGGAAATGCTACGCGGTCTGCTATTGAAGCTGGTTATAGTGAGGCTTATGCTAAAGCTCGTTCAGCAGAAATGTCGGTAAATGTCGGTAAATGTCGGTATAAAATCGTACATAGAACAGCGCATGAAACAGATTGATTCTAACCGGATTATGAGCGCCAAAGAGGCAGTAGAATTGCTTACTGGTATTGCTAGAGGTGAGTTAATGGAAACTGTCGTTGTGAGCACCCCTGTAGGAGTTGAAACAGTCGAGAAAGAAGCTGATATCAAGACTAGAATTAGAGCTGTGAAAGAGATACTTAAACGCTATCCCGGTAATGATAAACTCGTTGATCAACAAATACGTAAGTTAACTGCTGAAGCTGATATGGCTGAAAAGAAAGTCGAGTTATTGAATGGTGGTAGCGGTGAGATAACTATCAATGTTAAACCGTTCGAGGAGGACATGTAATGTCTGAAATTGAGTGGAATTTACCAGAAATGGTTAGTAAAGCATACGCGCCACTTTTTAACAGTAAGAAGCGCTACATTGTCTATAAGGGTAGCCGTGGAAGTGGTAAAAGCGAAGCAGAAGCAACAAAGGTCATCTACGATATACTCACGAAGTCATACGTTAATTGGTTGGTGTTGAGGCGATATGCCAACACTAACAGACAATCAACATTTACATTATTGCAAAAGGTTGCTAATCGCATGGGCGTTGGCAGCCTTTTTCAATTCAACAGCTCACTACCTGAAATAACGTATAAACCAACAGGGCAAAAGATACTGTTTTTTGGTGCCGATAAACCATTATCTATCACATCTATATCGGTTGAAACGGGTAATTTATGCTGATTATGGGTGGAAGAAGCCTATCAATTAGAGTTAGAAGATGCGTTTGATCCAGTCGATGAATCAATGCGTGGCATTATTGAAGATCCAGACGGTTATTACCAAACAATAAACTGGGAAACATATGCAGCAATTGAATTTGGCGAACGTGTCACTTCTCAAGAAGATTTCAACAAGTCATACGGCGCTTATATGTGGTTGACTCGTAAATTAGCAGACGAAGCAGGAGCAAATTATGATCTCGATGACAACGACGTTATCGAGATCAAGACGCACAACTTTGCTTCGCGTACCGGACGTGGTTCAGACCATGTAGTAGATCCTATTGCATTTTTGGCGAAGTGAAGTATTTGTTATGATCAATTAGAGGAAGACTCAATTAACGGTTTGGAGGAAAAACCTATGGCACAACCTAAATTAAAAGATGGCGATAACATTTGCCTAACAACAAAGGCAAGCACTTCTGCATATGGTACAGCGTTTGATAAGGGCACAAAAGCAACATGGGGTAAGATTGATGGTAAGGCGTTTGAATTGCATAAATCAAATTCTAATGACGCTTATCGTGTGGCATTTTGGTATGACAATGCTATTGTGTTTTGGAACAAGATTTACAAATTAAATAGACAAACCACCTGTTAATTAAAATAGATGGCTTTGTGTTGTTTATTATGAATGGTCAATATTCAACGAACTTTAATTTTGAACGCACTAAAAACACCCAACTGGATTAATTTCTGGTTGAGCTTTTTTGTGTATGTCTTTATGTTTAAAATTTAGTTCAATCATATAATTGACTTATGTAGGTGTTTTTATGAAGTAAATAATTATATTTTGGATTTTTATAGTGGTATATTTTTTCAATCTATAGTACCGTATAATTAAGTAGAGAATGGGGAACGAAACAATGAATAAATATATGCCACTTAAAGTTAATTCTAATGCTATAACTGAAGCTTTGGGAAGAGATTTAACAGAAGATTATTCGATAGTTTTTGCAGAACAATTAAAAAATGCCAAAGATGCGGGCGCAAAAAATGTAACAATTGATATTAGTCATTTCGATCAAGAAATATTAATTCAGGATGATGGGAAAGGAACTGATTTTAATGATGTGGTTGATACTTGGCTTACGGTGGGTACTACTACCAAATCAAGTGATATTAATTCATTAGGTGGTAAGGGAATTGGCAGATTAACAATGTTTGCCTTAGGAGATACTATTTCAGTTGAAACAACAAATAATTTTAAAAAAAGTATATTCAAGTTGGACAAAAAAGAATTAGCAAATGATGAAGATTTTAATAGTGTGACTCTAAATGTCAGTCAAGTGGAAGACAATAAAAAGCAGCAAACAATTATTAGAATTACAAATATAATTGTAGAATATTTAGATAAGGATAAAATACAGAAAGATCTGCAAAATTTATTTAAAGATGAAAATGATATAAACTTTACCATCCTACCTACCGATCAGAAAAAGTCGACACAAAATTATATACCGGTAGCTGATGGGACTAAGTATGCTACCTTACACTCAAACTTTGTTTTAGATGCCAAAATGCTATCTGTGAAGCACACAGCTGCAGTACATTTATGGGACAAAAAGAAAGATATTTCTGATACATCTGTGAAAGAAATAAACGAATACGTATTAAGCAATAAAGATCTTTTTCAAAGAATTGGTGATGTTAGTTTTGATGTATATCACTTCTACGAACCGCAAAATACAAAAACACCATATGCTCTGGCTAAACAGTTTAATAAAATGGATATCCAAAATAGGTTATTAAGTTATGCAGGTGGTATTAATATTTATAGAAAAGGTACGAAGTTATTTGGGTATGGATTAAGCGACTGGCTTGGACTTGAGTATGAGTCACGTAATGATAGTTCAAAAATATCAAACAGCCGAACATTAGGAACTATAATTTTATCACCGGAATCTGAGAAGTATTTGGTGGAAAAATCAAATAGAGAAAGTTTGAAAACTAGTACAAAGGCTTATCGAATATTTAAAATATTTATTGAGTTTTGCATAAAAAAAATAAACATCGAGAGACAGCAAGTTAAAGCCGGATTATGGACATTACAAGACAAGATTACAAATTTAACTACAGATTTAACTACAAATCCAACTACAGATTTAACTACAGATTTAACTACAAATCCAACTACAGATTTAACTACAAATCCAACTACAGATTCAATTATTAATTCAAAAGTTAGACAAAACAATGAGAACAACAATAACGAATACGAAATAGGTGGATCAATAGTTTTAAAAAAATCAACGGAGTATATCAAGTTAAATCACTCATATGACATGTTTTCGAATATTGATTTAGATAAGTCTATGACTTGTGACGGAAAAAAGTTTTGTAGAAGAGATTTAAGCTTTATTATTGACGGAAAAGAAAATCAAGATGAATATTTAAGAGGGCAATCATTGCCAAGCACAAAAAATATTGTTGTTAAAGATAAAATTCATACGTTATCAGGTGCATTTGATATTATTATTATGCCCAAACAAAGGGATAGTAGTAGACCAGGATTATTTCCATTAGACGAGCACGGTGATCACTTTAAGCTTGAACCTTCAAGCGATCAGAACTTCTTAAGAATTTTTATGAGTCAATTGAATGATATTTGGATTACTAGAAAATATGACTATGTTGTTACTGGATCAATGCGTGTAATTATTGACGCCCAAATAGATGAACTAAATAAGTCTGTCAATAACGCATCAGGAAAAGTCATTAAGATGGTACCCCATCTGACAGGAAACTTTAACGACATAAAAATTCTATTGGATTTGATATTTGGTAATGAAGACTTGAAAAAACAAATTGCAGAGACCTTAGGATACACTAATACGAATGTTAAAAAAAACTTTTGGAGAAAATTTGAAGATCCAGCAAATCGAAGTAATACAGGAGAATATTTTAAAAATAAACTTCAAAGATCTCACACAGGAGCACATAAACCACAAGATGCTACTAATCCAATGGAAATTTTAGGGTTAGCTGATGATCAAAAAAACTTTCTCGAATTATCAAGCGCTTACCTGAAAGTTCTAGAAAGTAGTAAAAGTAGTATATGAGGTTAATATATTTTTATGATTAAATTGGCAATCTTATGACTTAGTATAGGTGGAACTGCATTTCCAATTTGAGTAAATGCTTGAGTTCTAGATGGCTCAAAGTAAAAGTCATCTGGAAAGCCTTGTATCCTTGCAGCTTCACGAACGGTGATTGAGCGATTTTGATTAACATCAGGGTGAATGTAGTGGTGCCCATCTTTGGCAATATGCGCTACGATAGTGTGTGAGGGTTTGTCCCATGAGAGTGCTTTGTATCTATCTAAAAATTTATCAACATTTTTATGTGTTCTCAAATTTTCAGGTAATTCATTATATCTCATGTTATGTCCTTTAATTTTAGATTGTAGAACTAGTTGATAAATTTTTAGATCACGTTCAATATTGGGGCGTGCTAAGTTTTGCGTTAATGGTAATTTATCATCTTTACGGAAATATCGCCGTGTATATTGTGATGGAGAGCTTGCATAGTTGTTAACTTCTTGCCCAGATTTTAGAGAAGGTAAGTCACTTAACGCTTCTTTAAGCGTAACTGGGGCCTCTTTTAGCTTTTCAAGTTCACTAAAAAAAGATTGAATAATTTCACTTTTTTCTTTTGGTGTACCGAATATGATTATTCGTTCGCGCGCTTGAGGGACACCATATTCACTAGTATTAACTATGCGATAGTCTAATTCGTATCCCGCTGCACGGAAGTCTTCATACATACGACCGATGAGCACCCCATTTTGACGTTTGAGTAAATAGTTACCATCTATATCTTTGAAGCTAAGCAAGCCTTTAACATTTTCAAACACGAAAAATTCGGGATGATAATGTTGCAAAAATTGAATGTAGTATCGGTATAGATAAATTCTCTCATCATTGGCTTTTTTAGGTGCATTTTGTGCACGGCCAATTGTTGAATATGCTTGGCAAGGTGGACCGCCTATAACACCAGATATATGCTCACCATTGATAGACAAGTCGAACTGCTCAAAAATATCTTGAAGTGTTTCATCACCAATAGCCTCATTTATGGTTTTATTGAGTATATTTGACGGAATATGGGTGAAAAGTTCTGTCTCTGTAATCTCAGCAGATAAAAATTGATAATATTGATCTATTTTATTGTGATCCTTTAAATAGTAATATGCATCACGTAATCTCAGTGTTTGACTGGCAGCTGCTTCCTTTTCTACGTGTCCTATAACTTTAAAATCTTTGCTTCTAAATCCTTCAGTTAAGCCACCTGCACCACTAAATAAATCAATTATATTTTTAACCATGGTATGTTATTCTCCATTGCTTTAACTTATGTATAAGGATACCAGGATTGATGATCCTACACAAGTATTTGTGTGTTATTAGTGCTTCTTTTAATCAAACTTTTCAAATTAATGAGACAATATTAACTATATTACGCCCAAGCTATATGACTTTTTTAAATTCACCTAAAGACATTTAGTTTTTTATTTGAGCGAATCACACCATTTATCCAATGCAGCTTGCTGTTTTTCGGTTAACTAACCAATAGGTTCACCATATTTCTGATGCGCATTAATTAAGTAAATATCTATTCCAGTATTCTTGTTAATCGTACGCGGTGGCATTATTCTTAAAATCACACGTATTGTTTGTTCTTTATTCATTAATATTTGCCTCTAAAATAATAAACACAATGAACTCTTAATCTGAACAAATAAAAACCACGTAACTTAATACGTGGTTTTTATTTGTTAAAATCAATCGATAAATTGGGGACATTTTGGGGACTTGCTATTAATATTCAGTTGTTGTTAACATTCAAAAAGCTTGATAAATCAACAATTGAGCAATACATAAAAGTGTTAAATAACTAATTTTTCGCTGAAACGAAATATGAATAGAAGTTTATGGCTAAAGGGCAACCTATCTATAAAATTAAGGCTCACTTTTAGAGCGACAAGGGTTACATAGTTTTATGTCATCAAAAAACACGATTAAAATTGATGTGAATCTAGAAAGGGGTTTTACATCTGTTCTCGTTAGTTAGAACGGCCCCGTGCGTTTACGCGATTTAGCCCACTTAACGTTTCAAAGGTTAATTTTTTTTATTTGCGATGAGTTGACCAAAGCAGGTAACATATGGCAATGATTGCTAATAGTGCGAAACTACCATATATAATCAAAAATATTAATTTGATATGAAACAAGCTGTACTTTAAAAAATAATTCATTTCTCTCACATCCTTTCGTCTATGTACACCCGAGAGGGCATGTTATCGTTGAGCTCTTCTATAGCCATTTGCCTGAGCTTCAGCTTCACTACCAAAATATATAGCATTTGCTGAGTTCATATGGTATCCGGCTTGACCAGGAACATGATAAATGTGAGACTTTGCATTACCGATAATTTGTTGACTAGTGCCTGTGTATACTTGTGTTGTGTCTGTTGTGTCTGTTGTGTTATTTTGAGAAGCGGTAGTTGCAACAGCATTATCATTTGATGCTTTTTCTGAATTCGATAGTGATTGCGCTTCGGATATCGAAGCAGCCTGTGACACTCTGACAGTTTCCTGACTTGATTTTTCAGCAGCGTCCGAACTAGCTTTTACTGATGACTCAGAACTAGCCTTTTCAGATGATTCAATACTTGCTTGTTTTGCTTTTGAACTTTCAGCAGCGTTCGAACTTGAAATCGCCTTAGAATTAGCTATACTAGCTTTTTCACTTGATTCGCTAGCAGATTTTTTTGACGACTCGCTTTTTTTCGAAGCACTTGAGGTCGGTTTACTATCTTTGGTGGCGTTATTTGCGGTAGCGACGCCACCCATTAAACTAACAGTTAATATGACAAGTGAACCAATGATAGCCTTCTTAAACATTGGAAAGGGCTTATGCTTTAATCTAGCAATAAACCAATAAATTGCAATGCCGATACTAGCTAAAAATGAAAAGAAAAAAATAAAACCAAATAATGTGCTCATCCCTAAAATCTCCTCAAACCTTTTTATGTGGTTGTTCAGCACATAATACTAAATAATTAAAAATAGTTTTGAATGTTTCAGCCAAACTTGCCGTACCAAATAAGTGTGCACTAGCTACTTTCTGCAATGTCGCGACAGTAGGTTCCCTGGTAGTTCATGAATATATTGATTTTTCACCAATAATAGCCCTAATAGCAACACCAGTTAATGATAAACCACGTTTTTTTGAAACTTCTCTTATCCTGTCGATTAGCGTTTCTCTTATGTCAAACAAGAGAAGTATCACATACAGTAATAAATTATTGAAAAGTGTTTTAGATAGTATTGTATTTAATCATGTAAGTTAATTACGCAAATAAAGAACAGGTAAAACATTACCAATTTTGACGAAAGAATATGTTATAAAATGGTTTATTGGGATGTGTTTACTCTGTGATTATAGTACTTCATAGAGTAGTTGGAAAGTAAAACTTACAAATATTATTACAACAAATAATACTAAGAAGGAAAACATGAGTGTAAAAGAAGCTATTCAACTACTGAAAGAAGACGTTATAAGTTCGTTCTTCATCTAAAACCAAGGAAGTTAAAATCTGATATGTTGGCTCCCTAAAGTCACCAACTATGTCATATAGGCCACGATTTTAAATATTTGGTAATTCAGTTGAAAGTTGGTTAAATAAGCAAATTAAGGTACGAATAATATTTGATAAGATAAAAACAGCAATTAATCGCATCAAATAGCCTTATTGTCAGATACTCGAGACAGGTGTGTTGGATGGCATGAATCGGAGTAAGTTTCAATACTCATCTAGGCAATTAATGCACAAGCGTGATCTGCCTTTTTGTATTTTACTGATACTTTTGCAGAAGTACATGATTTTCATATGTAACAATAACTGAAAATGTTACATTGAATTTGCAAACATGTCTGTTGGATGGTGGTATATCGGTGTTGCTGATAATTAACGATGGCGTGGTTATTGCGCCATACACTAATTTTACTTTTTGCAAGATTAGTGATATAATTTATTAGTCAACCCAGTGATTTTACAATCGCCATATTTCATTTATCTAAATTGAAGTATATTCCAGGGGCTGACGTACATAGTAATGTAGCAATTAGAGAAACACCTTCATTGGTGTTTTTTATTTTGCCGTTAGATAACCGTATCCCTGAGTCGACGCATATAAAACTTTAAGGCACAGTACAGTTAGACTGCTAAATGTTCTATGAAATTGCCCCTGATGAGATAGCTTGTTTTAGTCTAGCATTCACAGACTACATGGGTAATAAACGAGGCGTACATAGCGATAGTTTTCAAAATGGAAACAGCCACGGTGCTAACATCCTTAACGGGTGCTTTTTTATTAAGGACTTTGTAATTTAGTAAATTTGTGTGTACTGATGTATAATTAACTTAGTTTAGTAAATTAGGGAGAACGAATATGTCAGATGAATTTTTGGTAAAAGTACGACGAGCGATTGGTTTTGATGGATTGATTTCTATAATTATCGGTGCTTTTATATTATTCCTGCCTGGTCGAAGTGCTAGAGTAGTTGCAGGAATGATGGGTGCTGCTTTAATCGCAGCAGGTTTGTTCAAATTGCTTTCTATATTTAAAAAGGATAGCGCGAATGGTGTCACAAGATTAGGACACTTAATCAGTTCTGTTATCTACATAGTTGCTGGTTTATTTATATTCATAGACATGCAAGCAGCTGCTATATCGCTCATTTTAGTGGTTGGTATATTAACGGGTATGGCATGGTTAATTGAAGGAATTATTCAACTTACAATTTTAAATCAGATGGGCACTAATAAAGTATGGTCAATCTTATCAGCAGCGATTAGTATAATAGGCGGCTTAAGTCTTTTATTTAGCCCATTATTGGGTGGAGTACTTGTATGGTCGTTCTTCGGTATTACTTTATTAATCATTGGAATTTTCAAGTTAATACAATATTTCACTTTAAAAAATTAATTTATTTTAATGCCGCTAGTTAGTTAAATCTAACGACAGTTTTACAACACATAAAAATAAGTGGTTCAATTTGCGTAGCTGTGTTAATTTCGTAAGTTGGACCTTTTTGTATGGAGACAAGCGTGAGAGTGCAGCATGGTATGAAAGAGCGCGTGTGCAGATAAAATCAGAAGTTGTGTATAATCGAATATTGGTTAGGCCTGGTTGAGTGGCGCATGATGTTTGAAATAAAAATCACTCGTCCAACGGCTCGTTTTACTGTATAATTAAAATTTAGTTTACTGATCGATAGAATAAGAAAGATTGGCAATTATTTAAAGTATGTGCTATAATTTAACTATTGAACGCAACAGAGAGTGCGTTCAGCAGTCTAGCAGAATACTTGTTAAATTATTAGTTACTGGTTTTAATATCATATTTGATATATGTTGAATGATACAGAGAGATCTTCAACCTCAGAAATATTAAGTTAGTTTAGTTAATCAATAAATTTAGTTTTGTAATGTATAGAAGTTCTTATCAAGAAGCCTGTTAGGCTTTTTATTTTGTTATAATATATTAACTACGTATTAAGTTTCGTGGTTTTAGACTTAAAAATCAGGCCATAAATTTGGGACTTGCTACCAATATTTAATTATTATTAACTATCAAAATGTTGTTATATCAACGATTGAGCAAGGACATAACAGTGTTGAATAACTAATTTTTTGATGAAGCGGAATGGCATATAAACAGAAATTTATGGCTAAAACGTAATCTACCTGTGAATTGTTGCTTTTTGGGGAAAAGATAAGCATGCTAAAAATCAACCGTTTGATTATGAAAGTAGTCCCGATTTTTTAATAATTAATGTGATTGATTCTAAAAATCAAGGACAGTTTATATTTCCTAAAGTGTTATTGGTGCAAAAAAATATTGTTGTCTCTGAAGTCAAAAGGCAAGATGGCATTAAGGGTTTATCCGGAGTGGGTGAAGGAATTAAACAAGACTGCTTTTCAAACACAACAATGGCAATTGCCCTATTTTATTGATTTATCAAAAGATCTAATAGATTCTTCTAGATTAAAGCAATTATATACATTTTGACTGAAAAGCTGTACAAATTTATCGTCAAATTGAAGTCAAAAGCGTGATAGTTTGATATTTAAGTCTATTTCAATAGTTATTAGGAGGATTTTTATATGCCGTGGATTTATTTGTTACTCGCGGGTTTTTCGGAAATACTTTGGTCAACTACTATGAAGTTAAGTAATGGTTTTACAAAAGTTGGTTGGGCAAGTTTGACTGTTATTGGCCTGGTTGCGAGTATGTTTTTTTTGTTACAAGCAGTGAAGTACTTGCCATTTAGTTTGGCTTATCCAATTTGGACCGGAATTGGTGCAGTTGGTTCAGTGGTAATAGGTGTCATATTATTTCACGATAAATTCCCACCTATCACTTGGTTTTTTATTATTTTATTAGTTGTTGCAATTATTGGTATTAAAGTAACTGCCGGGGAGTAATAACGTTTATTGCTTGGGAAGGTGATTATCACTCAAAGAAGGATCATCTAAAAAAGACCTTGTTTATACAATATGATAGAAAAATATAAAGTGAAAACAAGTAGTATTTAAATAATCTTTGAAAATAAAAATCCAATACATACTCAGTAACGTAAGCTCTTAATAACTGAATATCAATATTATATTGTTACGAGACATTACTTTAGCCTAAAATATGGGTGATTTAATATTTCAAAACACGATATTGATGTCGCTGATATTTCGTTTAACAGATTCGGGAACGAAATAGAAAACGTCGACATATCAAGGGATGAAGTACAAGTCATTGATAAACTGATCGAAACGTTTAAAAACAATGAAAGAAAATCTTGAAGCGGGGGATTTACCTACGCCTGAAAAATTGACTAGCCCACGTAATTAAGTTGCGTGGCTTTTTGTAGCACTAATGCGAAATAAATTTGTTTATAGGTATACATTGTTATACAAATTCATATACTGAAAAAATAGTGATATCAACGGTTTTAAATAAAAAACTGTTTTACCAATATTATAGGTAAAACAGCAAAAATGCGCGGGGGGGGAGTCGAACCCTCGACCTGCCGGGTAGAAACCGGCTGCTCTATCCAGCTGAGCTACCAGCGCAATACAATATATATAATAGCATAAAAACAGTAAATATCAAAGATTTAATTTATCTATTTTTTTAATTGGCTTACCTATAGTATACTATAGGTAAGCCAATTACAGAGGATTTAACATATGAGAAAAGCATTTATCGCATTAGGCGTGATCTTTGTAGCACTATTAGTTGCGTTTGCAACGTTTAATCAACAACCTAAATATGCTGGTGTTTCGATGCCTAGAACAGATTATCGACATTTGGAGCAGTCGCGTCGAAGTATTAAAACCTTTATTTCGGCATTAGATGATTTTGATTATCAGGATACCAAAACAATGACTGCTGTTGAAAAGTCAGGCAATCAAATTATTAAGCATAATAGTAATAACTTAAGTAACACTGATTCTCAGGCATTACGTGATGCACTATACGGTAAAACTGGTATTATTACAATTGTGCAAACAGCCAAAAAAGGTCACTATAATATCGATAGTAGTGTTGCTTCACGTTTCCATGATAAATTTGATACCATTATCACAATGTCAGTGAATGCCATGAATAAAAGTTCGGCACAACGTGCTGATATTGTGACACAAATGAAAGTAGACTTAAATATCGAAGCGGCAATATATAGAATAGGCGCGAAGAATGAGGAGTAAAGAGTAGTAGTGTTGTTTTCCAGGAGAAATTATGGTTAAGAAAGAAGATGCACGTGTTTTACGGACAAAAAAAATATTGAAGAAACAACAATTACGTTATTAACAACGCAACCTAATTTTTCGATTACCTTATTATTGCATCGTGCGGATGTCACCCGGGGCACTTTTTACAAGTACTATCAAAATAAGGAACACCTTATTTCTGAGGTCAATCATACATTAATACAGGAATTTATTCAATATACGCAAGGTAAATTTCATGTTGCCAAAATGATTCAAGCTGTAAGTGACCGTGCTGCCTTTTATAATGCGGTGCTTAATTTACATAGTAATTCAGTTTATGTTAAAACACTTATGTCGCGAATGAGAATGCAGATGCAATCACAATTGGGTATTATTGAAGACGAAGAGCTATACAGACATCAAATGTTTCAGTGGGAAATTATTACAGGTGGTTTTTGGGCGTTGATTTCAAAATGGTTGTTAGACAATATGAATGTGACACAAACTAAGTTATTGCAAGAATTTATAGAAGTATTACGTGTTGATTCCACTGGATGGACACAAACTGGTTTGAATTTGTTTAATTTTGATAATGTTAATTAAAAAATAAACCTGTGTGGATATTGACGCAATTATAAATTTTTGTTATAATTGATAGGTTGTTAGCATAGCTACAACCACTCGGAACAGGTTGAAGTACGTGTCGGACAAGAGCCGACCCGCCTGGAATGGTGAGTCTAAGTATAAGGAGAATTCAATAATGGCATATGCAGTTATTGTAACAGGCGGCAAGCAATATAAAGTCGCTGAAGGCGACACAATCTTCGTCGAAAAATTGGATGCAACAGAAGGCGAAAAGGTAACTTTTGACCAAGTTGTTTTGATTGATGGCAAGGTTGGGGCACCTTTTGTTGAAGGTGCTAAAGTTGTTGGTACTGTTGAAAAGCAGGGTAAACAAAAGAAAGTTATTACTTTCAAGTACAAGGCCAAGAAGAATATGCATTCTAAGCAAGGCCACCGCCAACCATATACACGCGTGAAGATTGATTCAATCGCGTAATTATTACTTGTAAAGGAGAAATAGACTTATGTTGATGAATCAAGAAAACTTACAAATGTTCGCTCACCACAAAGGTGGCGGATCTTCAGCCAACGGGCGTGATTCAGCTGGCCGTCGTTTAGGAACTAAGGTTGCTGATGGACAAGATTTGACAGCTGGTTCAATTATTTATCGCCAACGTGGTACACATATTTATCCAGGTGTTAACGTTAAAAAGGGTGGAGATGACACTTTATTTGCTTTAACAAATGGTGTTGTTAGATTTGAACGTAAAGGGCGTGAAAAGCGTCAAGTATCTGTTTATTCACGTGAACAATACAATGAAATTTTAGCTGCCGCAAAGTAATTAAAATCAAAAAAGAACAGTTCGCTGTTCTTTTTTTTTACTTATTAACAAGTTCAGCAATATGATGTATTGAAGTGAAAAGTAATCTTATAAGCTTATGATATAATTATAGGTAACAATGAAAAGGAAAGTATCAGATATGACTAAATATTTTGAAGCACGTATTGCTAAACTGCAAAAATTACTTAAGAAATTGAATCTTGATGGCATGATTGTATATCAAGGTGCTAACATGAAATATTTAATAGGTTTCGGCGGTGGTACCGGTGATGGTGTAGTTGTTATTAGTCGTGATTCAGCTTGTTTAGTAACTGATGCACGATATGAAGAGGCATATAAAACAAGTTTACCAGAAAACGTTAATTTAAAAATAACAAGAGCCTATTATGAAGAGGTGATCTCAGTAGCAATAGCTTTTGACATTAAAAAATTGGCTTTCGAAGCCGACTTGCCATATAATATTTATGATTATATTGATGAATTATTACCCGCTGATATATCATTTGATGCGCTACCGTTTGCCATTGAGGCCTTACGTGAAGTGAAAGATGAGGCTGAACTCACTGCTTTACGTAAAGCAGCTGCTGCGTCAGTGGCGGCATTTAATGAGCTCATTCCGTTCATTAAGCCAGGAATGACTGAACGACAAGTGGCTAATGAATTAGATCGACTTCAAAAAAAATTCGGAGCTGAAAAAGCTTCATTTGACACAATTGTTGCATCTGGTTATCGTGCGGCGTTACCCCATGGCGAAGCAACAGATAAAATAATTGAAAATGGTGAACTTGTTACAATTGATTTTGGTTATTATGTCGATGATTACACGTCTGATGTAACCAGAACAATCGCTATCGGAAGTATAAGTGATGATCTTAAGCAAATTTATGCCATTGTTAAACAAGCAAATGAGAATGCCATAGCGATTGTGAAACCTGGTATTTCTGGTAGTGAAGTTGATCGTGTTGCGCGTGATTATATATCTGCGCATGGTTATGGTCATGATTATAACCATTCTACGGGCCATGGTGTTGGCTTAGCTATTCATGAAGGGCCAGCACTGAGCGCACAATCCAGTGATGAATTGCAATCAGGGCATCTTTTAACCATTGAGCCAGGTATTTATCTTGCAGAACAAGGTGGTGTCCGAATTGAAGATGACATTATTGTTACACTAGACGGTTATGAAAATCTTACAAATGATCTTACCAAAGATTTAATTGTAATTGAGGGTTAATATGGCACAAACACGATTAGATTTTTTAGCGTTTTATCGTGGTAATTTAGTGACTGGTTTTGATTACGTTTATATCAAACGTCATGAGGGTCATGCTTTTTGGCAGAGTAGAGACAAAACTCAAGAGGTGAAAGATATTGCAGATATAGATTTTGATTTTTATAATCCGCATTTTAATCAAGCGGGGCAATCTTTTAATTGGCGTTATCATGAACAATGGACTGATATGACAACGTCATGGGATGAATTTACCGATAAAACTATGAATTATATTAATACTTGGATGACAGAATATCCTGGTCCTTCTCAGACTAAACCAAGTTTAAACGATGAATGGGGTGTAAGATTTAAAGTGCCAGGTGAACATGAACGTATGATTTGGGGATTAAATGCTTATCCGGCTAATTTACAGAAATTCATAGATTTTCTGTATTCATTTGCTAATTGAGGCACTGCATCTCGCAGTGCTTTTTTGTTGAGTTGGTGTAAAATGATAGTAGGGAATATGTCTGTAAAAATAAAAAATAGTGATACACACATTTAATAACTGTCCACTATGTTTGAAAGGAATTAAATGGGAACTGAAACCATACACTTACTGCATACGAATGATATGCACTCACACTTTGAAAATTGGCCACGTATTTTACGCTTTTTGTTGGAGAAACAAAAAACATATACGCAAAGCTACACGTTTGATATTGGAGATGCGATTGATCGTTTAAACCCATACACTGATGCAACAATGGGTCAAGGCAACATTGAATTGATGAATGAAGCACACTATGACGGCGTGACAATTGGCAACAATGAAGGATTAGTGTTGTCCCATGAAGCAATGAACCATTTATATGATGGGGCTAATTTTGATGTTTTGTTGGGTAATTTAAAGGAGTATCCTAGTTTAACGCAACCAACATGGGCTAAGAACTATAAAATTATAACGACTAATTCAGGAACCAAAATTGCTGTTTTGGGATTGACTGCACCGTATATGTTAACCTATCCTTCACTCGGGTGGAAACCATATGATGTTGATGAAACAATCGGTAAATTATTACCAATACTTCGTCAAAAGGCTGATGTCGTGGTGTTACTATCTCATCTAGGATTACCAACAGATGAGCATCTAGGTGAAAAATATGACATTGATATTATTATTGGTGCACATACACATCATTTGTTAGAGCATGGTAAAATGGTTTCAGGGACTTTATTGGCAGCAGCAGGTCGTTATGGTAATTATGTCGGTGATATTTCTTTAGAAATATCAGATGATGGTCAAATTTTGAGTAAAAAAGCTGTCACGACACCGACGTATGAAATGTCGGAAGACGACGAGGACTATCATTTAATTCATGGCTTATTTAAAAAGGGACAAACAGTTTTGACCACCCGATATGTTACGCAGTTACCACGAGATATAACAACCGATGAACAAAGTTATGATGCAATGAGAGCTTTAAAGCAATATTTTGATGCACCGGCAGCTATGTTATCAACTGGTATGTTTGTTGAAGGTTTTCCAAAAGGCCGGTTGAATCAATATGAGTTACTCGAAAGTATGCCACATGCAATTAATCCGATGTTAATGACACTTAAAGGCCAAAAGATTATTGAGTTATTCGAAGAGCTTGATGCACAACAAGAATGGTTGTCAACTTTGGCGATGAAAGGTAGTGGCTTTCGTGGCAAAATTTTTGGTTATATGCGTTTTGATGGTATTGATAGACAAAAAAATGGCCAAATTCTGTACCAAGGTCAAACCATTCAGCCACATCAAAATTATCAAATTGCAACACTTGATCATTACAAATGGGTACCATTTTTCCCTGTGATACAGGATGCACCAGTAAAAATTGAATTGCGTATATTATTAAGAGAATTGATGGCGCAATATTACAAGAAAAAATACAGTAACGTATAGTGTACTGTTAAAAGAGAGGCATTTAATGGATCGTGAATCGTTAAAAACACAAACGTTATTACAACAAGAAGAACGTAAGATGGCATATCAAGTTATACGTCAGGAAAATAAAATAATCATTGATAAATTAACGTTAGAACTCGTTGAAAATTTTAAGGAAGCTTTTAATACTGAAAAATTGGCTATACGTTATACGCCATTGTTAGCGCAATATGATTATCTTGTCGGTGATATTTCAGCTGAACAATTGCGTCTTAAAGGGTTTTATCGAAATGAAAAGCATGTACCAAATCAAGATAAAATAGAGACATTACAGGACTATTTGTATGAATATGTTAATTTTGGAGCGCCATATTTTGTATTAGAAAATATTAATCCGCGGCAATTAGAACAAGAAGATCGTCCTAAAAATAACAGGAGAACACACAAAAGCAATCATAAGCGTTCACCTGAAAAAGAAAAAAATAAAACAAGTATAAGAGCAACGCCACAAAAAAAAGAGCAGACAAGTAACAAAAAGCCAATTAAACGGCCTTTCATAATTAAACAAAAATAACAGCCTGAGGCTGTTATTTTTG
>NZ_AEMI01000037.1 GCF_000166715.1 Leuconostoc gelidum subsp. gelidum KCTC 3527
AGCTACTTTTAACCTATCATAATTAAAAGTTCCGAAAATCTCAGACAGATTTTCGGACTTTTTAATATGAATAGGTATTAACGATCAACCTTAACAGTCGTTTCCAATGTTGCGGCTACACGTTCTTGTACCAAAACATTATCAGCTGCTAATGCAGATTTTGCTTGGTCTGCTAACTTTGAAAATGTATCAAAATCAGTCACAGCAATATCAGCTAACATTTTACGATTCAATTCAACACCTGCAAGTGTCAAACCATGCATCAACTTAGAATATGACAAACCGTTCATACGGGCTGCTGCATTGATACGAGCAATCCATAACTTACGGAAGTTACGTTTTGTGTTCTTACGATCACGGTATGCATACAAATATGACTTCCATACTTGTTGCTTAGCAACCTTGAAATTAATACGACGTTGACCACGGTAACCCTTGGCTAACTTAACAATCTTCTTACGACGTGCGCGTGAAACTGTACCACCCTTAACTCGCATGGGTAATTCCTCCTAGAATTCTAAAAAATAAATTACTGGATTTTAAATCCAAAATATAGATAGATGAACTATCGCAACGCGAATTAGATGTTTGACAGCATCTTAGCGTATGTTTTAACAGTCGTTGAATCCATCATGCGTGTACCACGCAATTGGCGACGTTGCTTCTTTGTCTTACCATGGAAACGGTGTGAAGTATAAGCTGAGGCTGACTTCAAACCACCGTTGGCTGTCTTCTTAAAGCGCTTTGCTGATGCGCGGTGTGTTTTCATCTTTGGCATGTGACTAATTCTCCTACTGTGTGATTTTTTTGTTTAAGCATGCAATTAAGCAACTAAACCCTTCATTACTTGGCATCTCTAGGTGCCAAGACCAAAAACATCTGTCGGCCGTCCATCTTGGCACGTTGCTCAACCTTAGCAATGTCGTTAAGCTCTGCGGCCATACGGTCTAATACTTGACGTCCGATGTCTTGGTGCGTAATCATACGACCACGAAAGCGTAAATTCAGCTTAACCTTATTTCCTTGTCCAAGGAATTTGATAGCAGCTTTTTTACGCGTTTCGAAATCGCCCGAATCAATAACCGGCGACATGCGAACTTCTTTAACTTGAACGATTTTTTGGTTTTTACGCTGTTCTTTTTGTTTCTTTTGTGCTTCGAACTTCGCTTTTCCCCAATCCATGATTTTGGCAACTGGTGGCTCAGCGTTAGCTTGTACCAATACCAAATCTTGGTTTGAATCGTTTGCAATTTGTTGTGCATCTCGCGTAGACATTTCTGTTTGCTTACCCTCATGGATAAGTAGTACGCGCGATGCCCGAATATTATCGTTGATTAAATCAACTTGTCTTGGTTGACGTGCTATTGTCAGACACCTCCAAATTTATTTTGTGAATCAAGAAGAAAAGTGGATAAAGAACCTAATCTTTACCCACTTCAACACTTGCGATCCATCTCGGATAACTGTATCTGCCAAGCAACTTGGTCACTTGGCGAGAAGCGGGTGCTCCTACTTGTTCAACATATACTATTCTACCACATTACTTTTCTACTGACAAGTTTATGTTTATCAATCGCACGCCATAGTGGAAAATGACAAGTATTGCAAATTGTGCACCCGCAAACAGGATCACAAATGTTACCATGTGATAACCCACAGACGATACAATATTTTGAATGACATCACTAAAGTTAGTGAACATATCCCATGAATTTAATCGCAAATAGCGGCCAAGATAAATACCAATCGCTGATAATAGCGACACAAGTGCCGTAACAATAAAATAAATAATGTGAGCGTGATTTTTAAATAGGGCTTGTGCTATAATTTCTAAACTTAAGATACCTAAACCAACGCCTATAAAAATTCCTGTTGCTAATATAGCATAATTAAAGTATTGCGCCGCTTGATTCAAGTCTGTGCCAATGGCATTTAAATGTATAAAATCTGTCATCATATACATTGTATTTGGAAAAAAAAGTAACCATAATACAAGAAAAATAGATTTAACACTTTTAAAATGTGTCGTTGCCACAACTAATGCAAAATCAAAAGGCAATAATGATAAGAAAACATTCCAATTTAAAAATGTAAAATGGGTTGGTGCCACGTAAACAAACAAGAAAAACAAAAAAATCATGACATGAATAATTGTTATATTTAAACCTTTGTCGCGCATATACTATTCCCTTCTGCAATATTTCTAGTGTAGCATACCAAATAAAAACTGTTCAACATCTTCAATTGAACAGTTAATAGTTTTACCTGATGGCTTTTTTTGGTTGCCACCATGAAATCAGGCCAAATATAACTAACCAAATCGTTGAACCAATAGCTGGTATACGTGAATCTGGGTTGAAAAATAGCGTAATAAAGACAAAAATAAAAAATATGATTGCGAGTGGTACTAATGTTTTAGGTGCAATAACCAAAAAACCATCATGCATGTAATCATTTGATTTACGGTAGTTCATATACGCGATTAACGTTAAGACATAAATCATCAAAAACAAATCTGTTGAAGCACTCGTGACAAAACTAAATGCATTTGTAATCGCAGGTATAACAGAAATAACTGCCGAAAAGGCTATCATCAAAGATGTAAACAAAACCGCGTTGAGTGGTAATTGTGTTTTAGACATTTTTCTAAATGGCTGTAAGAAACGTGCTTTTGATTGGAATGATAAAGCATAAAAATTACGGCTCGCACTAAATAATACGGAATTCAGCGCCGATGCAGCACTTGTAAGAACAACAAAGTTAACTAATGCTGCCGCCCATTTAATCCCAACTAGCTCAAAAACCATCACAAAAGGGCTTTGATCAGCAGGAATTTTTTGCCAAGGATAGATCGTCATAATAATAAACAATGCCCCTAAGTAGAAAAATAATATCCGCCAAGGTATTTGATTAATCGCCTTAGGTAAAACTTCGCGTGGATTATCTGTTTCTGCTACGGTCATTCCTATAAATTCCATACCGACAAAGGCAAACATGACCATTTGGAAAGCATTAATAAAATTTCCAAAACCATTTGGAAAAAATGAAAAGTGGTGAAAAACATTACTAAATGACACATCCCCTACAGGTGTTTTGAACCCTGTTAATGCTAAAATAATACCCGTAGCAATTAAAGCTAAAATAGCGACAATTTTAATCATTGAGAACCAGAATTCCGTTTCGCCATATAATGCTACAGCGACTAAATTGACGCATGTTAGGATAATCAACATGCTAATTTGGATCAACCAACTTGGTAGTCCTGGTAACCAATATTGGACATATTTGGCCACTGCGGTTAATTCAGCCATACCCATGAATACAACCGTCAACCAATAGGACCATCGTGCAAAAAAACCTGCGCGATTGCCAACATACCTAGTAATAAACGTAATAAATGTATGCTGCTTTGGATCAGCATACAATAGTTCGCCAATAGCCCGCATCATAACAAACATGAATAATCCAACAATTAAGTATACCAATAAAATAATAGGTCCAGCATAATGAATTGAATTACCAGCACCCATAAAGAGTCCTGTTCCGATCGTGCCACCAATAGCAATTAATTGCACATGACGATTTTGTAATCCGCGTTTTGGCGGTTTATTACCATCTTCCGTTGTTTCTACCATAAAAATATTTATCCCCCTGTTTCAAACATATACAATCTGTATGTACAAAGTCGCTAACATATATTAGCGACTTCTATTAACTTTATTCATGTGTCTCTGTTGTACGTGAATAACGTGCAACATCTGCTAAAATAGCCATTTGAAAATCAATAAATGACATTGTTTGTGTCTTTTCTTCACCATACTTACGTACTGTCACTGTCTGAGCCTCAACTTCAGAATCACCTAATACTAGTGTGTATGGAATCTTGTTAGTTTGCGCTTCACGAATCAAGTAACCCAACTTAGCTTCCTTGGTTTCTACATTAGCCCGCAAGCCCGCAGACTGCAACTTTTTTTGGATACCATCGGCATACTCACCATGCGCACCAAGATTGACAGGAATGATTTGCACTTGCAATGGTGACAACCAGGTTGGAAAAGCACCTTTATACATTTCGATCAGATATGCCGTAAAACGTTCCATTGTGCCTACAATGCCACGATGTAGCATCACTGGCCGATGATTATCTTGCCCATCGGCACCAATATATGTCAAATCAAAACGTTCAGGCAACAAAAAGTCTAACTGAATTGTCGACATTGTTTCTTCATTACCCAAGGCTGTCTTCGTTTGCACATCCAGCTTTGGACCGTAGAAAGCAGCTTCACCCTCAGCTTCGTAATAATCTAATTTAAGATCATCCATTGCACGTTTGAGTTGTGCTTGTGACTTTTCCCACATTTCGTCATCATCAAAATACTTTTCAGTATTTTTAGGATCGCGGTATGATAATCGAAAGCGATAATCTGTGATGTTAAAATCACGATAAACGGCCATCATCATTGTCAAAATGGACTTAAATTCTTCTTCAATTTTTTCTGGATCAACGAATGTGTGGCCATCATTCAACGTCATTTCACGTACACGTGATAGACCAGTTAATGCGCCAGACTTCTCATAACGATGCATCATGCCAAGTTCAGCAATGCGAATTGGTAATTCACGGTACGAACGTGGCTTGTGCTTGAATACCATAATATGTGATGGGCAATTCATAGGACGCAGCTCTAAAAACTCACCATCTCCCATATCCATTGGCGGAAACATATCTTCACGGTAATGATCCCAATGTCCAGAAGTTTTATACAAATTTAAGTTTGATAATACAGGTGTATAGACATGTTGATAGCCATTGGCTAATTCTTTGTCAGTAATATAACGTTCAACTTGACGCCGAATCGTTGCCCCATTTGGTAGCCAGACTGGCAATCCAGAGCCAACTTCTTGACTTGTAAAAAACAAGTCTAAATCACGACCAATTGTGCGATGATCGCGTTCTTTAGCTTCTTCACGGCGTGTTACTTCAGCATCAACGTCTGCTTGCTTCCATTCCGAGATACCATATATGCGTTGCATCATTGGATTAGATGATTTACCACGCCAATAAGCACCAGCAACGGATGTTAATTTAAAATGTTTAATCCAACCAGTTGATGGGACTAAGCCACCTTTGTCCAATTCAATATGATCGCCTTGTATAGCAATTGTTAGAATTTCATCTTCGGGTAAATCCGTAATCAATGCCATTTTGTATGGATCTGTCGCAAACATTTCCAACGCTTCTGCACGTGTAATTTGACGTGATATTATTGGTAAATCTTCTTTAACAATTTTATGCATCATTGCTTCAATTTCAGAAAAATCTTCTACTGAAACCTGATTTCCTGCACCATTGTCTGTATCATAATAAAATCCATTATCGATGAAAGGTCCTACGCCAAAATGCATATTGGCAAACTTTGGCATCCGTTTCAAAGCTTGTGCCAAGAGATGTGATGTTGCATGACGTAATAAAGCTAGCGCTTCAGCATCATTTGTGGTAATTAACTGAAAATTACCAGATTCTGGGATAATATCATTCATACCAACATATGCATCGTTTAGTTTAGCTGATACTGATTTTTTAGCTAGAGATTTTGAGATACTCTGAGCAACCTCAATTGGTTTTGTTCCATCGGGAAAGACTTTCACTGCCCCATCTGGGAATGTAAGATTAAGTGCTGACATATTTATTATTCCTTTCAAATTTTGTAACAAGTTTTGAATTCAAGTTAACTATGTGATGATAAAAACAAAAACGTCCCTCTAAGTCAATAGACTTAAAGGGACGTTTCACCGTGGTACCACCCAAGTTTAACATGTTTAACCATGCTACTTAAATGACAGCTATCGGTGTCACCCGGATGTTTTTCATTACTTACTCAACCACCACTCAAAGGTAGTCTCTCACGCACAAATCACCCATTTTCACCAAACATGAGCTCTCTTTATCATATGTACACTTGAGTTGTCCTTATCAACGTTACTGAAAATAATTTTAACACTGTTTTTTCGTTTATGCAACAGTTACTTTGGCGCTACTGCTAGTAATAAAATCTCAAGCGCATCCTTGGCAAGATCATCATGATCTAAAATACCATTATCAAACGCCATTTTTAAAGCATTATATTGTTCCCGTGTCAGTGTCATAATTTTTTCCTCTTTAAAATTGATAATTTTATTATAACTGAACAATTAAAAATAACAAGTTCGCTTTTAAAACCAAGAACATGTCATTAAAGGCCTAAGTAATATTTTGAAAATAAAGCTGCAACTATTGCACCTACAAAAGGGGCAATGCCTGGAACAAGTAATCCATATTTAAAATCAGACGATGCGCGATTTTTCCAAGGTAAAATTGTATAGGCTAACCGTGGTCCCATATCTCTTGCTAAATTCATCGCAAATCCAGTCGTACCACCCATACCCATACCCACAGCCCATACTAAGAAACCAACTGATAACGGCACCATACCAGGTACGTTTCCAGCTCGAGCTGAGATAGCCATAATACTCGTTAAAAATACAAAGGTTGCAAACGCTTCAACAAAAAAGTTACGTGGTAAGTTACGAATTGCTGGTGCAGTTGAAAATATATTTCGTACGATAACGGGATCAATATCTTTTTCTGATAGTTTAAACTGATCAGCATACATTACGTAAACAATCAAAGAGCCCACGATACCACCAAGTACTTCAACAACACTGACTGTTAGAAAATATATCAGATCAATTTTTCCAAGTACAAGCTGTGCCATAGCCATAGCTGGGTTGATAAAAACATCGCCAAAGACAAACAACACAATAGAGATACCAAATCCCCAGGTTGTAATGGCAAAAATATGACCCGAACCGTGAAATTTCGTTCGGTTCAAAACCTCATCAGCGTGAACGCCAACGCCAAAAATAATCATTAGAGCAGTGCCCATAAATTCGGCCAACAACTGGTGTATCATTTGTAATCTCCTAAGCGGTCGCAAATCTATCAAGTAGTCGCGGTTTTTTACATTTAATTTCCAGTCTTTATAGTAAGGCCATAAACGGGTGGTGTAAAGCTCTTTTTTCATTTTGTCAACAAATCGTCATATTCGTGCATTATTTCACGAAAACAATGGGTGCAATTATCTGTAAAGTCTTTATAATTATAACTATAAAATATAAATGGAGGAAATATGTCTATTATACGCATAATTTGAAGGTATACTAGCATAACTCATATTAATCATGGATGCACACGTCGTATATGCAACAATCACCGGTAATAATGAAGATGTTGCCGATATTATCGTTTCAGCTTTCAAAACTGCTGGCATCAACGTAAAAAAAACAGAAATATCACAAACTGAAGTTGATGAACTCGAGCACACGAATATTGCTGTTATCGTACCTTATACGTACGACAATGGTTCTTTGCCTGACGAGGGTCTTGATTTTTTTGATGACTTAGCTCAGGCAGATTTAAGTGGTGTCGTTTACGGCGTTGCTGGATCAGGTGATATATATTATATGTCTGATTTTGGACTAGCAGTACCAAAATTTGAAGTACAATTTGCCAAAACACATGGTATTAAGGGGGCAGATGGCATTAAAATAAATCTCAGACCAGACGATGAAGATACAGTCACATTAAACGCATTTGTAACAAAATTAATTCAAAAAGCTCAAAATTAATTCAAAAAAACACATCTCATGAACAAAATGTTTGTCAATAGACAGTCATTCAGGGATGTGTTTTTGTATAAATCAATTTATTAGTCAGCTGTTGTATATACAGCTAAGACATCTTCATTTTCTTCTAATTCATCTATTAATTGCTCTAACTTTTCACGATCTTCATCAGAAATAATCATGGGATTTTGAGCAATCATAGTCACTTCAGCTTCATCAAAAACATAGCCTGCTTCACCCAAAGTACCTTCAATAGTTTGAAAGTCATTTGGTGCCGTATAAATTTCAAAAACTGCATCTTGCGTTTGCACATCTTCAGCACCCGCTTCCAGTGCGGATTCTAGAACAGTGTCCTCATCTAATTCAGGAAACATTTCTCGATCAATAGCCAAATAACCTTTACGATCAAACTGAAAAGCGACTGAACCCGAAGTTCCTAAAGCACCACCAAAGTGTTTAAACGAATTGCGAATACTTGATACCGTCCGATTAATATTATCCGTTGATGTTTCAACTAACACGGCAACACCAGCCGTACCGTAGCCTTCGTAAGTTACTTCTTCAAATTTTTGACCACCAGCACCTGAAGCTTTATCCAACGCACGCTGAATATTATCTTTTGGCATATTAGCTGACTTAGCTTTTTCAACAACCAGCCGTAGTGATGCATTCATATCTGTATCTGCACCACCAGCCTTAGCTGCAACGTACAAATCATGTGCTAACTTTTGAAAAATTTTACCACGCTTAGCATCTTGGGCGTTTTTACGGCCTTGTATGTTATGCCATTTACTATGTCCTGACATTTTAACATCTCCTTGAAATTATTACTGTGCCTTTAATTCTATCAAAAAAACGCTTACCTTACCAGTTTTTAAAGTAGTAAGTCACGTTTTTATGCACTCATGGTATTAATATTTTTTAATAAGTATTGCCACCCAATAATTCTAAGTAAAGCATCGCTGAACTGGCAATCAAAGCTGCCAATATATCATCTAAATAAACATTAATACTATCGGTTTTATCATTAATAATACCAATCAAACCTGGCTTGAGATCATCTAGTAAACCATAGTGGACTGTTGCAGCTGCTGAGAACTGTTGTGTAATTGCAATTGCCAATATTTCATCAACATTGTGCCCGTTCGCGTCGCGCTGTAAACGTGCTTTGAGTGGCTGCGTGTCAGGCATGTTTTCTGCTTGTTCATCTAAATACAACGCCGTTAATATAATATCTGCCACTTCATCTTTGTGTAATACACGTGAAATAGCTGTATTTAATAGCGTCTCATCAACGGCATCATGATATTTTTCTATTAAAAAAGTACGTGCGCCTTCAGCTATATCGTTGATACTAACACCACGTTGAGATAATTTTGTAATCCCTGATTCCTGTAAATCTTTCATTTATGATTACCCTCCTTAGTAGTTTTCATTGACGTAGCGACGAGTCAAAATAACATGCGGAATTTCGTCTAATGCCGTTTTAACATATTCTTGCTGGGCATCACTAAAGTTATTTATCGCTACTAACGTATACGCGTATGCACCTACTGCGCGATTACTCAATTGCTCAATATTAATATCATTATCACCAAAAAACTTTGAAATTTGACTAATCATATTTGGGACATTCTCATGAATAATACCAACACGGTATTTTGTTGTAAATGGTTCATCGATGTCTGGGTAATTGACTGAATTGATAATATTACCAGTTGTCAAATACTCGTCTAACTGGCGTGCCGCCATTAAGGCACTTGTATCTTCTGCTTCAACCGTTGAACCACCAATATGTGGTGTGATGATGACTTTTGGATGATCAAATAATGCTTCATCAGCAAAATCTGTGATATAGACCCGTAGTTTATCATTATCTAACGCTGCTTTTGCTGCCAAGTCATTAACAATGCCATTGCGCGAAAAATTTAATAAGGCAGCTGTTGGTTTCATAAGTGCAATACTATCACTATCAATAAAAAACTTATTTTTATCAGTTAACGGAATATGCACTGTTATATAATCAGCTTTTTGTAAGACCTCTTGCACATTTTTAGCGTGCAAAATGTGCCGATCAATTCGCCAGGCTGTGTTAGCATTTAGCCCAGGGTCATAGCCAATAACATCCATATCTAGTGCTAAAGCAGTATTAGCTACCTTTGAACCGACATTTCCTAAACCAATAACCCCTAGCGTTTTCCCAGCTAACTCAGTGCCACGATAGCCACCCTTGCTCACCTCTGTACGTAAAGATACGTCACCACCACGTGTTTCATTAGCAAAGCCAATTGCCCCAATAACCGGCCGTGCCGCTAAAATTAATGATGCTAGTGTTAACTCTTTAACCGCGTTTGCATTGCCGCCAGGTGTGTTAAACACAACCACGCCGCGCTTTGATAAGTCATCTACTGGAATATTATTGAATCCAGCACCTGCTCGTACAACGGCTCGTACACTGGCGGCAATTTCTTCATTATGCAGATTTTGAGATCTCAAAAGTATCCCTTTTGGATTATCATTTGTATTAATCTCATAATCATGTTGCTTTAAATAATCTAATCCTATGGTACTAATCGCATTATAAGTTTTGATCGTTGTCATGCTTGTTGTTCTACTTTCTGCAAAAATGCAATCAACGCATCTACAGCCGACATCGGTTGTGCGTTATATAATGATGCTCTAAAACCACCGACTGAACGATGCCCGCTAAGATTAAACAAACCTTCTTCAGTCGCTTGCTTAGCAATAACCTTATCTTTTTCAAGATCACCTGTCGTAAAAACAATATTTGTCAGAGAACGCGCACTCGCTTCCACTGGTGCAGTATAGAATTCTGACTGATCAAGATAAGCATAAAGACGTTTTGATTTTTCCAAATTGCGACGATACATTTCAGTCACGCCACCTTGTTGTATGACCCAATCGAGCACCAAATTTAAAGCGTATATTGCAAAAACAGGTGATGTATTATACATTGACTGTTTATCAATATGATTTTGATAACGCATCATCGGACCAACCCCAGTGACATCTTGTTCTGCCAACCAAGATTTTTTAATGATTGCGACAGTGACGCCTGCTGGGCCCAGATTTTTTTGACCGCCAGCAAAAATTGCATCAAAATCTGATATATTATATGGTTCTGCTAATATATTTGAACTCATATCAGCAACGAGACGTCCAGTTGTTTTGGGTAAATTATTTTGGTGGAAAGTTACGCCCTCAATCGTATTGTTGGTCACAATATGTAAATAATCGTAAGTCATTGGATCAAAATCATCAGGTAAAGGTGGCAGCTTTTGATAATGTATGTTTTTTGTACTATTTAATGTTGTTACTTTATTACCAAGCTCTCTAGCTGCTTCCGCAGCTTTTTGAGCAAAGTTACCTGAATCTAGTAAGGCAATTTCATGGTGATTTGTTGCGAAATTTAATGGGATCATTTCAAATTGAGTGGACCCGCCACCTTGTAAAAAGACAACAGCATACTCATCCGAAATATGCATTAATTGACGCAATTTATTTTCAGCATCAGTCACAATTGTTTGAAATTGTTTGGAACGATGAGATATTTCAATAATACTCATATGGGTCTGTTCGTTTTTTTCAAACTCCTGTTTAATTTGTGTTATGACCTCTTCTGGCATAACACCTGGTCCAGCAGAAAAATTATAAGTTGTCATCATGATTTTGTGCGTTTGCACACCCTCCATTTTGTGTTCAACAACAAGATACTCATGTATATTTTACGAATACCTCTAATTTGATAAACGTAATTTTTGGTATATAAGCTAACAAATACAGTTTAAAAAGTCTAAAAATACTCAAAAAACTTAACATTAGTCTTTTTAATCCCATTATTTTATATATTACTATATTGGCATTGAAAGTCAATCTTTTATTTTACAAAAAAATCTAGTATAATAAAGCGTATATTGCCGCTGTGGCGGAACTGGCAGACGCGTACCGTTCAGGTCGATATGAGAGCAATCTCGTGCAGGTTCGATTCCTGTCAGCGGCATATTTGCTGTTTTATCAACGTTGTTGGTAGGACAGCTTTTTTGTTTGTAAACGTTGGTGTATCAACGTTAGCAGCTTATTTCGTAAGCTGTTTGAAAGCATTGAAAGTGGGTTGTTTTTTATTTAGTGCTACAAAGGGGCTACAAAACTAACTACCACAGCGTAAATAGTTAATTGTTTTTTGTAAGAATTTATAAAAAAGTGTATCATTTTCTTAACGTGCTGATATTGTTACATAGTCGTCATATAAATGCGTTATATTAAATTTAAATAATAACGACATGGGGAGGTCCATCATATGCGGCGTTCTAAACCTCAACTTCACATTAAATGGTGGCGCATGATTAGTTGGCTCTATTTAATTAGTTTATTACTTTATGGTATTTATACGATTACAACCAATTTACGTCATTGGTAAATTCATAATTCTGTATATACAATATTTTTTTCAGACTTGGCACAATGTAGCGTATAATAAAACATTATGAATAACTCAAATAGCCGTATGAGCCCGTCCGAAATCAAAGAACAGCTTTCAAAATCAAATTCCACTATCGGTGAAATGATCCGTTTTGTTTTTGGATCTGTTTTAAAGCGCCGTGGCCTTGTCCTATTAAATGTCTTTTTACTGACTATTATGGCAGGGTTGAATTTTATGGTGCCACAATTCACAAAAAACATTATTGACCATGCGTTACCTCAAAATAATCAATATGCACTATACAGTAACATTGTTTGGTTACTCATAACTACTCTGATTCTTGGCACAATCACATTTTTTTCTACCTATATGATGCAAATTTTATCACAACGCGCCATTACGGATTTACGTATTGAAACGTATAATTACATACTTAAACAAGATTATGCTTTTTTTCAAGATACGAAAACCGGTGATTTAATGGTTCGATTAACCAGTGATATCAGTAATCTTCAAATGTTAATTAGTTCCAATACATTTAGTATTATTGGTAATATTTTCACCTTTATTGGTGTTTTAACTTTCTTATTTTTTCAGAACTGGCACTTAGCCTTGCTTGTCTCAATAACGTTCCCAATTTTATTTGTCACTATTCGATTTTTCCGTAGCCGTATTCGTGAATCTTATTCAAATGTACGTTATGCACAAAGTAAAATCAATAATCAGCTACAAGCGACGCTTACAGAAATTGAATTAATCAAATCCTATACATCAGAAAATTCAGAAACAGACAAATTTAAAGCCATTGCTAACGAATCAAACAATTATTCCTTAACAGCTACCAAATGGCAAGCCATTTTCCAACCTTTAATCACACTAATTAACACAGCTGGTACAGCAATTGTGTTATTATTTGGTTCATTATTTGTTATGCGTGGTACCATGACTATCGGTGATTTAGTCGCCTATACTGCTTATGTCGCTATGCTACAAGATCCCATTCGATCATTTTCTATGTTAATGAACGTTTTTCAAACCGCACAAGTCTCATACGATCGTATTAAAAATATTTTAAGTTACTATCCAAGCATTCTTGAAATACAAGACCCGGTAATTTTTCCTAATCCTTTAAAAACAGGTATCAGCTTACAACAGGTGACATTTGAATACGATGTGGAAACTAAACCTGCTTTAAATCATGTTTCTTTAACCATACCAAGTGGTAAAACAACAGCCTTAGTTGGTCGTTCCGGTTCAGGCAAATCAACTATTACTAAACTACTCACTCGTATGTATGATCGTTCAGCCGGTAACATTACATTTGACGGTATAGATATTAAGGATTTCAATCTATCCAACTTACGTCAAAATATTGCCGTAGTTAGTCAAGACGTTACAATTGTTGACGGCACTATAGCTGATAACATTACATATGGTACCGAAAATGTTACCCAAAATCACATTTGGCAAGCAGCGCAACAGGCTGATATTGCTGATTTTATCAGACAATTACCACATCAATTAAATACCGAGGTTGGTGAACGCGGTGTCAAACTATCTGGCGGACAAAAACAGCGTCTATCTATTGCACGCGCCCTATTAAAAAATGCGCCTATCGTGATTCTAGACGAAGCCACTGCTGCATTAGATAATGAATCTGAAAAAGCAATTCAACATGCATTAGATAATTTAATGGTCGCAAAAACTGCAGTTGTGATTGCACATCGCCTGAGTACAATCCACAAAGCAGATCAAATTATTGTAATGAATGCGGGGCAAGTCGCAGAAATAGGCACACACCAAAGCCTTCTGGCTGATAATGGTATTTATAGGCATCTATATGATGCACAATTTGAATGAAAAATGACAAAAAAAGAACTTTTTAACTTAATGGCAACATACAACTCACGGATGGCTTCACTTAAATTTTATGATATGGCTGACCGATATATATTAACAATTGGTGATCATCACTTTGATTTAAATGACCATACTGCTGAAAACCTAATAGCTGATTTGAAAGACAACACTTTTGCAACTATTACCGATCATAACCGACATAAGTCTGCTAAAATAACAAAATAAGAAGCAGTATACAACATATATTGTATACTGCTTCTTATTTTGTTAGACTGTCATAAGTTTATTTATGATAATGCTTGCGCCGCAGTAATAATGGCTACTTTATAAACATCTTCTTCATTAGCACCACGTGATAAATCAGATACGGGCTTAGCTAACCCTTGCAAAATAGGCCCAATTGCCTCATACCCACCTAAGCGCTGAGCGATTTTATAACCAATATTACCTGATTCTAAACTTGGAAAAATAAATGTATTAGCATGCCCTGCAACATTTGATTCTGGTGCTTTGGCAATGCCGACACTTGGAACGAATGCAGCATCAAATTGTAATTCACCGTCAATTTGATTGGCTAATTCTGGTGCCATTTCTTTAGCTAATTTAGTTGCTTCAACTACCTTATCAACCAATGGTGATTTGGCTGAACCCTTAGTTGAAAATGATAGCATAGCAACTTTGGGTTCAATATCAAATACCTTAGCCGTTTGTGCTGATTGAATCGCAATTTCCGCCATTGCTGATGCATCAACATTAATATTGATTGCAGCATCCGAAAAAACATACCGTTCATCACCTTTTTGCATGATAAAAGCACCTGAAATACGTGATGAGCCTGGTGCTGTCTTGATGATTTGCAATGCTGGTCTGACCGTATCACCAGTCGGATGTGTTGCCCCTGAAACCATGCCATCCGCTTTACCAGTATACACCAACATTGTGCCAAAATAATTGACATCTTGCAACCATTTTTCGGCTGTTTCAGCATCAGTCTTGCCTTTACGTCGTTCTACTAATGATGCATTTAATTTTGCTAAAGCATTCACATCATAGTTTAATGGATCAATCACTGATACGTTCGACAAATCATAATGATATTCAGTGGCAGTGGCATTTATGGCATTTTCATTTCCCAACAAAATTGGCTTAATTAAACCTTCATTAGCTAGTCTGACAGCCGCACCTTGAATGCGCGCATCTTCACCTTCAGGGAAAACGATCACTTTATTTTGTCCACTTATTTTTTGCTTTAATTGTTCAAATAATTCAACCAAGATACTTCCTCCAACGTTTTTAACAAACATTTTTTAATTTAATTTACAAGTTCATTGTAACAGAACAATTAGTATTTGTCTGTGGTTTCATCATTTTTTGTGATTTATTTCACTCAATTTAACCAATCAACGGGCGCTCGCCCATTTGTCTTTAAAAAGGCATTCGCTTGCGAGAAAGGTTGGCTACCAAAAAAACCACGATATGCTGATAAGGGACTGGGATGCACTGCCATCAGAACTAAATGTTTTGATTCATCAATCAACCGTCGCTTCGACTGTGCATATTTCCCCCACAGAATAAACACTTTCGGTGCATTATCCTCAGATGCAATTTGAATAATAGCATCAGTTAATGGTTCCCAGACCTGTCCAGCGTGCGCATTTGCACGCCCTTTTGGCACAGTTAGAACAGCGTTTAGTAGAAGTACCCCTTGTGTTGTCCATGAAGTTAAATCATGAGATCGACGTTCACCAATGTCTGTAGCCAATTCCTTTAAAATATTACGTAACGATGGTGGTGCCAATATATCGTCAGGAACCGAAAAACTTAAACCTTGTGCTTGATCAACTTCATGATAAGGATCTTGTCCCATGATAATCACTTTAGTGTTTGTTAATGGCGTCGCAACTAGCGCCGAAAATACCTGATCACGTGGTGGAAAAATGGTATCAGTTTGATAGATAGTATCCAAAAAGTACTGAATATCTTTGATTTGACCATTTGTTAGCTTTTCTTTAACATATGGGGCCCAGGTTGTATGCGATAGTGGCATATTTAATCTTCTTTCGTGGTAAAATTAGTGTCAAGAGGCGATTATGACAAAATACTATCTCCGACAAAGACACAGCATAGACGACGGCGTAAACATCGTGTTTGACGAAAATTTTCAAGCGAGCTATTTAGTATCTGGTCGAACAGGTAAAAAGCACGACGAATTACAAGTTCAAGATATGTCCGGTAACGTGCTTGTCCGTATAGAGCAGACATCATTTGGTATATTACCACGTTTTTCGTTAAAATACCGTGGTCATATCGTTGGCTCAATTAGTTTTACACTAGGCCATTTAGGTGACATTGTCTACATTCGTCATCTCGGCTGGTTAATATCGGGTAATTTTATTGCTGGTCGCTACATCACCACTCATAATACCAAAAAATTACTCAGTGTCAAGCCCGAGTTACGCCAAGATGGTATTTATACTCAACTTAAAATCACATTTGATTCTCAAACACCCGTCCACATTGCTATTGCTGCTTTACTAGACATTTGGGGGACAAAATCTAATCCATTAACAAAACTAAAATGGCTTCCTGGACAAAATGATCCGTATGAGTTGACGTCATAACCATCATTTCCATATTGTAACAAGTTGTTAAACTATTTTGCTTTACAGCATCTAAAACCTGTTTAACTTGAATCTTAGAAAACCCAACCTATCAATTATTTATTCTAATAGCAATTGATTTTTAGCTGTCTGCTACCAAAAGATACTGTCACATCATCACTATTACAGTGATGATTTTTTAATTGCTAATTATGCATGATCAATAATTCCATCTTCAACAAAACATTTGGTTTTGATTTCTTGATTAATAATAGGTAACATGTTTTTCAGTACGCTTGGTTGGTTCATAGCATATAAATGAATACCGTCTACGCCATGATTTAATAAATCTTGAATTTGTTCGAGCGCATAATCAATGCCTGCTTTTTTTAAATCTTCCGGATTATCTTCATATTTATGAACAATTTTAACCAACCGTGCCGGCAATGGTGACCCAATCATATGTGCCATACGTTCAGCCTGTGCTTTACTAATGATTGGCAGCACACCAGCAGACACTGGTACTTTAATATAATTATTTTTTAATGCTTCTTGCATATTATAGTAGACATCATTTTCAAAGAAAAATTGAGACATCAAAAAATCAGCCCCACTCGCAATTTTTTCTTTAATGCCAGCCATACTAATACCGGTAATTGGATTATCAATATGACCTTCTGGGTAAATTGCTGCCCCGACATTAAAACCACTAAATTGTTTAATACCATAAATTAAGTCTTTAGCATAGGGATAATTGACATTAACATAAGTTTTATCTGCTAAATCACCACGTAAAGCAAGTATGTTTTCAATGCCTGCTTGTTCAATTTTTGAAAGAATATCTCGCAACCTTTCTGGTGTTTGATTCACACCAGTTAAATGATGCAGTGCAGTAACACCGAAATGCATTTGAATATATTGTGCTAGATCTCGTGTCCTTGTATTATCACCTGATCCACCGGCACCATATGTCACACTGATATAGTCAACGCCTAATTTTTTTGGGTTAACTTCATCCAATGTTTGATAAAGTAATTCAATGTCGGTCTCTTTTTTTGGTGGAAAAATTTCAAATGACAATACTGGTGCTGACTTCGTATGATATATTTTAGATATTTTAGTCATATTCTCGTCCTTATTATTATTGTTTTCAAACTGTCAAATTAGAACATAATACCGTCTTCTGTGCCACAATTTTTCAAGAGCATATTTATTGTAATTTTATCACTATATACATAATATATTTTTAAATCAATTATCATCATCGCCTCTCTTGACTTCAAAGTAATTTATGTTTGAATTACTATACAAATGATTGTTTCGTGTTTATAATGGCCAGAGCTATTTCATTAATATCATCAGGACTTGTTCTGCAGCAACCGCCAATTAAACTAGCTCCGGCAGCTAGCCATATTGGTACTAATTCATCCCATTTAATTGGTCCATGTTGACTAACCCAACGTTTAGTTTCTGGATCATAATCATCGCCAGCATTAGGATAAACAATTATTTTCTTACTCGTATTTGGTGTGATGTTTTTTAAAGCTGGTAAAATATTTTGAGGCGATGTGCAGTTGACACCAATAGCTTTAATTTGGCTGATTGATTCAAAATAAGTAACCGCTTCTGATAGTGGCGTGCCGTCCCACAAATGATCGCCATTTTCTGTGGCAAACGATAGATACGCATCAACAGACGGAAACTCTTGTTGTAGTAAGTGGCCTAAGGCCTTAGTTTCTTCAAAATTTGGCATCGTCTCCAAGGCAAATACATCTACACCATCAGCAATTAAACGAGCAATACGGGGCCGATGAAATGCTTGGAATTCAGATTCTGATAAATAATAATTACCGGTGTACTCAGCACCATTTGCCAGATAAGCACCATAAGGTCCAACGGATCCAGCGATTAAACCATCACTTCGATTAGAATTTTCAAGGCCATGCCTAGCTAAATTGACAGCTGAATCTATGAGTTCATATGCTTTTGTTTCACTTAATCCCTGATCCGTAAAAGATTTTATATGCGCCTGATAGGTATCAGTAATCGCTAACGAAGCCCCTGCATTAAAATAGTTTTTATGAATATCACAGATATCTTCTGGCGATTGAATCAATGCCGAGGCTGACCACCAACTATTATTCACATCGATCTGTCGTTTTTCAAGTTCACTACCCATACCACCATCTATTACAACTACTCCTGATTCAATATATGATTCAAACTTTGTCATGCCAGTTCTCCTACTTTATTTCTTGGTCATTGTTACTGTTGACAAATGGCGCTTTGGCCACCATTTAAACTTTAAATAATAATAACCATACACTAAAATTATAAATGGTACTGACCATAACAGCGCTGCCCGTTGCTGAGGATCAAAAATAACCAAAATAATTGACAACGATGAGCCAATAAATCCAGCTAGTGGTAAAATCGGATAGGCCCATTTTGGATAACGTAATTCTTGAGTTCGATTTTCACGTTTTAGTAGTTGGTAATACTTATAGTGCGACCAACTAATCGCTATCCACACGAATACCACTGCTAATCCTGAAACTTCTACTAATATAAGATATAAGGACCCTGCAGCCATAAAACTAGACCCTAAAGCTAAAATACCACCCACAAGACTTGCCAAAAGAGCCCTGATTGGAATACCATTTTCATTTACTTTCTCAAACTTGGCAGAAATTAATCCTTCATGACTCAATGACCACAACATACGCGTCGAAGCATATAGACCTGAGTTAGCCATTGAAATGATACCGGTTAAAATGACAAAATTCATAATATCTGCGGCATAAGGTATCCCAATCATACTAAATACTGTGACAAATGGACTTTGAGTAACAGCCGCTTTTTCGTAAGGAATAATTGCTGCCAAAATAGTAATACTACCAATAAAGAAAATAACTTGACGCCACCAAACTGCTTTTATCGCTTTAGATATGGCACGACTTGGGTCTGCAGCTTCGCCAGCCGTAATGGCCATCAGTTCGGTACCACTAAAGGCGAAATTAACTGCTAACATTGTTGTAAATACAGCGCCAATACCATTTGGAAAAACGCCATGACTGAAAATGTTTTGAAAGCCAACATTTTGCGTTTTGCTAGAATGTAATACACCCGTTAGGATCAATACACCAACAATCAAAAATGCAACTATGGCAACAACCTTAATAGCAGCTAACCAATATTCACTTTCACCAAATATTTTAACTGAAAATATATTACTCAATAAAATAATAACAAGAAATACCCCGGAAAACGCCCACACAGGAATATTTGGAAACCATCTTTGCATAATAATACCTGATGCTGTAAATTCAGACCCTAAGGCAATTGTCCATGTTAACCAGTAGGAAATAGCAACGAAAAATCCAGTGGCTGGCCCTATTAATTTTTGTGCATGATAATGAAATGCACCCGTTTGTGGCATCGCAATTGATAATTCAGCCACACTTAGCATCACCAAATAGACTAAAATTGCACCCACAGAATACGCTAAAATTGTACCAAAAGCCCCTGCTGTATGAATTGTGTAAGCAGATGACAAAAATAATCCTGTGCCAATACCACTGGCTAATCCAATCATTTGTATTTGTCGTGCTGTCATTGCACGTTTTAATTTCCCTGCCATTTTATCCTCGATCCAGTTCATTTAATTATAACCAACAACTAAATACCGATAAAAACAAAAAATCCCGCAGTTTGAACTTAATCAAACTGCGGGACGACTTATCGTGTTACCACCCGGTATTTGTATGTTTAAAAACATACCTCATACAATCGCCATGCTTTAAAAAATTTAAAGATAGGAATTGCTGTTGCTATAACGGGCACACCCGGTCATTGCTCACAACGCATTAGCGTATGCTCACCATGGCGTATCTCTCCAAGACCATTTTCATATCATCGCGCAATCTACTTTCACCAAACATAGATTCTCTTAGTGTGCTCACGATATTACTTATCTCTTCACTGTTGAGAATATAATAACAACTTTATCAGACGATGTCAAATTTTTTTGTATCCATGTTACTTATAGAAACAATTTTTTCATAATTTATCTCCAAAAACGTTTTGAAACAATTAATTAAATCATTTCCAAATGCAATTGTTCTGGTTTTGCCCACCCCATTTTGCGCATCACACGATAACCCACAAATGACACAACAACTGGTACGACAACACCAACACCCATATAAGCAGCAAACGCAACTGGATTTGATCCTGCCAAAGCCAAAGGGACAATAAACGAATTAAATCCAATACCCGCCATAGCAAAAGGTGCTGTGACATGAAATACTAATGTAGCAATTGGGGCTGCAATGGCTGCACCAATCATTGGTGGAATAATCAATGCTGGATTTTTAGTCAAATTTGGAAATTGAATTTTCGGCGTCACAATACCCTGTGCGATCGTTGCACCAATTTTATTTTCTTGAAATGACATTGCGGGAAAACCAACAAACACGGCTGTTGTACCGATTAATATTGCACCAGCAGCTTGAGGTGACGTCACCCCTGTTGCACCAATGGCCACAGCTAGTGCAGCCGCTGAAGCTGGCGTCATTGTCATAGCACCAAATACCATCGCAACAATTGCTGTACCAATAATGGGATTCACAGCCACACTAGAGGCGATAAAATGTCCAACAGCCACCAATGCTGGTGTCGTCACCATCGCTAAGTAATACCCGCTCACTGTACCCACAATTGTTGTAGCAGCTGGCACAATCACCATATCCAACGGTGTTTTACCACTCAACCATTTTCCAAACAACACTGCAATAATAGCTGCGATGACAGCTGAAATCGGTTGTCCAGTTGTTATAATCGCTGAACCTGCTGCCTGTGTACCAGCATAGCCTGTTGCCGTAACACCTTGAACCGCTGTATTACTAAAAAAGACAGCGTTAGCACCGACAGTCGATGCAGCCATAGCACTAAACATGACCATTGTATTTGTTTTCATCTGCGATGCGACCGCTGCACCAAACGCAGCTGGTAACATAATTTTTGTGATTGCACCCATCTGCACCATTGGTGCCCAATTGATAAATCCGGCAATAGTTTGCAATAACAATCCCATTCCCAAAGTCACTAAAATAGCATTTGAAACCGCTGCCGATGTTTTATACACAATATCGCGAATAGATTCTTCAGCTTCTCCAACTTTTGCTTGGATCGCTTCTTTATTAATTTGTGTTCCTTTATTAATTGCATTTTGTGCCATAATCCTAATCTCCTTTTAACTTACACTTCAATTGAGCATCGCAATCATTGGAGAAAAAGAAAAACGCCCCAACGATTGCTCGTTAGGACGTTTTCACGTCATATTCCTAACCAGCTACATAAACTTACTTTTAAAGTCCAGTAGTTGATCTTGCTCAAATAACAACCAACTAGACTCAAATGAGAAGAAGGTTGCGGAGAAGTGCACTATTCACTTGTTTATAAAAAGTTTTAATCATGTTGTCTCTCCTTGTTATTGAGCAATTGCTTGCTTACTTCTTGATGAATAATACTATACAGATATAAATTTAAAATGTCAATAGTTTTATTTTTATCATTATAAATACATAAAAAAGACTGATTCTATCATCAGTCTTTCAATCGTAAATTACATTGTCCCAAACAATCGATCACCAGCATCACCCAATCCAGGAATAATATAGCCGTTTTTATCCAAGCCGTCATCTAACGATCCTGTATAAATATCAACGTCAGGATGGGCTTCCTGAACTGCCTTAACCCCTTCAGGTGCTGAAACTAAAGTAATCAATTTAATATGTTTTGCCCCACGCTTTTTCAAAGCAACAATAGCATCTTTTGCTGAACCGCCAGTAGCAAGCATCGGATCAACTAATAACACGTCCCGCTGATCAATATCTTCTGGTAATTTAATAAAGTATTCTACCGGTTCCAAAGTTTCTTCGTCACGATACATACCAATATGTCCAATTTTAGCTGCAGGAATCAACTGTACAATCCCGTCCACCATGCCTAATCCAGCACGCAAAATAGGTACAACAGCTAGTTTTTTGCCTGCCAATTGCTTTTTAGTCGTTGTCGCCACTGGTGTTTGCACAACAACATCTTCCAATTGCAAATCACGACTTGCTTCATATGTCATAAGCATTGCAATTTCATCAACAAGCGCTCTGAAATCTTTTGTCCCGACATTCTTATTACGAATCATTGTTAGTTTATGTTGAATCAATGGATGATCCATTTCGATAAATTTTCCCATAATGTTTATATTAAGCGTGTAAAATGTAAATTACGACGCATTTCCTTTCAAATTAATTTATCTACTTCTATTATAGCAAAAAATCCTCTTGTAAAGTATCAACGCTGACTATCACTTATTCAAATTTTGTTTATTAAACAACAGACATTTTCTTAATTTTTAGATTTTAATCAAATATTTAGAATAAAATTTTTATTTCTTAACACCGCATAACAGTACCATAAATAACAAGTCATATGATTTAATAAACTAATTAAAACATACAACTTTAAAATTAATCTATAGTCAAAAATACATTCCACCAAAAACTGATGATATGATACATATTAACGCAATTTCTATTTTATTTTTTACTAAAACTAAGGTATAATATGATAGTTCGCACTAATAGTTTAACAGGATAAAACGGGGACCTCCTAAGTCTTTGCTCCCAGTTCGAGTCTGGGTTAGTGCATCAAAAAGCACGACTAAAAGTCGTGCTTTTTCTATCTCTAATAATGCTTTCCCAGCTATATTAACCCTTAATATTTGCGCGTTCAGCCACTGGTATTAAAACATTACCAACAACAGTAATCAAAATAAACCCAACAATCATTTCAAAAATGGCATTAAACGATACAATACCAATTAACCAACTCAACAGATTTTGATCAGGAATACCTGTAAAATTTGTATGCATCACAGTGAAACCAATTGTTGTTAAAGTGACAACGCCAACTGTATTAATAAGTGCAGCCACAATTCCAAGAATGCCTAGTCCAATGGTCCTAATTGTTCCCGATCGTTTACGTAAAAAATAATTAAATAATAATCCAACTAGAAAACCAACCAAAATTCGTGGGATCAATGCTGTAAAAGGATTTTGAAACATTAGTGAACCAATTGTTCCTGGGTGAGTTATCGCGTTAATAAATGACATTATTCCCCAAAAGAAACCAACAACAGCACCATATTTAGGTCCCAATAAAATACCAGCTAACGCCACTGTAAATTGTATAATTGTCGCGCTGGCACCAATTACGAATGCCCCTAATGGCATCACACCAAGACACGGCACAATCATTTGCAGCAAAACAATCGCAACAAACAAAGTTGTAACCACATAATATTTTATTTTTTGATTTGTCATAGTTTTTTCGGCTATGTAAAAAGCAATAACCGCCCTTTTTTTATTTATATCTACATTGTATCTTAGAAAGCCACTCAAACACAATAAAAATACACTGTTAATTCGAATTAACAGTGTATGTTACTGGTTTATACCAGCACGTTCTCGTTCGTAATCAAACTTTTTGGCATAATTAAAGCCATTAGTTCACTGAAAAGTGCCACATTTACTAACTTTGAGCTAACACTTTAGAATTTTCAAATAACATAGTTCGTCAACTATTATTGTTTGTTTTCCACATATAAATCTGACGCTGATTTTATTCTAATCCTTCAATCAATGCTTCTGGATAGAATTCACGTATGATATCTGCCTCATGCTTTGACAAATTTGGAAATGATGCGTCTGCACCAATATCCTCATGAAACAGACGATCACGCGGTGATACACCACCAACGGCATGCTTCACCGAAATGAGAACCCCATCATATGATTTTACGTCAACTGCCGTTTTAGCATCAGCAATGTATAACTGAGAAACCATCAAAAGTAGTCGGACGTCAGCATTTAAATCAGACAATAGTTGTTGCTGTTCTGTTGTCAAATACAATGTCAAGGCTGCCTCGGCATTTTTACCAATTAATTCGGCCGTTCGTGCTTCTTCAAGCGCCTTGTTAACTGCATCTCGCATCGACATAAACGTAGACCAATTTTTCAATAATTCACTTGTATCACCAAAATTTTGTACCTCTGGCATGTCAGAAAGATAAGCAAAATCCTGATTCTCATTTGGCAAATACTCCCAAACTTCTTCAGATGTATGTGGTAATATAGGCAACAATAACTTTGTCAAAGCTATTAATGTTTCATAAAATACCGTTTGCATTGAACGGCGTGCATGTCCAGTTGGTGCTTCAACATAGACAACGTCTTTGGCAATATCCAAATAGAATGCCGATAAGTCAACGTTAACAAAATTAATAACACGTTTAAAAATATCATTAAATTGATAATTATCATATGAATCACGTACATCTTTAATAAAATTATTTAAAACAACTGAGAAATATTGGTCATGCCCAGCTCTGTCAGTAAAAGTAATTGCATCTGTTGTATAGTTAAAATCGGCCGTATTAGCCATTAAAAACCTCAAAGTATTACGTAACTTACGATAACTTTCAGATACTTGTTTTAAAATTTCATTTGATACTGGCATATCTTGTGATGTGTCAACTGAAATTGTCCATAACCGCAAAATTTCAATGCCCATTTTGTCGGCTACATCAAGTGGTGATATTGTGTTACCAAGTGATTTAGACATTTTATTACCCTTACCATCCAAAGTAAATCCTTGAGACAGTACATTTTTGTAGGGTGCATGCCCTGTAACAGCTACCGAAGTAATCAATGAGGAATTAAACCAACCGCGATACTGATCTGATCCTTCTAAGTATAAGTCTGCGGGATAATCTAATTGATCACGTGTATTCATGACACCAGACCAAGAAGAACCTGAATCAAACCAAACATCCATAATATCTTCTTCTTTAGTAAACTCTCCATGAGGCGAGTGTGCGTTAGTATAACCCTCAGGTAATAGGTCTTTAGCTTCATGCTCAAACCAATAATTCGAACCATGTACTTCAAATAAATCAGCTACATGATTAATAATAGTTTGATCTAAAATAGGCGTTTGGTCTTCTGCATAAAAAATGGGTAATGGCACACCCCAAACACGTTGACGTGAAATAACCCAATCGCCACGATCACGAATCATATTATACAAACGTTTCTTTCCCCATTCAGGGAAAAAATTGACATTATCTAATTCATCCAAAATATTTTGACGGAACTTACCTACAGATGCAAACCATTGTGGTACAGCACGCCAAATAATAGGCTTTTTTGTACGCCAATCAAACGGATAAGAATGCGTAATTTTTTCTTTAGCCAAGAACAAATTAGCTGTGGTCAATTTGTTGATGACAAGGCCAACAACATCATCGTAAAACTTGCCTTCAAAATCCGGTCCGGCATTTTTAGTCATATACCCTTTTTCATCGACCGTAACAACAGCTTCTAGACCGTACTGCTTACCAACATTGAAATCATCCTCACCAAAACCAGGAGCAGTATGAACTAAACCAGTACCCGAATCAAGAGTAACATGATCTGCATTCATAACTAATTCTTCGGCATCAAGATCCCATGGATGATACGCTGTAATGCGATCCAATTCTTCGCCTTTATATGTTGCCAAAGTCTTATATTCATCCCAACCAAACAATGGCGCAATGACCTCTAAACGCCCTGTAGCAACGACAAATTTGCGAGTTTCTTCTGCTGGTTGGATCACTGAATAATCCATATCAGGTCCAAGAGTAATACCCCGTGAGGCTGTCACTGTAAATGGCGTAGTTGTCCAAACAACAAAATAAGTATCAGCATCTAAAATACCATTGCCACCTTTCACTTGATTAGCATAATACAAAGACGTTGAATTGATGTCGTGATATTCAATTTCCGCTTCCGCTAAAGCAGATTCTGATGACCATGACCAATAAACTGGTTTTGACCCCTTAAATATATAACCTTTACTAGCCATTTCACCAAAAACACGTAACTGTGCAGCCTCGAATTCTGGTTGCAATGTGATATATGGATTCTGCCAATCAGCCATAATCCCTAAACGTTTAAAATCATTTTTTTGCTTATCAACTTGTTCCAAGGCAAAATCTTTTGCTAAATTTCGCCATTCAGCCTTAGGCATTGTTTTACGATCGTGACCAGCTTTTGTTAACTGCTGTTCAATTGGTAAACCATGTGTATCCCATCCTGGAACATAGGGTGCATAAAAACCAGCCATATTTTTATAACGCACAATAATGTCTTTTGAAATTTTATTCAAAGCATGACCTAAATGAATATTTCCATTGGCATATGGGGGGCCATCATGTAAATTAAAATGTGGTTTTTTTTCATTTTGTGATAGACGTTGATTATATAAATCAGAATCATACCATTTTTGTTGACGAATCGGCTCAGTTTTTGGTAATGATCCGCGCATTGGAAATGCCGTTTTTCCAAGGTTGAGTGTATCTTTATACTTCATAATGCCATCTCCTATTTATAACTTAACGTTAGTAACAAAATAATAAGGTGCCCTAAAACAATAAAAAACGTCCCTGTGTTTTACAACACAGGGACGTTTTCACGTGGTACCACCCAATTTTAGTTGTCTACAAGTAAACAACCCTCAAATCAGTATTAACGGTCTGCACCGGTTAAACTTACTTAAATTTCAGTCCAACAAATTCATAACTGATTTAAAAGGCTACAGGGACGATCATCTCTAACCACCATGACTCGCTGCACGTATGTATGCCATTCTTATTGTGTTATGCTTCTTATAATTTATTATCTTCGTTTTCACTTGCTTCGGGAAACACAACAATTGGCCCTTGCTCAGGAGCAGCTTCCTCATTTTCTGTTTCTGTAGAATCGGATTCGCTTGCTACCATTGACATAACAGTCTCATTTTCAATTGTTGCTATTTTATCAATACGATCAGCCGTTGCTTGTCCAATTGGCAAACGATGAACTGCTTCAGCTAAATCATCATTTTCTAATAGTTTACGCTGAAGTTCCAATAATTTCAAGAATGAATTTTTAAAATTTTCTACTTCAGTTCTTAATTCATTTTGCTCTTTAATCAGACCTTCATTTTCTTGTGCTAGGCTTGTTGCTTCAGCCTCAGCCTTTGTACGTGCATCACTAATAATCTTTGTGGCTGCTTCTTGGGCATGTGTTAATTGCTTTTTTACTTCGCCATCGGCTTCTTGTCTCAAACGATCAGCGGCTTCTTGAGCGACAAAAATTGATTGGTTGACTTGCTCACGTTTCGCCTCTAGGCCATCAACTTTAACTTGTAACTGTTCATTATCATTTAAAAGTTTATCACGTTCAGTAATAATAGTTTCATAATCACCATTAACTTGATCTAAAAACGAATCAACTTCAGATGCAATATATGCACGTGAACCCTTTTTAGTAAATTCATGCTTCAAAATTTCATCAGGTGTTAGTACCATCTTGGTCTCCTTTTAATTTTGATATAACTCGAGTTAACTTAACGTCGAATAATATTTACAATTGCCTTAATTTTATCTTTTTTGCTAAACCCATCACACATTTTAAGTTGCAGACGTCCATATTTGCGAACAGATACAATATCTCCTACTGCTACTACATGATCTGGCTTAACAATCGTTGTCCAATTAACTCGAACTTGTTGCTGTTCAATTAATGATTTTGCTACACTACGTGGTATATTAAAAGCCATTGAAATAGTCGTGTCAATTCGTAAAGATGACAATAATAAAAATATTTCGTTCCAATCATCATGAACCGCAATGACATCTTTCACATCACGTGCAATCAATGCAATTTTAATTCGGCCAATTTTTTGAACTGTTTGTTGAATATATGTTATCATTTTTGCATCAACAATGACTTGCCATTTTTTATCATTAGATAAAATATCACCGATAACTTCACGTTTTATACCAGCACTCATAAATGCACCTAGAATCATTGAATGATGTAATTCAGCGAATTTTACCGGATATTTAATTTCAAGAATTGCTAATTCAAAATCCGATAATGCGACAGTATAAAAATCTGGTGCTATGACTGCACGCTGATTTTCGGTATTACTAGTTGCACCATTATAATGCACTTGTAAATTTTCTGAACGATTAACTAAAGTTTGCAAAATATATTGTTCCCGAGGGTTTAAAAAACGTGTTAGAATGCCACGATACTCATCTTCACTTTGACGAATCCAATCAGTTACTTGCTGAATAAATGTTACTTCTTCTGGTCGGAAGTGTTGTTCAATTGTTGAAAAATTATCTATCATATTACAGGAAAAGTAGCACCAAATGAGACAAGCCGCTAATGGCAAAATTCAAAGCCAAAATGGCAACAATTGGTGAAATGTCAATAATACCACCAATTGGTGGTATTATCCGAAATAAGTTTAGATAGGGTGCAACAATTCGTTGAAGCCACTTGCCAAACACTGATTGTTGCGCGCCAGGTAACCAAGACATTAGGACATAAATGACAATTGCATACTCATAATAATTTGCGATACGTATAATCCAATTTAGTATTTCTAGCATATGTTAATACCGCGTATTCGGTTCTAAATTATCTGTCAACGTCCCTGAAATTTCAAAAGTTGCAGGTGTTACTAAAAAGATAGACTGACCGATACGTTCAATTTCCCCATTGACTGCATATATAGCACCACCTAAGAAATCTAATATTCTTTTAGCTTGTGCTTCATCAATTTGCGTAAAGTTAACTATTACTGCCTCTCCGCCTAATATCTGAGAAGCAATGTCTCTAGAATCTGAATATACTTTAGGTTCAAATAATGCAATTTTACTATTAGCATTACCTGGATCTGTCATTGTTGATTGTGCCGATTGACGACCAAAATAGGTTGCTTGTTGCTGTGATGTTTGTTGCACTGGTTGTTGATATTGTGGTTGCTCTTGATAGCTGCTATCATCATAGCTATCGTCATATGAATCATCTTCATCATTACTGAAAAGACGTTTAATTGTATCGCCTAATGCCATGATTTCTCCTTAAACACGCAGGTTGAAACTCACTGTGTACACGACAATGATTGTATCTCATCGTTATATAACACAATCAAAATATACACAACTCACGTTTTTTTATTAACGTTTTTTAAAGAATGGTGGTTGTTCAGTATCATCGTCATTGTTTGAAAAGTCTACTGGTGTTTCATTGGATGTCGGTGTATTAAATACATCGAACGCTTGTTTCTGTACACCATCAAACCGTTCATCCTCAGCAAACGCATCTTTTGAAGCACTACTAATATTCCAATCAGCAAATGGATCATTTTGTGGCGTTGGCGTTGTTGATTTAACAGGCTCTGTTGCTGGTTTTTCAAATATTGATGTGTTTGGTGTTGCTGGCGTTACATTGTTACTTGTCGTACCAAATACTTTAGCAGCGTTTGCTTTCGGTGCAGCAGATTTTTTTGCTGCAGAATCTACCGTAACATTCTGAAGACCAGTTGCAATTACCGTCACACGAATTGAATCACCTAGATTTTCATCAATAGATGTACCGAAGATAACGTTGACCTCACGCCCTGCTTCTTGAGCAATCACTTCTGAGGCGGTTTGCGCTTCAAACAATGACATATCCAATCCACCGGTAATATTAAGCAAAACGTCTTCAGCACCTGACATATCTACCTCAAGCAATGGTGAGGAAATAGCCTGCTTCGTTGCGTCAGCGGCACGTGTTTCGCCACTAGCTTGGCCAACACCCATTAAGGCAGGTCCGGCATCTTGCATAACAGTTTTCACATCAGCAAAATCAAGATTAATGAATCCTGGGTTTGTGATTAGTTCTGAGATACCTCGAACACCTTGAGCCACAACTTCATCAACAACTTTAAAAGCCTCTGACAGTGGTGTACGTAAATCAATACGATCTTTTAAACGTTCGTTAGTAATCACAATCAGCGAATCAACTGATTCGGACAACGCTTGTAATCCTTCAGCGGCGAAGCGACCACGTTTGGGTCCCTCCCACTTGAATGGACGTGTCACAACAGCAACAGTTAAAGCACCTTGTTCTTTAGCTATACGCGCGACAACTGGTGCTGCACCGTTCCCAGTTCCGCCACCCATACCAGCCGTGATAACAATCATATCTGCACCTGAAATTGCTGAAGCAATGTCTTCAGATGATTCTTCAGCAGCTTTAGTACCACGTTCAGGATTTGAACCAGCACCTAAACCACCAGTCAATTTTGGCCCGATTTGAATTTTAATGTCAGCTTTAGACTTATCTAAGGCCTGTACATCAGTGTTAGCAACGATAAACTCGACGCCACTAACACCTTCTTCGATCATATGATTGACAGCGTTTGATCCACCACCACCAACACCGATAACTTTAATGATTGCACCGGTTTCTTGGGCGTCATCAATTGAAAAATCCATAAGTTGTCTCCTTAATTATACTAATCTTCTCGAAATAAATTCTTAATTGTTTGTATTAAACGGCTAAAAATGCTTTGCCGTGGTTGGTCATCTTGCTTGCCATCATAGTTGTACAACGTCTGCTCTGTTGACTCAGATGTTTCTTCATATTCATGTGATTGTTTGGATACTGATGGTACAGATTGCACATTATCAGTATCGTCACGATGTGACATGATAACTTGTTTAATGACCTGTTGCGTCATACTTTCACGCGAAGCAAACATCGCATATGCCATTGCGCGTGTATAAGAAGGATGGCGTAATCCTATTTGATCAGGTATAAAAAGTCGTACATTTTCACCCAAAATAGTTTTAGCATAGTCAACCATACGTGGCAAAGCCGCATTTCCACCAGTTAAAACAATACCACCTGGCATGTTCAAACCGTTAACCGTGCTCAGCGGATCAAATGCACGCATATATATTTGTTCTAACCTTGCGGCAATGATTTCTGAAAGATAGTGTTCATTAACTAATTGAGGTGTATTATCTCCAACAACTTCAACAGAAAACTCTTTGTCGGCACTTGCCTGAGTTGGATCCGCATATCCAAAATCACGTTTGATTTTTTCAGCATGTGTATAAGAGATACCTAGAACTGTTGAAATATCTTTCGTCACATTATCCCCACCCTCGAGGTCTACATGATTAAACTTCAACTTACGATCATGTATGACGGATGTCGTAGTTTGTCCACCACCGAGATCTATTAACACAGTTCCAAAGTCCTGTTCACCATCATTTAAAATGCTAGTGCCAATGGCCAATGGCGCCAAAACAAATTCATGTAGTTTCAAACCTGCTTTTTGAATCGCCATACGTGTATTATCTAAAATCTTGCTTGGTCCAACAAAGGCTGTTCCGTGTAATTCCAGTCGCACACCAATCATTTCATGCGGATCTTTTATACCATCAAAACCATCTACAATGAATTCCTCAGCAATTAAATCAATCACATCATGATCTGATGAGACATTATGCGATAAAGCCTGCTTTGCCACATTTTGTACATCAGCGTAAGTAATACGTTTATTTTGATTAGCAATCGAAACGAGGCCTTCGACATGAACCATTTCAATTTGATTTGCAGGAATTCCTACAATTACTTCATTAATTTGAAAATTTGCTTTTTCTTGTGCTTGTTCAATCGCTTCGCGGATCGCACTGGCAGTTGCATCAATGTCCACGATCACGCCCTTGCGTAAACCCCGTGAAGGTGCATTTCCTGCACCAATCACGTTGAATTGATTACCAGTTGTTTGCGCAATGACTACTTTGATGGATGTGGTACCAATGTCTAAACCCACCGTCACGCCTGAATTATTCATGCGTCGTGCCCCTTTACAAAATTATTTTTTAATAAAATATACCTAACTATAATAATATCATAAGTTATAGCTATTACGCCACAAATTCTCACTTTTGTTTGTCTTTATGGTCGCTTTTTTTATTCGTTGTATTTGCCTGTGAGGTGCCATAAGCATACGAATAGGCACCGAATTGCAAATCAACAATACCTTTAACAGGCATTTGTGCAGCAATTCCAGGATAATAATTAATTTTTTTTCCAAATGTATCTAATGTTGCATAAACAGTATTCCCATCATTCATAATAATTATGAGACGGTTAGCATTATCTTTATTGGGCGAAAAAATGATCTGACTAATATTTTGACGTAACGTTAATTCTAATGATACAAACGCTTTAGCCAATTTTTTAACATCTTTGTTTGTTTTAAAGTTGGCATATACAGGTGCATTTCCTTCAGGGGTTTGAACCTTTTTAAACATTCCCTCACGATTAATAATATACCAATTATTTCCTTGTTCAATATAACCCGCAGTTACTTTCTCAACAATGTTAATGTTAACATTACTCCCCTGCAATGTGACCTGAGCTGAGTCAATTTGATCATCTTGTTTAACAATGTGTTGTGCAATAAACTTTGTCTGGCCCCCTATACGCCAGTATGGCGTTTGCTGATTGATATTAGCATATGTTGCAATTTTATCGGTTGGTATCATCATTGTATTGATACTAACTGTTTTAATTGTTCGCCATGGTTGTAATAAGAACACGATACCGATCATAAACACCACAAAAGCCGCTAAACTTATCCAAAGTTGTCGCGGTCGTTTTGTTTTCAGTATCTTTTTGTCTTTTAAAACATGCACTATTTTAATCTTTCTTTTCTAAAATTGCATCTTGTATTAAGTTATACAATCTATCACCGGCATCAGGTATTCCCACTTTTGCAACTTGTGCCGCCATATTTTCGCTGGCTTTATCATTCAACAATAATGAATCAACAGCTGTTATAAGTGTTTCTCCATTTAAATCTGTTTCTGCTATTACTAGTGCAGCACCATCATCGACCAAGCTTTGTGCATTTTTAGTTTGATGATTGCCAGTAACATGAAGGCTTGGCACTAAAATTGATGGAATGCCTAATGCTGTGATTTCAGCAATTGATGTTGCCCCAGCCCTGGATACAATCGCATTGGTTTTTGCTAGCACTTCTGGCATATTGTCAATATATGGCAGAATGCGAACATTATCAGCGACAGCAATACCCTGACTATTTAGTTGCGATAACACATTATCATATCGTTTAGGCCCTGTCACTACGACAATTTGATAATTTCTTAAATTAAAAGTATTCATAGCTTCAATAACTGCTGAATTGATAGCTGGTGCACCCTGTGAGCCGCCAAAAATTAAAAGCGTTGATTTATCGTCTCGCAAACCCAACGTTTGCCAAGAAAACGTTGATACAATATGTGCAACTTGCTGCGCACGAGGGTTACCAACAAGTGTCACTTTTCCTGCTGGAAATTGTTGTTTAGCAACATCAAAAGCAACTCCAATTTTGCTTGCACCACGCGCTAAAAATTTATTTGTCACACCAGCAACAGAGTTTTGTTCATGAATGACAGTTGGAACATGCATACGTTGTGCAGCATAGACCACCGCCCCAGCGACATAACCACCTGTACCAACAACAACGTCTGGTTTAAAATCTTTAATAATTTTTTTAGATTGCTTGACTGCTCTTAAAAATAAATTAACTGTTTGAACATTATCAAATGATAATGACCGCTTAAATCCTTGGACAGATAACTTATCAAAAGCCATACCAGTAGCTGGTACAATGTCAGATTCCACACCACGTTCCGAGCCAACATATAAAAATTCTGAATCTGGTTCATGTTGCTTAATAACTTCAGCCAATGCCAAAGCTGGATAAATATGGCCTCCTGTGCCACCACCTGATAAAATTACACGCATATTATAGCCCCAATACTTTCTTTAACTCAGTGACATAACGTTCGCCGCGCTCTTCAAAACTTTTATACTGATCCCAGCTAGCAGCTGCCGGTGACAATAACACGACATCCCCAGTGACAGCAAGTTTCACTGCAACTGGTACAGCTTGTTCAACGTCATCCACAGTAATAACTGGTTTATTAGCAGCGCGTGCAACAGTGACAATTTTTTGTTGCGTCTCACCAAAGGCAATAACGGCCTTCACATGTAATAAATTTGGTAATAATCTCATTAAATCATCACCACGATCTAATCCACCAGCTAACCAAATCGTTGGCTGGTGAAAACTATTTAACGCTGTTTGTGTCGCTTCAATATCTGTCGCTTTAGAATCATTGTAAAAAGTCACACCGTTATCCGTGAAAACATGTTGTAAACGATGTTTTACACCACCAAATGTTTCAAGTACATGCCGTATTGCCACGTCATGCACACCTGCTAATTTTGCAACTGTCACCGCAGCCACAATGTTTTCAAGATTATGTGGTCCTACTAATTTAATATCACTTAGCGGCATCAAATGATTACCCGAAATAATGAGATCAACGCTATCTGTACGTACAGTATATTCATTTTTTATGCGAGAAAACGCAACAACTTTGGCATGTGTTTTTTTGATAAAATCATCTGTATCTTGGCCATCTGCATTTAGGACTAGTAATTGGTTAGTTGTTTGATTTTTTGTTAGCTGAAACTTGGCCGTCACGTAATTTTCACGTGTCCCATGATAATCTAAATGATTGGCAAAAATATTTGTAATTAATGCAATATCTGGCCGTATATCTGGCGTTCCCATTAATTGAAAGCTTGATAATTCTAATAAAAGTGTATCATCTGCTGTTAAGTTTTTGATAACCTCGCAGACTGGAATACCTATATTACCAGCAGTCGTTACTTTTTGACCATCACTTTTGAGCATATCTCGAATTAATGACGTTGTTGTTGTTTTGCCATTTGAACCCGTCACAGCAATTAAACGACCTTCAAATGAACTCAAAGCAACTGCTACTTCTGTCAAAATAGGGATGTTTAACTTTTCTGCTTGTTTAACTAATGCTGTTTCATAATTAATGCCTGGATTTTTAACTAAATAATCAAAAGTAGTATTTAATGACATCGCATCATCATGGTTAATAAATTGGACATCTGCTGCCAACAATTGTCGATATACTATGTCATCTTCGAATTCGCCACCATTAACAACAGTGACTTGCGCCCCAAGTTCAAGCAATCGCTGTGCCGCTGCTTTCCCTGAACGTGCCCAACCAAATACCATCACTTTTTTATTGTTAAAATCTTGTATTTTCATCATAACCTGATTTCTAAAATTTTATGTACGCGAGTAAACCCGCCTTTAATTCATGTAAAAGATACCAGCAACTGCTAAAATTGCAGATAAAATCCAAAACAAGGTGTCAATTTGCCATTCACTCCAGCCAAACTTTTCGAATGAATGATGAATTGGCGCCATTGGAAATATACGTTTATGCCAGAAATGATAACCAACTGTTTGAATAATAACTGACAATGTTTCGATAACAAACACCAAACCAAACCAAACCAAAGAAAATGGTATACCAAGCAAAATTGATTCAATAGCTAAACCAGCTCCTAAAGCAAGTGAGCCAGTATCACCCATGAAAATTTTGGCTTTAGGTTTATTGAAAATCAAAAAACCAATCAAGGAACCAATCACTGAAAAATTGAAAATGACCAATACTTGATTATGCATGTTCATAGCAACAACACTATAGGCTGCATAAACAATAATACTTATACCCGCCAATAAACCATCTAGACCATCAGTAAGATTGGTCGCATTTGACCATCCAACAAGCCAAAACCAAAGAAATGCAAAATAGAAAATACCCAAATTGTACGTCCCAAGCAATGGGATATACAATGTGAAAGGAACACCCATAAACCACATAATTAGCATAATAACTGCTGCACTAGCCGTTTGTGCTATTAGCTTTGGCTTAAAAGCAAAACCATCGTCAGCGTGGTTAATTAATTTTAATGTATCATCAATGCCACCGATAGTTGCATAAGCCAAAAATGCAACGACCGGAATCACCATAGTCATTACGCCATGCCAACCATTATACAGCCCACCGCCTATAAGTGAACTAATCGATGCAGCGACAACAAAAAGTGCACCACCCATGCTAGGTGTACCGGACTTTGCTTGATGGTCTGGTCCAAGCTTTCGAATAACTGCCTGTTCTTTTGATTGTTTTAAAAATTTAATCAGGAATGGCATAAATATTACTGTTACGATTAGTGCGCGGGTCAACGCCCATAAATTTTCAGACATGTTCTTTCCTTACTTCTTTTCTTTTAACCTAACGGTAACTTGACTAGTATCTACAACTAACTGATTTTTAGCCACCGTTTGGCCTACAACATATCCAGATCCTGACCAAGTGAGTTTAAACCCTGCTTCTCGGGCAAATGACTGTGCATCCGTCAAACTCCAGCCCGTCATATCTGGTAAATATGTATTACCTTTTGCATGCAAAATCACCAGTTGGTTCGTTAATGATTTTTGTTCTGGTAGTAAAGACTGACTCTCAATTTGGCCACTATTACCCACAACAGCTGTTCTAAAACCTGCACCAGTTAATGTTTGCGTCGCTTTAGCAATTGATCGACCAACAACATTAGGTACTGTCTGTTTCGTTGTCTTTGATTTTACAGCACTATCACTATTATTTAAAGCCTGAAGCATCAAGGGTTGAAATACCTTGTTCATTGTTATTTGAATTGTTGGATCAGGAAAAACCTTAGGTTGTTTCACAGCCATATAGAAAATATACTTTGGGTTTTTTTCTGGTGCCAAAACCATCACAGAATGAATGGCATTGTTCAATCCCTGTAAATACTGGCCATTTTCAGATATTTGAGCTGTTCCAGTTTTAGCTGCAATTTGATAACCAAACTTTCGCAAATCAAACTCTTTTGCAGTACCAGTCTCTTGATTAACAACATCAATCATATATTTACGAACCTGTTGTGCTGTGCTGGCTTTAATAGGGTGTGCGACAGTATCCGTTTTTCCTTGTTGCATAATTGCCCCTGTTGCAGGATTAACCACTTTATCCACGAAGTATGGCTTAACTTCCTTTCCATCATTTGCAATAGCTGAGTAGGCTTGAATCATTTGTAGTGGTGTCACACTAATTCCTTGACCATAAGCCGTATTAGCTTGATCAATAGGATAATCAAAAGAATAATGCCCGGATTCTTCACCATTTAAACCCGATTTAGTCGATTGTAGAAACCGAAATTTTTCAAGATAATTACGCCAAGTTGTGGCTCCAAGCTGCTGTTCAGTTCGTGCAAATGCAACGTTGGAGGAACGCCAAAATCCTTCTCGATATGTGAGCGTACCCTGGTCTTGCCCAAATGCATCAACAACTTTTTTACCATCAATTAAGAGTGTCCCAGATGGGTAGGTAGCATTAGGTCGCCACTTGCCTGAATCAATGGCTGCAGCAAGCGTAATACCCTTCATAGTAGATCCAGGCTCAAAAGGGGCCTGGTCCAATAAATTAGCCCATAGGTCTGGATTAATTGTTTTACCATTAGGATTAAAATTTGGGCGTTGCGTTGCAGCAACGATTCGGCCAGTTTTAGCTTCCATCAAAACGCCAACTGTTGCTTTTGCCTTCGTCGTTTTAAGTAAGTCATCCATACGCGTCTCAAGTGTATTTTGAAGTGAACTATCTAACGTAAGGTAAACATCATTACCTGGTTTTACTGTCCTACTATCCTGCACATTTTCCACTTGACCATCATATTTTTTAATACCATTTTTTCCGGCAAGTAATGTATTTTCAGCAGCTTCTATACCCATAAAACCAATTTGTTGAGATTGACCACTCTTTTTATTTTCGTCAGTACTCATCGCACCAATTAAATGTGATGCCATATTGCCATTAGGATATATTCGTGATGGCCGTGATATGAAATTTATACCTGGTAATTTAAGGGCCTGAATTTTTTTATACTGATCAATATTTAAATTTTTACTCGCTTGAACTTTTGTAGAGATAAACTCAACTTGATAGACATTTTTTTCTAATCGACTTAATATATCTTTTTGATCCATGTCAATAATTTTACTAAGCTTTTCTGCAGTAGTTTCTTTATCTACTACATGACCAGACCCATCAACATATTTACCGGTTTTCGTATCTTTAACACGTGCTACTTTTTTATCAAGCACAGCATACATATCATAAACTGTTGTATTTTCTGCTAATACTTGACCGTTAGTATCATAAATTTTACCACGACTTGCTGGTACTATCTGGTTCGCCATAAATGCGCGACGTGTTGCATCGTTTAAGTTATGTCCATCAACCGAACCACTCGCTATAACAAAAAGACGTATACCAAGCCCTAAAGTTACCAGCACAATTGCGCCCAATAATACACCGCCAAATACTTTGGCGTTTTTAGTAACTTTTTTATTTGGTATCCGTCTCATGGTATTTTTCATAATTATTGGTTAATATTTCTGACATTACTATCGGATAACGTCATATTATATTTCTTAGCAACCTCATCTAAATTTTGCTTACTTGTTTTATTTTGAATATCGCTACGCAAAGCGTTATTAGTTTCTCTTGTGGTCTCAGTTTCCGTTTGCATGTTTGCTGCATTCGAACGTGCTGCACTCGTTTGCATACTTGAAAAAACAACGCCCACCATCAATATCATAATGACGGCTGAAACAAAAGCAACCATTAGCCGTTCTTTTCGTGTCCAACGCGCTGCTTTGTACTTTATACGCGTTTTTGGTTGTGCTAAAGGTAGCGCTTCAGCCGCCGTTGAATATTGATATGCATTCTGTGCCATGTTTGCAACTCCTAAATATTATTTGCGTTCGATACCACGTAATTTAGCCGATTGTGCTCTGTGATTAGTTTGTGTTTCATCATCAGTTGGCAAAATAGGTTTACGTGTTAATAAAGTGTAATCCGCTTCGAATTGACCCGGTAAAACTGGTAAACCAACTGGTAATTCTGGGGTTGATGTCTTTTCGCGAAACATTTGTTTCACTAAACGGTCTTCAAGTGACTGAAATGTGATAGCACTAATACGACCACCTGGTGCAAGCAAATCAAGTGATTGAGTCAGAGAATCTTCTAATGCTCCTAGTTCATCATTAACAGCTATTCTCAATGCTTGAAAGGTTCGCTTTGCTGGATGCCCCCCCTTACGCCGAGCAGGAGCTGGAATTGCTTCTTTGATAATATCAACTAATTCAAATGTTGTATTAATCGCACCATTTTCACGATGACGCTCTATCTTACGTGCAATTTGTTTAGGAAAGCGATCTTCTCCATATCGACTTAAAATACGTAAAATATCATTAAATGGCCACTCATTAATAATTATTTTAGCGGTTAATGCCTGTCGTTGATCCATCCGCATATCCAGATCAGCATCGTAATTATAACTAAAGCCACGTTGCCCATCATCAAACTGTACTGAACTGACGCCTAAATCATAAATCACGCCATCAACTTGTCTCACGCCAAGTTCAGCTAAAGCTTCAGTCAGCGTACGGAAATTCCGATGGATTAGGATCAATTTACCTGATGCAATTTCAGTGGCATATTGTTCTTCGTTATACTTAATTGCTGTATCATCTTGATCAAAACTATAAAGTATGCCGTTGTCTAGTTGCTTAAGAATTTCACCAGTATGACCGCCGCCACCTAAAGTTGCATCAACATAATGACCATCTGGTTTTACATTCAATAATGCAACTGCTTCTTTTAAGAGTACTGTGACATGTTCAAATTCAGTCATTCCATTTATCCTTTTAACTAGAAGTCGAAGTCAACTAGTCCTTCTGCAATCTCATCAAAATCATCAGCTGTAGCAAGTGTATAATCATGCCAGTTTTCTGAACTCCAAATTTCAAATGAATCCCCAGATCCTGTTACTGTCACACTTTTTTCAAGTCCAGCATAGTCTTTTAAGTTTGACGGAATTATAATCCGTCCTTGTTTATCAATTTCAGCTACCATCGCCCCTGCCATCACAAAGCGTTTAAATTGGCGTGCTTCTTTTTTTCCTAATGGTAGCTCGTTAAGTTGCTTTTCTAATTTTTCCCAAACTGGCATTGGCATGGCGCGTAATGCATGTTCCATCCAACGCGTCACGATGAACTTCTCGCCTAATTGGTTTCGAAATTTTGCTGGAATAATAAGTCGCCCTTTGATATCGAGCGTATGTGAATATTCGCCCATAAACATCAGGACCACCTCCAATAAAAATTCTATACTACTAATTTACCACATTTCACCACTTCCCTCCACCTAATTACTAATTTGTCATCATTTAGTAAATTTTAACACACATAAAAACGCTGCTATTCTTGCATAGCAGCGTTTTTATCGACAAAATATATTAGTGGTGCCAAAACCCAACAATTGTCACAATTAAAAGTAATAAAGTACCAACCAACCCACTCCACTCCCAATACTTATGCCAAAACAAGCGCCAATGCCATTTGCCTTGTAATAGAAACCATACCAAAACAGCTCCCACAAAACACCATACTAACAGAAACCATAAAATCAAACTGATACCAAAACAGTATCCCATCGTAACATGTAGTATCACCCAGACTGGGATGACAATAATATCTAACGTTTTAATTTTAAGATCACCCAATCGTGTCCATCTATTTAACACAAATACAAATAATATGAAACTTACCGCACTTAACGGCCAAATCCACCACTGCATTACTTTACCTCATAGTTTCTTTGTACTTTAATAACAATACCTAAACCTAAACAAAAAGGCAAGAATTTCTATCATAAATTATGATAAATCGTATATAATTCATTGATTTATCATTTTAAAATTGCATATAGATGACTGATTATGATACACTATTTTTGAATTATAAATGAGGTGAAATATGACAGATGAACAAAACGCACGGCCTGTTAATGTTAAATTACAAGCAGAAATTGACGCAAAATTAAATCAGCATCGTGTTCCTAAAGCTGTTCAAAAGCCGCGTACTCGCATCGAAAAAATGACACTTATCATGTCGTGGGTCATGGTTGTATTGATGGTTGGTAGTGTTTTCTATGCTGCAATCAGTGCATTGGGTTGGTTATAGCAATTAGTATTTAAAAAACTCTGGCACAATTATTAATTTAGTTA
>NZ_AEMI01000036.1 GCF_000166715.1 Leuconostoc gelidum subsp. gelidum KCTC 3527
CTGTCTAGAGTAGTTTACGACTTTTTAATATGGATAGGTTAAAAAGTGCTAAAGATGTACACTTATTCGTTAATATTATTGAAGACCAGTTTGCAATTTACTACTTGCAATGAGTTTGAGATTATCTGCATCTCCTGTTGGAGTGAATACAATGGAGACTTTGATGCCACTTGTGCTTTGCCATGTGGCGTATAATTGATCACTGGCTATCATGTAGGTTGGTGGACCATAAGTGGCATGTACTTGATCGTAAGTTGCAGAACCTATACTAACTGAATTATAGGTTGCTGCTGACCATTTGCCAAATGACACAGGCGCTGCTGATGCATTAGGCTGTTGGACTACACTTGAAGCGGTAGAGGAGGAGGTAATCGAACTTTCTGTTGTTGTGTTGTCTGTGATCGGTGTTTGTGTCGCATCATTTGTGGCAATGCTAATGGCAGAAGAAGCAGCCGAACTGGCTGCTACAGGTGCTTGAGTGACTGTAGTTGATTCACTTGCTTGTAATTCAGATGTACTGGATCCAGCGACTGTTGAAGATGCCTTTTTGCTGCTTTTATGTTTTTTTATTGACGTGGATTCAGAAACATTATTTTTGGCAGTTGTTTGGTTGTTGCGACCTAAAACAACAAAAATAATAAGCACTGCAATAATAAAGGCTAAAAACGCAATGAGCGTATTGCGTAATTTGTGTGACTTTTTAAATGGTTTACGTTGCATAATAAATTACATGCAGATAAGTAGCGTCTACATATTCCTTTCCTAACAATATGATACCAGAAAAGATGTAAAGTATGTTAAAATAGATATAATTACGTATCGAGACAAAAAATGGGATAACCTCAGCGTTTTAGAAACCAGCAGTGTCCACTTGTTATATTTACGAAAAATAATGACTTATAAATAGGTCTATTTATAGAGGAAAGAATTATGACGGATTTAAGTATTATTCCATTTGGCGGTGTGCGCGAAAATGGTAAAAACATGTATGCAATTACTGTAAATGATCAAATTTTTATTTTTGATGCAGGACTAAAATATCCAGAGACAGACCAGTTAGGTGTCGATGTGGTAGTCCCTGATTTTGACTATTTTATTAAAAATAGTGATAAAATTGCGGGTGTTTTTTTGACACATGGGCATGCTGATGCAATCGGTGCGCTACCATACTTTTTGCAACAAGTACAAGCGCCTATATTTGGTTCAGAATTGACCGTTGAATTAGCGAAATTAGCTATCAAAGATCAGCACGCACTTGAAGATTATGATGATTATCATGTTGTTAATGAGAAAACAGAAATTGATTTCGGACAGGTTACAGTGTCGTTTTTTAATACAACACATTCCATACCAGAATCATTAGGCATTGTTCTAGCTACGCCTTATGGGCAAGTTGTGTATACTGGCGATTTTAAATTTGATCAAACAGCAAATTCGTATTACAGTACAGACATCGCACGTTTAGTCGAAATAGGACAAGGGAAAGTGCTAGCTTTATTAGCAGATGCAGCTGGGACAGGTAATGAACTGAATTCTGTCAATGAGTCAAAAATTAGTGAATATATTCTTGAAACCTTTAGAGAAAATAATAAAAAGCGTATTATTGTAGCGGCTGTTGCATCAAATATTCAACGTATTCAACAGGTCATAGATGCAACTGTGGCAACCAAACGACAGTTAGTTTTGTCTGGCAACGATATTGAAAATGTTGTTCGAACTGCAATACGCTTACGTAAATTGAATTTACCAGTGCCTGAAAATAAATTATTTGTCAATCTTAAAAATGCTAAAAACTTACTTGCTTCAGAAACTGTTATTCTTGAAACAGGCCGAATGGGAGAGCCCATTAAACATTTAAATCGTATGGCTAATGGGGAAGATCCGTATGTTCGTATTGGCGAAGATGATTTGGTATTTATTACAACAACGCCGTCAACAGCTATGGAAAGTGTCGTAGCAAAGACACGAGATATGCTTTTTAAGCAAGGTGCAGATGTTAAACAAATTAGTAGTGATTTGCGCTCAAGCGGTCATGCATCACGTAATGATTTACAAATTATGATTAATGTGCTAAAACCCGAATATTTCATGCCAGTTCAGGGAGAATATCGTGTCATGACAACTGCAAAAGCTGCAGCTGAGGAAGTTAATATTGCTGAAGATCATATTATGATGGCTATGAAAGGTGATCAATTCAAATGGTTAAAAGATCATTTTGAATTGCAAGATTCCTTTACAGTTGGGGAAACTTTGATTGATGGCGCAGGCATTGGTGATATTGGTAATGTTGTTTTACGTGATCGCCGTATTTTATCAGAAGACGGTATTTTCGTTTCTGTTGTAACAATTGATCGAAAGAAAAGACAAGTTGTTTCTAAGCCTAAATTGACATCACGTGGTTTTGTTTATGTTAAGGCAAATCGTGATTTGATGAAAGAAGCCTCTGATTTAACAGTTAAGCAGATAGAAAATTACCTCACCACGACTAAGAGCTTCGATTGGAATGAACTTAAGAATGGTGTACGAGAAGTTGTATCGCGCTACTTATTTGAACAAACACGTCGTCGTCCAATGGTTATGCCTGTTGTAATGGAGGTCAACCAAAACAGACGACCAGCAGCTCATAAATCGGTGCAAATAGCCGGACAGCAACGTAATCGGCAAATGTCAAAAATAGAAAATAAACAATCTAAAAAGCAAAATACTAAACCTACAGCAAAGACTGTAAAGTGATGAAATTTAAAATTATTTCACCAAAAATTCAAGATTATTTAAATATAAATCTAGAAAGGAAATGTGTCTTTGATCAGCATACACACAAAGCCACACTTGTTTTATGACACAAGAAAATCAACTATCACCAAAGCTAAGAAGCATGATTGATCGTGCACATACTGAAATGAAACAAGAAAATTGGCATGATGCTGCAGAGACTTTGACAGAATTGTATGATTCCTTGTCTACATTCGAGGTGAATTATCGCTTAGTAACGTCATTATTTATGGATGAACAGTATCAATTAGCATCTTCATATGCAGATGATTTTCTATTGAACTACCTTGAAGAAGAAAGCGATTTTCGAATGGTCGTTGCACTGGCGATTCAAAACCAAAGTTTTGTTTACGCACAACAATTGGCAATGTTGTGGGATAACTTAGATACACAGAAAAAGGTATCACAAGAAATACGTGATGCTGAAGCAAAAGCAGTGGAAACAATGGCTACAACATTTCAAACAATTTCGCGACAGTTTTATCATCTTAGTGATTATAGTATTATTGAACAACGCGATAGATATGAGTCGGCAAGACATCTGCCGGTGTCACAATTTGTTATTGGTGCAAAATATCTGCTCGTAGATCCCTATGCGACACCAATTATTCGAGCAACATTGCTTGAAGACTTGCAAAAATTACGAGTCTCTGAAAGCATACAATATCGTTGGCTGGATGATGAATTATACACGATTAAATTAAGTGAGTTGCCATTGCTGACAAATTCTAAAATTTTTGAAGATATTGCTGATTTTCTTGACGAAAAATTAGGCAATGAGGATCCAATTGCTATGGATATGCTGGCGCAACAAGTCCGGTTTGAATTAACCTTACTCTATCCACGTGTCGAAGAGGTTGTGACAGATCCAGAAGGTTGGGTGGAAGCAAGTATTGATCGGTACTATGAACATAAAAATATAACTGAAACTGTTATGCAAAAAAAATGGCATGAAAAAGTTAGAAGCCTTACTGAAAATTTTTTTGAAAATTAATTAAGAAAACTGTTTACATTTTCTTAATAACTCGGTATAATAATTTTTGGCTTCAATAGCCGGAAAAACGCAATTAACTGTTGTCTTTTGATGGCTTGCGTTGTAAAATATATTTATAAACATTTTCCAGATTACTGGTAAATGAATTTTGGAGGAAACTACATTGGCTAAGGAAACTTACGTTCGCACTAAGCCCCACGTTAACATTGGTACTATTGGACACGTCGATCATGGAAAGACGACTTTAACAGCCGCAATCTCAAAGGTATTGGCTGAAAAGCAAGGTATCGTAGCTACTGATTTTGCTGAAATCGATAATGCTCCTGAAGAAAAAGAACGTGGAATCACGATCAACACTTCGCATATCGAATATGAAACAGAAGCACGTCATTATGCTCATATCGACGCCCCTGGTCACGCCGATTATGTTAAAAACATGATTACTGGTGCTGCTCAAATGGATGGTGCTATCTTGGTTGTTGCTGCAACTGATGGTCCTATGCCACAAACACGTGAACATATTTTGTTGGCACGTCAAGTTGGTGTTGACTATTTGGTTGTGTTCTTGAACAAGACAGATTTAGTCGACGATGAAGAATTAATTGAATTAGTTGAAATGGAAGTTCGTGAATTATTGTCAGAATATGACTTCCCTGGTGATGATATTCCTGTACTTAAGGGTTCAGCTTTGAAAGCTCTTGAGGGTGACCCTGAACAAGTTAAGGTTATCGAAGAATTGATGGATACTGTTGATTCATATATTCCAGAACCAAAGCGTGAAATTGACAAGCCTTTCTTGATGCCTGTTGAAGATGTATTCACAATTACTGGTCGTGGTACAGTTGCTTCTGGTCGTGTTGACCGTGGCGTATTGACTACTGGAACTGAAATTGAAATCGTTGGTTTGAAAGAACAAATTCAAAAGACTACTGTTACAGGTATTGAAATGTTCCGTAAAACTTTGGAAGAAGCTCAAGCTGGAGATAACATCGGTGCATTGTTGCGTGGTGTTGATCGTAGCGATATCGAACGTGGTCAAGTTTTGGCACAACCAGGTTCAATTAAGACTCACAAGAAGTTTAAGGCTGAAGTCTATGTTCTTTCTAAGGAAGAAGGCGGACGTCATACACCATTCTTTACAAACTACCGTCCACAATTCTATTTCCATACAACTGATGTTACAGGTGTTGTTGAATTGCCAGCAGGTGTAGAAATGGTTATGCCTGGTGATCAAGTGACATTCGAAATCGAATTGATTTCACCAGTTGCTATTGAACAAGGTTTGAAGTTTACTGTTCGTGAAGGTGGCCATACTGTTGGTGCCGGCACAGTTACAGAAATCGAAGATTAATTATTTTTTAAGAGTGCGCTTTGGCGTGCTTTTTTTATGCGATAATTTTTCAAATTAAAAAACACATGATATCAAGTATCATGTGTTTTTTCTATTTCTTTTCGGTATCTGATTTTGATTCACGGCCTAGAGCAGCAGCGCGTGCCTCTTCAGCAGTATCTTCAATTGGTAACGAAATTAGATCATCGAATGAATTTACCAACTGTTCTTCTTGATTAACAATTTTTGCCATAATATACCTCCATTTCTGATAGTATAACGCATTTTATATGCAATTATATGCAAATATTCAAAAATTATATGTATAATATGTGCATATAATATATTTTCATGTATACTTATATATAGGTATAAAAGGGAGCGATTAAATGACTGAACTATTAACGATAACTAATTTAAAGAAGCAATATGGTAATAAAATTATTTTTGACCAAGTCAATGCAAAAGTCAAGCAGGGTGAAGTCATTGCAATATTAGGCCCATCGGGTGCTGGAAAATCAACTTTTTTACGAGCAATTAATTTGTTGGAGGCACCCACTGCTGGTGAGGTTATATTTGAAGGAAATGAATTAACCAATTTGGCTGAAAAAGAACTGGATATTTTGCGTGAAAAAATCGGAATGGTATTTCAGAGTTTTAATTTATTTCCTAACCTGACTGTTATTGAAAATATTAAGTTGGCACCAATGAAAGTTAAGAACCTGTCTGATGCCGAAGCAACACAATTGGCAGAAAAACTATTAAACCAAGTTGGCTTAGTGGATAAACAAAGTGTTTATCCTGTTAGTTTGTCTGGTGGACAGCAGCAGCGTGTGGCGATTGCAAGAGCACTTGCGATGTCTCCTGACGTATTATTGTTTGATGAACCAACGAGTGCATTAGATCCAGAAATGGTTGGTGAAGTATTAAATGTTATGAAGCAGTTGGCAGAAGATGGTATGACTATGTTAGTTGTGACACATGAGATGGGATTTGCACGAGAAGTTGCTGATACAGTTTGGTTCATGGCCGATGGTGGTATTCAAGAAATATCAGAACCAGAAATTTTTTTTAGTGCACCTAAAACACAACGTGCTAAAGATTTTTTGAACAAAATACTATAAATTTTTGAAATTTGAGCTAATTAGCTCTTTTTTTGTTATTATAACAGTATGGATAATATTAGTTTAGAAAAGCAACATGCGGCTATTGCAGCAACGTTGCTTATAAAAAATGGCATGACAGTTGGATTAGGAACAGGATCAACAGTTACATTTTTTTTGAATGCACTTGCCAAACGTATACGACGAGAAAATTTATCAATTACAGGTGTCACAACCTCTTTTAAAACTGAAATAATTGCACAAAATCTTGGCATTAAAATAGTTGACATAGATGATGTGGCAACTATTGACTTAACTATAGATGGTGCTGATGAAGTGGATTATGATATGAATGGCATTACGGGCGGTGGGGCAGCTTTTTTAATGGAAAAAATTGTTGCAAACAATTCAAAACGTATTGTTTGGATTGTTGATAGTCAAAAGGTGCATTTAAAATTAGGTTTGATGCCGTTACCGCTGGAGGTTGTACCATTTGGGAGTGATAAGTTGATGACAGAATTGACTAAACAACATTTATATCCGACATGGCGAAAAAAAGACGGAAAACTTCTTGTTACGGACATGGGGCATTATATTGTTGATTTATCTTTAAAGACAATTGATCAACCATATGAATTGGCGCGTTACCTGGATGGGAAAATTGGTATTGTAGAGCATGGCTTATTTTTAGATATAGCGGATGAAATAATTATTGGTACCACTACTGGTGTCGAGTACTTGTTTCGCAGTGATTTACAGAAATAAATGAAAGTAGACTTAAAAGCGCTTACATTATAAATTCAGAAGCGGTATAATGAACTTGTAATAATAAATCATGCGGAGGAGATTGTCACGCAAAAATGCGTAGCATAATAACTGATTATGGCATACAATAATATTTTAATAGCAGTTGATGGATCAGAAGTGTCAAACTTGTTAATCAAAAGAGTTCATGAGTTTGTGCCTGAGGCACATATTGATATTTTGATTGTAGTAGATACAAGTGGTGGGTATTTCGGCACAATTGTTATGAATGCTGACATTGTTTATCAGATGGAACAGGATGCTGAAAAAGTAATTAATAAAGCGTATGACTATGCTAAATCAATAGGGCATGCTGATACGGATGTTCATGTACGTTTTGGCGCACCTAAGCAAGTTATTGCACGTGATTTTCCGAGAGATCATAAAAATGATTTAATCGTGGTTGGAGAAACTGGACTTAGTCGGTTACAACGTGCGATGGCTGGAACGATACCATCATTTGTAACACATACAGCAACGACCGACGTGCTTATTATGCGTACGGGAAAAAATTAATCAGTATTATTTAAAAGGCCAAGAAATTTTATAAAATTTCTTGGCCTTTTAAATAATACTGATTTGATTAGTTTGCTTGTTTTAGAATGGTGATTTGTGTTATTTTAATTGGTTTAACAGGGGTTGAACCTTCACCACCGGATTTAACTTTTGCTGATGCAATTTTATCAACAACGTTCATACCTTTAATAACTTGTCCAAATACAGTGTAACTGCCATCTAGTGACGGATTACCACCTTTCTGGTAAGCATCAACTATTTTAGAGGGGTATTTATTTTTGTTAAAATCTTGCGTAGGTTTTTTAGGGTTTTGATTAATGAAAAATTGCGATCCGTTTGTGTCTGGACCTGCATTTGCCATAGTTAAAGCGCCACGAATGTTGTACAAAGATTGACTGATTTCGTTTTTGAATCCATGACCACTGTCAATACTTTTGTTGCGATCGTGCCATATTGAAGTACCGCCTGTGCCATTTCCCTTGGGATCACCTCCTTGAATCATAAATCCTGCAATAACACGATGAAATGACGTGTTATTATAATAACCACTTTTAGTATGTGTCAGAAAGTTCTCGACTGCTAATGGTGCATACTGATTAAATAATTTTAACGTTATTTCGCCAGCTGTGGTTGTCATTTTTATTTCACTTTCATTGGTCGTAACTTTACTCTCTAACTGAGGTAAGGCAACTTTATCTAATTCAGGATCTTTTTTGGTTTGTGTTGATGACGAAGTCGCTGTTGTGGCTTCATCGTTATCAGTTGTCTGATGTGTAGTCATCATCAAAATGCCAATAATTAATGTGAGTAATATCGTGCCTGTTGCTGCGAGTATGATATATTGTTTTTCTTTATTCATGCTGCTATCCTTTATATACGCTCAATGATGTGTGCTTGTACAGTTTCTGTGATATACGTTGCCTGTTTAAAATCGTCATGCATCAAGCTGTGAGTGTAAGTTTGCCAACCAACTGGTATTTTATTAAATTTGATAATTAGCAAACCGCCGTGTGTTAAACGAGGTAAAACATGATCAATTTGATCAATATAACTTTCTGAAAGATCGTTGTTGTTTTGTGCGTCACTTGAATAATCAAATATGGCAATCCTTGCTTGATTTTGGATGCCTAATTCTGTGACATAACTGGAATCAATGGTTTTACCAAGTAATGTGACGCGTTCTGAAAGGCCACTCATGAACAGAGATGTGGCAGCTGCGTTCGCGTTATCTTTCGTGGCCGTGTAACTGAGCACATGACCTGTTGTACCAACTCTTGTAGCCAAGAAACGTGTATTAATACCATTGGCAGTGGTTGCATCAATGACTATGTCACCAATATGAACCGTTTGTTCGATTAATTGGTGAACCAATGTTTGTGTTGTCGGAATCATGTGTGTTTGCCTCCAATTTGAAATAGATGTTGTGATATGATGAGTAAACCGTAGCCTAATGCTAACCCAGCTAAAATATCACTAGGATAGTGGACATTAACGTAAATACGGCTTGTTGGAATAGCAATAATTAAAATCAAAAACATCATAATTGTGATATACTTTAATAAAGAATTTTGCATTTTGGTCTGTATGATAATTATCAAGGTGCCATATAATAAGATGGCTATCATTGTATGTCCAGATGGGAAGCTGTAACCATGCTCAGAAAGTAATTGTGGTATTGGCCGAGGGTTACGAACAAGATATTTAATAAGTTGTGTCACAACGCCAGCAAAGAGAATAACATTTACCAGTAGAAAAGCTAATAAACGATATTGTTGATGATAAATAAAAAATAATGATAGTAGCACTGTTAATATCAATGTAAATGTGACACTACCAAGTTGTGTAATATATGTAAAAGAAACATCTGCAAAAACAGAACGATGTTGTATCAGCTGTTGCCCAGCCAAATTTAAATTGTTTAGCCATTGTGATTGAAATTTAACGCCTATTAAAAAGCTCATAAATACGCTAAAGGCTAAAATGACAGAGAAAAATCGAATTTTACGTTTTATAATCATAGTATATAGTATACCTGATTTGACTGAAACGTGATATAATTAGGACAATATATTTGACAATAGTACACTTTCGCGAGGCATTAGAAAATAAACGGTGTTGCAAGTTTATCAATCAACAAGTGGAACTCGGTCAGAAAAATTGAAAGTGAACTAATAGTAGTTTTCAACGTGTTGTCGCGTTAAGACATTTGAGACGTGTAATACGTGAACATAGGTGGTACCGCGAAAATTCGCCCTATGTCACACTTTTTTAGTGTGACATAGGGCGAATTTTTTAATTATCAAGTAAAAATGAATCAGGAGGAGATGCAGTTGTGCCATACCAGACAGCGGCTGCATTAAAGATAATATGCCATACGAACATCAAAAAATTGAACAAAAATGGCAAAAGTATTGGGATGAAAACCAAACTTTTGCAACAACTGATGATACAAGCAAGCCAAAGTACTATGCAATGGATATGTTTCCGTACCCATCGGGCCAAGGACTTCACGTCGGACACCCAGAAGGTTACACTGCGACAGATATAATGAGTCGTTTTAAACGGGCGAATGGGTTTAATGTTTTGCATCCCATGGGGTGGGATGCGTTTGGTTTACCAGCTGAACAATATGCGATGAAAACTGGGCATAATCCAGCAGACTTTACAAGCCAAAATGTTGACCATTTTCGTGAACAAATTAAATCACTTGGCTTATCATATGATTGGAATCGTGAAATAAACACCACTGATCCAGCATATTATAAGTGGACGCAATGGATTTTTGAAAAATTGTATGAAAAAGGTTTGGCATATGAGTCAAATATGATGGTTAATTGGGATCCAATTGATCGTGTTGTTTTGGCAAATGAAGAAGTTATTGATGGTAAATCAGAACGTTCAGGTAATAAAGTTGAACGTAAGGCCTTACGTCAATGGGTTCTTAAAATTACGGCCTATGCGGATCGTCTAGTGGATGATTTAGATGATTTAGATTGGCCAGAAGCAATTAAGGAACAACAGCGTCATTGGATTGGTCGTTCAAAAGGTGCTGCAGTATTTTTTAATGTCGCAGATTCAAATAAAAAAATTGAAGTTTATACCACACGTCCTGATACATTGTTTGGCGCCTCATACATGGTTTTGGCACCAGAACATCAATTAGTGGATGAAATTGCCACAGAACAGCAAAAACAAGCAATTAGCGATTACCGTGCTATCATTTCTGCTAAGACAGATCTTGAACGTACAGACTTAAACAAAGATAAAACGGGGGTTTTCACTGGCGCGTATGGTGTTAATCCGATTAATGGTGAGAAGTTACCAATTTGGATTGCAGATTATGTTTTGGCTTCATATGGTACGGGGGCTATTATGGCTGTTCCTGCACATGATGACAGAGACTTTGAATTTGCACAAAAATTTGCCCTAGAAATTAAACCAGTCATTGCAGGCGGAGATGTTACAAAAGAGCCATACACAGGTGATGGGCTACATATCAATTCTGATTTTTTGGACGGCTTAGACAAATCAACGGCCATCAATACAACCATAGCATGGCTTGAAACACAAGAATCAGGACATGCACAAACTAATTTTCGATTACGAGATTGGATATTTTCACGACAACGCTATTGGGGTGAACCAATTCCGGTGATCCATTGGGAAGATGGCACAACAACTTTGGTACCTGAAAAAGAGTTGCCACTACTATTACCACATGCGACAGAGTTAAGGCCTTCTGGCAGTGGCGAATCGCCATTAGCTAACTTAACTGATTGGTTGGAAATCACCCGTGAAGATGGTGTGAAGGGCCGTCGTGAGACAAATACAATGCCACAATGGGCAGGATCTTCTTGGTATTTCTTGCGTTATATTGACCCACGTAATGCAGAAAAAATAGCAGATTTAGATAAGTTGAAATACTGGATGAATGTTGACTTGTACGTTGGCGGTGCAGAACATGCTGTGTTACACTTATTGTACGCGCGTTTTTGGCATAAATTCTTATATGATTTGGGCGTTGTGCCAACCAAAGAACCGTTCCAAAAATTGGTAAATCAAGGTATGATTTTGGGTTCAAATCATGAAAAAATGTCAAAATCAAAAGGGAATGTTGTGAATCCTGATGATATTGTTACGGCATTTGGTGCGGACACACTGCGTGTATATGAAATGTTCATGGGACCGTTGACACAAAACAAGCCTTGGTCAGAGGAAGGTATTACTGGATCAAGACGTTGGCTTGATCGTGTCTGGCGTTTGTTAATTGATGATGAGGGACAAGTTCGTGAGGCTGTATCGACATATAATTCCGGTGATTTAGACAAAATCTATCATCAAACTGTTAAAAAAGTAACGGAAGATTTGGAGAATATGCATTTTAATACAGCCATTTCTCAAATGATGGTATTTATTAATGAAGCTTATAAATCCGAGGCGTTGCCAATTAATTATATGACAGGTTTTGTTCAGCTATTAGCACCAATTGCGCCGCACTTAGCCGAAGAATTGTGGGTGCGATTAGGAAATAAGGCCTCCATATCTTATGTGACTTGGCCGCAATACGATCAAGCGCAATTGGTGGATGACACTGTCGAAATTATATTTCAAGTGAATGGTAAAGTGCGTGGTAAGGCGACAGTGGCACGCGATCTCGATAAAGACAGCATGATTGCCGCTGCAAAATTAGATGATAATGTTCAAAATTTCATAGCAGAAAAAACGATTCGTAAAGTCATCGCGATACCCGGCAAGTTTGTCAATATTGTTGTTGGATAAATGAATTATTATGAATAATTAGAGTGATAAATGCTGGCTCTTTTGGCCAGCGTACATAATTTAAGAGGAGTACACAAATGGCGGATGAACAGCGTCCAGGTGATCTGAAAATGCGAAGTCAACACGTTGATAAAGTTAATGTTGATGGTCAAATATTAAGCGCGGATGAAATATTAGCACGTGCACAGCAACGGATTCAAAAGAAGCAACAACCAGTAGACCAACAAACACTAAAAAAAAGGCTGTTAACGCCTGATGAAATTGCAGCAATTAAAGCTAAAAACAATCAATCTCGTCAGCAAATTATTAAGAAAAAACCAAGTCTTGTTCAGAATCAAAAATCAGATCCTTTTTCTGAAAAAGTACCTACATTAGATACGAAACAAAAAGAAAAAGATAGTAATCAAGCAACGCTAGTAAAAGGATCAGCTTGGTTGTCTGCTGGTAATATTGTATCTCGTATATTGGGGGCCATTTATATTGTGCCTTGGATGGCATTACTTGGTTCTAATTCTAACCGTGCTAATGGTTTATTTGCACAAGGATACACAATTTATGCGATATTTTTGGCTATTGCGACGTTTGGCGTGCCTGCTGCAATTTCAAAATTAGTGGCAGAATTTAATGCAAGGCATGATGTATATCAATCTCGGCAACTGATGCGTCAGTCTATGATATTAGGTGTCATACTAGGAATTGTATTTGGTTCTGCAATCTATCTTTTAACACCAATACTTTCTATGGGAAACGCCAATTTTATTCCAGTTTTACATTCACTAGCGCCAGCTGTTGCTATCTTCCCGTTGATGTCTATGCTTCGTGGTATATTTCAAGGTTATCAGCTCATGAGTATTTCGGCATTGTCACAGGTTGTAGAACAAATTGCGCGTGTGATTTACATGCTAGTCACAGCCGTTATTATTTTGCGGGTTAACCCTGGTAATTGGAGTGGTGTTGTTGTACAATCTACTTTTGCGGCATTTATTGGTGCTATATTTAGTATGTTGGTGCTTATCTGGGGATGGTTCAAATATCGATATATGTTGATTAAACCTTTATATCCAAATGCACAGCATGTTAAAAAGCCAACGTTAAGTTTAATTTTTAATATTTTAAAAGAATCATGGCCATTTATTATTATTGGATCGGCCATTACATTATTCCAATTAGTCGATCAGTATACTTACTTTAATATCATGAATCATTTTTTTGCGAATACTAATATGCAACTACAAACTCAGTTTGCCTTATTTAGCGCGAATCCTAATAAATTAATTATGATTATTGTACCTTTTTCAACAAGTATTGCAGCGACAGCATTGCCAATGCTTTCCGGGAGTAAAGCAACTTTGACACGAGAAAATATTCAAGACCAGTTAAAACAAGTGATTAAATTGTTTGCATTGGTTATGTTTCCAAGTGCACTGGGGATGTTTGCCATCGCAACGCCACTTTACAAAATGTTTTATCCAATTGACGTATCAAACCAAGAAGGAATTTACTTGTTACAATTTTCAACGATATTGGCCATTGTATTTAGTTTGTTTATGTTATTGGCGTTTGTACTTCAAGCATTATCGGAAGTGTCAATTGTTATTAAGGCTTTTGTCTTGGGATTGTTAGTCAAAATTGCACTTCAAGTGCCTAGTATTCGGTATTTTGAGGGTATGGGGGCTTTGATAGCAAGTATGATTGGGATGGCAATTGCGATAGCTTACATGCTCGATTACCTTAAAGAGGCCTATGGCGTATCATTGTCCTCTGTTGGTCAAGAACTTTGGCAATTATTTATTGGCGCAGTAGCTATGGCAATTACTTCTTATGCGATTGTATTTTTGATGAGTAATTTTTTGTTCCCAATGGATACAAAAATTTCGGTTACCATCACTGCTCTGATTAGTGCTGCGATTGGTGGCATTGTTGTGGGAGTTTTGTATTTACGTATGGGATTTGGTGATGATTTATTAGGTAATAAAATACGACATATACCAGCTAAATTACGGCCAAAACGATGAGATGATCATCGTTTTTTTATATAATAATTGGATAAAAAACTATTAACAGGCTATTTTTAAGGATCTAGTTAGTGTATGCTAAAGTTAAGATTTGTGCGTAGTGGAGGCGTAAAATGACAATTCAAGACATTCAAACAATATTGCAACCAGAACTTGTTAATCGATTGGAACGTAAAATTTCATATTTAAGCGATTTGCAGTCTGCTATTAAAAATAACCAAATCTCGCAAGTTTATCAGTTATTAGATCCGCACAAATTTAATGACAATTTACAAAAAATATTATCTGAAACATCTGTGGCACAGCTAGATAGTTTAGTCGCCGATATAAAAAAAGATATTGCAGCATTTTTGGCACCTGAATTAATTAACTATGTTGTCACAAATTTTGATTTTTTGACATTGGAACCTGTTGCCGATGATACAACTCTTTATGATGTTTACATAGGTGACTGGTGGGATCATCGGCAATTAGGAACTTTGAATGTGTTAACAGTTGTGCTGACAAGTGATGACTCGATTACTTCTGAACTCATAGAAACAGCTAAGCTCTCTGACGAGGAAACACTTAATGCAACTAAAATTCAAGAAGTAAAAAAAGTGATTACTGGGTTAGAGTCTTTTTTAGCTGACAACACAAAGCGCTCATTAGAGTTACAAGTCATTGAAGATCAATTAGCAGAAATATCTGCTAATAAATCAGGATTATTTGGGCGTAGTGACAAAGTGACACGAGAAGCACTAGAGAAAAAACAAGAGTTATTGATTGCAACTCAAAAGCGTATGCCAGAAGTTGAAGAAAAGCTTAACAAACAACAAGCGTATTTGTTAAGGTTTGAAAAAGAGGATGCACTGCGTCAATTGGAATTACAGGCAATTTCAGCATATTATGTTGATGTGCCAACATTTATCACAGAATTGCAGCATATATATGTTTCATATATGACAAAATTAGATCAGAAATAGTGAATAATGGATAAGTTTAAGACACAATTATATAGTAGTCAATTAAAAGCAGATTTAGATTTGTTTAATCAGTTGCAAATTTTAATTGATGCTTTAAGTACGACCGAAAATATGCCAGAATCACTTACTATTTTGCAAAAAATTCTAGCTTTCGATAGTCACCAGTCTAAGATGGTCCGGATTGACAATGATTATTGGTTTCCAAGTACACATTGGGTAACTATTGCGTTTGCAAAAATTTCTGATCAAGCATCATTGTCACCAACTAAAGTTGTTTTGCCTAACGCGCAAAAAGTTGCGGAATTACATTTTTCGGAGTGGCCAAATGCGGCTTTTCGTTTTGTGCAAGCCCCACTTGCTGCGGGTGGTTATTATTTAGTAGAAACGGCACAAAATTTAAGAGTATTGTACTGGGATATAGCGCATAAACGCTTTTATTTAGATACAAACCAGTTTGCGAAACTGGTTCAAACACAAGCCGTGCAACTTGCTGGTTTGGATGCTTTAGACATATTTCAAAAACGTTTAACTGCGATTGCCTCACAATTCATTGAGATAGCATATGATATTGATTTGCCTGGTATTGACGCACAAAAACAAGTTGATTTGGAAATGGTTCGAAAGGATTTGTCTACAAATATTTTGGATAGTTTATTTGTACTTGGCGCTAAACAACAATTTATTTTAAAACGTATGACAGGTGAAAAATCTGGTGCTATCATTACAATTGGTGAGGTATCACTTAAATTAACGACACATCACATAAATGATGGGCATGAACAATGGACTTATGATATTATAGATGATAATAGAAACGTAACAATTTACACATTATTTCAACAATTGCCATTTTTTTATCAGTGGTATAGTGATCACTTAACAGTAGTTGGCTTAAAAGATAAGCGTGAAGTGTTTGTAGATTGACACATATTATGAGAAAATAGCATAAGACGTTTTTAGTTTAACTGCGTAGAACGTTCAACAGTCTTAAACCGCCCATAATAGAAAGAGGTAGCACGTATGACATTACTTATTATTATTGCCGTAGTTGCAGTAATTGCGATTATTTGGATTAGCATTTACAACAGTTTGATTAAATATCGCATGCAAACTAAGGAATCTTGGAGCCAAATTGATGTGCAATTGAAGCGCAGAAATGACTTGATTCCTAATCTAGTGAACACAGTTAAAGGTTATGCTGATTTTGAAAAGACAACCTTACAAGCGGTTACTGACGCACGAACAAGTGTTAATAGTGCGCAAGGACCAGCTGCAACTATGGCAGCCTCAGATCAATTATCAGGTGCATTGACACACTTATTTGCTGTTGCTGAAGCCTATCCTGATTTAAAGGCAAGTGCTAATTTTACAAAATTGCAAGAAGAATTAACTAACACTGAAAATAAAATTGCGTATTCCCGTCAATTGTTCAATACGACAACGGCGAGCTATAATACAAAGCTACAATCATTTCCTAGCAATATCATCGCGGGAATACACCATTTTGAACCAAGTGAATTTATTGCTGTACCAGAAACTGAAAAAGACGTACCTACGGTTAAATTTTAATGTTATATGAGCAAATACAATCAAATAAGCGCCGAACCATTGTGCTTTTGGTTGGCTTTCTCATTCTAGTTGGTATTGTAGGCGCAGCGGTAGGGTACATGCTATTAAATTCGCTTACTATGGGAATCGTAGGGGCGTTAATCATTGGTGCAATTTATACTGTGATTATGATTAGTAATTCTACTAATGTTGTCATGGCAATGAATCATGGTAAAGAAATTACCCAAGCTGATCAAGCACCGGAATTGTGGCATACTGTTGAAGATATGGCAATGGTTGGACAACTGCCTATGCCGCGTGTATTTATCATTGAAGATGCAAGTCCTAATGCTTTTGCAACTGGTAATAGTCCCAAAAATGCTGCCGTTGCAGCCACTACGGGTCTGATAGCAATTATGGATCGTCATGAACTTGAGGGTGTTATTGGGCACGAGATGAGTCACGTCCGTAATTATGATATTCGTATCTCAACAATTGCGTTAGCACTGACCGCAGCAATTACGTTGTTGACTAATTTAGGCAGTAATTGGTGGTTTTTTGGTAGTGGTAATCGTAACCGCGATAACCGTGACAATAACAGCAGTGGCGGTGGCTTGCAAATATTACTTTTTGTCTTTTCCATTGCGGTGATGATTTTAGCACCATTAGTTGCTGCTATGATACAAATGGCTATTTCACGTAACCGTGAGTATTTAGCAGATGCTGGTAGTGTTGAATTAACGCGTAACCCAGAAGAGTTAATTTCTGCGCTACGTAAGTTGGGTTCAGCAAAGCCCATGCAAAATGTTGACCCCTCATCAGCGGCTTTATATATTAGTAACCCATTAAAGAAAAAGGCACATTTGTTTGATACCCATCCACCAATAGAAGAACGTATTGCGCGTTTAGAGAAAATGTAAGAAAGCCAGACAAGCATTTAATGTCTGGTTTTTTTTAATGTTATTGACAGGAAATATCTTGCAAATTAAGGGTTGATTTTTCTCATAAAAACCGGTAAAGTAATACCAACAACTAAATCATTTGTTTGCAGATATATCGCTGGAAAATGGCCGGCAGTTTCTACCACGTCCCAAAATTCGTGACTATTCGCAGATGTTAGGCAATGTCTATGATATTGCCTAAGCATTTGTGGATCTGTGTATCCCAAGTGCTTTTTTTGTACCAAGTATTTAAATGTTATTATTTATCTTTCGGCGGATCAGTTAACAATCGTGTTAACAAAAAGGCCAACTAGACAAACCGCGACAAATAATGGCACAAACGTATCGATGATATTTCTGAATGTCTGAGGTGCTTTAGCTTATTAGAAGTTGCTTTTAAAATCGGAGGATCTCATGCAAAAATTTTTTTTAGATGATGAAAAACCTAAATTCAGCTCACGTAATAAGTTTGCAAAAATGGGCTTAACGTTTGATGATATCAAGTTGGTTTATGATCAAAAAAGAGTTGTCAAGGTTGATGAAGTGACTGTTGGAACTAGTCTTACACCAACATTGAATTTAAAGTTGCCTTTACTTTCAGCAGCAATGGACACTGTGACAGAATCACGTTTTGCCATAGCGTTAGCAAAACTTGGTGGTTTAGGGGTCGTCCATAAAAATATGACGATTGCTGAACAGGCAGATGAAATTAAACAAGTTAAGATGGCAGAGTTTGATGCTGTGAAATATCCTAATGCTGCTATTGATTCACAAGGCCGTTTGCTAGTTGCTGGTGCAGTTGGTGTAACATCTGATACAGTAAAGCGCGTCGAAGCAATGGTCGCATTTGGTGTAGATGCTATTGTATTAGATTCAGCACATGGCCATTCAGAGGGTGTTTTACGTAAAGTGTCAGAAGTTCGTGACGCTTTCCCTGATCTCAATATTATTGCGGGAAACATTGCGACAACAGATGGTGCAGCGGCGTTGTATGATGCTGGGGCTGATGTGGTTAAAGTAGGAATTGGACCAGGGTCGATTTGTACAACGCGTATTGTTGCAGGTATTGGCGTACCACAAATTTCAGCTGTTCGCGATGCAGCTATTGAAGCTGCCAGACGCGGCAAATCTATCATTGCTGATGGTGGCGCTAAAACATCAGAGGATATTGTTAAAGCACTTGCTGCTGGTGGAAACGCGGTAATGTTAGGCTCAATGTTTTCGGGAACAGAAGAAACACCAGGTGCTGTTTTTGAAGATAATGGTAAAAAGTACAAAACATATCGTGGTATGGGATCTATTGCGGCCATGGAAGCTGGATCTAAAGATCGTTACTTCCAAGGTGAAGTTAATGAAGCAAAGAAAATGGTACCAGAGGGTATTGAGGCACGTGTGCAATACAAAGGTGCATTGATTGCTATCTTAACGGCAATCATGACAAATGTTCGTGAAGATATGGCTAAAATGGGTACTCGAACAATCACTGATTTAATGCAAGACAATCACATTGTTCGCGACATCGACAGCATTGATTATGAAGCAAAATTGTCAAAAGTTAAAAAACAAGTTGTCATTCCAACATTTTAATAATAAATTCACGGAGAAAAAACATGTCTGAAAATAATGAAAATCAAGGACTTGGTTATGATCAAGTTTTGCTTGTACCAGGTGCTTCAAATGTATTACCTCACACCGTGTCACTTGCAACAAAGCTAGCTGATGATTTTATTTTAAACATACCAATTATTGCAGAAGCAAATGGCGTAGCAACTGATGGACGTGCTGCAGCAACGGCATTAAACGGTGGTTTGGGAGTTATTGCTGAGCAAGAAGATATTTCAGCTCAGATGGCTGCTATTGCTGCAGCCAAGTCAGTAGATGTTGACCATGAAAAGTATCCTAACGCTTTTTTGGACTTGAAAGGCCGTGTTAGAATTGCAGCAGAAGTTTGGTTAACAACTGGTGCACAAGCAAGAGTTGAAAAACTCATAGTGGCTGGTGCAGATGCGATATTCTTTTATTTACATGATGAACTCAATAAGGAAACAAATGATATTGTAAAAGCAGTTCGCAAGGCATTTCCATCAATCTTTTTAGCAGTTGGTGTGATTGAAGAACAAGGGATTGCTGGTGCATTATTTCAAGATGGGGTTGATGCTGTAATTGCTGGACGTTCAGTCAATTCTAAATTACCAAATAATACTTTGTATCCATTTTTAACAACAACAATGGCCATTGCCGAAATAGCAACTGAATTTGATAAAGCAGTTATTTCAACAGGTGGCGTACATTATTCGGGTGATGTGGTTAAAACTATTTCTGCTGGGGCTGACGCAACGTTAGTGACAGATTTACTGAAAGGTGAAGTTTTAGAAGCAGATGGCACTTTTGCTGGTGGGGATATGTCAATTGATGATGCAATATTCCAATCTGATGGTGGCTTGCGAGCTGGTATGGGTTACACTGGGTCATCAACGATATTAGATTTGAAATTAACGGCTCAATTTGTTCAAATTACTGATAATGGCTTGCGTGAATCACATCCACATGATGTTGAAATTACTAAAATTGCGCCTAATTATGCAAAATAATTTTTATAATTGACAATTGATTAAACTTTTTAGTTGCATGATATTTATTTTTGAATATAGAGGAGAGTAACAGATGGCCGATGTCATAAATGCCGACAAAGTTTTAGTATTAGATTACGGTAGTCAATATAATCAATTAATTACCCGCCGTATCCGTGAAATGGGTGTTTTTTCTGAATTAAAGTCAAGAAATATGACGGTTGAAGAGGTCAAGGCATACAACCCTAAAGCTATTATTTTATCGGGTGGCCCAAAATCGGTCTACGAAAAAGATGCTTTCACAATTGACAATGAGATTTTTAACCTTGGTGTACCTGTTCTTGGTGTCTGCTATGGTATGCAATTAATGGCACAAAATCTTGGTGGAAAAGTTGAAGCGAACACTGGCAACGGTGAATTTGGGCAGACTATTTTAAAGAAAGCCGAAGAAAGCGGTCGTCTATTTACCAACACACCGGTGTCTCAGACAGTTTTGATGAGCCACTCGGACAATGTTGTTGATTTACCTGATGGCTTTGTTGTTGCTGGGGGATCAGAATCAACACCAATAGCTGCTATTGCTAATGAAGACCGTCGTTTGTATGGTGTACAATTCCATGCTGAAACGACACTATCAGAGCATGGTAAACAAATTTTACAAAATTTTGTGTTTGACATTGCTGGTGCTGAAGCGAATTGGGATATGAGTGGCTTTATTGATGAACAAGTTGCACATATTCGTGAAGTTGTTGGTGATAAAAAAGTTTTGCTAGGTCTTTCTGGTGGTGTAGATTCATCAGTTGTTGGCGTTTTATTGCATAAAGCGATCGGTGATCAATTGACCTCAATTTTTGTTGATCATGGTTTGTTACGTAAAAATGAAGCGAAGCAAGTTATGGAAATGATGGGTAAGCAATTTGGCTTGAACATTATTAAAGTAGATGCACAAGAACGTTTTTTATCTAAATTAGCAGGCATTAAAGACCCTGAACAGAAACGTAAAATTATTGGTAATGAATTTATTCAAGTCTTTAATGATGAAGCAACTAAATTGGATGGCATTGAATTTTTAGCACAAGGCACACTATATACTGATGTGATTGAATCTGGTACAGATACAGCACAAACAATTAAGTCACATCATAATGTGGGCGGCTTACCAGAGGACTTGCAATTTAAGCTGATTGAACCTCTCAATACCCTTTTCAAAGATGAAGTCCGTGAACTTGGTGAAGCATTAAATATGCCTCATGAGATGGTTTGGCGTCAACCATTTCCAGGTCCAGGGTTAGGCATTCGTATTCTCGGTGATATTACAGAAGACAAACTTGAAATTGTGCGTGATTCTGATTGGATTTTACGTGACGAAATAGCTAAAGCTGGTCTTGAAGCTGATGTATGGCAATACTTTACGGTATTAACTGGTGTTCGTTCAGTTGGTGTTATGGGTGATTTTCGTACTTATGACTATACCATTGCTATTCGAGCCATCACTTCAGTTGATGGAATGACAGCTGATTTTGCACAATTACCTTGGTCACTATTACAAAAAATTTCTGCACGTATTGTTAACGAGGTTGGTCATATAAACCGTGTCGTGTATGACATTACAGCTAAGCCACCTTCAACTGTTGAGTGGGAATAAAATAGATTATTTCATAATGCAGTTTAGAGCGCTTTGTGGGGACATGAGAAGTTGTATCTAAAAAAAATTACGATGAGGTTAACTCTTATCGTAATTTTTTGTGTGTGATATTGAATTATCATTTTGCTATTATAATTTATATATAGGATAATCAGATATATACAACCACTGGGTGTGCAAAGACTGGTAGGCAATTCACAATGCAGAAATCGAAGCATACAATAAAAAATAGTTTTAAATAAGTATTAGCTTGTTAATCGTAAATGACGCACTATAGCATTACTGTCTTGAGAAATTGCCAAGCAAAGTTTTTTGATTAATAGTTGAAGTAGTACCAACAATTGTTAAGCTATAAACAAAATAAAAGATGCCAAGTTTTAGCTTGTCATCTTTTATTTTATGGTAAAATAGTAATTATATAGTTTAAAATTTGAGGTTGAGAGGATTAATGGCAATCAATTATCCTGCAGGGACTCATCGTGTCCAAGAAATTCAAAATACAATACGTACAGGTAAAACAACTAAAAAGGCGTTAACCTTCGGTAAACGAGGGATGGGTTTGGAGGAGGAAATTAACCTTGCAAATGACTACTATCTTGCAAATCATTTAGCAGTCATCCATAAAAAACCAACCCCAATAACAATTGTGAAAGTTGATTATCCAGCACGTTCGGCGGCAAAAATTACTGAGGCTTATTTTAAACAAGCTTCAACAACTGATTATAATGGTGTGTATCAGGGACGTTATATTGATTTTGATGCAAAAGAAACTAAAAACAAAACATCATTTCCGTTAAAAAACTTCCATGAGCATCAAATTGTTCATTTGGCAAGTATTTTATCGCAGCATGGTGTTGGGTTTGTGATTATTAAATTTACAAGTTTAGATGAAGCCTATGTATATCCAGCCCAACACTTGATTGCACAGTGGCAAAAACTGAAAGGGAAGCAATCAATTGCATATCATGAAATTGTGCGTGATAGTTTCGTTGTGCCAAATAGTCTCAATCCGAGTCTAGATTATTTAAAGGCTGTCGATCAGTATTTTGAACATTTAAACTAACAATTAGGAGTACTCTAGTCATTATGGCAAACGAAAATCAATGGTCGCGTGTGAATCGCAATCGCAATATGTACGATAACCATCCGGCAACTGAACCACCACGTATGCCAAAACAAAATGGTAATGGTGGTCCTAAAAAGCCAAGAAAAAAACGACGTTGGGTGTTAGCAATATTTTTGTGGTTAGTTGTTTTAGGAATCATTGGTGGCCTAGCTGGGACAGCGGTATTTGTGACGTATGCAAACGATGCGCCTAACATTACGCAAGCCAATTTAGCTTCTGAAACATCGAGTAGTATTTATGATAATCAAGAAAATGCAATTTGGAAATTATCAACAGTAGATCGTGATTATGCAAATTCAAATGAAATTCCAAAACAATTAAAACAAGCAGTTGTTGCAACTGAGGATCGACGTTTTTATAAGCATAATGGTGTTGACCCTATTCGTATTGTTGGCGCCTTGTTAGCTAATATTCGCGGTTCATCATTAGGCATGCAGGGTGGTTCAACTTTAACGCAACAGCTAGTTAAACTATCAGTTTTTAGTACCTCAACAGCTGATCAAACGATCAAGCGTAAGGCACAAGAAGCAGTATTAGCAATGCGTGTTGAAAAGAATTTCTCAAAAGATGAAATATTAACTTTCTATATGAACAAGGTTTACATGGGACATGGTGTCTCAGGTATGAAAACGGCATCTGAATATTTTTATGGTAAGCCATTAACACAATTGTCATTGGCTCAACTTGCCTTATTAGCTGGCATGCCACAATCGCCAACTAACTATGACCCGTATTTAAAAGACACATCACGTGCTACAGAACGGCGTAACACTGTTTTGTCTGCCATGGTTAAGTATGGCGCAGTTACACAAAATCAAGCAACTGCAGCCACTAAAACATCGGTAACTGATGGATTACAAGATTTAACTACTAAAGCCAAGTTAGCAAATAATAATCGACAAGTGACAGATGCGTATGTGAAGTCAACAATTGCCGAAGCCAAGGCATTAGGTTACGATACAACAAAATCCGGATTGAAAATTTATACAAATATGGATTCGACTATGCAACAGTACATGTATGATACTGCTAATGGCAATAGTATAGCCTTTCCTTCAGAAGATGCGCAAATTGGGGCAACTATGACAGACCCTAGTAACGGAAAAGTTGTTGCACAAATCGGTAATCGTAATACCCAAATTTTACAGGCGACAAATCATGCTACGCTAACTGGACGATCAGCCGGATCTTCAATTAAGCCTCTACTAGATTATGGACCAGCTATTGAATACTTGAATTGGCCAACATATCGTACAGTTGAAGATAAAAAATATAAGTACCCTGGAACCAATACTGATGTCTATAATTGGGATCGCAAGGATATGGGGAACATTACAATGCGTTCAGCGTTGACCCAGTCACGTAATATTCCGGCAGCACGAACTTTGGAAGAAGTTGGTGGTGCAAGCGCTGGGAAGTTTGTTAATAATCTTGGTATACCAACTAATCATATACCAGGTGGACAGGATGCAATTAATTTAGATGCTTCAACGGAGCAAGAGGCAGGGGCCTATGGCGCCATTTCTAATGGCGGTACCTATTATAAACCAAGCTATATTACTAAGATTGTAACGGCTGATGGGACAACTCATAATTATAATACTACTGGTAAGCGAGCAATGAAAACGAGTACAGCTTTCATGTTAACTGATATGATGAAAGGCGTAATCAAGCCAAATGCGACAGCCAGTGATGCAATCATTCCAGGACTACACCAGGCTGGGAAATCAGGATTGGTAGCTTATGGCGATAATGAAAACATGCCAGACCAAGCTATTAAGGATGCGTGGTTTACTGGTTTCACAAAAGCATATGCGTTATCAGTATGGACTGGTTATGATTGGCCTGCTAAAAATTATATTCCTTGGACCTATCAAGACCTACCGGCGCAATATTATCAGAGAGTCATGTCATATGCCATGCAAAATAAAGCAAATACTGATTGGACAGCACCAGATACGGTAACGCCAAAAGTCAGAGGCAATATTGTAGAGTATGAAGTTAAGGGTGAAAAATGGAGTAATGGTGGTTTACCATTGGTTAATTCATTACCACAATCTGGTGAAACCCCAGCAGAAGCAGGTATTTCAGGATCTGCAGCTGTTGGTGCAACAACAGGTAATAATTAGTCTGAACGATAAAAGTCTTGCGTAGGCAAGACTTTTATTTTGGAGGTGAATGAAATGTCAAGGTTATGGGTCACAGGATATCGTAATTACGAGATTGGCACATTTGGTGATAAGGATCCAAAAATTGAAGTGATTAAATACGCTTTAAACCGTACCCTTAGAGAACAGATAGATAACGGTCTTGAGTGGGTAATTACTGGTGGTCAAATGGGTATTGAACAATGGACAGTGGCGGTTGTTTCAGATTTGAAACGAGAATTTCCGGCTTTAAAAGTTGCTATGATGTTGCCGTTTCAAAAGTTTGGTAGTCAATGGAAACCTGATAATCAAGCGCGCCTTCAGTCACTAATTTCAAAAAGTGATTTTTGCGAGAGTGTATCACAAGCACCATATGAAGGTCCCCAGCAACTTAAAAATTATCAGCAATTTATGCTTACACATACTGATGGTGCCATTTTGGTATATGATTTAGATTTTGAAGGAAAGCCTGTTTACGATTATCGTGCGATTCAAAAACAGCAAAGTATCGTGCCATATCCGTTGACAACGATTGATATGGATCAATTACAGGATTATGCAACAGAATATGAAGAGATACATGAAGAAAAGTCTAACTTTTATGAATAAGAGGGCAATTACCTTGTAATTTTAGTTATTTATTGGTAATATTAAATGAGTAAAAAAATAAATGAGGTGTGAACTTGTGGAACAAGTAAAGTACACGCAAAAAGATATTCTAGAACGTGTTTTCAAACAAAAACGTATGGGTGTTGGATATGATCCAGCTGATGTTGATAATTTCTTAGATGATATTATTAAGGATTATGGTGCCTATGCGGGTCGTATAGACCAATTGCAAAATGAAGTGGCACGTTTACAGACGGCATTGAAAGCCTCACAGGAACAATTAGTGGCTGTGAAACAACAACCTCAGACAGTGATACCAGCTGCTACGGTAATTCCTGAAGCACCATATGTGGCACCTGTAGTTGAAACACCAAAGCCTGCACAAGTGGTGACTAATTTAGATTTAATTAAGCGTGTTGCTAATTTAGAACGCGCTGTATTCGGACATGACGCTGAGAATATTTAACGTACTTGGCTGGTTAATGAGCCATCAATGATATGTGTCAATAATTTGTAAGTATCGGGTAATTGCGCGCTATATTTCTAGCGTGAGGAAGGTCCATGCTCACACAATCTGAGATGATTGTAGTGTTTGTGCTGGGATAAAAAATAAACCCAGGGGCAGAGATGCCACGGCAGTCGAAAAGGCTAAGGTTACGGCTATGCCTTAATAGGCTCGAAGGTGCCATAGAAACGTATGCGTTGATGAAAGTTAACGTTTGAGACGAGGTAAACCCCACAAGTGGGCAACCCAAACTTTTGGTAGGGGCGGCTGATCTAGCAAATTGAAGCGATGATCGGTATGGTTTGGCAACAAACTTAGATAGATGATTACCGAAGGTAATATGGTCCTGCATATTACTGGAACAAAACATGGCCTACAGATACTTACAACAGGAGACGTCACTTTGTGGCGTTTTTTTTATGAGATTTTATGCATTGATTAATTCAATATACAATCTATTGGTGAATATTAGCTTGAAAACATTGCATAAAAATTCATAGCAGGTTATGATTAATTACGTTAATTAGGATATAGGAGAATTGAAGATATGGTACACAAGATTGTAAAAAAACTAGTCATGACGGCGATGGGATTGATATTATTGCTGCCAATGTTCCTAGTGTTTGTTCCGCAAACACAGGCAGCAGATACTGATCCAGCCTATACTGCGATTAAAAAACGTGGTGTTTTAATTGTTGGTTTGTCAGCTGATTATGCACCATTTGAATTTCATGCCACAGTGGGCGGTCGCGATCAAATCGTTGGTTTTGAAGTGTCCATGGCAAAACAAATTGCTAAAGATTTGGGTGTGAAAATTCAAATTAAAGAGATGGGATTTGATGGGTTAATTGGTGCCGTACAAACTGGTAAAATTGATGTGATTATCTCAGGTATTAATGCAACGCCTGAACGTGAAAAAGTTGTTGATTTTTCAAAATCTTACATGTCACCCAAACAAACGATATTAATCTTAAAAAAGAATGCCCCACAGTTTACAACTAATGTTGATTCGTTTTCTGGTAAAAAGGTAGGCGCACAACGACAAACAACGCAGGAAACTTTTGTACAGAATAATATGCCTTCATCGACATTAGTTAGTATTCAGAAGGTACCGGATTTAGTCTCCCAATTATCAGCTGGTAAAATTTCGGGTGTCGTTCTAAATGATCCAATTTCTGAAGCCTATGCACAACAAAATAAGGCACTTCAAGTGATTTACCCAAAGCCAAATGAATCTGAAGGGGCTGTCTCAATTGCAATGCGGAAAAATTCACCCGTGTTGCAGTCAAAAATTAACGCTTCCATAGATGGCATTGTGTCATCTGGCAAATTAAAAGCCTACCAAAAAGAGGCAAATACGTTAATGTTTGCCAAGCAATCATTTTGGGCAAAATATGGTAATTTGTTTATTAAAGGTACGTTGATTACGCTTGCTTTAGCAGCAATTGCAGTTGTTATTGGTGCTGTACTTGGCACAGTGTTAGCACTATTTAAATTGTCACCAAACTTCATATTGAAGTCACTTGGCAATATATACATTGAATATGTACGTGGGACACCTTTGTTAGTTCAGGCATTTATGGTATTTTTTGGCACACAAGTTATCGGATTGAATTTATCAGCTTTTGCCGCCGGTGCGTTGGCAATGGGATTAAATTCCGCCGCCTATGTTGCTGAAATTATCCGTTCAGGTATTAACTCAGTTAACTACGGTCAAACAGAAGCAGCAAGGTCTCTTGGTTTATCTAAGGGTAAATCTATGCGGTACATTATTTTACCGCAAGCCATCAAAAATATTTTACCAGCGTTGGGTAATGAATTTGTGACGGTTATTAAAGAAGGATCCGTTGTGTCAGTCATTGGTGTTGGTGAATTAATGTTCCAAACTGGAGTGGTACAGGGCGCTAGTTTCCAGCCATTCTTCCCATTACTAATCACCTCATTGATTTATTTTGTATTAACATTTAGTATTAGTCGTGCATTAGGTTATGCCGAAAAGCGTATGGCACGTAGTAGCCGTTAAATTTACAATATGAGTGAGAAGCGAATATTAAGATTTTGGATTTATGAAAGTGCTTACAAAGCAAACGTTCGTAAATATGTATAAAAAGTATAAAAACGTTCGTATATAACGAACGTTTTTTTTATTTGTGTGAATTTTCTTATTTAAAAGCGAAGCATTTTATGTCATTTTCTGTTAAATTGGAATAGTAAACGAACAAGAGAAGAATAGTATTTGTGATTTTGAACAAAACACGAACGATGGAGAATGATATGACACAAGTCGCTGTAGTTATGGGATCAACAAGTGATTGGCCTGCTATGCAACAAACAACTTTGTTATTAGAGAAGCTCGGCATAACGTATGAAAAGCATGTTATTTCTGCCCATAGAATGCCTGAACAGTTACAAACCTTTGGACAGGCGGCACAAAAAAACGGCTTACAGGTGATTATTGCAGGTGCAGGTGGTGCAGCTCATTTACCTGGTATGATTGCAGCGAACACACTTGTTCCAGTAATTGGGGTTCCTATGCAGTCACATGCTTTAAACGGTATGGATTCATTACTATCAATTGTGCAGATGCCTGCTGGAATTCCTGTCGCTACTGTCGCTATTGGTGATGCAGGAGCAAAAAATGCCAGCATTCTAGCTGCACAAATTATTGCTTTACATCATGAAGAGGTGAGAGAAAAATTAGTCGCATTTCGAAAGGAACAAACACAAAAGTCTATTGATAGTGAGGCTGAATTAGTATGACAAATATTGTTTTGCCGCCAGCAACGATTGGTATTATTGGTGGTGGTCAATTAGGACAAATGATGGCATTGTCTGCAAAAATGATGGGATATAAAGTTGGTGTTTTGGATCCAACTGTGGCATCACCAGCTGGGCAGGTATCAGATTTTCAAATTGTTGCTGAGTATGATGACGTGTCAGCATTGACTGAACTTTCAGAACGTAGTGATGTTTTGACATATGAATTTGAAAATGTTGATATTGTTACCTTAGCCAAACAAAAAAAAAGCTTGCCTCAAGGTACGCGATTACTTGAAATAACAAGTAATCGATTAACAGAAAAAACATTTGTGCAAAATATTGCCAAAGTACCTGTGGCTAAATTTATAGCGATTCATGATGCTAAAGAATTTAAAGTAGCGGTAGCAAAAATAATGTTTCCTGCAATTCTTAAAACTGTGAGTGGTGGTTATGATGGTCATGGTCAATGGCATGTGGATAATCAAAATGATGTTGATCAAATCGTAAAAAATTTTCCAACAGGGACGCTCATATTAGAACAAAAAGTGCCATTTCAAAAAGAGCTTAGCATCATGGTGACGCGTGATCTACAAAATTATGTGACGATGTGGCCAATTTCTGAAAACGTGCATATTAATCACATTTTGAAAACGAGTCTTGTGCCCGCTAATATTAGTGCAGTTCTCACAAAAAAAATACAACAAATTGCAACTGAAATTGCGAATGCATTAGATTTAAGAGGTGTCTTGGGCATAGAATTATTCGTCAGTGATGACAATGTTTGGGTGAACGAACTTGCACCACGGCCACACAATTCTGGGCATTACAGTATTGAAGCAACGAATGTCTCACAATTTGAAGGCCACATTCGTAGTATTACAGGTTTAACAATACCTGAAATTACGCTAGAAGAGCCAGCATTAATGCTAAATTTATTAGGAGATGAGATCCAGCAAGCTAGAAATGATTTGGTGAACCATTCAGAATGGCACTTCCATGATTACGGTAAAGCAGCGATAAAACGCAATCGTAAGATGGGACACATCACAGTAGTTGGCGAAGACAATATTAAAAAATTATATGAATGGAGTCAAGTACATGGACAGCATTGAGTATGAGAAACGTACAATCACACGTGGCGCATTGAAATATACAGGTAAAGCAAAACAGGTATACACGACAGATGACCCTGATATATTGTGGGTGCATTACCTTGATCAAGCTACAGCATTAAATGGCAAAGTGAAAGAAACAATTAGTGGAAAAGGCGAACTCAATAGTGCCATTAGTCAATTGTTATTTAACTATTTAACTGGAAACAACATTAAAAATCATTACTTGCATTCAATTTCAAAAACCGATGAACTAATTACAAGTTTGGACATTTTGCCAATTGAAGTTGTCACACGAAATTATGCTTCTGGCCATTTTGTGAGCAAGTTTGCGGCAACACCTATGCAAAAATTGACACCTATTGTCCAAGAATTTTATTATAAATCAGACGCGTTAGATGATCCATTTATAAATGATTCACAAATTTTGGCTTTAAATTACGCTACAACCGATGAACTAAGCAAACTTAGGGATGAGTCGACAATTATTAATCGCCATTTAATGGATTTATTTCGACAAGCTAATATTTGGTTGATTGATTTTAAGTTAGAGTTTGGTCGTACAAAAAATGGCGATATATTGTTGGCTGATGAGCTATCACCTGATAATATGCGTTTGGTTGATATAGCAACTGGTAACTCATTAGATAAAGACGTTTTCCGTAAACATTCAGGTGATGTCACGGTTGGTTATCAGGAAGTTCTAACACGATTACAGCAGATCATTTAAGGAGAAAAATGATGTATTTAGCAAAAATTTATGTGACTTATAAGCCATCAATTTTAGATCCACAGGGTGAGGTCATTAAGGCAGCACTGAAGCGTATGGATTACGTTGGTATTGAGCAAGTTGCGCAAGGCAAGTATTTTGAAGTGAAATTAAATGCCAAAGACGTTGATGCTGCAACTGCTGAAGTTGAAAGCTTTACGGATGCTTTGTTGATTAATCAAAATACAGAAACTTATCGTTTTGATCTAAGTTTGGTACCAGATGAGGTGGATGTATGAGAGCGGCTGTCATTAGTTTCCCTGGATCAAATTGTGATTTTGATATGCTCTATGCGTTACAAGATTTTGGTGTTGATGCAGAAATTATTTCGGCTAAACAAAATAGTTTAACAGGATTTGATGCTATTTTTTTGCCAGGTGGTTTTTCCTATGGCGATTATCTGAGAACAGGTGCTATCGCACGTTTTTCGCCAATTATGAGTGCCGTTACGCAGGCAGCAAACGCGGGTAAATTAATTGTTGGTGTTTGCAATGGTTTTCAAATTTTGACAGAAGCTGGCTTGTTACCAGGACAGTTGTTGCCTAACGCAACACCAGGGTTTATCTGTGATGAAGTGGCGTTGCATGTTGCAAACGGTGAAACAGCGTTCAGCAGTGCATATGATGTTGATGAAACGATTTTAATCCCTATCGCACATGCTGAAGGAAATTATTTTGCCGATGAAACAACTTTGAATAAACTTGAAAAAAATGGTCAAATTGTTTTCCGCTACGTAAATAATCCAAATGGTTCAGCACATGATATTGCCGGTATTATGAACGAGCAAGGCAATGTTTTTGGCATGATGCCTCATCCAGAGCGTGCAGTTGATGCAGTTCTTGGAAATATTGATGGACAAAACTTCTTTAAAAGTATCCTTTCAGGTATTTTAACAAAAGTATAATGCTTATTATTTATAAAACACATGTATGGTAGGGAAAACACAGTTATGAAAGGCAAAAAAATGACAACAGTCATAAATAGCGAGCTCTCACCTGAGCAGGTACGTGATTCTAAAATTTATACCCAGTGGGGTTTAACTGAGACAGAATACAATCTCATTGTGGCAGAGTTAAAACGTTTACCCAATTTTACTGAAGCTGGTATTTTTTCTGGTATGTGGTCTGAACATGTTTCTTACAAAAAATCCAAGCCAATTTTACGCAAATTTTGGTCAACCAATGAACGTGTATTACAAGGGCCTGGTGAGGGTGCTGGTATTTTAGATATTGGTGATGGTCAAGCTGTCGTGTTTAAAGCGGAAAGTCATAATCATCCGAGCTTCGTTGAACCCTATGAGGGTGCTGCAACAGGTGTTGGTGGTATATTACGCGATATTTTTTCAATGGGTGCTCAGCCAATTGCTGTTTTAGATTCACTGCGTTTTGGTGAATTAGATAATACACATACTAAACATATTGTTGATGGTGTGATTGCAGGTATTGCAGGGTATGGGAACGCTATTGGCATTCCCACAGTTGGTGGGGAAATCAGTTTTGACGATGTTTACGCTGGTAATCCATTGGTCAACGTCATGGCCGTTGGACTAATTGATCAAACGGCTATGCAAGTTGGTCAGGCCAAAGGTATTGGCAATTCAATTATTTATGTTGGGGCAAAAACAGGTCGTGATGGCATTAATGGTGCATCATTCGCATCTGCTGAATTTTCAACAGAACAAGCATCCGATCGTTCTGCTGTTCAAGTTGGTGACCCATTTTTAGAAAAATTAGTGATGGATGCGACACTTAAGGCTGTCAAAGATCATTCTGATATTATTGTTGGCATTCAAGACATGGGCGCAGCAGGTCTATTATCGTCAAGTTCAGAAATGGCGGCTAAAGCTGGTATGGGTATTACATTGAATTTGGATCTTGTACCGCAACGTGAGTCACATATGACACCATATGAACTAATGCTTTCAGAATCACAGGAACGCATGGTGTTGGTTGTTAAACACGGAGAAGAACAACCAATCATTGATTTATTTCAAGAGGCTGATTTGGATGCTGTTATTATTGGTGAAGTAACAGACAATGGTCGCTATATCTTAGAATTTGAAGGTAACACTGTTGCAGATGTGCCTATTAATTTTCTAACACATGCACCAAAGCAAGATTTACCTATGATTGTACCTAAAAGATTGTCCGAATTTTCAGATACACAATATCAACCCGATATGTCGCAAGTTAAGGAAACAATTAAGGCCTTAATGGCACAGTCGACTATTGCTTCCAAAGCTTCGTTGTTTAAGCATTTTGATGCCATGGTGCGTGCTGATACAGTCATAAAACCTGGTGGGGATGCAAGCTTGGTGCGTGTACGTGGAACCAAAAAGGCCTTAGCAATGACGACAGATGTCAATGCGCGTTATTTATATCTTAACCCACGTATTGGTGCAAAAATGGCAGTTGCTGAAGCGGCACGAAATATTGTAGCCACTGGTGCCACACCAATTGGCATTACAGATGGTTTGAATTTTGGATCACCTGACAACCCCGAAGTATATTATGAGCTAGATCAATCAGTCGCTGGTATTAATGAAATGGCTAAACAGCTTAATACGCCAATTATTTCTGGTAATGTGTCACTTTATAATGAAACTGATGGTCAAGCGATCTATCCCACACCCATGATTGGCATGGTTGGCTTGTTAGATGATGTTAGTCAGGCAACGACAATGGCTTTCAAACATGCTGGTGATACCATTTACTTAATTGGTGAAACAACCGATAGTTTCAATGGTTCAGAAATTCAGAAACTACAGTTAGGACAAATCAGTGGTCAATTGTTTGAATTTAATGATGAGGCAGAATTAGCGTCACAAGGATTAGTTCGTGAAGCTATTGCCAAAGATCTACTTGCTAGTGCACATGATCTTTCAGAGGGTGGCATGATTGTTAGTTTGTTAGAAAGTAGTTTTGCTGGTGATCTGAGTTTTAATATTGCTACGAAACAGTCGGATAAGTATTTGTTCTCTGAAACGCCTAGTCGGTTTATTGTGAGTGTTCCTCAGACTAAAGCTGCTGATTTTGAACATATGGCAGGAAAACAGGCAACAAAAATTGGTTTAGTAACAAGCGAGTCAGATGTTGTCATTAATACACTAACACAAACGATTGTTTTATCACGCGAAGAAATTCAAACAGTTTATCAGGAGAGCATTTCATGGCAATTAAAGGGATAGAGCAACAACAAATCGCACAAAGATTAGCCCAGAAAACTGAAAAAACACGTGTAAACGTACGTAGCCTAAATGAAGAATGTGGTATTTTTGGTGTTTGGGGGCGACAAGATGCCGCACAACTCACTTATTACGGTTTGCATGCTTTGCAACATCGTGGTCAAGAAGGTGCAGGCATTGTTTCCAACAACAATGGTCATCTCTGGCAGGAACGTGGTTTGGGGTTACTGAGCGATGTCTTTAGAGATCCTGCACGTATTGACGCTTTAGCTGGAACAGCTGCAATTGGTCATGTACGTTATGCGACAGCGGGCTCTCACGGTGTTGAAAATATTCAACCTCTTATGGTAAATTTTCACGATATGCAAATATCTCTGGCACATAATGGTAATTTAACAAATGCCATGTCCTTACGAAAAGACTTAGAAGAAGAAGGTGCTATTTTCCAAAGTTCATCTGATTCTGAAATTTTGTTACACTTGATTCGACGATCAAAAGCAAGTACATTTGTGGACAAGTTAAAAGAGGCACTGAATATTGTACATGGTGGTTTTGCTTACTTATTGTTAACACCTCATGGCCTATATGCAGCACTTGATCCGCATGCATTTCGACCATTTGTTGTTGGACAGATGCCTGAGGGAAATTATATTGTTACTTCCGAAACAGCAGCACTAGATGTGATTGGCGCCCGCTTTGTTCGTGATGTACAACCTGGTGAATTATTGGCAATTGATGACAATGGGCTGACCATTGATAGTTATACAAGAAATACAGCATTGCATATTGATTCAATGGAATATATTTATTTTGCGCGTCCCGATTCTACAATTTATGGTGTCAACGTGCATAAAGCACGCAAACGTATGGGTGCTGCACTTGCTATAGAGCAACCGGTCCCTGATGCTGATATCGTCGTTGGTGTACCAAACTCAAGTTTGTCCGCAGCTGCTGGATTTGCTGAAGCGACAAGTTTACCAAATGAGATGGGTCTCGTGAAAAATCAATATATTGCGCGAACATTTATTGAACCAACGCAAGACAAACGTGAGCGTGCCGTCCGAATGAAATTGAGTGCAGTTAAAGATGTTGTGCGTGACAAAAATGTGGTCTTAGTTGACGATTCCATTGTTCGCGGAACGACCTCAATGTTTATTGTGCGTATGCTAAAAGAGGCGGGCGCAAAATCAGTCCATGTGCGTATTGCTAGCCCAATTTTTAAATTTCCGTCTTTTTATGGGATTGACATGCAAACAACCAAAGAATTGATGGGGGCTAACAATTCTTTAGAGGAAATGCGTGAAAAAATAGAGGCCGACTCGCTTGGTTTCTTATCTGTTGATCAACTTGTCAAGGCAATTGATTTACCTTATGATGGCCAAGGTACTGGATTAACGACTGCCTATTTTGATGGTCATTATCCAAGTCCAATTTATGACTATGCAGCCAGTTTGTCAAATTTTGTGGCAAAAGATCTTGTTGATTTTGCCCCTGAACCCATGACAATTTATCACCCGCGCCAAGTAGCGTCATTACGCAATGAAGAAACGTTGGCAGATGGGACAATTCATTTAGATTCACAAACAATTCAGGGAGTAGAATAATGATTGAGCAAAACGCATACCAGCAAGCAGGCGTTGATATTAAAGCAGGTGAAAAGGCCGTTGAACTGATGAAAGACGCAGTATCTGATACGTATACCGACAACGTTTTAGACGGTCTTGGTGGTTTTGGTGCCGCATTTGCACTTGGATCAGACTATAAAAATCCGGTCTTAGTGTCAGGCGCTGATGGTGTGGGCACAAAATTACTGCTCGCGATTGCTGCGAATAAACACGACACAATTGGTCAAGATTTAGTGGCTATGGTTGCTAATGACATTCTGGCACAAGGCGCAAAACCGGCCTTTATGTTAGATTATTTGGCAGTTGATAAAATGAGACCAGAAGTTGTTGCAACAATTGTTACTGGTATCGCAAAAGCGGCCAAAGCCTCTGGAATGGCTCTCATTGGTGGAGAAAGTGCAGAGTTACCAGGATTATATGCGCCAAATCACTATGATTTAGCTGCTTTTGCGGTTGGTGTAGCAGAACGTGATCAGTTATTGGCGCCAAAAAATGTCAAATCAGGAGACGTTTTAATTGGTCTGCCGTCTTCAGGTATTCATTCAAATGGATACTCTTTGGTTCGCCATGTTTTAGGTATTCAAACTGATACTGATTTTAACCACTTGGATGCTGAGACACAAGAAACACTGATGACACCAACTACTTTATATGCTAAGCCTGTTTGGCCATTAGTTGCGCAAGGTATCATTCAATCAATGGCACACATTACAGGTGGCGGCTTAATTGAAAACTTACCGCGTGCGTATACGAATAAATTATCTGCCCAGATTAATTGGGGTTCATGGCCTGTGTTACCTATTTTTAATACCCTACAAAAAGCAGGTAACTTGTCAGTTGAGGATATGTTATTAACCTTCAACAATGGCTTAGGTATGGTACTCGTTGTTAAGGCCGAAGCAAGTAAGCAGGTGATGTCGCAGCTATCTCAAGCGAATCAACCGGCTTATCTCATTGGTGAAATGACTGCACGTCAAGAGGCAGGGGTTGTCTTTAAAGGTGTAGCACCATGGTAAAGTCAGTCCGCCTAGCTATATTTGCATCAGGGACAGGCACGAATTTTCAAGCATTGCACGATGCTATTTTACAGCGACATTTGCATGCTAAAATTGTGCGTTTGATAGTTGATAAATCTGCTGCTGGGGCGTTGAATTTAGCAAAAATATTTGGCATTCCGGCAACTTTCATCAAATATTCAGAGTATAAAACCAAATCAGAAGCTGAACAAGCTATTTTGAATCAGTTAAAAACAGATGAGGTCGATGGTATTTTACTCGCTGGATATATGCGTATTTTAACACCTACTTTAATTGACACTTATCCAAGTAAGATTATTAATCTACATCCAGCGATGTTACCTAATTTCCCAGGTAGGCACAGTATTTTAGATGCTTATGAAGCAGGCGTTGATATGACAGGCGTAACCGTACATTTTGTTGACAATGGCATTGATACAGGTAAAATTATTGCGCAACAAAAAGTGCCCCGATTACCTAATGACACCTTACAGGATTTAGAAACGCGCATGCATAACGTTGAACATGTTTTGTATCCAAACACACTAGAACAGTTACTTAATGAAGGAGTATTTTTAAAATGACACGTGCATTACTTAGTGTTTCTGACAAAAATGGGCTTGTCCCATTTGCCCAAAAATTAGTTGAACTTGGTTATGAATTGGTTTCAACTGGTGGCACACATAAAGTGCTTGAGGCAGCAGGCTTAAATGTGATTGCAATTGACGACGTGACTGATTTTCCAGAAATGCTGGATGGTCGTGTCAAAACATTACATCCCCGTGTCCATGCTGGTTTGCTTGCAAGACGCGATGTACCAGAACATATGGCAACATTGGCTGAATTTAATATTACACCAATTGATATGGTTGTCGTTAATTTATATCCATTTAAGGAAACGATTCAAAAAAGTGGTGTAACGGAGGCAGAAGCGATTGAAAATATTGATATTGGTGGTCCATCAATGTTACGTTCAGCCGCAAAAAATTTCGCATCAGTTTTACCAATTGTTGATCCAACTGATTATGATGTTGTGATTGAAAAATTGCAAACTAATCAAGTTGATCAAGCGTTTCGTAAGTCATTGGCAGCTAAAGTATTTCAACATACTGCTGCTTATGATGCGTTAATTGCTGATTATCTAACGGTATCAGAGTTTCCAACAAATCTAACATTGCCATATGAAAAGTTTGATGATATGCGTTATGGTGAAAATCCACATCAAAAAGCAGCAGCCTACACGACTGCCTTATCAGAATCATATTCAGTATTAAATGCTGAGATTTTGCATGGCAAGCAGTTATCTTATAATAATATTCGTGACGCAGATGCCGCTTTGCGTATTATTGCTGAATTTGAGGAAACGACTGTAGTCACAGTTAAACACATGAACCCAGCTGGTATCGGACAAGGAGAAAACTTAGAAGAAGCATGGGATAAGGCCTTTGCTGCTGATGATATTTCTATTTTTGGTGGTATTGTGGCCTTGAATCGCCAAGTTGATGCTGTAACGGCTAAAAAAATGCACAGTATTTTCTTGGAAATTATTATTGCACCTAGTTTCACACCTGAAGCATTTGAAATTTTATCAGCAAAAAAGAACTTGCGTTTGTTGACATTACCATTTACAAATACAATTTCACAAAATTTGGAAGTGACTTCTGTTTTGGGTGGTGTCGTTATACAAGAACGTGACTTGATTGGGGAATCAGAAGCTAACTTCGAAGTTGTGTCAAAAGCGCAACCAACAGCGCAGCAATTGCGCGCAATGGTCTTTGCACAAAAAGTTGTCAAGCATGTGAAATCAAATGCAATCGTTGTGGCACGCGATGGTCAAACACTGGGCGTAGGCGCAGGTCAACCCAATCGCATTGATTCAGTTGTTTATGCGATACAAAAAGCTGCAAACAAGACAGGTTATAGCGAGGCAGTATTAGCGTCAGATGCCTTTTTCCCAATGGATGATTCTGTGGCATATGCGGCTGCTAATGGTATTAAAGCAATTGTTGAGCCTGGTGGCTCAATTAAGGATAAAGACTCAATTGCAAAAGCAGATGAGCTAGGAGTTGTGTTGGTATTTTCTGGTACACGTCATTTCAAACATTAAAAATTAATTTAAAGCGCTGAGTGTAGCGCTTTTTGTATGCTATAATTTGTCACAGAGGAATCAAAATGACACGGACAATGCCAATCGAATTGACTAATATGATTATGATTGAAAATTCAAAAACACACGAAATTCTAGTTGAAAACCGAAAAAATCCAAATTGGCCGGGTGTGACCTTTCCTGGTGGACACATTGAATCTGGCGAAACAGTGGTGGCCAGTGCCATTCGTGAAGCGTATGAGGAAACTGGATTAACGATTGAAAATCCGCAACTAGTTGGTATCAAAGAATGGCCATTGACTGAAGGTGCACGCTATATTGTGATGTTGTTTAAGGCAACACAATACCATGGGACACTTCAAGCAGGACGGGAAGGTGATATATTTTGGACGACACGTGATGAGTTGCGCCATATGGATACACCGCGAACTTTTTTAGACATGTTACCAGTATTTGATGAACTAGAAATTAGTGAGCTTGCACTAGGTGATATATATCAGGGGGAACGAACGATAACGTTGTTATAAATGTGTATTGGTTAACAAACGGTTCTGTACAAATAAAAATTAAATATCATTCTAATAACGAACAATATATTTTTTTGTGAGAAAAAGATAATTTATTAACGAACAAAAACGCGAAAAAATCTGATAAAATAAGATATAACATAAAATAAATATTTTAGAGGCTGTGATGAAAAAAGTATTAATTATTGGTTCTGGGGCACGTGAACACGCTTTGGCACAAACATTTTTGCGTAGTGAACAAGTGACAACAGTGCTTGTTGCACCAGGAAATGATGGGATGACCGATGCAGGATTAAAATGTGTGACAATTTCAGCAACGAATTTATTAGGTCTTCGTGATTTAGCTATATCTGAATCTGTTGATTTAACGTTTGTTGGCAACGAGGAGCCGCTGACATTAGGAATTGTTGATTTGTTTGAGGCTTCTAAGTTACCTATTTTTGGTCCATCTATGGTGGCGGCACAGTTAGAGGGATCAAAGTCTTTTACCAAGAATTTGTTGCAAAAGTATGCAATTCCAACTGCAAAATCGGTGACAGTGGAAACACTAGAACATGCAACGGATGTATTACAGGCGTTCGGACTACCAATTGTATTCAAACTTGATGGTTTAGCTCTTGGAAAGGGTGTCACTATTTTAACTAATCCAATAGCGGCAAACACGTATTTGACGGATTTGTATACGAAAGACCCTGCGACAAGATTAGTTATTGAGGAATACCTAGAAGGGGTTGAATTTTCTATTTTTTCTCTTGTTGGAAAAAATGGGATGATAACACATGCACCGTTAGCACAAGATCACAAACGTCGTTTTGATCAGAATAGAGGACCAAATACTGGTGGAATGGGTGCCTATAGTCCTGTTCGTTGGATTAGTGATGACATTAAAAATCGCGCGATTACAGAACTGGTAGAACCAACAATTAGCGCTTTGACAAAAGAAGGAACGCCCTTTGCTGGTGTGTTGTACACTGGTGTCATGCTAACGCGAGAGGGGCCAAAAGTCATTGAATTTAATGTTCGGTTTGGTGATCCAGAAGCACAAGTCGTTTTGCCGCAATACACAGGTGATTTTTATGAACTAATCAGTCAATTAATGATTGGTCAAACTCCGACAGTGCAGTGGCAAAAAAATGATGTTTACGTCGGCGTTGTTTTAGCCGCAGAAGGTTATCCGCAAGCACCTGTTAAAGGTGCAGTTGTGCCAACAGTAGATGCTGTAACACCTTTAATTATTAATTTTGCTGGTGTCAAAAATGGTGTTGCAAATGGGGGACGTGTGGCAACGGTTGTTGCCCATGATATCAGTGCGACTTTGGCACAAAAAAGTGTGTACAATAAAATCAATCTCTTAGATACAAGCCTAGAATATCGACATGACATAGCTTATCAAGCGGTTAATCATGAAGAAAATTAACCTTTTCTTATCAAGTAACTGAATTTTTTTGAAAATATTATCATGTTCAAGTGTAAAAAGGAAGTATGAAGATATGCAAACAGACATTGAAATTGCTCAAGCGGCCGATGTTAAGCCAATTACAGAGATTGCTGCGATTGCTGGATTAAAGGCGCATGAAATTGAACCATATGGTTATGACAAAGCAAAAATCAAGTTAGATCCAACGGTTAAACGAGACAAGACACTTGGTAAATTAATACTTGTCACATCAATTAACCCAACACCGGCTGGTGAAGGAAAATCAACAGTAACTGTTGGTTTAGCTGATGCTTTACAGATGGCTGGTAAAAAAACTATGATTGCTTTACGTGAACCATCTCTTGGACCTGTTATGGGAATGAAAGGTGGTGCTACCGGTGGTGGGTACGCACAAGTAATACCAATGGCGGATATTAATTTACACTTTACGGGTGATTTTCATGCGTTGACATCAGCACATGATACATTGGCCGCTATTTTGGATAATAGTATGCAACAAGGTAATCCACTCAATATTGATCCGCGCCGTATTTTGTGGAAGCGTGTGTTGGATATCAATGATCGTGCTTTACGACATATCAATATTGGTATGGGTGGACCAACTTCTGGGGTGCCACGTGAGGATGGTTTTGATATTACGGTAGCCTCAGAACTGATGGCTATTCTAACACTATCAACTGATTTAATGGATTTAAAATCTCGAATTGCACGTATCGTTATTGGTTACACCTATACAAAAAAACCAGTGACAGTGAGTGATTTAGGAGTTGCTGGGGCCTTAACAGTGTTGCTAAAGGATGCAATCAAACCTAATCTTGTACAAACATTGGCACACACACCAGCAATTATTCATGGTGGGCCTTTTGCCAACATTGCACAAGGCACTAATTCAATTTTAGCAACTAAAACCGCCTTGCAATTAGCAGATTATGCGGTAACAGAGGCTGGTTTTGGTGCTGATTTAGGGGGCGAAAAGTTTCTAGATGTCAAGGTGCCGCTGCTGGGTAAAACACCAGATACAATTGTCATTGTCGCAACAGTTAGGGCTTTGAAGCATCACGGAAATGTGGCACTGAAAGATTTGAACAATGAGAATGTTGACGCTTTAAAAATGGGATTAAAAAATTTAGGGCAACATTTAACTGCAATGGGTCGTTATGGTGTACCAGTTATTGTTGCGATTAATCGCTTTACTGCTGATACAGAAGTTGAGTTACAGGTTGTTAAAAATTATGCTGAACAATTTGGGGCAACGGCTTATACGACAGAAGTTTGGGCAAAAGGTGGTGTTGGCGCTAAAGCATTAGCAGCGGCAGTGATTGAAAAGAGCGCGCAAGAGTCTGACTTTACACCACTTTACCAATCGTCAGATGATGCTATCAACAAACTTAATAGCATTGTTCAAGTAGTTTACGGTGGTCAGGGGGTTGAACTATCTCAAGTAGCACAGAGGCAATTACTAGAATTTAAGCAACTTGGTTGGGATAAATTACCGATTATTATGGCTAAAACACAATATTCACTGTCAGATGATGCCAAACAACTAGGCGCGCCTAAAAAATTTGTGATTCATATTCGTGAATTCGTGCCTAAACTAGGCGCTGGGTTTTTAGTGGCCATGACAGGATCAATTTTAACAATGCCTGGTTTACCAAAACATCCAGCAGCTTTGGATATTGATATTGATAAGAATGGCATCATTACTGGCCTTTTTTAAAAATAAATTTGATTTTGAAAATAGAGAGGAAAGACTATGGCACTTTTACAGGTAAATTATTATTCGCAAACTTTGGGTATGGATCGTGTGATGAATGTTATTCTACCAGAACTATCTGATCATAATCCAAGTTGGACGGCTGCGGATTTACAAGATATACCAGTTTTGTATCTATTGCATGGTATGTCAGGAGATCAGGCAGTATGGACGCGTCGAACAAGTATTGAACGTTTAGTGCGACAGACACCAGTAGCAATTGTAATGCCTTCAACTGATTTAGCTTGGTATACCAATACGCAATATGGGATGAACTATTTTGACGCCTTAATTGATGAATTACCCCAAAAAATTGCGACACTTTTTCCACAAATTTCAAAAAAACGTGACAAAAATTTTATTGCAGGTCTTTCTATGGGAGGATACGGTGCGTTTAAAATGGCTTTTAGTAGTCAGCAATTTAGTTATGCCGCATCTTTATCTGGTGCGTTAATAGGAGATCCAAATTTTCCAGGTCGAGATGCCTGGCAAAACGATGCCTATTGGCAAGGCATATTTGGGAATCTAACAAAATTTTCGGGGTCAGATAACGATATTATTACATTAGCACAACAGCAATCATTTAGAAAACAGCAGTTACCAAAACTGTATGCTTGGATTGGTGAACAAGATTTCTTGTTTGAAAATAATCAACATACAATATCACAAATCAAAGCATTAGGATATGATGTGACTTTTGAAACAAGTCCGGGTGAACATGATTGGTACTATTGGGATAAAAAAATTGAACGTATTCTCGAATGGTTACCAATTAATTACAAAAAAGAAAAAAGATTATCTTAAATAGAACAAGAATAAGCAACGGCTAAATGATAATCTAAAACAAAAAGGGGAAATCATTATTGTGGAAAATAAATGGGTTCGGGCAGCCTTACCAGCTTTACTTATTCATGGTAGCATTGGGACAGTTTATGCATGGAGTGTCTTTAAACAAGCTATTGCAGACGATATTGGCACGACTGTGCCAAACATTGAATGGGCATTTTCAATTGCCATTTTATTTTTAGGATTGTCAGCAGCGGCTTTAGGACATTTTGTAGAACGTGACATTAAAAAATCTGCGCTATTATCAACGCTGTTTTTTGTGGTTGGTATGATTGGAACCGGCATAAGTATTCATCAAAAATCATTACTGGGTATTTATATTTTTTATGGTGTTATTATGGGTATTGGCTTAGGGATCGGCTATTTAACGCCAGTTAAAAATTTAATGCTCTGGTTTAAAGACAATAAGGGGCTTGGAACAGGATTAGCTGTAGCTGGGTTTGGCTTAGCCAAAATGATTTTTTCTCCCATTATGGTCAGTTTGCAACTAAATGTTGGTTTATGGCAAATGTTTGTTATTTTAGGAGTTGTATTTGCCATAATGATGCTGATTGGGGTAATTTTAATTAAAAAACCAGCTGATTGGCAAGAAAAGCCGCTCGAGAATAAATTCAAGCCACTAAACTTGATAAAAACGCCTAATTTTATTGGTATTTGGTTGATGTTTTATCTTAACATTACGGCAGGATTAGCTATTATTTCGCAAGAAAAAGATATTTTAATGGGACTCAAAACAAATAGTGGATCGGCTATATTTTCAGTTGCAGCGGTAACGACAATTGTAAGTGTTGATGCTTTTTTCAACGCTGCTGGTCGTGTGGGATTTGCTAGTTTTTCAGACCGTTTAAAAGATCGTAACACAATTTATCGTGTTATTTTTATCATGTCTCTCATCATGGCATTAAGCGCTTATTTGTTACCTGATCAGGCTACTTTGATGCCAATTGTCATTGTTACCACATTTTTTTTAATCAATGCTGGATATGGTGGCGGATTTTCTGCACTACCGCCGTTGTTAGCAGATAGGTTTGGTATGCATGCAATTTCAAAAATTCATGGGATGACGCTGACAGCTTGGGCAGCGGCAGGACTATCGGGGAACCAATTGGCTAGTTTTATCGTCCATGGTTTGGGTATGGACTATAAAATGGTATTTATTGTAATTGCTGTATTATATGCAGTTGCTTTCATCATTTCAATTACTCTCGTAGATTCAAAACAAACATTAATTGAATAAAACGTTTTCATGTGTAACTTACTTTTTTTGAGATAACAGTATAGTTTATAATTAACGAACGATGCACACTGTTTGTGAGATAAAATTCATAAAATGGCGAATGCAAATACGTCATTAACTGGTACAATTATAGTTAAAGACAGAACATAAAGGAATCTAAAAATGATAGAACGCTATTCTCGTCAAGAACTTCGTGACATTTGGTCAATGCAAAATCAATATCAAACTTGGCTTGATGTTGAAATTGCCGTTGATGCTGGTTGGGTTGCCGCCGGACATATTCCAGCTGCAGACCTTGAAAAAATTCGTGCCAATGCTAAATTTGATGCTGATCGCATTGCTGAAATTGAGTTGTCAACGCGTCATGATGTTGTTGCATTTACACGAAACGTCTCAGAATCACTTGGTGATGAACGTAAATGGATTCATTATGGATTGACTTCAACAGATGTGGTGGATACAGCACAAGCATTACGTTTGCGTCAAGCTAACGTCATTATTAAAGAAGATTTACAAGAATGGCGTGAATCAATAAAAAAGCTAGCCTTAAAATATAAAGAGACAGTTATGATGGGCCGTACACATGGCGTGCATGCGGAGCCAACGACATTTGGCTTGAAAATGGCACGTTTTTATGCTTCGGCAACGCGAGCAATTGAACGTTTTGATCGTGTGGCTTCAGAAGTTGAAACAGGCAAGTTATCTGGTGCTGTGGGAACATTTGCGAATGTGCCACCCTATGTTGAAGAAGTTGCCATGCAAGAGCTTGGGTTGACTGCACAACCTATTGGATCACAGGTTTTACCACGTGATTTACATGCTGATTATGTTCAAACTATCGCTTTAATTGGCACACAAATGGAAGAACTGGCCACTGAAATTCGGGCCCTACAACGTTCAGAAATCCATGAAGTTGAAGAAGGGTTCGCTAAGGGGCAAAAAGGTTCTTCTGCCATGCCACATAAACGTAATCCAATTGGTGATGAAAACATTACTGGCTTGGCACGTGTTTTGCGTGGCTATGCTGTTACAGCACTAGAAAATGTGACATTATGGCATGAACGTGATATTTCACATTCGTCTGCAGAGCGCATTATTTTAGCAGATGCAACTGCCATTATTGACTATATGTTAACACGACATACTGGTATTTTAAATAATTTGGGTGTTTTTCCGGATACAATGCAAAAAAATATGGACCGTACATATGGTTTGATATACTCGCAACGTCTCTTGTTAAGTTTGATTGATGCTGGATTATCTCGTGAACAAGCCTATGATACTGTACAACCCTTGACGGCTCGTTCTTGGGACGAACGTCTGATGTTTCGTGATCTTGTTGATGCTGATCGTACAATTTCATCACACTTAACAAAAGTCCAAATTGATGATGCCTTTGATTATCATTATCATTTACGTCATGTTGATGAAATTTTTAAGAGGGTAGGTTTAGTATGAGGTCGTTAATTAATCACCCAGCTATCAAATCAGTCTTGGCAACTGAAACTGATATTCAGGCACAAGTGCAACGTGTGGCAAACGAGTTAACAGTCAAATTTGAAGATCAGTTACAGCGACCTGTATTTATTGCTGTACTTAAAGGTGGGGTGATTTTTGCAACAGATTTATTACGTAAAATGCCACTTGATGTTGATTTCGATTTCATTGATGTTAAAAGTTATTCTGGTCTTGAATCAACAGGACAAGTTAAAGTTGTACATGATGTGAGTATGGATTTAACGGGTCGTGATGTCGTTATTGTCGACGAAATTATTGATTCTGGGCGAACGATGCAATGGTTGCATAATTATTTTGATTTAAAAGGCGCAGCAACAGTGACAACTGTAGCGTTGGCTGATAAAAAAGCAGCTCGTGTGGTTGATTTTGAAGTTGATTATTTTGGTTTAGATGTGCCGGATGAATTTTTAGTTGGTTATGGTATGGATTATAATAACTTTTTCCGTAATTTACCAGTTATTGCTGTTGTGGATTTTGATAAATTGGATTTAATTAAGTAGGTTGTGTTCTTGTTGTTTGATAGTTATTTTTGATCATAAAATTTTAATAAATTATAAAAGCGCGGCTCCTAGTGAGTCGCGCTTTGACGTTGATTGATAAAATTTTGTAATGTAGGTGAATACAGCCGTTGTGCAGTTTGTAGGGATGCCACATTTTTGGCACCCAGTAGCGTAAACAGACGTGGCAAAGCACGTTGCCAATCTTCAATTTGTTGAATAAGTGCAGTTTCGCCTTTATCCATCAGCGTTGCTAGCATAAATCCTGCACTTGAAGTTAAGGAGGCACCAAGCATTAAACTGGTCACAATATCATTTGCAGACTGAATACCACCTGTTGCAACTAGTGGTACTTGATTAGCTACTAATTGTGCTGATAATAAACTTTCTACTGTGGATAAGCCAAATTGATCGATGTTGAAAGTATCTGGCTGTCGATTACGGCGCCGTTCGATGACTGCAAAATTGGTGCCATTGGCGCCACCAACATTAACTGCGGCAGGTCCAAGTTGATTGATTATTTCAAAAGCCTGGTCACTCATACCAAAACCAACTTCTTTGATGATAACTGGAACAGGTGATTTAGCAATGATTGTTGCAAGATTTTCAAGCCAATAAAATTCACGATCACCTTCTGCCATAACGAGTTCTTGGCCGACATTAACGTGCATTTCAATTGCGTTAGCATCAATCATATCAATAGCATTACGAACATTTTCTATCGGATGGTCTGCACCTAAATTGGCAATTAAAAACCCCTCAGGATTGTTGTGACGGGCAATTTTAAAGGAGGGTACTGCGTCAGATTCTTTTAGAGCAATTGATTGTGAACCAACTGCCATTGCCAAATTCGTTTTTTTGGCTATTTGGGCAAGTTGTCCATTAATGCGGCCAGTCAAATGTGAACCACCGGTCATTGCTTCGATATAAAAAGGCCAATCAAAGTGATGATTTAAAATTGTTGTACTAAGGTTCACATCTGCTATTGACATTTCTGGGAAAGTGTTAGGTAACCAGCGTATATCGTTAAAACCAGCACCAACTTGTAGTCGTTGATTTTGACGCCAGATATTGACACCAAGTGATAAATGTTCATCTTTACGATGTGCTTGCTGAGATTCACTCATAATTAACCTCTTTTTGTGGTGAAATAACAATGACTTGTGTATCGATTTGATGTAATTGCCAAAAATAGATGAGATTATCAACATTGTCATTAAATACTGCAAAGCCATTGTCCCCAAAACCAGCGCCGCTAATTTTTCCAGCAACATTTTTTAGGCTCTTCAGTAATATGGCTAATTTTGGTGTGATATAACCAGCAGGTAAATTATGAGTGAGTAGCAGCTGATTGTCACGCAAACCCTTAGAAAAATTAACATAGTTACCTGTAATGACTGTATTAATAATATTTTGAACGATATATTGACTTTCAGATAAAAATTCTTGCGCTAAGTTAATATTTTTGATAGCAGATTTAGTGTCTGCAGACTCATGCGTTGCACCAAGCAGTAGTTGCCAGTCTGTTGGCCAAGGTAGTGATGTAATTGCTAATTTTGACCAAGGTTTATTGACAATAGTAGGGTTTAGCCAATTCTTATCAGTTTGTGTAAACTCAGATAAATCTGGGCTTTGATAGGCAATGACACCACCATAAGTAATTGCGGCAATATCACCTAGAGAACCATTTTTTTGTACATGTAGATGAGCTAAACTAGCTAATTTAAAGCGTGTCAAAATTGGTAAGTTGAGTTGGAAAAAATCATTAAACGCTTCAACAACGCCAACAACAACAGCGGCTGAAGATCCTAATCCAATTTTACCAAATGGACCATTTAAGTTGCTTGTAATTGTCATCATGACTTCGTTGAAATGATTATTGTTTGTATTAATCTTGACATAGTCATGGATAATTTTAATTGCAGCTCTAACATAACGCCAGTCATCAGTATATTGATTTTCGGTGTGATTAATTTCGAAATGCCACTGCTTAGGTAGGGTATTTGAATAGGCACTTGATTTTGTATTTGAGGGCGTTATTTCAACGCTTAGACCAGTAGTTGTAGCAGCAATTATTGCTGTGTTACCAGGGTGTGTTATAGCATATTCGCCGGCTAAAAAAAGTTTACCGGGGATGAAAACTTTAGTCATAAGTTATACCTGATCCGCTTGTAGCAGTTTCGATATGAAGTTGCGGTAGTTTGTCATGTAAGGCTGCAACAACATGTGGGGCAGTGGTTAAAGTTGTGATAATCTTGACATTAGGACCAGCATCTATGGTTGCAAAAGCCAACAAGCCCTGATGGCGGATATCTTGAATGATGTTTAGTATTTGTTGTGTCTCACTTGTGAAGTAAGTGAAAGCTTGTTGTCGTGCAGTTAGATTTAATGCATGCATACTTAACGCGTTGTCTTCTGCAATACTACCAATTTTCTCAATGTCTTTAGCCATTACGGCAGCTTGCATATCAACGAATTGATTTTTACTCTGATTTAACCAGTCACCATAGCTTGGTGATGTCATCGCGCGCCGCATCCCTTCACTAGAGCTAACCTTTTTAACGTCAGATGACACTTCAGCAACTACAAGGGCTATTGGCATATCAGGAGCATGCAGACTCTCAGCAAACGACGATATGTCATCTACACCTTCATGCCACACGGCAAAATGACCATAAAGCGATCGTGAAGCGGATCCAGAACCACGACGTGCAAGACGTGATAGGGACTCATTTGACCTTATAAGTCCAAGCTCACGTGTGACAGCACCTGTGAGCGCCGCAAATGCTGAAGCCGAAGAAGCTAACCCAGCACTGGTTGGCACATGATTTGTTGATGTGACTGTTAACGGACTAAAATGACCAAGCTGTTCGCGTAAAATATTTAAAAAATGGTGCGTCCTTGTTGTGTCTACCGATAAATTGTTTAAAATTAATTGATCACTATGTGTATTTGGAGTGACCGTTGTTTGCGTGTAAAATTGCTCAAGTGTCAGGGATATTGAACTGGTAGTTGGTAAATTTAAGATAGGATCTTTTTTACCCCAATACTTAATAAGAGCAATATTCGTATGTGCGGTTGCAGTTGTGGACATAAGGATTCTTTCTGAAATATGAGTTACTTTAATATTATCATATTTAATCTTTTTAGGCAGGATTCATTGATAAAACGGGCAAACATTGTGTGCTTAGGATTGTGCGAAATATGGTAATATAGATATAATACAAAAATGCAACATTAAATGTAAAAAAAGAATTTTAGTATTTTAGTAGCGTAATTATTGGAGGGATTTCATGGCTAAAAACAAAGAACAACAGTCTTGGTATCGTCGATTGTTTTCAGGAAATGATTTATTACAAGGTTTGCTTGTTATTTTACTCATCTTATTAATTATTTTTTTGGGTTGGCAAGTGCGTTTTATATTTGAACCAGTACGTGCGCTATTTACAGCAGTGGGTGCGCCGATTTTAATTGCTGGTGTACTTTATTACTTGCTAAGTCCAGTGGTTAATTTAATTAGTAAATACACGCGATTGCCACGTGGCATATCAATTGGTATCATTTTGGTATTATTATTAGCAATAATAGCAGGGATTCTAACGACCGTTGTTTTTGTATTGCGCAGTCAGGTCGTCACTTTTACTGATAATTGGCCGAGCTATTGGCACACAAGTCAGAATTTCATTAACGAAACATTTAAATCAGATCAATTCAATCCGGTGAGAGAATTTTTAAATCATACAAACACCAATATTAACCAAACTGTGATTGATTGGAGTCGAAAATACCTGACAACTGGTGTAGCTGGCATCAGTTCATTTGCATCAATATTAACAACTGTTGGCATAACAGCTGTTGCAACGCCTTTTATTTTATATTATATGTTATTAGATGGCCATAAATTTTCTGAATTTATTGCTGAAAAATTTCCACCTCAAGCACAACAATCAATACAACAGTTACTGACAGATATTAGCAAACAAATTGCACAATACATTCGTGGACAATTGGGTGTTGCTTTTGCAGTTATGATTATGTTTAGTATTGGCTTCACATTGATTGGGTTGCCCTATGGCATTCTACTTGCATTAATAGCAGGTTTGTTTAACATGATTCCCTATGTTGGGTCAATTATTGCACAAGTACCAGTATGGACTGTGGCGCTAATAGCAGGTGGGCCAAAAATGCTCGTATTGGCAATTATCGTGTTAGCTATCGAGCAACCAATTGAAGGACATGTTATTGCACCAAAAATTTTGGGCGAGGCGTTATCTATCCACCCAGTAACAGTAATTGTTGTATTATTAAGTAGTGGACACATTTTTGGTGTTTTAGGTATCATTTTAGCAGTACCAACTTATGCTGTTGTAAAGGTTATTGTGATACGGATATATATGTGGTGGCGCAACAATTCAGAATTTTATAAAGATGAAGTGGAAGATATATAGAAATGACTAATCATATTGTATTATTTGAACCATTAATGCCAGCAAATACTGGTAATATTGCACGTACCACGGCGGGTACTGATGCCATTTTACACTTAATCGAGCCATTAGGTTTTGATCTTGATGATAAGCATGTTAAACGTGCAGGATTGGATTACTGGGAACATGTGAAACTAGTGAAACATGCAAGCTTGCCTGATTTTCTAGCAACTTTGACTGACAAAGATCAACTTTATTTAGTTTCAAAATTTGCTAACATGGATTACACACAACCTAATTATATGCAAATGCAGGGTGATCAGTACTTCTTGTTTGGTAAGGAAACGACTGGGCTACCGGAAGTATTTATGCGTCAAAACCCTGAAAAAGCCATCCGTATTCCACAAAACGATACACATATTAGGTCGTTAAATCTGTCAAATACCGTTGCAATTGTTTTGTTTGAAGCGTTACGTCAACAACATTTTCCTAATTTAGATACAATTCATAACTATGAACAAGATAAATTGAAGTAATCGGTTGACAATGGTTGGAATAATTGTTAATATGGTATAGTTATTTCAATAATGAAATAGCATCTGACCATGGCTCGTTGGTCAAGCGGCTAAGACGCTGCCCTTTCACGGCGGAATCGAGAGTTCGATTCTCTCACGAGCTATAAAAAGTCGCAACCTTGGTTGTGACTTTTTATATTGTGTAAGACAATTTTAAGAATACAAGCGAACAAGTGTTTGTTTTGCTTTCATGGTAAAATAAAGTTTAGGTAATAATTAATTATAAAGGTGAAGATAATTGGCAACTCGAAAAACACCACAAAAGCGTCGTACACCGACGTCACGAAAAAACACAAATAAAAATATTAGTAAAAATATCGTTATTTTAATGACGGCATTATTTGGTATTTTAGGTATATTTAAACTAGGTTTATTAGGCGCGTATACGGCAAATGCCGTTCGCTTCTTCTTTGGTAACTTATATCTTGGATTTTTAGTCCCGTTGACGGCTGTTTTGATTTATTATTTTGTATTTAAAAAATTACCAAAAATTGCGGGACATTTCTGGATAGGGGCTATTATGGTCTTTATTTCATTACTTACCATATCCTCCTTGCTATTTTTTACATACTCATTGAAAAATGGCAATGGTTATACGCAAGAGGTAGGCCATTTAATAGGCCAGGATTTTGTTAATAAGGCATCAAATACACCGGTGGGTGGTGGTAGCGTAGGTGCTATAATTTATCAGTTATTATTTACGCTGATGTCAAATATTGGCACGTGGATAGTTTCGGTAATTTTATTGTTTGCTGGGATTGTTATTTTTTTCCGTATTCCTGCTCGTGATTTGACGCAAAAAGGGATTGAAAAAGCGCAAAAAGGCGTTGCATATGTTCAAGAACAACATGCAAATATGCCACCACGAGCACCACTTTTTAAAAAACGTGATCGGCAAAGAAAGCGTATGACTGATTACGGCGATGATCCATTAGGTGTTCATCAAGAAACAAAGCCGGTAATATCTGAAGAACCACAGTCTGTTACTGATCAGCACACACAAAATGCTGAGGACTTTGTAAAGCCTGAAATTAAGTGGCAGGGACCTGTAACAGAAGAAGCTATACAAAATGATGTTGTGGCAAAAAATGTAGGCGAGCAAACCGAAACTAGTGATGAATTGATTGAGTTGGCGACAGGCACAATAGAAGATGAGAATCCCGACTATCAATTGCCAACTATTGATTTATTAACGCAAATCACGCCAACTGATCAAACGAAGGAATTTAAAAGCTTGACTGAAAAATCGCGCTTAGTGCGTGATACACTACTTAGCTTTGGTGTAGAAGCGGAAGTGACTAGTGTGTCTCTTGGACCGACTGTGACGCAGTATGAACTTAAACCAGGGCAGGGTGTTAAAGTTAATCGCATTGCTAATTTATCCGACGATTTGGCATTAGCATTAGCAGCAAAGTCTATTCGAATTGAAGCACCAATACCTGGTAAACCATATGTAGGTATTGAAGTGCCAAATGATACCCAGGCTACAGTTGGTTTCCGTGACATGATTGAACAAGCACCTAAAGATGATAAACATCTTTTGAACGTTCCTTTGGGTCGTGATGTCACAGGCAATATTATCATGGCTAATTTAGCAGATATGCCACATTTATTAATTGCTGGATCAACAGGTTCAGGTAAATCAGTCGGTTTAAATAGTATCATTATTTCAATTCTCCTAAAAGCAAGACCAAGTGAAGTGAAATTGATGATGGTCGATCCGAAGGTAGTTGAATTATCAATTTATAATGGTATTCCACATTTATTGACCCCAGTTGTTTCTGATCCGCGAAAAGCAGCCAAGTCTTTGCAAAAAGTTGTAGATGAAATGGAAAATCGTTATAAATTACTTGCGCAATTTGGTAAACGTAATATTAGTGAATATAACTTAGCAGTTGACAAGCAAAATGCTGAAGCAAAAGAATCTGGTGCTAGTGTTATGCAGAAAATGCCCTATATTATAGCCATTGTTGATGAATTTGCAGATTTGATGAGTACAGTTGGTTCAGAAATAGAAGTATCTATTGCCCGTTTAGGTGCAAAAGCGCGAGCAGCAGGGATTCATATGATTCTAGCAACGCAACGGCCAGATGTCAAAGTTATTAATGGGACAATTAAAAGTAATATTCCTGGACGTATTGCTTTTAGAACGGCTTCAGGTATCGATTCACGCACCATTTTAGACAGTAATGGCGCTGAAAAATTGTTAGGCAAAGGAGATATGATTTTTGCGCCACCAGGAAAACCAACACAACGAGTTCAAGGTGCATTCATCAGTAATACTGATGTCACTAATGTTGTCGAGTTTGTTAAAGCACAACAAGAGGCCCAATACTCAGAGTCAATGACTGTAACTGATGATGAAATTTCACAAGATAATGGCAATGGTGTGAGTCAAGGCGATAGTGAAGATGAACTATTTCAAGAGGCTATCCAATTTATTATTGAACAACAAAAAGCGTCAACATCATTACTACAACGTCGTTTTCGTATTGGTTACAATCGCGCTGCGCGATTAATTGATGATTTAGAAGCTGGTGGCTATATTGGTCCAGCTGACGGATCACGACCACGTCATGTCAATATTACTGATGGCACTTCAGGGATCGAACATGATTAGTTTTAGTATTTAGCGTGGGTGACGAGTTATTAAAAAATACACGAACTAAGATATGTCTTAGTTCGTGTATTTTTATTGCTGTTTAAACATGGGTTTAATTTGTGCAGCAAAACTATGATCAGGATCATTAACAAATTGCGTATAATCCTGCCAATATTTATCGGATAAAATAACTGGTTCTGCAATATTATCTGGAATAAATTCTCTAGGAATATTGCCATCACTATTCAACGGGCCATCATAGCTCATTGAAAAATCTTTTAATTTTTTTTCAATGACTAATGATTGAGGCCCAAACCAATTGTATGGTTCACGATGAATATGATTGTCGTCAGTTTGGAAAATGTCAAAATGTGTGTGTAACTTGAATGGGTGAACTAGGGAAACAAATGTGATTTGGTGATTATCAATATAAATAATGCAGGCAGCCATTTCAGATGGTAAATTACGCTGTTTATTCTTTTCTGATGCTAGTAATAATAGACCGGTATAATCAATGCGGAGTGTTACTGGTTTACCTAGCAGAATTGTTAGGAGTTGTTCTGGAGCGATACATAGTGTTTTCATAATTAGTCTTGAACCTGAATGAAAGAAAAACTGTTGAAATCAAACAATCCTTGATCTGTAATTTTAAGACTTGGAATAACTGGTAGTGCCATGAAGGATAACGTTAAGAAGGGGTCATACTTAATGTCGCTAATATCAGAAAAAGCCTGTTGTAATTTGTTATTGGTCAAAATTGTATCTTGAAATGGCTGATCAGACATCAATCCACCAATGGCAAGTGGTAAAGTTGTTATCTTGCCATTATTGACAACAACTTGTCCGCCACCAATTTCACGTAATGTATCGGCAGCGAGAATAATATCTGAATCGTTTGTACCAGCAATGATGATATTGTGAGAATCATGAGCAATAGTTGAAGCAATTGCGCCAGATGTCAGATTAAATCCTTTGATGATACCAATACCGTGCCCAAGATTATGGTATCGTTCTGCGACAACTATTTTTGCGTAAGCATCATTTGGCATAAAATAGCCATTATCACTTGGAACGTTTTCAATAGTATGCTGTGTCGTAATATGATGAGGCATGATATTAATCACATGTGCGGGCTTTTTAGGATCAATCGGTAATTCAATATCTGATGCTGTCAAAGTAAAATTGAGAAGTTGATTGGCTATTGGTGTCACTTGGGTTGCTGGTTCAACATACCATTCGCCATTTATCATCGTTTTTTTCACAGTAAAATCATCTAGTTGATTGATTATGACTAAATCAGCCACAAAACCGTCAGTTAATGCGCCAATATTTTGGAGATGCTGTGCTTGGGCAGCATTATAACTACCAATTGTGAAAGCCATGGCAGGAGCCATACAATTTTTAATTGCTAACTTGACGCTGAAATCAATTGAACCTTCATGCTGTATGTCATTTGCTGTTTTATCATCAGTAGCGAATGAAAAGTGTGATTGATTGGCAACATTGATTGCCGGCAGAATAGCGACTTCGTCACGTTCAACTGTGCCTTCACGTACAAATACTGAAAACCCTGAATTTAAACGTTCAAGTGCTTGTGTCGCATTTTCACTTTCGTGATCGGTATCAATACCATATTTGCGATAAATTGCGAGTTGTTCTCGTGATAATCCTGAAGCGTGGCCATCGACATGTTTGCCGGCTGCCTGTGCGTCCATAATTTTTTGATGCATATCATTATCTTCATTGAAAACAGCAGGGAAATCCATTACTTCGGCCAGACCATTAACTTCTGGCACACTATAAAATGGTTTAAGCGCGTCTGCGTGTAGTGTTGCACCAGCATGCTCAAATGATGTTGCTGGAACAGATGATGGCAACATGTAGTGTATGTGGAGAGGCGATTGACGTGCCTCCTCTAACATATATTGAATACCTGAAACGCCGGAAACACTAGCAATTTCATGTGGATCGGCAAAAATTCTAGTAATGCCATGTGGGATGACTAGTTTACCAAACTCACTAGGTGCTAATAATGAACTTTCAATATGCACGTGAGCATCAATTAATCCGGGAACAATATACTGCCCCTGAGCGTCATATGTATGTAGGGCTTGTAGATCTGAGCGATGGCCACGATAAATAATTTTGGCATTGTCTATCCAAAGTTCTGTTTCATCAAATTTAAGATTGAATACATCTAAAATTTTGGCATTAATAATATGCCATGTCACGTTTTTTGTCACGGTAACGCCCACTTTCATTTTTTAATAGTTTACCACAGTTTAGTGTTTGTGAATGATAGATGTTGCCTAGTAAAGAAAATAAGCTGTTAATTAGACCTATACCAATTTATATATATCGTTGACAAATAGCCTGTTTTACTTTAAAATAGTGGTTGTTAGTGCGATATTGAAATTTTAACCAATTTAAAAAAGAGGATATATTTATGTGTGGAATTGTTGGTGCTACAGGATTGAATCAAGTTTTACCAAGTTTGTTAAGGGGTTTAGAAAAACTAGAGTATCGTGGCTATGACTCGGCTGGTGTTTATGTTAACGGTGGCGATGCTGGTGACTTTCTAGTACGAGAAAAAGGTCGTGTTTCAGTATTGGAAGCTGCAACAAAAAACAAAAATATCACTGGTACAGCAGGTATTGCACATACGCGTTGGGCTACGCATGGTGGCGTTTCTGTCGAAAATGCGCATCCGCATATGTCTGAAGATGGCCGCTTTTTCTTGGTTCATAATGGCGTTATTGAAAATTATGATGAATTACGCGATACCTACTTACAAGGAGTGAAGTTACACTCACAAACTGATACTGAAATTGCTGTTCAATTGATTGATAAGTTTTCAAGAGAAAATAATATGTCAACATTTGATGCTTTTCGTCAAATGATTTCTTTGTTGGATGATAATTCTGCTTATGGATTTTTGTTAATGGATAATGAAACACCTGATTTATTGTATGCTGCTAAGAAAAAGTCACCATTGTTAATTGGTGTGGCAGATCAGGGCAATGTTGTGACATCAGATGCAGCAGCAATGCTTGATGTGACGCAAGATTTTATTGAATTATTAGATGGTGACGTTGCAATTATTGATAAAAAAGCAGTTCGTTTGTTTGACGTACAGGGTCATGAAGTGACACGTGAGTCATTTCATTTGGATATCGACGCGTCAGAAACTGATAAAGGTGTATATCCTTACTACATGTTAAAAGAAATTGATGAACAAGTGATTGTGGCACATACATTATCACAATATTACTTTGATGACAATGCACAAATTCAAAATATTGATGATGACATTATTGCAGCAATTAAAGCAGCTGATCGCCTTTATATTGTTGCTGCCGGTACATCCTATCACGCGGGACTTGTGGGAAAACGGTATTTTGAACAATGGACTGGCATTCCGACAGAAGTACATATTTCTTCGGAATTTGCTTACGATCAACCATTGTTAAGCCAACGGCCATTCTTTATTTTCTTGAGCCAATCAGGAGAAACAGCCGATTCCCGTGAAGTTCTTGATAACGTAGTTAAGCAAGGTTATCCCTCTTTGACTTTAGCAAACGTTATGAATTCAACTTTAACACGTGAAGCAAACTTTGCGCTACCATTGCTGGCTGGTCCAGAAATTGCGGTGGCTTCTACAAAAGCCTACACAGCACAAATTATTGTCGAAGCAATTTTGGCGCATGCAGTGGGTGATAGCCAAATTGATTTGAAAAATGAATTAGCGAAAACTGCTGTTGAAATGCAAGTTATTATTGATCAAAAAGATGAATTTAAAACAATTGCTGAACAAGCGTTACGAGGACAAAAATCAGCGTTTTACATTGGTCGTGGTTTGGATGCTGCAGTAGCTGTTGAAGCTGCCTTGAAGTTAAAAGAGATTTCTTATATTCAAACAGAAGGATTTGCTGCTGGTGAATTAAAACACGGTACAATTTCATTAATTGAAGAAGGCACACCGGTTTTTGCCTTGTTAACACAGTCAAAGACCGCAGGGTTAGTGCGTGGTGAAATTGCACAAGTAGCAGCCCGAGGTGCTAATACAATTATTATTTCAGGCAAAGCCCTTGCCAAAAAAGGCGATGCTTATATTTTACCAGATGTTAATGAATTATTAATGCCATTGTTAACAGTCATACCTGCTCAATTAATTGCCTACTATGCAACATTAGATCGTAATCTTGACGTTGATCGTCCTAGAAATTTGGCGAAATCCGTCACAGTACAATAAAATTTGGACGTGATAAGAAAATTCTTATCACGTTTTTTTGTGCCTGAGCGTGACATCTGGTAAAATGAATTAGATACCATTGCGCATGTTGCGCATCAAGGAGGGGGCCATCTTGGCGCTTTTTAAAACGAAAACGAATATTAGTACTGTACAGGCACAATTGAAAATACCCGATCATGTTGCTATTATTATGGATGGTAATGGTCGATGGGCGAAACAACGTCTTATGCCAAGAATTGCTGGTCACAAAACGGCAATGAATACAGTCAAAAAAATAGCTACAGCGGCAAGTGATTTAGGCGTTAAAGTATTAACTTTATATGCTTTTTCAACTGAAAATTGGTCGCGTCCAAAGGATGAAGTTAACTTTTTAATGCAATTGCCAATTGATTTTTTTAATGATTTTGTGCCAGATTTGGTTAAAAATAATATTCAAGTTCAAATAATGGGAAATATTGATGGCCTCCCAAAAAGAACACAAATAGCAGTGAAAAATGCCATCAGTCAGACTGCTCAGGGGACGGGAATGATTTTGAATTTTGCCTTGAATTATGGTGGGCAAGTAGAGATCGTTGAGGCAGCTAAAACCTTAGCTCAGCAGGTAGCCAGTGGTGAGATTTTGCCAAGTGACATTAATGCTACCCTTTTTTCGAAGGCATTACAGACAGGCAACCTAGGTGATTTGGCTGCACCTGATTTAATGATACGAACCTCGGGAGAATTGCGTTTGAGCAATTTTATGCCTTATCAAGCAGCTTATACAGAACTATATTTCACTGATGTCCTATGGCCAGACTATACTGCAGATAATTTAGTTGAAGCTATTACATCATTTACCTCACGTGATCGTCGATTTGGCGGTTTAAACGACAAATACGAAAGCGAGACTTAATAAATGAAAGTGCGTGTTATAACTGCCGTTGTGGCTTTACTCATCTTTGTACCACTTCTGATTATAGGTAAGTTGCCATTATTGATTTTAACATTGATAATGGGGGTTATTGCGATGAGTGAAATCTTACGGATGAAGCATATTATTTTGGTATCAACCGAGGCGCTCATTAGTTTTGTGGGGGTCATCGCAATTACCTTGCCTAACAGCTTTTGGCATGACATCCCGTTTATTCAAAGTGCTCATATTGTGTTTTACATCTTGGCATTCTTAATGCTATTAAATACAGTACTAGCTCGTAATCATTTTAATTTTGATGATGCAGGGGCATTGACATTGGCTATGTTATACATTGGTACGGGCTTTCATTATTTTTTTCAAGCAGCGAGTGTTGGGTTGCCAACAGTTTTTTTCGGTATGTTGATTGTTTGGATAACTGATTCCGGCGCATACATGTTTGGACGGGCAATGGGGAAACATAAATTGGCGCCTAAAATTAGCCCTAATAAAACATGGGAGGGATCGATTGGTGGTAGTGTAGTTGCTATTGTCATTATTCCGATACTTTTTAGTATGTTTAAATGGTTGCCAAATTATGGGTTACTTGAATTGCTGGTGTTTGCAATTATTTTGTCAATTGCAGGACAATTGGGAGATCTAATTGAATCAGGATTTAAAAGACATTATGGTGTTAAAGATTCAGGAAATATATTGCCAGGTCATGGCGGTATTTTAGACCGTTTTGACTCAATGCTCATCGTAATGCCGTTGATGGCTATTTTAGGTATGTTAGGATAAAAACCATATGAATTTAACCGCAATTATTGCATTTATATTTGTTTTTGGTGTATTGGTAGCAGTACATGAATTCGGTCATTTTTTTGTCGCTAAAAAAGCGGGGGTACTGGTGCGTGAATTCGCAATTGGTATGGGGCCAAAGTTGTTAAGTTGGCATCGTAATCATACAGCGTATACGGTTCGTATATTGCCAGTAGGTGGCTATGTTCGCATGGCAGGATTAGATGAAGAAGCCGACTTAGATTCTGGGCAACGGGTACGCTTAATATTTGACGATCAAAAAAACATTGTAAAAATTGATAAGCGTATTCATGAATTTGGCGACGGGGTACCATTTCAAGTAGATACATTTGATTTAAGTGATGACTTAACTTTAACCGGTTTTCTAAATGGCGATGAGTTATCAAAAACATTAGCAGTTCATCACGATGCGACTATTGTTGAAAATAATGGGACAGAAATTCAAATTGCACCGCGAGATACGTGGATTCAAAGTGCTAAAGTTTATAAACGCGCGCTAATTAATATTGCGGGACCAGCAATGAATTTTATTTTAGCGCTGATCGTATTTTCTGGATTGGCATTTGCCTTACCAGAAGTGACGCTAAACGAACCAATTGTTGGTACTGTCCAAAATAATATGCCCGCAAGAAAAGCTGGTTTAAGGGCTGATGATCAAATTATTGCTATTAATAATCAAAAAATGTCCACTTGGGAACAGGTGGCGACCACCATTAGTAATACACCAACCAATAAGTTTGTTTTTTCAGTACTGCGAAATGGAAATAAAATTAAATTAAACATGACCGCGAAAACTGTTAAAATAGATGGTGTTAACAGATCATTAGTAGGTATAACAGCACGGACATATACGGATTTTGGTTCACGCATTAAATACGGTGTTTTAACAACAAGCACGACGATACAAAGAATTTGGTACGCTTTGAGTCATCTCTTTTCTGGTGGATTTAGTTTAGATAAACTGGGCGGTCCGGTATCTATCGCTAAACAAACATCCACGGTAGCCAAAACAGGATTTTTGGGTATTTTGGCCTTTATGGCTATGCTATCTTTAAATTTAGGTATCATGAATTTGGTTCCAATACCAGCTTTGGACGGCGGTAAATTGGTTTTAAATGCTATAGAAGCTGTTCTTCGTAGACCATTACCAGCATCGATTGAAAATGTAGTGACGATTGGCGGTGCTATTTTCATGTTTGTTTTGATGATTGCTGTAACAATAAACGATTTATTGCGATGAATCGTTAGATAATAAACGTCATATACTATTCAAAAAAAATTGAGCGAGGATTACTATGAAACAATCTAAATTGTTAATGCCAACTTTACGAGAAATACCTGCTGATGCAGAAGTTAAAAGTCATCAGTTATTACTTAAAGCTGGATTTATTCGTCCTGTAGCAGCAGGCATGTTCTCATATTTACCAATGGCTAAGCGTGTATTAAATAAAATTGAAAATATCATTCGCGAAGAAATGAATGCTATTGATGCTAATGAAATGCTGGTACCAGAAATTTTACCCGCTGAACTTTGGGAAAAATCGGGCAGGTATGAAACATATGGACCCGCATTGTATAAGTTTAAAAACCGTCAGGATCGTGATTTTATTTTAGGTCCGACACATGAAGAAACATTTACACAACTCATGTCTGATGACATTAAATCTTATAAGAAATTGCCGTTGGTTGTTTATCAAATTCAGCCAAAATTTCGTGATGAAAATAGACCACGTTTTGGGCTCTTACGTACACGTGAGTTTATTATGAAAGATGCCTATTCATTTAGTGCAGACCACGCAGGATTAGATCAAGCATTTCATAATATGGAAACTGCCTATATTAAAATTTTTGATCGTATTGGGTTGTCATATCGTGCCATTGTTGGTGATGCCGGCGCGATGGGCGGATCAGATTCAAAAGAATTTTCAGCCCCTGCTGCTGCCGGAGAAGATATTATTGCCTACTCTGATGCAACAGATTACGCGGCTAACTTAGAGATGGCGAAAGATTTTTACGAACGACAAAATCTAACTACAGAAGCTCAAGAATTAACATTAATTGATACGCCGAATGAAAAAACGATTACAGAAATTTCAAATTTCTTATCAGTTGAAGCGACAATGATTGCAAAGACAATTATGTTTATGGCTGATGATAAATTAGTGGCAGTTGTAACGTCCGGTGATTTTGAAGTTAACACTGTGAAGGTGCAAAATTTCTTGAAGGTTGATACGCTTGAAGTTGCAGAAGAAAATCAGGTACGCGACCTATTGGGAGCTGGATTTGGGTCATTAGGGCCGGTTAATCTACCTGAAGAAGTGCAATTGTTGGTTGATGAACGTGCTGCTGATATGGTAAATTTTGTTGCTGGTGCGAACGAAGATGGCAAACATTATCGAAATATTAATTGGCAACGTGATGTTAAACTGCTTGAAGAAAATATTGGTGATTTCCGCACAGCACGTGAGGGAGATACTGCAGTTGACGGTAAAGGTAAGTTAGTATTTACGCCAGGAATTGAGATCGGGCATATATTTAAACTCGGTACGCGTTATTCAAAAGTGTTAGGCGCGCAAGTGTTGAATGAGAATGGGCGTCAAACAGACATGATTATGGGGTCTTATGGCATCGGTGTGTCGCGTCTTCTGAGTGCTATTGTTGAACAAAAAGCTGACGAAGATGGTCTTGTATGGCCTGCAAATGTTGCGCCATTTGATGTACACATTGTGCCAGTCAATATAAAAGATGCCGATCAAGTACGTGTGGCAGGACAATTAGAAGCGTTATTGACAACACAAGGATTAGAAGTATTAGTTGATGATCGAAAAGAACGTGCTGGCGTTAAGTTTGCTGACGCGGATCTTATAGGCTTACCAATTCGAATTACGGTCGGTAAAAAAGCCAGTGAAGATATCGTCGAAGTTAAAGTGCGTGCAAGTAATACAAATATTGAGATGCGCCTAAGTGAGGTCGTTGATTCTGTTTCAGTATTGCTGAGCGGTGATAAATAAGACAAAAAACCGAATCTTTCGGTTTTTTTAATCAATAAATTAGAGGGAAATATGGTATTAACCCAACAAGAACAATTACAGCATTTACTGAATCATATTCAGTTACCAAAAGAAATACAGGGCTTTTTTAGTAATGGTGAATTAACACAGGTTGTTGTTTCGAAAAATTCAAAAACTTGGACTTTTCAATTAACCTTAGATAAAATATTACCCGTTAATGTATTGATGCAACTTCGTCAAAATCTACACAAGGCATTTACTAATATTGCAAGAACTGTAGTAATTATTAAAACACCAGTTCAAGTGATTAGTGAAGAGCTAATTAATCAATATTGGCATATTGCACTTGCAGAATCCAATCTCAATCATGCCATAATTCAACAAATGGCTAGTAACACGATGCTAAAAAGAATAGACCAGAATCACTATAGTGTTGCCGTGGGTGCTCAGCTATTATACAGTTCTTTAAATGAATCTGCATTAGATTCAATTGTGACTGCTTATCAAAATCTTGGTTTTCCTAAAGTCATTTTGACACCAAGCAAAGATGATGTCTTAGCGCAACAAATTGAAGATAGTGTTGCGCAACATCATGCCAAGGTGAATGAAGATTTGCAAAAGGCGATTAAAGCTAGTGAACAAGCTAAACCAAAATCATCAATAACAGGTGTGAAATTAACATTAGGACGTAAAATTGCAAATGATGCCGAGATAACACGGCTAGAAACAATTGATAATGAAGAAAATCGTGTTGTTGTTGAAGGATATATATTTGCTAGTGAGGTTCGTGAACTACGTTCAGGACGTAAACTCATGACACTTAAAGTAACAGACTATTCAAGTGCCATAGCTGCGAAAAAGTTTTCAAACAATGAATCTGATGAGGCCGTGTTTGAAAACTTGAAAACTGGTATGTGGGTACGCATGTCTGGTAATGTCCAAGAAGATACTTATGCGCGTGAATTGGTGTTAAACATTTATGATTTGCAAGTTATTGATCATGAAGGTCGTCAAGAAAAATATCAAGGTGATAAAAAACGTATTGAACTACAGGTCCACTCTACTATGTCATCAATGGATGCGGTAACCGATTATGCTGCTGTGGCAAAACTAGCTAAGAATTGGGGACAAGAGGCACTAGCAATCATTGATACAGCTAACGTGCAGGGTTTTCCAGAAGCAGTAGCTGCCGGACAGAAAAACGATTTAAAAATGATTTATGGTATGGAAGCCAACCTTGTTGAAGATGGGGAACCAATTGGGTTTAATTTATCACCAGTTACGTTACTTGATAAGAATACAATTTATGTAGCATTTGATTTAGAAACAACTGGACTATCCGCTGTCACAGATAAGATTATTGAATTGTCAGCCGTTAAAATGCAGCTTGGTAATGTCATTGAAAAGTTTTCAGAATATATTAATCCTGGATTCCCGCTATCTGATTTTACAACAAAATTAACTTCGATAACAGACACAATGGTTGCTCATACTGATACTGAAGAAAATATTATTAAACGGTTTAGACAATGGGCTGGTGAGGCTGTTTTAATTGGACATAATGTGACTTTCGATGTTGGTTTCATGAATGCCGCTTACGCAAGATATAGTCAGGCAACTATTACAAATCCAGTGATTGATACATTACCATTTACGCGGTGGTTGTACCCTGATTATAAGTCTTATCGATTAGGCACGATTGCCAAGCGTTTTAATATTAATCTGGAACAAGCGCATCGCGCAATATTTGATGCAGAAACTACTGGGCATATTGCTTGGCGTCTGATTAAAGAGGCCAATTTACGTTATGAATTAGTTCGACATGATCAATTAAATGATCATATGACAGAAGGTGATGCTTGGAAACACGGACGTCCAGTTCATGCCACACTACTTGTTCAAAATGATATTGGCTTGAAAAATCTATATAAATTGGTCTCTCAATCTAATATTAATTTTTTTGCCCGTGTGCCACGTATCCCACGCTCAGTTTTAGATCAGTATCGTGAAGGATTAGTTATTGGCACTGGTGATACAAGTGGTGATGTCATTATGACATTGATTGAAAAGGGACGAGCTGAAGCCCTTAAAAAGGCTCAGTACTATGATTATATTGAAATTCAACCAACTGCGAATTACGATCCAATGCTTGAATCAGAGTTGATCGCAGACACAGAAAAGTTACACGCTATTTTACAAGAGATGGTGTCAATTGGTGATCAGTTAAAAAAGCCTGTCGTTGTTACAGGGGATGTTAAATATACAAATCCGGAAGATAAAATTTATCGTGATATTTTAATTGCCACGCAACCAGGTAATCCACAAAACAGGACAGCGTTACCCAAATTACATTTTCGTACAACTCAGGATTTATTGGATGATTATGCTTTTATGGGCGAAGATTTGGCCAAAAAATTAATTATTGACAACACACATGCTGTTGCTAATATGTTGGAAACAATTTCGCCGCTAAAAAGTGGCTCGTATCCGCCTAATATACCTAGTGCTGGTGATGAACTTACCAAACGCACACTTGCAACAGCCAAAAAATGGTATGGTGATCCGGTGCCAGATGTTATTCAGTCACGAATTGATCAAGAATTAACTGCAATTATTGGCAATGGTTTTGCGCCACACTATATTATCGCGCAGCGATTAGTTGAAAAGTCAAACAAAGATGGTTATTTAGTGGGTTCACGTGGCTCGGTTGGTTCTTCCTTTGTTGCCACAATGTCAGGTATAACAGAGGTTAATCCTTTTGCACCGCATTATCGTAGCGCACATGGCGATTATTTTGAATTGGCAGATCCTAAAATTTATGAATCGGGTTATGATCTTCCTGACAAAGCTGATCCTAATCATCCAAATGAAATGTTAATTGGGGATGGCCAAAATATTCCGTTTGAAACGTTCATGGGCTTTAAGGGAGATAAGGTGCCAGATATTGATTTGAATTTTTCTGGTGATTATCAACCCATTGCACACAACTATATGAAGGTATTGTTCGGTGAACATAATGTTTACCGTGCAGGAACAATAGCAACTGTCGCAGAGAAAACGGCATTCGGTTACGTTAAGGGTTATGAAAGAGATCATGAGAAGCAATATCGTGGCGCAGAGGTAGAACGTTTAGCGCAAGGTGTAACTGGGGTTAAGCGGACAACTGGCCAGCATCCAGGTGGTATTTTGATTGTGCCACGAGAGTATGAGGTATATGACTTTACACCGGTACAATATCCAGCGGATGATCAAAAATCTTTGTGGCAAACGACTCACATGGATTATCACGCTATTCATGATAACTTACTCAAAATGGATATATTGGGGCATGATGATCCGACTATGGTTCGTACTTTAAAAGATATGTCAGGCATTGATCCACAATCAATTCCAGCCAATGATCCCGGTGTTTTGAGTCTGTTTACATCACCAAAAGCGTTAGGTGTGACGGAAGAACAAATTTTTTCAAAGACTGGTACGCTTGGTTTACCAGAATTTGGCACAAATTTTGTGCGTGGCATGTTGGAAGAAACACAACCACATAATTATTCGGAATTGTTACAAATTTCTGGTTTATCACATGGCACTGATGTGTGGTTAGGAAATGCGAACGAATTAATTGAAAATGGCACAGCAACAATCGGTACGGTTATTGGAACACGTGACAAAATTATGACTGATTTGATTAATTGGGGATTTCCAGCAGCTGATGCATTTAACGTTATGGAAAAAGTGCGTAAAGGCAAGGGAATAACGGATGACTATCAAGCGCAGTTACGTGAAGCGAAAATTCCAGAATGGTATATTCAATCAATGCTAAAAATTAAGTATATGTTTCCGCGTGCTCATGCGGCAGCCTATGTATTAATGGCCTTGAGAATTGCATACTTTAAAGTATATTTCCCAATGATTTACTACGCGACATACTTCTCTGTCCGTGCAGATCAATTTGATATTGTGGCGATGAGTCGTGGAAAGAACGCAACGAAAGAGGCTTTGAAACGTTTACGAGTACTTGGAAACGATGCGACTGTTGGTGATAAAAATTTACTAACTGTACTTGAAATGGCTAATGAAGCGCTTGAACGAGGGACAACTTTTTCGATGGTGGATTTGTACAAATCAGAGGCCAATGAATGGGTTATTGATGGCGACACATTAATCCCACCCTTTTCAGCAGTCCCTAGTTTAGGAGAGAACGTTGCTAAACAAATTATTGTTGCACGACAAGATAAGCCCTTCTTAAGTAAAGAAGATCTGAAAAAACGTGGTAAGGTATCACAAACAGTTATTGACTATTTAACACAAAATTCTGTACTAGATGGTATGCCCGATGAAAATCAGTTAAGCTTGTTTGATTTTTAATAGATGAATCTAACTTATGGCAAGGTAAGCGTATAACATGTGAATTAGTAATGGTAAACGACATAAAAACAGGAGTCAAGTTATGAGACATGAGTGGCACCAGAAGATTGCAAATTGTTTTGAATATGTGCTAAATATAGTGATGATTTGTATTGGCTTTGTGATTTTTGGATTTTTATTACGCGAGATTTATAATTTAGCACACCTATTGATTACGATTAACGATATGCGAGCACATTTTAATGAAATAACAGAGGCAACGTTGGCAGTATTCTTATTTTTTGAGTTTATGAGTCTAGTGCGCGAATATTTCATTAAAGACGCACATATTAGTATGGAAAGTTTTTTGTATATTGGTGTAACCGCGCTTATTCGTGCTATTTTGGTATATCATGATCAAACCACGAAAACACTATTATTAGCAATTTCAATTTGTTTACTAGTTGTTGCATTGACAATTTATCGTTTTTTTAGAGAAAAAAAGATAAAATGATAATAGTAACTTACTCATATTAAAAAATCTCTGTGAGATTGGTACTAGGAAACCAATTTTACAGAGATTTTTTGACTAAATTTGTTTAAAGTATAGGCTGTCCTTTCATTTTTTTAATGTTAAGTAGCATGTTGTCTAAATTTTTTGTGGAATACATGATTAGTAACCATTAACGTACTTTTTTGATACTGACAATCATGGTATGATGATAGATATTATAAAAATTAACGGAGGGAATGTGTTCAGTCATGATCGCTTGTCATTTATAATAAAGTTGATATGAACAAACGATGGTAAACGAAATGAAAGTACTTATGACTGGATACTATAAACCATGACTAAAAATATTGTTGTACTTGGCAGTCTAAATGTCGATAACATTATGAAAATGCCACGCATGCCACTAGTCGGTGAAACTATGGCACTAACTGATGTGACAACAGCACCCGGTGGCAAGGGAGCGAACCAAGCGGTAGCCGCTGCACGTCAAGGAGCTAATGTCTCATTTATTGGTTCTGTTGGGAATGATAGTAATGGCCAATTTATGCGTGCCACATTACTTACAAATGGGGTTAACGTCAATGCTGTGACAACAAATAGTGAAGTACCTACCGGATCAGCTTACATTATGCTGCAAGAAAATGGTGCGAATACAATTTTGATTCATGGTGGTGCGAATCAAGCACTCACAGTTGCTGATTTAGATAAAAATGTTATTGCAAAAGCAGATACACTAATTGCACAATTTGAAGTACCATTAGAAGTTATCGTTGCAGCCTTTAAAATTGCTAAGGCAAATAATGTGCAAACTATTTTAAATCCTGCACCAGCAGTATACGATTTAACACCAGAATTAATGCATGTGACAGATATTATTTTACCAAATGAAACTGAGGCACAATTATTGACGGGTATTGCCATTGAGAATGATGAAGTAGTTTTGAATCGTGTGAGCAATGCAATTCTAGCCAAAGGTGTATCACGTAGTATTATTACATTAGGTGATGCGGGTTCTTTTGTAGCGGATAGGGATCAACGTTGGTGGGCCAAGCCCAACAACGTTGATGCTGTCGATACGACAGGTGCTGGTGATACTTTCATCGGTACGCTAGCCAGTGTGATTGATGCCGATTTTAATAACTTGGATGAAGCTGTGAAAAGGGCAAGTATTGCGAGTGCGATTGCTGTCACACGTGCCGGTGCTATTCCATCGATTCCGACACGTGATGAGGTCGATGCGTTCTAATGTCAACTTTACCAGAAGATTTTATAAGTAAATATACACGCTTGTTAGGTAACGAGTCAACTGATTTCTTTAACGCATTCGAAGGTCCCGTGCAAAAGGCTTATCGTATTAATCCCTTAAAAGCGAACACTAATTTACTGGACACACCAAATGACGGGCAAGTACCATATGGTCAATGGGGGTTTTTTGGTGCGGTTTCGGGCCACTCTATATCACATGTGACGGGTGTCGTTTATTCTCAAGAACCTTCAGCACAGTTTGTCGGCGAAATTGTGCGGCCAGAACCTGGGGAACGTATTTTGGATTTGGCAGCGGCTCCTGGTGGCAAAACAACTCATTTAGCAGCATTTATGCAACAAAAGGGACTTTTGTGGTCCAATGAAATTTTTTTGAATCGTGCTAAAATATTAAGTGAAAATGTGGAACGCATGGGCTTGCAAAATAGTGTTGTGAGTTCACATACACCGGCGGAACTTAGTGCTAAGTTACCACAATATTTTGATAAAATTTTACTTGATGCGCCTTGTTCGGGAGAAGGCATGTTTCGAAAAAATAGCACTGCAATAAAACAATGGCATAAAGATTTTCCACAAGAACTAGCTGGACTTCAACGTGAAATTTTGCATGAAGCGGTGAAAATGTTGCGCCCTGGTGGTCAAATTATCTATTCGACGTGTACATTTTCACCGGAAGAAGATGAACAAATGATTGGATGGTTGATGTCTGAATATCCTGAATTTACCCTAAAAACAATTAATAAACCACAAGATACACATATTAGCGATGGGCAGCCTGCCTGGGCAGATAAGCAGTTTACAGATGGTCAAATAGATCAGAGTAAAACAACTGATCAAGAGGTACTTAAAAAGACGGCACGCTTGTGGCCACAACGATTGAATGGAGAAGGCCATTTTGTGGCCAAACTTGAAAAATCACCAAATGTACCTTTAAGTGATCACATTGTTAAACCACTCAAACCAATTGAATTGAATCCTGAACAACAAAAATTAATGACTTTATTTATCAGTGAATCTTTTGTTTCATTTCGGTTAGATAAGCGCCAGTTCACTTTATTCGGCGAACGGTTATACTTAGCACCTATTGGAACACCTGATATTTCAGGGATGAAAATTTTACGTTTAGGTATTGAAATGGGCACTTTCAAAAAGAATCGTTTTGAACCGGCGCATGCCTTGGCACTGGCAATGCATCCAGATGAGTTTGTGCAAAATTATGATATGACTACCAATGATTGGGCTAAGTTTGTTCATGGAGATGTTATTCGCCCAGATAGTGGTACGTCACTTAAAAAAGGTTGGGTATTGATGGTTGCTAACGGTAATGGTGCTGGTTGGGGTCGTTATGTTGATGGACAAATTAAAAATTTCTTTCCAAAGGGATTACGTTTTATGGTTAAGCAAACACATTCCGATTTATTAGAGGATGATATGTATTAGAAGCCGGTAGGCTTTTTTTGTTTGTCAAGGACATAATGAGGCCTTGTTCTCCTTAACAGATAACGTATAATAATGTTTTGGACGCATGAATTAAGAGCTGACGATATTAAAAATAATGAAATTTATATTTTTAGATCATCTCAAAAAGGGAGAATAAGAATCGTGAATAAATCAACTAAAATAATTATTGGTATAGCCACTGTAGCGGTTGTGGGTGTTGGCATTTATGCAGCAACGGCACATAAATCAAGCACAGTAAATCAAGCAAATGCAGCAGCAAAACTCGGTTTAGTTTTGGATGTTGGCGGTGTCGATGACCACTCATTTAACCAGTCGGCTTGGGAGGGTGCTAAGCAGTATGCAAAGGTAAATCAGTTGCAGGCTGGACAAAATAAACCTGTAACTTACTTTACTGCATCGGATCATTCAGATTTAGACCAAAATTTTAATTTAGCAACGAAAAATAAACAATATAAAATTGTTTATGGTATTGGTTATTCGTTAAACCAACCAATTACAAAATCAGCTAAGTTAAATCCAAAACAAAAATTTGTTTTAGTTGATGATATTGTCACAAACCGTTCTAACGTTGCCTCAGTTATGTTTCGTTCAGAACAATCATCATATCTAGCCGGTGTCGCAGCAGCTACTAAAGCCCAAAAAAACAATGAGAAAAAAATTGGTTTCATTGGTGGCATTCATGGTAACATTATTGATGCGTTTGATGCGGGTTTTGAGGCAGGTGTTAAAGCAACTGATCCTTCGTTGACAGTTGAAAAGCAATACGCAAATTCATTTACTGATTCTGCTAAAGGGAAAACCATTGCTGCGGCTATGTATGCATCAGGAATTAAAACTATTTTTGCTGCAGCGGGATTTGTGGGTAATGGTGCATTTTCAGAAGCAAAAGCTGAAAATTCTAAGTTGCTAGCTGATTCAAAAGATCGTCTATATATTATTGGCGTTGATCGTGACCAAAAATCAGATGGTGCGTATACGTCAAAAGATGGTAAGAAAGAAACATCAACACTAGCTTCTTCAATCACGTCGGTTGGAGATGGTGTTAAAAATATTGCTGAGACGTACAATAAAAATAAAACTTTCCCTGGCGGTAAGACGATAGCTTATGGCTTGAAAGAAAATGGCGTTTACTTAACAGATTCAGAATTAACAGCAGCAGAAACAGCGGCAGTTAAAAAAGCACAGAAGGCAATTATTAATGGCACAATAAAGGTTCCAAATCACCCAAAGGGATCACAATTTGACCAAAAATTTTAAATGTGATTTGTGGCTTAAGGGTCACTACAAGTTATGATAAATAATAAAGTTGAGAAGCGTCACGATTAGGGACGCTTTTTTTGTTATAATGATAGGAGTATGTTTTAGGAGGAAGTGTGTTTGTTATCTATTATTATGATAGAGAATAAACACACAATAATAAAATGGCTTTTAACAAAATAGTAACGGTTCCGGATGATGCTACTTATAAATTAAGTGATAACATAAAAAAATATACACTGGGTGATCTTGGATTTATTACCAACAATGCTGGTGTGCATGTTTTGCATCGTGCTTTAGAACCAGAAAAATCATTAGTAAATGCGATTCAGTTAAAAATATCAGTTAACCAAGAATTGACTGGATTTAAAATAAGCACATTGTCTGCTGGTGATGTCGTTCGCGTTAATATATTTAAAAATAATAACGCTGAAGAAATGGTTAAATTGTATCATTTCTTTATGGCAGAGTTGGTGGCGCGCAATGTGCTGGAAAAGATTTAATATGACCAAATTTTATTTCGTCCGTCATGGACAAACTGAATGGAATCTTGAACGTCGTTTTCAAGGCGGACATGGTGATTCTAATTTATTACCATCGAGTTACGATGATATGGCAAAAGTCGGCCAGTTTCTTAACGAGGTGGATTTTGCGCGTGTATTTGCTTCACCATTAAAACGTGCCCGAATCACCGCTATTAATATTGTAAAGCACTTAAATTATCATGGACGTTTGTCATTGCGATCAAACATTGCTGAAGTTGGTCTTGGTAAATGGGAAGGCGAACTAGTATCAAATGTCACAATTAATTACGCAGAGTCGTTCAAAAACTACCGTGAGGATTTAGATAAATTTGAAGGCAAGGAGTTTGAAGGCGAAGGTTACACGAAGGCGGAAAAACGTTTTGTCCGCTTCGTCAAAAATATTGCTAATCAATATCCGAATGATAATATATTAATTGTTTCACATGGTATGGCATTATCTTTTGGTATTAATGGTTTGCTTGAACAACCACGAATGACTATTCGCCAACGAGGCGGATTAAGTAACACGTCGACCACTGTTTTGTCCACTAGCGATGGGCAACATTTTACAGTCGATGACTGGAATAACACAACATATCTGAATAAAAAACAGAATGCATCAACTACGATTTAAAAACTGTGTATTACTATGACGAAAAGACGATCTGGACAGAATATTAAATGGCTTATCAAGAACAACAACTCGAAAAAATTACTGGTACGTTACAAAATGTTATATTTGCGTCGTCTGATTCCTACTTTAAAATCTTGTCCATTCTGATTGAAGAATCAACGCTTGAAAGCTGGCAAGAACCTGAAATTATTGCAACTGGCACATTTGCTGATGTTCAAGAAGGCAGTGTATACGCTTTTTATGGTAATGTTGTGCGGCACCCGAAATATGGACAGCAACTTAAAGTCATGCGCTATGAAAATGAATTGCCTCCTGATGAAGAAGGTCTCATCAAATATTTTGTGAGTGGGCAATTTTCAGGTATTGGTCAAAAAACAGCTGAAAAAATTGTTGATCACTTGGGCTTAAATGCTGTTAATTTAATTTTGGATGATGTACATGTATTAGATGGTATCATCAAGGAAGCTACTGCAAAAAAACTCGTCCATAGTTTGCAATTGAATTTAGGCTTAGAACGCTTATTTCAAGTTGGGAACCGATTTGGCATTGGTGCAGATATTGCTGGGCGACTGTATGATCAATATGGTAGTGAAGCACAGGATATTTTGATTCAAGATCCTTATCGTTTAGTGTTTGAGTTCGATGGTATATCGTTTAAAACTGCAGATCAGATTGGACAAAAATCTGGCATTGATCAGTTGGATGATAGACGGCTACAGGCAGCAGTCTATGCTGCGATAATGACTGTTAGTTTTCAATATGGGCATACATATTTAACGCGTCAACAGTTGTTGCAATCAACGGCACAATTATTGCGTGATGAGGCACTAGAGGATGATTTAGATCAAGCAATTACCAAATTATTGGCAACCCATGTTCTAGTGACTGATGACGATAAATTATATGCAGCAGCTTTATATGATGCGGAAACACAAGTAGCTCATGACTTGAAACGTTTATTGCAGGCAAATCAACCATTTGAGATGTCAGTTGAAGATATCGATGCGGCTTTTATCACGCCGGGTCAATTAGAGCTGGATAGGACACAAATTGCAGCAGTTAAAGCAGGATTAAACGCGCAGGTATTTTTACTGACTGGTGGGCCTGGAACAGGGAAGACAACCATCGTACGTTCAATTGTTGCAACATGGCAAAAAATCCTTCAAAGCCGTGCTAAATATTCGGATCAGGCACAGGATTTTTTGAAAATGTATTCAGTTAAAATGGCATCGCCAACTGGTCGAGCAGCTAAACGTATGACTGAGGTAACTGGATATGATGCAACAACAATACACCGTTTACTTGGCATTGCTGATTTAGGCGAACCAGAGTTTACAGCAGACAATCCGATTTCAGGCGGTCTGCTCATTATTGATGAAGCATCGATGCTGGATATTGAATTAACGGCTAAACTACTTGCCGCAGTACCAAATGGCATGAAACTAATTATTGTTGGTGATTCAGATCAATTACCTTCAGTTGGACCTGGTAATGTATTAGCAGATTTGGTTGGTAGCGAAAAAATTACGCATGTGGAGCTTGATACAATTTATCGACAAGGTCGAGGAAGTAGTATTACCAAGTTAGCGCAACATATCAAAAATGGCCAATTACCGGAAGATTTTATGCAAAATCAACGTGATAGATCAACGTTTATGGTGTCACATGATCAAACTGATTTGGCAATTAAACAAGTGGTCCAAGCTGCTATAAAAAAAGGATATACTCAGGATGATTTACAAATTCTGACGCCCATTTATAAAACAACTGCTGGTGTGAATGCATTGAATACAATGGCGCAAGAATTGTTTAATCCAATCAAGCCAGCTCAAAAATCATTGCAATTTGGTACAACAATCTTCCGTAAAGGAGATAAAATTTTGCAATTAGAAAATGATAGTGAGCGTGACGTGTATAATGGGGATATGGGTAAAATTATTGCTGTGCAATATAAAAATGATAAAAGTAATGATGATCATGAGGATCGATTACTGGTTGATTTTGACGGTAAAGAATTATTTTATCCTAAGAAAAATTTAAATCAATTATCACTTGCTTACGCAACCACGGTACATAAGGCACAAGGAAATGAGTTCAAACTTGTAATTGTTGCGCTGACCACACGATTTGGACTGATGCTCAATAGAAACTTACTCTACACAGGTATTACACGCGCAAAAGAAGCCTTAATTTTGGTTGGTGAATATGAAGCATTTAGTCGTGCTGCTCAGACTGCAGTCGCATTTCGAGCAACTTTTCTAAAAGAGCGATTGAAAGATGAAGCAGTCAGTCAACTTAAAAATAGTCATGACAAAAAAACAGAACGCGTCATTTTAAAAAAAGTATTAACATTTGAAATGATTCATTCAGATACAATTGAGCCCTTAATTGGATTAAATGGTGTCACACCATATGATTTTATGCCAAATTAAAACATGGCCTGTTATAATAAAGTGAGAAAATAAATGGAGTATAAATCATGACGACCCCTGAATATCAAATATTTAGCCTTGGCAGCAATCCAAAATTAGGCAATGAAATTGCTAAAATTTTAGGGACCAAGTTATCTGCAATAGATACGCGACAGTTTGCTGACAATGAAATCTACGAACGTATTGAACAAACTGTGCGAGGACGTGATTTATATGTCATTCAAGGTATTTCAGATCCAGTGAATGATAATTTTATGAAATTGATGATTTTTATTGACGCAGCGAGACGTGCGTCAGCAAACACGATCAATGTTGTGTTACCTTATTTTGGATATGCACGTGCAGATCGCAAGGCACGTTCACGGGAACCTATTTCAGCTCGATTAATTGCTAATATGTTAGAGTCTCAGGGTGTAAAGCGTGTTATAACAATGGATCTTCATGCAGATCAAGTGCAGGGTTTCTTTGATATACCAGTGGATCATTTACTTTCTATGCCTGCATTGGGGCACTATTTTTATGAAAATGATTTATTAGGAGATGATCTCGTTGTCGTTGCACCTGATCATTCTAGTGTTGGTCGTGCGCGTAAATTTGCGGAATTATTGCACGCAGAGTGGGCAGTTGTTGATCGTCGTGTTGATAACTTAGCATCTAATAAGTCGTATGCTGTGACAGGTAATGTTATTGGTAAAAGAGCCATATTGGTGGATGATATTATTGATACTGGAACGAGCATGGTAGTAGCCAGTGAGGCTTTAGTTGCTGCAGGTGTTACAAAAATTTACGCTGTTGCGCCACATGCTGTCTTTTCAGATCAAGCGACTAACAGACTTATTGAATCAGCCATTCAACAAGTAATTATAACAAATACTATTGAAGTTCCAGTCGCCAAGCAGTTTGGTAAATTAATACAAATATCTGTGGCATCACCATTTGCGGAAACTATTCGTCGCGTTAATGCATTTGAAAGCATAGAAGATATTATGAAGAGCCCAGATAACTTGGATGTGATGTTATGAAAAACATTAATATTAAGCCACTCGTTTCACCAGAGTGGAGTATTTTTGGTGAAACGTTTGTAACTACGCAATTTGGAGCATGCATCGAATTGAAAACTATCGGTGTTGCGAAAATACAATTAAATTTTAAAACAAGTGGTCAGAGAGTATCTTTCGCTGTAAAAATGAATGAAGAAGCGTGGCGAACGTTACCTTTAGTAGAACAGCAATTAGTATTGACAATACCAACCAAACTAGCGCATATACGAATCATGTTACGTTCAGTTGATTCTAGCAGCATGGCGTTGTGGCAGCAGAAAATTATCTTATCTACCATGTTGATTGATAGTGGTCAGGTAGCACCAGTTTTGTATGATGAACCCTATGTAACATTTGTTGGGGATTCAATTACAGCTGGGGAGGAAATGGCTCTAGATGGTAATCACCCAGAGTTGAGTTATCCTTTATTAGTTGCTGAAGCATTGGGGAAGCCACTCAACCGCATCGCCTATGGTGGCACGGGATTAACAGCAAGTGCACCATTTCAAGATCCTACGGCAATTTCTGCTTTGTGGCAAGTGGCTGACAACATTGAACGTCAACGTGTCTTAACAGATCTTGTTATTGTGAACTACGGAACTAATGATTTTAATTATGATGCAACACCAGAATCTTTCACATTTGGCTTACGAATTTATTTATTAGAATTGATAAAACGCTTTCATTCTGCTAAAATAATTTTGATGATACCTTTTAACGGTGCATTTAAAGATATTTATCAGACAGAAGTAAAACGATTTGATAATTTTATAATTATGGCAACAGATAATTGGATAGTGCCAAATCTAAAAGTACATCCATTAAGTAGCGAACATAAGCAAATTGCTGAGCATATTTTGAGAGGACTTTAACCATGGTTTATGCAGCAGACGAACAACGTTATGAGAAGTTACCCTATCGTCGGGTAAGTGATTCTGGACTGATTTTACCGGCCGTGTCTTTTGGATTGTGGCGTAATTTGGGCGACCAAATGCCACTTGATAATTCTAAAAAAGTTATCTTAAAAGCCTTTGATAATGGGATTTTTAGTTTCGATAATGCCTCTAATTATGGGCCAAGTAATGGGACAGCTGAAGAAACGTTTGGGCAAGTTTTTCGAAGTGATTTAAAGCCATATCGCGATGAACTAATCATAACAACTAAAGCTGGTTATCATATGTGGCCGGGACCGTTAGGTGAATTTTCTGGCAAGAAAACACTGACTGCTGCATTAGATCTCAGTCTACAACGTATGGGTCTTGATTATGTCGACATTTTTTATGCACACCGATGGGATCCGAACACACGATTAGAAGAAACAGCGTTGGCTTTAGATTTGTTAGTTAAGCAAGGCAAAGCGTTGTATATCGGTGTGTCAAATTATACGGCAGAGCAAACTGAGGCTATTGCCAAAATATTTAATAAGTTAGGCACTCCATTTATAGGAAATCAAGTATCATATAACATGTTGAATCGTACTGCTGAAAAAGATGGATTACTTGAAGTACTAGATAAGAACCATGCTGGCTTAATTGCTTATGGACCGTTGGCAGAAGGATTACTGACGGATCGTTATTTGGCTGATATACCAAATGACTATCCAATTCATCGAACAAATGAATTTTTATTTGAATCAGGAAAAACAGCATTGATTGCCAAATTAAATGCGTTAAATACAATTGCAATGGCACGTGGTCAAAAATTGTCACAAATGGCACTTGCTTGGTTATTAAAAGATGATCGTGTGCCGAGTGTTGTAATTGGTGCTAGCAAGATTGACCATTTATTGGATAATTTATCATTTAGTGATAATATGTTGTTTAGTGATGATGAGCTTGAGCGCATTCAAAATATTTTAGAAAAATAAAGTTATTTAAATGCAATATTAACGCGTTTTACAAAATGAATCGTTAATTAGTGGACGGATTCTGATATACAAATCATAATTAAAAATGACAAGGACGCAATGTGATTTCAATCATACTACTTAAAGCATCAATTCTACCTTCACAAAATGAGAGCCAAATAATTTTATTTGGACTCGTTTTTTTGGCTACGTTTGTTATCTTTATTCTTGGTCAGTTGATTGTGAACTATAGGCGGAAACTGCATAATTTTTCGTTTTATAATAGTATTATAGCTGCGTGCATTGTCACAGTGGTGGCAATCGGTGGACTATATGCTTATCAGAGCAATATATTTGGCATCAATGATATAACCCGCAAGTATTTTCAAAAGCGTGAACGTACAATACTTAACAAAAAAAGTACAAACGATCATACAAAGCGATCTGTGATTTCTCAAATGGTTATGCGTAATGCAGCGAAAGGCTTAGAAAAACAAGGATTTGTTTCTATTCCGAGTCAAAATATTTTATTGCCAATTTATAATGATGCCTATTCTGATAAAGGTTTAAATGCAGGAGCTGATTACGCTAATCGTTCAGAAGTTGATCCGACTGGTCAAGAAAAACCAGTCATGGGTCATAGTAATTACGGATTGGCAGCACATAATTTTAATGATGGTCATACTGGATTTAGTGCACTACAAGAATCAACAAATCGTAATGAACCATATTTAGTCAACGGTCAGTTGAAAGGTTCGTCATGGTTAAATGGTCAAGATGTTTTGCTAGCTAACCAAAAAGGTATTTACCGATATATCATTTCTGGACAGTCAACAGTTTCAGCAACAGAGGTATCGATTTTAAATCCGACAAAAAATGTTGAATTAACTATTATCAGCTGTTTGTTTCCATCAACGCAATACCGTATTATTACACATGCAAAATTGCAAAAAACATATACTTGGGCTCAGGCACCTGCGAAATATGTCAGTGAATTTAATTTGAATGTACGTCATACGAATGCACGTGTTAACTGGTGGAATCCCGGGATAGAAGAAGGTGCAAATGGCGATAAAGGTGCCCAAAATTAATTGGTGTTTTGACTGGAATAGTCTGACGTGCCTTTTTTTAATAAATGACGCCACGGAAGTTAGATCTAATCCAACTTCCGTGGCGTCATTTATTAGTTATAACAGTATTCATAATGGTTGAATCCAAGTGTTTTGTGCCCCAGATTTGGTTAACGCGTTAGCGATTGTAATGGCATCGTCATTATTTCTAGCTAAAGCAAACATCGCACCACCTATGCCAGCCCCAGTTAATTTAGCGCCCAATGCACCGGCGTGAATGGCAGCATTAACAAGGTTATCTAGTTTTGGATGAGAGATACCCAATGATTGCAGTTCATGATGAGCAGCTGTAAATAATAATCCTGCATGCTCTGGATTATTGCTAGTCAAATCAGTGCGCACTTTAGTTGCTATTTGACCAAGATGTACAATTTTTTGCCAAGTGAGTTCGTAATCGACGTCAAGCTGACTTTTAACAATATTAATAGCATGCATTGTCTGACCATGTATGCCTGTATCAGCAACGACTAAGGTGCCTGTAAGCGACAGGGTAAAAGGTGTTAACTCTTGATGCTTTACAAACCAAATTGGATCGTTTGAACCAACAGTAGCTGCATCTAATCCAGATGCTGAACCATGAGAAATTGTTTCCTCAATATCGGTGAAATATTTTAATTCTTCGGTAAGTAGTGGCACGTCAACAAAATCAAAAAAAGCTTTAGTGATTGAAGTGGCAAAAGCCGCTGAGGCACCAAATCCACGCTCTTGAGGAATATTTGTGTCAATTGCAAGTGTAAATGGGACATCAGTTAGTTTGAATTTAGTTAGCAGACGCAAAATTAATTGACGCAAACCTTCAACATTAGCACCAAGTTCGTCTAAATCGCCATGAAATGTGCTGCTTTCAATGGTCTGTGCTCGAAAAGCGGGACGTATGGTCGTCGTAACAGTTAAGTTTGTTAATGGAATTGCGATAGCTGGTTGGCCATACACAACAGCATGTTCGCCAATTAAAATTATTTTAGCGTGGGCAATCCCAACGCCGATCATTTGATTAATCATGTTTTTTCTCCAAATATCCTATACTATTGTACCGCATCGCGTTAAATAGTGTAAAATAATAAGAGAATTACGTTGTTAAGTTTGTCGTAAATTTAATGTTTAAGGTAAAGTTAACAACGTAATTCAAAAATAAATCACAGAAAGGTGTTTGTTATGAACGCCAACGAAACCTTTGTAGTTGTCGATCTGGAAACAACGGGGCAGAGTGTCACTAGAGGTGGCCGTATTATACAAATTGGTATGACTTTTATTAAGCAACGTCAGATAGTTGATCATTTTGAATCTTTCGTTAATCCTGGCCAATTAATCGATCGCAACATCCAACAATTAACACATATCGCTCAAAAAGATGTTAAAAATGCTCCTTATTTTGAAGAATTAGCACCAATGCTACAAAATTTATTAAATAATACAATTATTATCGCGCATAACGTTAATTTTGACTACCCTTATTTAAATGATGAATTTAAACGAACAGGTTTTCCTGAACTGACTGCCTCTGCAATTGATACTGTGCAACTGGCACAAATTTTGTTACCAACGGCGCCTGGATATCGGTTATTAGATTTGACAACCTATCTAGATATTACACTGAACAATGCGCATCGTGCAAATGCTGATGCACATGCCACAGCGCTCTTGTTTTTGAAATTATGGCAACGAGCTGAACAACTACCTGTTATCGTTTTGAAGCAACTTCAAGATGGTCAGTGGCCGTTTTTGAGGCAGACACAAACTTTTCTGAAATTAATCAAAGCAAAAGGTCAGCGAGAAGATATTAAGTTGTTAAAAAATGTTGCGATTAGGCAACCATTACAGGCTACTGTATCTTCTAGTCAACAAAATTTTCCTAATTACCCAACATCAACTCAGGAAAAAGCATATGTATTTGGCCATTGGTTAACTGCAAATGATGCACAAAATAGTTTAATGAATCGTGTTAATGAATTCATAGTGAAAAGATCTGATGGTATTTTAACAGTACTAACAGCACCAAAAATTGGTAAAACACTAGGCTATCTTGTGCCATTACTATTAGATGAAAAATCTAGACCAGTTGTTCTATTGACCAACGATAGTAGTCTTCAAAGCCAACAATTGGCATTGGTGCAAAAACTAACAAAGCTTTTGGATATTAAGTTAAACACGGCTATTTTATATGATCCAGCAGAGTATATTGATCTTAATCGATTTGTTGATGTTTTGAATATATCAACGGATGCAAGTCAAACACAGTTTTTTAAGGCACGGATACTTGTTTGGCTAACACAGACTAAAACAGGTTTATTACGTGAAATACAAGTTGGTACACAAAATATTGATATGCTCTCAGATATTCAAGGGGACACGGAGAGTCAGTATTTTAAACAAGCTCAGGCTAATGCAAACGTTTCGGATGTCATCATTATGAATTTTGAATCGTATTTTAATCAGGAACAATACTTACGAGCGACTCGGAAAATTGAAAAGTGGCCAGTTGTCGTGATGGAAACACCAAGCCAATTTGTGACTAATTTACAAAATTATTTTCATGTAGATTTAAATTTGACGCAAGTTCAAAATGTGTTGAAAAATTTAAGTCATCAAGAGATTGTTGGCTTATCACATAAACAGCGTGTGTTTATTAAACAGAGTTTGAGTGAATCGTTTAAATTAATTAAGCAAATTAATCATGCAGACAGTAAGGTACCTAATTTAAAGCGTATCGAACGATTATTAACAATTATGGCTCATTTAACAGACATTATTAAAATTGGCGGCACGCAAGTACCGTCTGAACTAATCCAAGGAAAAGGGCAATTAATTAAAGTAAAACGATTACAGCAACAATCTGATGTTATCAGTAGTGTTGAAATTCAAAATATTAATGAGCAGCAACAAGTTGTTGTATCTTTTGATGTGCTAGATAGACGTATCTATCAAGAAAAATTTATTGTTCACATCCACAAATTGTTAATTGTGAGTGAATATTTAGACAATCAGGTAAGTGAATTTCTACGTGATGCGCCAAAAAATATCACAGCGGAACGTGATTTCATTCATAACAAGGCAATACCAGTTCGTATTATACAAATGCAAAAATCTTCGCCAATTGTACACTTACAAGCAATTACACAACAAAATGTTGGTGAAATACTGCTCATTTTGCCAGATATTGAACGCGTAAATCATTGGTACCAAAAAATAAAACGTACAGTAACAACGCAGTATAGTATTGTTGCTGAGAGCGTTACAGGATCTTTGGAAAAAATACAACGACAAAGTCATCCTGAACAGGCTAACATTGTCATTGTAACAGCTAAAATATTTAGCACTATGTGGCTACGTGATCAAGAAGTACCAGCTGTAGTTATTGTACCAGAGCGTTTGGTGTGGCAACCGGTATCACGGTTAGCCTTAGTTTTGACGCAAATGCAAAAACATCAGGCGCCATTACTTATTACGCAATTAAATGCCATGCAACGCAATCGTTTTAAAGCTCAAATTAAAATTGTGCCTCATTTTGATGTCAAGAATAATTTAATACAACAGTATAGCCAAATTTTAAAAGATGTTTGATATAATATTAGTGAGTATGTTGGGGGAAATGACATTATGATGCAATTTAAAGATGATATTCGGATCCGTCATCGTCAAAAACATGTTCACTGGGCGCATTTTTGGTTCATTATAGTGGGCGTTGGTATCTTGTTGTGTGCTTTAGGATTAGGTTATTTTTATGTTTCACTATCCCCTATGCGAAATGACGAGGTACGTTTACAACGTTTTGTAAAAAAAGAAACAAATATCGCTACTGTACAACAAATAAGTGTGGACCATCGTCAGAAAACGACTTACGCGATTATTGGGACAACAGCTTCTGGTCAAGAAAAAATTGCTATTGTTAATAGCAAAATGAGTCATGCTAAAACGTATAATCGTAGTGATGGCTTAACAGATAAGCAATTACGTCAATTAATTTTAACAAACTACAAACCTAAAAAAATCTATTCGGCCAATATTAGTGAGTATAAACAAACATTAGTTTGGGAAGTGAGCTATAAGGGGCAAAATAATGCTTTGAATTATGTCACCTTGGATTTCAAAACAGGGAAGTCCTATCGTGTTATTAATGGTCTCTAGAGAAGAATTTTAAGGAGAAAAAATGATTTCAGAAAAAGCGAAGGCGGTTCAACCTGCAGCAACGTTAGCAATGAGCAAATTAGCTAAAGATATGCAAGCAGAGGGCATTGATGTTATCAACCTAGGTGTTGGTGAATCTGATTTTCAAACGCCAAAATATATTGCAGAAGCAGCAATTTCAGCTATTGAATCAAATAAAACTAGTTTTTATACGCCAACTAGTGGGGTGAAAGAATTAAAACAGGCCATTGTTAATCAGGTTGCGCAACGCTATCAAGCTAGTATTGAATTGAAAAATGTTACGGTGACAACAGGTGCTAAATTATCATTATATGTCTTAATGCAAACACTTTTAAACCCAAATGATATTGTTGTTGCAGCGGCACCGTTATGGGTAAGTTATATTGAACAAATTAAACTAGCGGGTGGGATAGTACGAACTATTCAGCCAAAGAATGATGAACTAAAACTAACCGTTGATGATCTAGAAAAATTAGCCGACCATGTCAAGTTAATTATTGTCAATTCACCAACAAACCCGACTGGCCAGGTTTATTCACGTCAAGAATTGGTAGAACTATTAGATTGGGCTAAAAAACATGATACATATATTATTTTAGACGAAATTTATGGTCAACTTGTTTATAATGGTGCGGTATTCACCTCAGGGTTACAAATTAAAACACTTGAAAATAGTCGTATGATTATTGTTGATGGTGTTTCAAAAGCTTATGCGATGACAGGATGGCGTATTGGGTGGACTTTGGCTTCTTCTGAAATCATCACTGTCATGAATAAGCTGCTTGATCATATAACATCAAATCCCACGGCGGTCGCACAATATGCAGCAATCGCTGCACTAAATGGCAATCAAAGTAGTGTTGAAACAATGCGCTTAGCCTTTGAAAAAAGATTGAATACAACGTTTAATTTATTAAATACTGTGCCTGGTTTACAGGTGTCTACTAAGCCACAAGGCGCGTTTTATTTGTTTCCAAAAGTATCAGCGGAAATATTGTTAGCTGCGGGTGTAGCTAACACAAGTGAATTATCAATGAAAATTTTAGAAGAAGCACACGTTGCCATGCCCTCTGGTGAAGGTTTTGGTATGGCAGGCTATTTACGTATGGGCTATGCCAAAGAGCAAGAAGTACTAAACGAAGCAGTAAGACGATTGACTGTGTTTTTTCAACAATATATTTAATTAAAAATTAGGAGAAATGTGTCTGCAATTGTTAAGTAATTTTGGATGATGTGTGACTGACATGGTCATATGAGATCAACTGATTATTTTAATTCTTGTAGACATGTAAAAGATATATCCATGGTACAAGAAATTCCCACAATACAAATAATTGACGCTAAAAATTATGTCGGTCAAACAGTTAAGATTGGCGCTTGGTTACGTCAAAAACGCGGGTCAGGAAAATTGGCTTTTTTGCAGTTGCGTGATGGTTCTGCTTTCTTTCAAGCTGTGGTTGTAAAGGCAGATATTTCAGAAGCACTTTTTGAATTAGCGAAGAATTTGAAACAAGAAACAAGCCTATATGTGACTGGTAAAATTCATGAAGATGCACGGTCTTCATTTGGCTATGAAATGGCTGTTTCAAACATTGAGATCATTGGTGAAAGCCATGATTATCCGATTACACCAAAAGAACATGGCACAGATTTTTTGTTTGATGAACGGCACTTGTATTTACGTCATTTAAAGCCTTTTGCGACATTAAAAATACGTAACACACTAATTGCAGCAACTTATGAATTTTTCAATAATGAAGGATTTACAAAATTAGATTCTCCTTTGTTGACTGGATCAGCTCCTGAAGGTACTACTGACCTATTTGAAACCGACTATTTTGGAGAACCTGCGTTTTTGTCACAAACTGGGCAGTTATATGCTGAAGCAGGGGCGATGGCATTTGGTAAAGTCTTTACATTTGGACCAACATTTCGTGCTGAAAAGTCTAAAACACGTCGTCATTTGACAGAGTTTTGGATGATTGAACCAGAGATGGCTTTCATGCATCAAGAAGAAAGTTTGGTTATTCAAGAACGTTATATTTCATTTCTAATTTCAAAAGTTTTGGAGAAAAATGAGCAGGAATTAGATATTTTAGAACGTGATAAAGGCCTACTTCAATCATATACTGAATTACCTTATCCACGTGTGAGCTATGATGATGCGATAAAGTTACTACAAGATAATGGATTTGATGTTGAATGGGGTGTTGACTTTGGTTCACCTGAAGAAACGTTTTTAGCCAATCATTTTGCTAAACCAGTATTTATTGTGAACTTCCCTAAAGCAATTAAGGCATTTTACATGAAACGTCATGCTACACGTGAAGACGTTGTTGTGTCGGCAGATTTGTTGGCACCAGAGGGCTATGGGGAAATTATTGGTGGTTCAGAGCGTGACACGGACTATGACTACCTGAAGCAACGGATCGAAGAAGAAGGGTTGAGTCTTGAAGAATACGGTTGGTATCTAGATTTGCGCCAATATGGTTCCGTACCACATGCGGGATTTGGTCTTGGTTTGGAACGGTTGGTAACGTTTGTGACTGGTGAAGAACATATTCGTGAAGCAATTCCATTTCCTCGTATGACTAATCGTTTGCGACCTTAACTTAAAATTTTAAAACTGTCTTTTTGAAACGATTATTTAAAAAACATGTTAGACTATAATAAGATGGAAAAACGTCCAGGTAAGGCTTGGACGTTTTTAAAACGATATCGCAACAGAGTGAAAGTGGTAGGAATATGGCGTTAGATAAGCGTTTACAACAATATATTCATGCAGGTCAATTAAGCATTAGTAATGATTTATTACTACACTATCAAGAAATTGGCATGGATAATGATGATTTAGCTATTTATTTACAAGTGACACGTATTCAAAATCAAGGAGATTCAGCAAATCCAACTACTTTAGCTCGCGTTTTACATTTGACTGAAAGTGTTATTGTTGCACGTCTTAAAAGTTTAATTACGCGTGAATTGATGATTATTGCGTCTGCAACCAAGCAAGTTGAAACCTATGATTTCACGCCGATGATTGAAAAATTGTTACAAGGAAAACAGGTCTCTGAGAAACCTATTATTTCTGACGGTAAGTCAGCACGAAGAGAAATATTTCAAACAATAGAAGCAGAATTTGGTCGACCGTTAACACCAATGGAAATGCAAACAATTAGTCATTGGTTTGATCAAGATCATTTTGAACCTGATTTGATGTTACTAGCGATACAAGAGGCTGTTGCTAATAATGCGCGTAGTTTAAGATATATTGAAACAATATTAGTCAACTGGCAACGTGACAGTATTAAGACACCCGCACAAGCTCAAATTGCCAAGCAAAAAAGACGAGGTGTAACCTACACCTACGACAATTTATTTTAATATAATATGAGGGACAGTATCATTTAAGGACAAATGAAATCCAAAAATGGGTTGTTGCTTGGTAGATAACAATTGGGTTTCACCACTCATATCATGTAAACGTGCGGTTAGTTGAGAGAGTGTCATTGGCTTTCCCCCGGTAACGATTTGTAAGTTGGGGGAATTAGGAATGTAGCGTATTTGTGAGAATGCCAAATTTGTATCAGCTTCTTGATAAAACAACAAACTTTTTGGTGACATATATTGCGTTAGATTTTCGAAGTCTATTAATTTCATATAAACCACCATATTAGAATATAGATTAATTAAACAATGTTTTACTAAATATTATTATAAAGGAAAACTAATGGAAAAAACATATCATTTAATGGCAACAGCAGCAGCGGGACTTGAGTCGCTTGTTGGGAAAGAACTTGAACGTTTGAATTATGAACATCAAGTTGAAAATTACCGTGTCCGGTTTGATGGAACGGCCCGAGATATTTTGAATACGAATGTGTGGTTACGTACTGCAGATCGCATTAAAATTATTGTTGGTGAATTTGAAGCAACAACATTTGATGATCTGTTTGAGGGTGTGAAAGCATTACCTTGGGAAGAATATTTAAATTACGATTCAGAATTTCCAGTTGCTGGTCGATCAAAGAAATCAGAATTGTTTAGTGTACCTGATGTCCAAGCAATTACAAAAAAAGCGATTGTTAGTCGCTTGCAGGATGCCTATCATATTCATACACGCTTGCCTGAAAACGGTTATTTTGCGCAGTTAGAAGTTATGATTGATAAAGATCATGTGATTATTACACTTGATACAACTGGACCCTCATTGTTCAAACGTGGGTACCGTGTTAATAAAGGTGGTGCACCATTAAAAGAAAACTTTGCAGCTGCATTGGTTTTATTAACTAATTGGCATCCGGACAGACCTTTTGTAGATCCAACGACTGGTTCTGGTACGATTGCTATTGAAGCAGCTTTGATTGGTCGAAATATTGCACCTGGATTAATTCGTGATTTTGACGTTGAACAAATGGATTGGTTTGACAAATCATTATCTGAAACAGTTCGTGATGAAGCTGAGGCACAAGCGGATTATGATCGTGATCTTGATATAGAAGCGTTTGATAACGATGAAAATATGATTGAAATTGCGATTGAAAATGCAAAACATGCGGGTCTTAGTAAAGACATTGTTTTCACACATTTAGCAGCTAAAGATTGGCAAACTGATAAGGTCAATGGTGTGCTAGTTTCTAACCCACCATATGGTGAAAGATTAGGTGAGTTAGAAGCAGCCCAAGAGCTATACGTAGAGATGGGGGATGTTTATCGTCAACTGCCAAGTTGGAGTAAATACATTTTGACAAGTGATTTGGAGTTTGAAACATCTTATGGCGAAAAGGCAACAAAACGCCGTAAATTATATAACGGTGCAATGCGTGTCGATTATTTCCAGTACTGGGGCAAACGTATCAAGTAAAAAGAGGAAGTTTTGATGCATCATGCATTAAAACTTTTTTCTTTGAGTACACATTTAAAATATTAAAAATTATTATTGTTATTGCGTAATTTTAAAAAATGAAATTCAAATGGCGTATCAGTTAATGCAATGCGTTAGATTTTTGTTCTGAAAACGGCTTTTGCGTATGGTAAAATAAATAATTTGTATAAAGGAGTGATTACAGTTGTCGTAATCAAATATGAATATGCTAGTATATATGCGTCAAGCGCAAAATAACGATTTAGTTGCTATCGTTGCTATTATTGAGGCTGCACGGTTTTATCTTAAACAGCAAGGGATTAATCAGTGGCAATTGGGTTATCCAAATCAAGAAACTATTTTAAATGATTTAAATCAAAAAAATGGCTATGTACTTATTGCCGAGGATCAAGTAGCTGGCTACGCTGCAATTGTACCAGGAGAAGAGCCAAATTATACAAAAATTGAATCTGGTCATTGGTTAAACAAAGCGACTGACTATGTGTCTATTCATCGATTTGCATTGTCACCGCTCTATAGGGGACAAAAATTGACACAGCGATTTATGACAGCTATTTTAACCTATTTTTTTGAGCAGCAGGTGATTGATTTTAGAATTGACACGCACCCTGAAAATATGGCGATGCAAGCTGTTATACGAGACAATGGCTTTACTAGACAAGGTATTATACGCATTAATGAAGGCGGTGATAGTAGTATACGATGGGCATATCAATTATTGTTAGCATAGCGCCATTTACTATTTACTTATTAAAAGTAAGCTGTTATGATAAGTGTATTAATTTATTTGAATAAAAAAGTATACTTAAGGAGAGAACCTGTGTAACACCAAATATTTAACTCATATGTCAAATAGTGGGTAGCATACAGAAAAATAATTATGACATTTACAGATTTACAAAAACAACGTCGAACGACATACACTTTGGGTAAAAAAATAACGCAAACGCCAGAAGAGATTTTTGAAATTGTGAAATCTGCTGTTAAATATGCACCGACAGCATTTAATAATCAAACTGTACGTATAATTTTACTAACAGGTGACTTTCATGAAAAGTTATGGCAATTAACAGCGGATCGCTTAAAAACAGAAGTGTCAGATAAGACAGCCTATAATAATACACTTGCCAAGCTTAATAGTGCATTTAAGACTGGGTATGGGACTATTCTATTTTTTACAGATACGTCTGTTGTTAAATCTTTTGAAGAAAATGTGCCGTTATATGCAGAAAATTTTTATGACTGGTCAGAACAAGGACATGGTATTGCTGAATATGCGACATGGCTGGCGCTAACAGAGATTGGCCTTGGTGCGTCATTGCAACATTATAATCCATTGATTGATGAAAAAGTGGCAGAAATTTTTAACGTGCCATCAGCATGGCGTTTACGGGCACAAATGCCTTTTGGTTCCATTGAGTCGCCAGCGGACGATAAAACGTTTGTAGTGGATGAAGACCGTTTTAAGTTGTTTAAGTCATAAACTGTTTGACGTTGTTAAATTAAAAACAAGTAGAAAACCATTGTTGAGGTTTCCTACTTGTTTTTTGTTTGTGTAAACTTCGCTTTTAACGCCGCCACTTGTTCTGCTTTGGTCAATTGTGTTTGTTGACCTGACTTGTAATTGGCATTTGCTTGTTTTTGTTTAAAATCAATTTGATAACGTCCCATAGTATACCTCCTTTATAGCCTGAAACATAAGTATAACGCATATACTCAATTTTTCCAAATCATGGCTTGATAAGGCAATAATGTCATTTTGGGGTTAATCTCTGTAAATGGACCAGAGGAGCATATTATCGGCCACCAAGTTTCTAAAAAAATTGAATCTGGCAAAACAATGGACAAAGGTTTATCGTCTAAATTGATCATTATTAAACGTTTTTGATCAGCTATTTGACGAATAAAAATTAAAATGTTTTCAATTTCCGTTCGTATCAATTTAAAATCACCAGTTTGTAAAACAGCATCATGACGCCGCAAATGAATGAGTTGCCGATAATAATGTAAAATCGACTGATCATCTAGCAGTTCATCGTGTAAATTAATACTAGCGCTGTTAGTATTTGTAAGAATCCATGATTCTTTTTGGGCTTCATTAGATTGTGAAAAACCGAACTTTGACCATTGCATTGGTGTTCGAGCATTATCACGAGACCAACTTGTTGCTTCAGTTAAGGCCTTTTTTACGGATAATCCTTTGAGAACTAAACGTTCATAATTATCTTGTGTGGCTACATCATTAATGTCATCTGGGGAGGGAAAATGAATATTTGTCATCCCTAACTCTTGCCCCTGGTAAATAAAAGGTGTACCACGTAAAGTTAGAAGTAGTGTTGCTAGAGATTTTCCGGCTGCTTGTGTATTAGCACCATACACTGTAATCGCACGTGGTTGGTCATGATTTTCAACATATAGTCCTAACCAACCTTGTTTATTTAAAGCTTCTTGCCAATTTGCTAAAATAGTTAAAAAAGACTCGCGTTCGGCACGTGGTGGTATTGTAGACTGTCTGACTTGATGTTCAAGTTCAAAAATCATGTCGATAAATCCTACTTGCCCAGTCCAAATACGAGCTGTATCTGAGTGTACGCCACCGGCCTCACCGACAGTCATTAGATTACGTTTGGCGAATGTTTGATGCAATAAATCAAGGTATTCATCAATGCCTTGATTGTTTGAGAAAATGCTGAATTTGTCATTTCCGATAGGTTGAAATACATTAAAGTTACTCTTTTTCAGATGGCTTAGTGCATCTAAACGAAAGCCATCGATACTTTGATCGGCCCACCAGTTAATCATGTCAATAATTTTGTGTTGTACTTTTGAGTTCTCCCAATTTAAATCTGGTTGTTGAGGGGAAAACAAATGAAAATACCATTCATTTGTTGCTTCGTTTAATTCCCAAACAGGATCATTTGTGAAATTTTTCCAGTCATTTGGACGGGTGTCATTAATATTATCCTGCCAAATATAGAAATTGTGGTAGGGGTTATCTTTAGATTTGCGTGCTTCTTGAAACCAGTGATGTTGGTCGGAAGTATGATTAACAACTAAATCCATAATAACGCGAATATTTAATTTATGGGCTTCATCTAAGAGCCTTTTGAAATCTTCAATAGTGCCATAATCTTCCGAAATATCTTGAAAGTCAGAAATATCATAACCATTATCAATATTGGGAGATTTATATATAGGGTTAATCCAAATAAAGTCAATACCAAGCCATTTAAGGTACGTCAAATGATTTATGATACCTTTTATATCACCAATTCCATCATTATTTGAATCTTGAAAAGATCGCGGATAAATTTGATAGCCGATCGCTGTTTTCCACCAAGGAAGAGATGAAGTCTCACTAAGTTCCATAAATATACTCCTTCAAAATATTTTTCATACTATAGAATATATAACATGATTGTAGTAATGAATTTTTAGAAGTTGATAATAGCGTTTAAAAGCAAAGAAAAAATACCATTAATCTTTGTGTAATTTATAATTGATGGATAAAAACTACAAAACCATCTGGTGATAGTGTTTCATGTTGATATTGATTAAAAAAAATAGGATATGAATTTGGTTGCTTCACGACAGTATAATCAGAATCAGTCGTATTGAAAAGTGCTGTTATAGTCATATTTTTTAATGTACGATTTAAACCAACGATGCTATCTTCGTTAGACCAAGAGAGGTTACCATCTGTTAATATTATTTGATAATTTCGGCGTAATTTGATTAATTTTTTGAAATAATCATACATTTCGTGATCTTGTAGATGTTTGTTCCAAACCATTGGCTTGCGATTATCGGGATCTTGATCACCAGTCATGCCATATTCTGTGCCATAATAAATATCCGGTGTACCTTGCTGTAAAAACATAAAAGTAAACATTTGTTTGACAATATTTTTGTTATTTTTAGCGACAGATAAAATGCGAGGTGCATCATGTGAATCTAACAAATTAAACATCATTTGATTAGTTTGATCACGGTTGAGTAGGAGCTGATTATTTAATTGATTAATCATTTGTGTAGCGGTAATTTGTTTTTTGGCAAAAAAATCACTAATGGCACTAGTAAATGCGTAGTTCATGACCCCAGTAAACTCATCACCTTGCAGCCAAGATTGAGCGCTTGTCCAAATTTCACCAATAATATAAAAATCAGGTTTGATAGCTGTAGTAGCTTGTTTGAAACGTTTCCAGAAATGATGATCAACTTCGTTAGCAACATCTAAGCGCCATGCATCAATATTGAATTCTTTTATCCAGTAAGTTGCAATGTTTAACAAATAATCTTGTACTTCAATATTGGCGGTGTTTAGCTTAGGCATGTGTGGTGTGAATGCAAAAGTGTCATAAGTCGCATCTTTTGTTTCTTCAAAATTATTAGTGGCTGTGTATGTTGCAGGCCAAGAACGAACATGAAACCAGTCAGCGTATTTAGAATTTTGACCATTTTTAAGAACATCTTGCCATTGCGGACTTTTATCGCCAATATGGTTGAAAACAGCATCCAACATAATTTTGATACCATGATCGTGTGCTTTTTTGACCAACTCTTTAAAATCCTTTTTAGTGCCAAATTGTGGATCAATTGTTAAATAATCTTGTGTATCATATTTATGATTTGTTGGTGATTTAAAAATGGGTGTGAAATAGATACCATTAATTCCTAAATCAATTAAGTGGTCTAGATGATTAATAATGCCACGCAAGTCGCCGCCATAAAAGTCTGTTCGGGTTGGGTGTCTTTCAGAATCCCAAGGTAAAGTATTCTGGTTATCATTAGTGTGATCACCATTGGCAAATCGCTCAGGAAAAATCTGGTACCAGATCGTGGATTTCACCCAGTCGGGTGCCTTAAATCGGTCAATTTCTTGAAAATAGGGCATTTTGAAATAGTTACTAGCACCCATTAATCCATCATTTTCATCTGCAGACTTTGTGATACTTTCAAATCCTCGGTCTCCAAAAAACAAGGTTTGTTCATCGGTATCAGTGATAAGGAATCCGTAATTTAGACGATAAGTAGCAGCAGATAATTTAGTTTCCCAGTATTGGTGTGTATCAGTTGCTAAAGTTTTTTTCATACTTATGTCGGCATATTTTTGCCATGTCCCATCAGTCCAATTATAGGGATCACCAGAAACAATTGTGACAGTTTTAATATCATCGAGAGCAGTTCTCAGACGAACCCGCATTTCTTTTTTGGTGTAAAGATAAGCGTATTCAGACTCTGGACGATGATAAATTGCTGCTTTGTTCATAATTAGTCCTCCGTAAGACAGATAAAATTATTAATAGATAGCTGGTTAATGTTAACGATTATTATCAAACTGTTATAATTATAAAATTCGATTTGTTGTTTCTGGGTCAAAAAAATGCCCCTTATTCATGTTTAATGCAAGTTTTATTTCTTCACCAGGTTGGTGGTAGTCACGCGTGTTGACCCGGGCAATTAATTCGTGTGTGCCAATTTCAGTATAAAGCATTGAATCTGCACCCATGAGTTCAGCGATGTTTACTTTTGCCGTGACTACATTGTTGGAGTATGTATCCAAAGCCACTTGTTCGGAGAGCACATCTTCTGACCGGATACCAAATACAACACTTTTCCCAGAGTAATGATTAGATGAGAGTACTTTAGACATACCATCTGGTATCACAAATCTTAGGCCATCTGCAGTTGTCAGCATGCCTGCTTCATATTTACCTGTGATGAGGTTCATAGAGGGCATACCAATAAAGGTTGCTACAAAAATATTTATTGGTTCATTATATAATTCTTGCGGTGTACCCACTTGTTGAATGTCACCACGATCAATAATGACGATACGATCGGCTAATGTCATAGCCTCGGTTTGATCATGTGTCACATAAATCGTTGTAGCGTTAATTTTTTTGTGGATTTTTGTAATCTCTGCACGAATTTCGACACGTAGTTTAGCATCTAAATTTGAAAGTGGCTCGTCCATTAGCAATACTTTTGCATCACGAACAATTGCGCGGCCCATGGCAACACGTTGTCGTTGACCTCCTGATAAATCTGCTGGTTTGCGATCTAAGTAATCTTCAATGCCCAATATCTTTGCCGCGTTGTGCACACGTTTTTCAATGTCATCTTTTGGCATTTTACGCAGTTTTAAACCAAACCCGATATTATCGTAAACAGTCATGTGAGGATACAGTGCATAATTTTGAAAAACCATAGCAATATCGCGATCCTTGGGTGAAACATCATTCATGAGTTTGTTATCAATATAGAATTCCCCACCTGAAATTTCTTCGAGACCAGCGATCATGCGCAAAACTGTTGATTTTCCTGATCCAGAAGGACCGACAAAAACGATAAATTCTTTGTCATGTATTGCTAAATTATAGTCCGTAACCGACGGCGTATCCATATGTGGATAAGTTTTTTTGATGTGCTCTAAACGTATTTCTGCCATTTTAATATCCTCGGATTTTCTGAATAGTTTTAACGATAAATTATTAGCCCACTAGTATATCAGGGAGATAATCAAAAAACGTGTAAGCGCTTTCACAAATTTATTATATAACACGCTAAATATAATGCAAGCGTTTTCTTAAAAATAGCTATACCATTTATTTTTCCAAAAAAAATAATTGATTATTAACATAGGGAGAACAATGTTTTATCCTATACACTAAGCTGCATGAACACAATAGCAATGATTATAAATGTCTAGACCAATATTTTTTAAAAAATAATGAAAGCGCTTGCATAAAGTGCGTGTTTGTTTTATGATGAACTCGAACAATAAAACAAAGAGAATATCTTGGAGGATATTATCATGACTAGTACAACGGTAAAAATTGGTGCGGCTGCAGCGGTTGTTATAGTATTGGCTGCAGGCGGGGTCACAGCAGTAAAAATGCATACGTCAGCTCAGAATCAAACATCAAAAACTCAAAATCTGAAATTGTGGGTTGATACTGCTACGAAACCAATATATGTCACAGCGGTTAAGAATTTTGAAAAGCTTAACCCCAAAGTTAAAATTACAATCAAGTATACTAATTCGACAGATGCCTTAAAAAATTTGCAAAAAGATCCATCTGCTGCGGCCGATGTCTTCATGTTCCCACATGATCAAATTGGTTCATTAGCTTCTCAAGGTTTGATTTATCAAAGCACAAAGTATGCTAAAAATTTAAAGGCCACGCAGATTTCAAATGCTATGGCTGGAGCCACCTATCAAGGAAAAACATATGGCTATCCTTACGCGATAGAATCACAAGTGTTGTATTACAACAAGACACAATTAAATGATAATGATATCAAAACTTGGACAGAAATTACAAGTAAAGGGAAGATGGGATCTAATTTAGGGGCCGCTGGCGCTAACTATATCTTCTCGCCGCTTTTTTATACGGAAGGCGATACGTTGTATGGCGAAAATGGGGAACAATCAAAAGGGACAAATATTGACAATGAAAACGGTGTAGCCGTTTTGTCTTGGATAAAGGCCCAGAAAAGTAACCCTGGTTTTGTACAAGCTAGTACAAACACATTAAATCTGTTACAGTCAAAAAAGATTTCAGCCACGATATCTGGTCCTTGGTCTTACAATGATTATAAAAAAGCATTAGGCGATGATTTAGGTATTGCGCCATATCCAACAGTCAATATGGGTAACGGTGAAAAGCAAATGCAGGCATTCTTGGGAGTGAAATTGTTTGGTGTTAAACAAGCAACAAAAGAACCATTAGCCGCAATGAAGTTAGCAAACTACTTGTCTAGTGATAAAGTTCAAGAATTAGGTTTCAAGAATTCTCACTACATTCCATCATCAAAAGCAGTGCAGGCATCGACTGATATTAAAAACGATGATTTAGCAAAAGCAGTTGTTAAAATGTCAGAAACTGGTTTTTCAACACCAATGCCTAAGTCTCCAGCAATGGCTAATTTTTGGGCATCATCGGATGCGTTATTCAATGATACCTACAAAGGCAAAATTTCAGAACAACAAATGTTGCCAAAGTTGAAAACATTAGTTAAAAATGCATCTAAAAGTGTGAATTAATCAGAGTAAGCATGTTTTTAGCAGAGAGCATTCCTCTCTCTGCGTACATAACTAATGAAAGTTGGAATGAAAGATGTTTAAAAAAAAGAAACATTCAACACATGAGGAGCATATCTCACTCATTAAACTATTTGGTCAAGCGGACAGTGTGACGAAAACATCATATCTTATTATGGGGTCGGCAAACTTTGCAAATAAGCAATTCCTTAAGGGATTGGTATTTCTAATTTTAGAAATAAGTTGGCTTGCCTGGTTGTTTACGGTTGGTTTAAAAGCGTATCATAATATGTTTACCTTGGGAACACATGCACAAGGTTTAGTTTATGATAAATCGTTAGGTATTTCAATTTTGCAAGCCGGTGATAATTCGATGCTTCTACTATTGTGGGGGATGTTGTCAGTCATTATTACTGTTTTGTTTATCTGGTTGTATCGCATAAACTTACAGTCAGCGCGGCATATTTGGGAGTTGAAGCAAGAAGGTGTTAAATTGCCAACATTGCGTGAAGATTTAGCATCTCTACTTGATGAAAAAATGCACATTACTTTAATGGCCGTACCAATGACAGGTGTCTTATTTTTCACGATTTTACCATTAATCTACATGATAGCAATTGCTTTCACGTCCTATGATCATAATCATTTGCCACCAAAAAATTTGTTTGAATGGGTCGGATTGACTAATTTTGGTAACGTTATTTCTGGCCAAATGGCTCATACATTTTTCCCAGTGCTTGCATGGACTTTGATTTGGGCAGTTGCGGCAACAGTTTCTTCATTTTTCTTTGGCGTAATCTTAGCAATGATGATCAATGCTAAAGGAATTAAAGGCAAAAAATTCTTCCGAACGATTTTTATTTTAACAATGGCCATTCCAGCATTTATATCATTGTTGATCATGAATAATATGTTTGCCGATGGTGGACTGGTGAATACGTTGTTGATTAATTCTGGTTTAACTAAAACAAATCTGCCGTTTTTTACAAATCCTTTATTCGCAAAATTTACAATCATTATTGTAAATTTGTGGATTGGTATTCCAGCAACAATGTTGGTTACGACTGGTATTTTACAAAATCAATCTGAAGATCAAATCGAAGCAGCACAAATTGATGGTGCTAACAAATTTCAAATATTCAAATCAATTACGTTTCCACAAATCGTCTTTGTGATGGCACCTAGTTTGATTCAACAATTTATTGGTAATGTCAATAACTTTAACGTTATTTACTTATTAACTGGTGGTGGACCTGCTAATTCAAATTACTACGGCGCGGGTTCAACGGATTTGTTAATTACGTGGCTGTATAACTTGACTTTGAATACAGCGGATTATAATTTAGCGTCAGTTATTGGTATTTTGATCTTTATCTTGTCTGCAGTCTTCTCACTGATTGCCTATAAGAAAGTGTCGAACTCGGGAATGGAGGTCTAATTATGCATAGCATTAGAGGCGTAAAACGGCGAAATAAGATAATTTTGTACATTACTTTGTCTATTATGGCATTTATATGGGTGATTCCAATTATATGGATTGTCCTCACGAGCTTTCGCGGTGAAGGTGGTGCTTTTGTGAATTATTTTTGGCCAAAAACTTATACATTTCACAATTACGTACAGCTGTTCACCAACAGTCAATATCCGTTTGGGCGCTGGTTCTTAAATACGTTGTTTGTTTCTATTATTAGTGGCATTATTTCCACTATGCTCGTATTGTCAATGGCTTATTCTTTAAGTCGCTTAAAGTTCAAAATCAAGGGGCCCTTCTTGAAAATTGCTTTGGTTTTGAACATGTTTCCTGGTTTTATGGCGATGTTTGCAATTTATTATATCTTGAAGGCAGCCGGTTTGACACAGAGTTTGTTTGCTTTGATTTTAGTATATGTCTCAGGCGCTGGACTTGCATTTTATATTCAAAAAGGCTTTTTCGATACAATTCCGTATTCATTGGATGAAAGCGCGATGCTTGATGGTGCGACAAAATGGGAAATTTTCACCAAAATAACTTTGCCTTTATCAAAACCGATCATTGTTTTTACAGCTTTAACAGCTTTTACTGGACCTTGGATGGATTTTATTTTTGCACAAGTGATTATGGGTGATAATGTGAAAAATTATACGGTTGCCATTGGTTTATATTCTATGATGACCAAAGAAACGGCTAACTCATTATTCATGAGCTTTGCTGCCGGTGCTGTTATCATTGCCATTCCAATTACTATATTATTTATACTTTTACAACGTTTCTACGTGTCAGGTGTGACAAGTGGTTCAGTGAAAGGCTAAAAAAGATTGGGGTGTCAGTCCCAATCTTTTTCATGTTAAAATAACGTGTACAGGAGGTCGGTATGGTTACAATACAAGATATTGCTAATAAATCTGGAGTTGCTATTTCAACTGTTTCACGCGCGTTAGCAAATTCACCAAAAATTAGCGTCAAAACGAAGGAACGCATCAAAAAAATTGCTCAAGAAATGGGTTATACACCAAATTTTGCCGCACGTAACTTAACGCAAAGTGAAAGTAACACGGTCGGTGTCGTGTTTCAGCCGCAGGCATCAGATAGCACAGAAAACGACTTTGCGATGCAATTATTATTTGGCATTAATTCACAATTAGTGGCGCGTCAATATTTATTGACCACAGCAACTGGTAGTAACTGGTCAGAAGTGTATAATGCGGTTAAAATGATGGTTGATGCTGGGCAGGTGCGTCGCTTCATTTTGCTCTATACGGTTGAAAATGACCCGATTTCTGAGCTGCTGCGGGAAAATAGCGCACGTGTGGTGGTAACTGGTGAACCTGAACAGTCAAATGACGTATTGTACGTGGATAATGATAATCGACGGGCAGGCGAAGAAGCAACACGTCTGTTAGTCGAACAGTTTGATCTCAAAGCACCGTTGTTTGTTCGCACGTTGGCGGATTGGCGCTACGAACGAAATCGTGAAATAGGGTTTCGTGCCGCGCAGCCAGATGCTCAAGTCTTATCGTTGCCCGTAGCTTTTCAAGCACAAAAACAGGTGTTGGAAAACTATTTTGATGCGCATCACGAGATTGATGGTTTAATTGCCAGTGATGACAAAATTGGTTATTTGTCACGTAATCAAGCACAAGCACATCTCCAAACACACCCTAAATTACCGACTATTGCCTTTAATCGATCGGAATATGCGCGACTAGGGGGTAAGGATTTCTACTCAGTCGATATGTTACCTCGCAGTTTGGGTAGCGAAGCGGTTCGATTATTATTTAATGATCAACGTTCGCTACTTGAGCAAACAAAGGCAACAAGTGTGATTGTGCCTTATCGTTTGCCTAAAATGGGGATCGGCACATTGGAAATTTGAATACTGTCGTGCGAATGGCTCATATTTCTAAAATAATAGCTAGTCGGGTAATTAACCATTTCTGATCAAGTGTCGCACGAACTGATAACGATTGTTGAAGATACAATTAAAATAGTCGATCATCCCTAATTAAGAGGCTCGTGCTTTGTTATCTCAAAGTAAAGGTTTCCCAAACAGAGACTCATTCATATTTGTCTGATGAAAATTTAATGTATCATTTTCAATTACCAACAGCGATTGTCTGTGCAATCGATTTGTATTTCACTTAGCATGTTACAGATTGTCTATAAAACTCTTAGTGATTGTGGTGATATTGTATTTGACGGTGTACTTATCGACCATTTTCTTCTTAGTTTATAGACAACCGCTTGCCCTTATTTGATCATAAAAATGATGAATAAACTATTTTACAATTTGAGCCCAAAAGTACTATAATGGTAAAAATTCACAGTATTATGACAAGAATAATCGTTCGAGAATCGATGGGTTTACTAACAGTTATCATTAATCCATTGTGCAAACGCTTCCATTAAATCCAAAAATGTTTTATGCTATAAAATGTAAGCGGTTACATCGGTGTTGATCCAATTTGTATGTTTCATTTTTAATGAAGATGAAACAATTTCATCGCTATTACTGACGATCACATGGGTAGGTACTTGGGATTGTTTGATGGTTCAATTTGCCTGCCCTAATTTCCACCTCAACCGCTAGTTTGACATTATTCCCAGTACTGGGATCACATTTGCCATTAATGATATTAGTTTCTGGTATCTTAATGTGCATTGGGGCTGTTAGTGTGGAATTTATCAACGAAATGCACAGTAACCCTGTTGATACAAAGTAATGCTCAACGCTTCGGCGTTAATGTGTGCGGTTAGCAGTCGCAGATATTAGCGCTGAAGCTAAGCATTAGAAAAACTGAAGAGGTAGAAAGTCTTATGAAACGAATTTTTGAAGTTGATCCTTGGAAAGTCACATCACATGATTTGAATCTTGAAGATAAACGTCTACAAGAATCTATGACAAGTTTAGGCAACGAGTATATGGGCATGCGTGGCATGTTTGAAGAAGTGTACTCCGGTGACACGCATCAAGGTATTTACATTGGCGGTGTTTGGTTTCCTGACAAAACACGTGTTGGTTGGTGGAAAAATGGGTACCCACTTTACTTTGGAAAAGCCATCAATGCTTTAAACTATGTCAAAGCAGACATTTACGTAGATGGTAATCAAGTTGATTTAGCCAAAAACGATGTGACTGATTTTGAAGTATCATTGGATATGAAAACTGGTGTTTTGAAGCGCACATTCACTGTATTTGGCGTGACATTTAAAATCACGCGCTTAGTTTCAGCAGCAGTAAAGGAATTGGCAGATATTCATTATGACTTGTCATCTGCTGATGGTCAAACGCACCAAATTCACTTTGATGCTAGTATTGATGCTGATGTTGTCAACGAAGATTCAAATTATGATGAAAAGTTCTGGCAAGTTTTGGACGCTGGTAATGAAACAGATTCATCATTTATCGCCACCCAAACGATTGAAAATCCATTCGGTGTACCGCAATTTACGGTCGTTGCTCGGCAAAGTTTTGTTGGTGGTGAAAAACACGGCATGAACTGTTCTGAAAAAGAAGTCACTGATAACTTTGATATCAAAGTACCAGCTAAGGGCGCAGTGACCTTTGAAAAACGTGTGATTGTCACAACTTCTCGTGATTATGATAGTTTAGAAAAAGTAATTGCTGCAGGTGACATATTAACAGCAGAAATTGCTACGAAATCATACGATGTTATTTACAGTGCTCATGCGCAAGAATGGGCCAAACGATGGGGAAAAGCTGATGTTCAAATTGAAGGAGATAACGCGGCCCAACAAGGTATTCGCTTCAATTTATTTCAACTATTTTCAACCTATTATGGTAACGACCCTCGTTTGAATATTGGACCAAAAGGCTTTACTGGAGAAAAGTATGGTGGTGCAACTTATTGGGACACAGAAGCTTTTGCGATTCCTGTTTATCTTGGTGTTGCTGATCCGTCAGTCACACGTTCATTGCTTCAGTATCGTTTTGACCAACTAGATGGGGCTTTCCATAACGCCAAAGAGCAAGGGCTAAAAGGTGCTTTGTATCCAATGGTTACCTTTGATGGTATTGAATCACACAACGAGTGGGAAATTACTTTTGAAGAAATTCACCGTAATTCTACGATTGCTTATGCGATTTACAATTATACTAACATCACAGGCGATCACTCATGGCTAGATGATGACGGCGCGCAAGTTTTGTATAATATTGCACGTTTTTGGGCTGATCGTGTTCACTATTCTGCACGAAATGATAAATACATGATTCATGGTGTTACTGGTCCCAACGAGTACGAAAATAATGTGAATAATAACTTCTATACAAACTGGATGGCTAAGTGGGTTTTGCAATATTCACTTGAACACTACGACGAAATTAATGATGATGAAAAAGCTAAGTTGGCGTTGACAGATGACGAACTAGCAAAGTGGCAAAAGATTGTGGATAAAATGTATTTGCCTGAGGCTGATGTCGAAACTAAGACTGGCAAAAAGCATATCTTTGTACAACATGATACTTTCTTGGATAAAGATTTGACGCCAATTGCTGATATGCCACAAGATATTCGACCAATTAACCAAAATTGGTCATGGGATCGTATCTTACGTTCACCTTATATCAAGCAGTCTGATACGTTGCATGCGATGTTTTACTTCCCAGATTCTTTTACAGAAGAAGAAAAGCGCAACAACTTTGAATTTTACGAACCATTGACGGTGCACGAGTCATCATTGTCACCATCTGTTCATTCAATTTTGGCAGCTGATTTGCAAATGGCAGATAAAGCAGTTGAAATGTACGAGCGTGCTGCGCGTTTGGATTTGGACAATTATAATAATGACACTTCTGATGGATTACACATTACGGCGATGACGGGTTCATGGTTAGCAATTGTGCAAGGATTTGCGGGTATGCGTATACGTGATGATAAACTTCACTTGAAACCATTTTTACCAAAAAATTGGACTAAATATGCATTTCGTTTGGTATTTCGCGATCACGTCCTTGAAGTATCAGTAAATGCACAAGGCACTCATGTTGATTTGATTTCAGGTGAAACATTGGTAATTGATTTATTAGGGAAAGATATTATTTTGACAAAATAATAGATAAGTCATATTTAGATAATATTAGTAGTCATAATCAAAAAGCAACACCTGCCTATTCAAAAATAAGGTAGGTGTTGCTTTTTGATTATGACTGTTGTTCAATTTTCTTTACCACGTTGAAGAGGTGACGCGACGGTGCCACCAAGAACTAGCGTGGTATCAGTAAAGATAATAGTATGTGGGGATAATTTTTTTTCAGCGAGGCTTTTTATAGCTAGTTGACCCATTAATTGAAAATTTTGTTTGGTAGACGTCAAAATTGGTCGTGTGAGTTGAGTAAGATCTGTACCGTCAATTGTGACAATGGATAAGTCCTCTGGTATCGATAATTGCGCATCTTTTGCCCCATTAAGTAGGCCAATACTGATGATATCCGCAGACCCAATAGCAGCGCTAAATGGTAATGGTACACCAAAATGTTTAATAGCATCAAGGCCAGTTTGATAAGTGTTTTCTACACCCCAAATAAAATCAGGATTGTATGTTATACCATGCTCTGATAAGGCGTTAATAAAGCCTTGACGTCTAAGATTGGCGACAATTGGTTCTGGCCTTGAAGAACCAATAAGTGCGATATCTCTATGACCGTTATCATAGAGATAATCAACGATGTCGTGCACTGTGTCATAATTATTTGATGATATCGATGGAATTTTATTATTCAGTTGGTTCGAGACACTAATTAGTTGCACGTTAGTATCCAATAAAACGGCCAAAACAGTGTCATCGATATCGATGGCAAGCATAGCGATTGCTAGTAAATTTCGTGACAGTAAGGACTTTACGGTTTGAATCTGTTGTTGAATATCGCTCTCAACAAAAGCAACTATGAGTTCATAGTTGAGTTCGTAAGCTTTTGACTGCATACCCTTAATAATTTCGTCGGCGAAGTTTGTGTGTGAACTGGGGACAAGAACACCGATAACGCGACTTTCTTTTTGTGATAAATCAGCTGCTGATTGGTTTTTAAAATACCCCATTGATTCAGCGAGATCACGTACTTTTTGAGCTGTTTCTGCGTTAAAACGGCCACGATTAGTTAAAATGCGAGATACAGATGCTGGTGAAAGACCAGCCTTATTTGCGATGTCTTTAATTGTGATAGTCATACTCCATATTATAACCTAAAATCTGTTGACAAACATGGTGTAAGCGGTTACAATAATATTTGCGTAAACGTTTACGCAAATAAGAATGCTAGGCACAGTGAGGAAATGATAATGACACAGACAAAGTGGTGGCAAAAGGCGGTTGTCTATCAAATTTATCCGCGAAGTTTTCAGGATAGCAATGGTGATGGTATTGGCGATATTCCAGGTATCATTCAACGCTTACCGTATTTGAAAGAATTGGGCGTGCAAGTCATTTGGCTAAGTCCGATATATCAATCACCAAATGATGATAATGGTTACGACATTAGTGATTATCAGAAAATTTTGCCAGAATTTGGCACGATTGCTGATGTTAGAGAGATGCTGTTAGTTGCACATGAACTTGGTTTGAAAGTAATGATGGATTTAGTTGTTAATCATACATCTGATGAACATTTTTGGTTTCAAAAAAGTCGTCAATCTAAGAATAACGTGTACCGTGATTATTATATCTGGCGAAATCCAGTCAATGGACATGCGCCGAATAATTGGTTATCTGATTTTGGTGGGTCAGCGTGGGAATATGATGCTAAAACAGCACAATATTATTTACATCTTTTTTCTAAAAAACAACCAGATTTAAATTGGGATGATCCAAAACTACGACAAGAAATTTACACAATGATGCAGTGGTGGTTGATCCAGGGCATTGATGGTTTCCGTATGGATGTCATTAATTTAATTTCTAAGCAATCAGGGTTCCCAGATGATCCAAAAGTTGATCATGATAGTCATGGGTCATCAATGGTATTTGTAGCAAATGGGCCAAATGTGCATCAATATTTGCAAGAGATGAACAAACTAGTATTATCGAAACATGATATCATCACTGTCGGTGAAACACCTGGTGTAACAACGGATGATGCGGTAAAATATGCTGGATTTGACCGCCACGAACTGCAAATGGTGTTTCAGTTTGAACATACAGAACTTGATAATAGTCATGAAGGCTTGGGCAAGTGGAGTAATGATCGGGTTAATTTGGTGGATTTGAAACGTAGCTTATCTAAATGGCAAACTCATTTATATGGTCATGCTTGGAATAGTTTGTATTGGAATAATCATGATCGACCACGGGTAGTATCGAGATTTGGCAATGATTCAGAGGCGTATCGTGTGCAATCAGCTAAAATGTTGGCAGCAACACTTCATTTTATGCAAGGTACCCCATATATCTATCAAGGCGAAGAAATTGGGATGACAAATATTGCATTATCATCGATTGATCAATATCAAGATATTGATACGTTAAACGCTTATGACGATCTGGTTGTTCAAAAAAAACGTGTGACGCCTGAGCAAATGATGGCTTACATTCATCACGCGTCCCGTGATAATGCGCGCACACCAATGCAATGGGAAAACACCAAAAATGCTGGTTTTACTACTGGTAGTCCTTGGTTACCAGTTAATTCTAATTATCAAACGATAAATGTATCTGATACGTTTTCTGACAGGGAATCAATTTTTTATTTTTATAAAAAATTGATTGCTCTAAGACAACAGTTACCGATTATAACGACCGGCCGTTATGAAGTATTAGATTTAGAGGATGAATTTGTTTATGCCTACAGACGAATCGGCAAAGATTCTCAATTACTGGTAATCAGTAATTTTTCAGATCAACCGCAAATACGACATTATAACTTCGGCACGATCACGTCATTGCTCATTGGTAATTATAGAGATGATGCAGGGGACATTTTAAGAGCTTATGAAACGAAAGTTTATTTGATTGAAATGTAAGCGGTTACTTTAAAAGGTGATTACGTGTTAATCACTTAACGAAAGAGAGTGAGTATTTTGAATAACAACATACAAACAAAAGGTCAGCTGCCAAGGCTCACAAGTATGCAATTGTTTTTAATGACATTTGGTTATGCTGGTGTACAAGTTGCTTTTTCAGTTCAGACTGGTAATATGGGTCGAATATTTCAAACGTTAGGAACTGATCCAACTAAGTTGGGATTTTTCTTCATTCTGCCACCATTAGCTGGCATGATAACACAACCGTTAATTGGTTTGTTTTCAGATAAAACATGGCTCCCAAAATTAGGACGGCGCATACCTTACCTGATTGGTGGTTGCGCAGTATCGATTGTGGTGCTATTATTATTGCCAAATACAGGTTCGTTTGGCTTTGGTTATGGTTCGATGACAGCTTTATGGTTTGGTGCAGTCACTGTATTATTTATGGATTTATCTGCAAATGTGTCTATGCAACCATTTAAAATGATCATTCCAGATATGGTTAGTGAGCAGCAAACAGATAAAGCATGGACACTACAGAATATGTGGGGGAGTTTAGGTGGTGTTATTGCCTTTATATTTCCATTTGTTTTAACGGTTTTTGGTATTTCTAATACGGCGGCTCGTGGCGTTGTACCTGATTCGGTCAAGATATCATTTTATGTTGCAGCAGCCATTTTACTGCTATCTACAATATTTACTGTTATCAATGTGAAAGAATATGATCCAGAGACACTGGCTTATTACCACGGTATCACAGCTAATAACGAAAAGCGTGATTCGTTTGTCGATATCTTAAAACATGCACCTAAGGTATTTTGGACACTAGGCATCGTAGAATTCTTTGTTTGGTTTGGCATTCCATATATGTGGACCTACTCTACCGGAGCTTTATCAGAAAATATTTGGCACGTGTCAGACCCGGCGTCTGCTGGATATCAAGCAGCTGGAAATTGGTTTGGTATATTACAGGCAGTCTATTCAGTAGTGGCGATATTAGTTGGTATTTTTTTTCAACATCTCAATAAAAAGACACGTAAATGGGCTTTTTTCTTCAGTTTAATAGCTGGTGGAATTGGCTTTATAGTTGTCGCATATGGACATACACATATGTCATCATTATTTGGATTTATATTAATAGGTATTGGGTGGATTGCTATTATTTCCATACCCTTTACGATATTGACCAATGCTTTAAATGGCAGACATGATGGCATCTATTTAGGATTATTTAATTGTTTCATATGCATTCCCCAAATAGTTGCTTCAATTGCAAGTTTTGCTATTTTTCCACTTGTTGGCCAGTCAATGGCGCATATGTTGGCTATTGCTGGTGTGACTTTAATAATTGGTGGATGCTTAATTTGGATAGTTAAAGAAGATGATTCACAGACGGACAGAATAAAAAAAGGAATATAAATCATGACAAAGAATATTAAATGGTGGCAAAAAGCAGTGGTGTATCAAGTTTATCCGCGCTCATTTCAAGATGCAAATGGGGATGGTATTGGTGATTTACAAGGGATTGAGCAGCGCTTAGATTATATCGAAAAATTAGGAGCAGACGTTATTTGGTTGAATCCAGTATATGCGTCACCTGACAAAGATAACGGTTATGATATTTCCGATTATGAAGATATTAATGCGAAATTTGGTACGATGGCAGATTTTGATCGATTACTTAGTAAGGCGCATACTAAAGGGATTAAAATTTTAATGGATTTAGTAGTTAATCACACTTCTGATCAGCATCAATGGTTTATTGAAAGTCGATCATCTAAAGATAATGATAAACGAGATTTTTATATTTGGCGTGATCCTGTTGAAGGCCACGAACCAAACAATTGGGGATCCTTCTTTTCAGGTCCTGCTTGGAAATACGATGAGAGCACAGGTCAATATTATCTTCATTTATTTGCTGAAGGGCAACCTGATTTAAATTGGGCTAATACGAAGGTGCGTCAATCTGTTTTTGACATGATGAATTTCTGGGTTGATAAGGGAATTGATGGCTTCCGAATGGATGTTATCTCCTTAATTTCAAAACCTGATGGTTTACCAGATGGTGACGTCCCTGCAGATGGGACATATGGCAATTCTGATAGAGCAGTAGCAAATGGTCCTCGTGTTCATGATTATTTACAAGAAATGCGTCAAAAAGTATTAAATCGTGCTGATATGATGACAGTTGGTGAGGCGTCAGGGGTCGATATCAGTAACGCGATTAAGTACGCTGATAATAATGCTTCTGAATTGAATATGGTCTTTCAATTTGAACATATGGGGTTAGATAATAATCCTAATTCAGCACTTGGTAAATGGTATGATAAAAAAGTTTCGTTAATTGATTTAAAAGAAAATCTATCCAAATGGCAAAACAAATTGGCTGGAAAAGCATGGAATTCATTGTATTGGGATAATCATGATCAACCACGTGCCGTTAGTCGATATGGTAACGATAGGCCAGAATATCGTGAAGTATCAGCTAAAATGGTAGCGACACTATTGCATTTTATGCAAGGAACTCCTTATATTTATCAAGGTGAAGAAATTGGAATGACAAATGCGTATAATTTAAAGCGCTCTGATTTTGATGATATTGAGATAAAAAATGCTTTTGAGTATTTAGTTGATAAAGATCATTTGATTGATGAGGAAACTATGCTATCTTATGTACATGCTAAGGGACGAGATAACGCACGCACGCCGATGCAGTGGGATGAGACCAAAAATGCTGGATTTACCACCAGTACACCATGGTTAAAGTTAAACGATAATTATCAAGAAATAAATGTGAAGCAAGCCTTATCAGATAGCCATTCGATTTTTTATTATTATCAAAAATTAATACAATTACGCCATGAGATGCCAATTATTACGACAGGTGATTATGAGTTGCTGGATTCAAAAGATGATCAAGTGTATGCTTACCGGCGACTTGGGGAGGGTGAGCAATTACTAGTTATCAATAATTTCACAGATCAAAAATTAACACGTCAGTTTGACGTACCAAAACAAGCAACGGTGTTGATTAGTAATTATGATGATGATCAAGGCGAACTATTACGGCCTTATGAGTCAAAAGTTTATTATTTTTAATGTCGAAATCGTTTAAATGAATCATAGTTAACTTGACTTTATCGTTAATTAAAGCTATGATTAAAACAATATTAAAGCCGATGAATTGGAAAAATCATAGTTTGGACAAGTAGAAATTTTGCGGATGATGCAAGCAAAACGATAACATGATTTGCGACACCTTGGAGGTCATTGTTGTTTAAGACAGTGCGTGGTTGCGCGATAAGCAGACCAAGCGATACATGAATTTGTATCGAAATTTAAGGTGGTACCGCGTAAAAACGCCCTTAACGAGAAGTCGTTAAGGGCGCTTTTTTCAGGTTAAATATTAAAATTTCAAAGGAGAATATGTTGCTATTCTAGTACAATTTACCATAGCAACAATTAAAAAAATGGCAAAACCAACATTTCAACGACCAAAGGGAACGGCTGACCTATTACCGGATAATACATTACAATGGCAACATGTCGAGAGTATCGCACGTTTATTATTTGGCGATTATAATTTTAAAGAGATACGGACACCACTATTTGAAAACTTTGATGTCTTTTCACGATCAGCAGGAGATACATCCGATGTTGTGACAAAAGAAATGTACGACTTTCATGATAAGGGAGATCGTCATATTGCACTACGCCCTGAGGGCACAGCAGGTGTTGTACGAGCATATGTTGAAAATAAATTATTTGGACCAGAATTTGACAAACCTTACAAGGCTTATTATATGGGCCCAATGTTTCGTTACGAGCGGCCGCAAGCCGGCCGTTTTCGTCAATTTCATCAAATTGGCGTTGAAGCATTTGGATCAAAATCACCTGCTTTAGATGTTGAAATTATTGCAATGGCTGTCGATTTATTTCAGACATTAGGTCTTAAAAATTTGAAAGTAGCCATTAATACTTTGGGTGATCAGTCATCACGAGCAGCTTATCGTCAAGCATTGATTGATTATTTAAAACCATATGTTAATGAATTATCTACTGATTCACAAAATCGACTAGAACAAAACCCACTGCGTGTTTTGGACTCAAAAGATCCCCGCGATAAAATATTTGTCGCTGATGCGCCCTCAATACTAGATTATTTATCAGAGGAAGCAACTAAACATTGGCAGCAAGTACAGACAATGTTGCATGCGTTAAACATTAATTATGAAATCGATGCAACAATGGTCCGCGGTTTGGATTATTATAATGATACAATATTTGAAATTATGACGCTTGATGACAACTTGAAAGGGGCTGCCACAATTGCTGGTGGTGGCCGTTATTCAGGATTAGTGGCAGAGTTTGGTGGGCCAGAAACACCTGGTGTGGGATTTGGTATTGGTATGGAACGCTTGATAGGGTTACTTAATGCGCAAAATATCGCACCAATAGTTGATGACAAGTTAGATTTTTATGTGGTTAACATTGGGGATGGTACTGATGTTGTGGCTATGCAAACTGTGCAAGCTATTCGATCATTTGGTTATGTTGCAGAACGTGATTATCTTGGTCGTTCTGCAAAGGCACAGTTTAAAAGTGCGGACCGTAACCATAGCAAATATGTTGTAACCATTGGTGACCAAGAATTAGTTGATCATACTGCTAATATCAAAAAAATGGCAACTGGTCAGCAACAAACTGTTAAATTAGCAGATTTGTATACAAACTTACCTACAATCATTGCTTCAAAGGGAGATAGATAATGAAACGAACAACATATGCAGGGCTAATAGATGAAAAATACCTTGGACAAACAGTTACTTTGTCGGGATGGGTACAAAAGCGTCGTGATTTTGGGGATCTCATTTTTGTTGATTTACGTGATCGTGAAGGCATAGTGCAATTGACTTTTAGCGCGACTAATCAGATCGCATTATCAGTGGCAGAAGAGATGCGTAGTGAGTATGTCATATCGATTACTGGTCTGGTTGTTAATCGAAATGATGATCAAGTTAACAATAAAATTCAGTCAGGAAAAATTGAAATTAATGTCACTGATGCAAAAATTTTAGCTACCTCAAAAACACCACCATTTTATATTGAAAATGGTGTCAATGCGAACGAAGAATTGAAATTAAAATACCGTTACTTAGACTTACGACGTCCAGAAATGCAACAGAATTTACGCATTCGCTCAAAAATTATGTCAAGTGCTATGCACTTTATGGACCAAAATGACTTTATTAACATTGAAACGCCAATTTTAGCTAAATCAACACCTGAAGGTGCACGAGACTACCTTGTGCCTTCAAGAATATTTCCTGGCTCATTCTATGCTTTACCACAATCACCACAGTTATTTAAACAGCTTTTAATGGGTGCTGGATTTGATCGTTATTTTCAAATTGCACGCGCTTTCCGTGATGAAGATTTAAGAGGTGATCGTCAACCAGAATTCACGCAAATGGATGTCGAGACATCGTTTATGTCGGCAGACGAAATTCGTACTTTAGTAAATGCATGGGTTAAAACTATGATGTATGATGTTGTGAACTTTGACCTTGATACAGCAAAAATCCCAACGTTGACTTGGCAAGAATCAATGGATAGATTTGGAACCGACAAACCTGATCTACGCATTGCGTATGAATTAAAAGATCTATCATCAATTGTTAAAACATCAGATTTTGGCGTCTTTACCAATGCAATCAAAGCAGGTGGGGTTGTCAAAGCCATAGCTGTCCCAGGTGGTGCAGACAAATATTCACGCAAAGACATTGACAAATTAGCACATTACATTGAACGCTTTGGGGCCAAAGGTTTAGCTTGGTTAAAAGTGACTGACGAAGGACTTAAAGGACCAATTGCAAAGTTTTTCCCAGAGGGAAATGATTTAATTCATGCAACTGGCGCAAAAGTTGGTGATTTATTATTGTTTGGTGCAGGTCGTACGGATATTGTTGCGGCGACATTGGATTATTTACGTCGTCAAACGGCTAAAGATTTAGAATTAGTTAATCAAGAAAATCCATGGGCTTTTGCTTGGATTGTTGACTGGCCATTATTTGAGTATTCTGAAGATTTTGATCGTTGGATCGCAGCACATCATCCATTTACAATGCCAAACGAAGAAGATCTTCATTATTTGGACGAAGGTGAGGACCCACACCAAGCGCATGCGCAAAGTTATGATTTAGTTTTGAATGGCTATGAACTAGGATCTGGTTCAATTCGTATTAATAGTATGTCTATCCAAGAAAAGATGCTCAAAGCGCTTGGATTTACGCCTGAAGCGGCTCATGAGGCTTTTGGTTTCCTACTAGAAGGCATGGATTTTGGTTTTCCACCAATGGGCGGCATTGCCCTTGGATTAGATCGTTTAGCCATGTTACTAGCCGGACAAGAAAATATTCGTGAAGTCATTGCCTTTCCTAAAAACTCACGTGCTACCGAACCTATGACGCAAGCACCTACGCGTGTGGACGGCAAACAATTGAATGATCTTGGATTATTTGTGCCAGAAAATTAATCAGTAAAATATAAAAATGTTATAATAATATAATCGATGTGTTATAAATTATAATTTTATGTTTCTATCGCCAATATATTAAACAGTTCAAAATACGTTATTTAAAGGGAATGTACGAGTAAGTACAAAAATCATGCAAAAATTTTTCCATAATTTTATGAAACATCGTTATACGGGCCGTGTTGGTGGCGCAATATTTTATGCTGTGATTGTTGCCGTTGCTATGAACTATTTTTGGCGACCAGGGCACATTTATTCGTCTGGTTTTACAGGATTTGCGCAATTAGTTTCAACATTGACAGGTGACAAGATTCCTGTTGCGTTAGCGCTGGCATTGGTTAATTTACCTATGTTAATAATTGCTTGGTGGCAATTATCATGGCGTTTTGCAACCTTTACAACGTTAGCTGTATTATTAAGTGCGGCGCTAATGCCATTGTTTGATACCACGCGTATATTAACACCTGATCCGTTAATTAATGCACTGTTTGGTGGTGCTTTAAATGGTATGGCAGTTGGTACAGCATTAAGATACGGTGTAGGTACTGGTGGTCTTGATGTCATCGGGCTTCTAGTTAAAAAAAGGTTTGGCCTTAAAATGGGACCAGTCAACCTAGGTTTTAACGCGCTAATTATGATTGGCGCCGGTTTAACTTATGGTTGGAAATATGCACTTTACTCTATTGTCGGTGTTATTGTGAGTTCGCGGATGATTGATGCATTCTTTACACGACAACAGCAGATGCAGGTTATGATTATCACGACAAAACCTGAGGAAATGGTGCAAGGTATTTATGACAAAATGCGTCGAGGTGTGACGATTATCAACGATGCACATGGTGGTTACACTGGTGAAGATCGTGCGGTGTTATTAACTGTTATTACGCAACAAGAACGTTTTGAATTACGAGAAGCGATTAAGTCTGTTGACGATCATGCTTTCTCATCAACTTGGAAAATTGAACATACAGTTGGCCGCTTCTATGAACCAGAATTATAAAAATAATTATGGTATTGATCAAACTAGTTTGAAAATAATTGTCGTTTGAACGATTAAATATATTAAAAATTAGTATACAGGTGGTGTGACAAATGCGTTTAAATCCAGATGAAATACAACAAGAAATCTTTAATTTAATTCTGAACCCAGCCACAAGAGAATGGGAACGTGAATTGCTAGTACAGGCAAAAAATGGGCAATCTGATGTCAGTTTTAAGGAACACCTTGACATACTTAATAATGGTCTCAAACCCTTAGCTACAAGAAATAATTTAACCCCAGATGTGATGGATTTTTATTTAAAAATCAATGGACAGCCACAAACAGATTCACGAGATAAACTAGCATTGCATGCTGCATCAAATCCACCTTATCAAGAGCGCGCAATCTTTGCTGGTGGCTGCTTTTGGTGTATGGTGGAGCCGTTTGATACGCGTCCTGGTATAGTTGCTGTTATTTCTGGCTATACTGGCAGTAATTGGAAACAACCAACATATGATCAGGTTGTTGGGCAATATACTGGGCATGTTGAAGCGGTTGAAATACTATTTGATACACGATTGATAACATACCAACAGTTAGTGGACATTTATTGGCAATTGATTGATCCGACTGATGATTTAGGTCAAGTTGATGATCGTGGTGAGAATTATCGACCTGTTATTTTTGTAAATGATGAGAAACAACGGCAAATTGCTGAGCAATCTAAAGAAGCTGTTATTGCGTCACATCGTTACTCAAAACCGATTGTTGTAGCAATAGAAAGCGCAACAACATTTTGGCCGGCTGAAAATTTTCACCAAGATTTTTATAAAAAAAATAAAGTGCGTTATCGCAAAATAAAACAGTCACGACAATTATATTTTCTCTCACAACGCCTAACTAATAGGATTCATAAGCTATTTAGAAAATAATGCGGTTACTGTGATTGATGCACTAAAAAATAATATGATATGTTGCAATAGTTTTTGCATTAGGGGCGTCGATATTGGCTGAGAAGAACTCTTTGAACCTGAACCAAATTATGCTGGCGTAGGCGAGTGCGACACTAATGATTTGTTATGTAGCATTTTCTCTCGTATGAGGAAAATGCTTTTTTATTGCATAAATAATGGGTGACAGGAAGAATTGAATAATAATCACTAGGGGTGTCATAATGACTGAGATGATGTATTTTTGTCCCTTTGAACCTGATCTAGTTTATGCTAACGTAGGAAAGTAAACACAAATATTGTGTCATCCAATTAATCAGATGTTATTAGTCATACAAAAATAAGCAGTCATTTAAAACAAAAATGTTGAGATTATTGTATCAAATGTGGTAAATTTAACGTTGAAACAGGTCATTTTTTGTTATTGATCATTTAAAGAGAGCAGGTATTGTATGACTAAAAATCATCAAAAAAATCAAGATGAAGTTAACTCAGATGAAGCAGTTTTTGAATCATTTTTTTCAGATGTATTAAAACAAATGCCAGTGAGAACAGCAAAAATGATTCAACAGACCCTTAATGAATCTAGAGTTAAAGCTGAAAAAATAGTGTTTAATAGTAGACATCAAGTTGAGCGCCGTTTTTCAGAATTTTTAGATGGTGTAGATAATCAAACCAAAACAAAATGCCATCAAATTATTCATGCAGCAGCGCTAAGTGCAGCAATTGTAGGCTGTTCACCAATACCATTTTCGGATGCCTTTTTGCTTGTCCCTATACAGCTCACAATGATGTCGCGATTACACAAATTGTTTGGTCAATCCTGGTCGGCCAGTGTTGGAAAGAGTTTATCGAAAGAGCTTGTAGTAGTTGGCTTAGGTAGAAGTGCTATTGGTAATATCATTAAATTTGTTCCTGCTGTTGGGACTGTCACAGGAGCCGCAATTAATGCTTCTGTGGCCGTATCCATCACTGAGGCCTTGGGCTGGACAACTGTTAAAATGTTAAATGATGGCGAAGATTTATTTGAACAAGCGATGTCTTTTAGAGGCCAGTTCAATATCTTGTTTAAAACAATGCACAATTTAAAATAAGCTTTTATCTGATTATAAGATGATGTGGCATAAATATTAATTAAGTCATAGCTTATCTAATTGTGGATAAAAATTTTATGTGTTGCTAATACACGATTAATAAATAAAAATTATCCATAAGTCTGCTTCTTTTTAATTAAGTCAGGGAAAGTAACACTTATATAGTTTAGCCAATTTCTGAAATTGAATTGGTGATTGGCTTTTTAATGCCATTATTCTGTTGTACTTGTATTGTAAATTCACCGTATAAAAACACCCGAAATGATATATAACATTTCGGGTAAACGGTTTGCCATAAGTTAAAGTGCAATACTACACATCAGTTGCTACGTTTGCAAACTTTCGGTGAGCTAAGTATCCAAAAACAATGGTAAATATAACAGCACCAATAGCAGATACGCGAGAATCTGATTGGAAGAATAAACTGAGGTAGATAGCGAAAAAGAAAAGTAGTGTCAATGGACTTGTAAATTTATATCCCGGCATTGTAAAACCATCTGGTAGATAATTGGAGGATTCGCGAAATTTTCTATGCGCATACATTGTCATAGTGTAAACAATAATATACATGTTTGAAGAGATCGCTGTAATGAATCCGAAAGCTGAAGTGATTTGTGGTATAGCGTTAATAACGGGGGATAGCAGGACTAAAATAGCGGTTAGTAGAATAGCGTTGGCAGGAACACCATGCGTTGAAATTTTTTTGAAGTGCGACATGATTGGAGTATTAGAATCTTCCGCCAGTTGGTAAAAATGTCGACCTGCAGAATATATTGCCGAATTCAAAGCTGAGGCAGCAGAAGTCAAGACAACGAAGTTAATGATGACAGCTGCAGCCCGTAGACCTGCTAGTTGAAATACCATAACGAATGGACTTTGATCTGGTGTTTTTGCAATGACGTGCCAGTTGATAATTGACATAATAATGGTCATCGCGCCTAAATAAAAAATTAAAATACGAATAATTATTGTATTAATAGCTTGTGGCAAAACGGCACGTGGATTTTGTGTTTCAGCTGTTGTGATGCCAACGAATTCCATACCTTGAAAGGCGAAGAAAACCATAGGAAAGGCAGAAATGAACATACCTACACCATTAGGAAACATTGAAAAATGATGTGTGATATTGCTAAATGAGGCTATGGTGTGACCACCTGAGGCGGGTGCTTGAAAACCAGTAAAAATCAAAACTAAGCCAGTCACAATCATGGCAACAATGGCAATAATTTTAATCATTGCAAACCAGTATTCTGTTTCACCAAAATATTTAACAGAAATCAAATTAATTAAGGTTAAAATTGCTAAAAAAGCAATTTGTATAATCCAAGTTTGCCAATGTGGGAACCAAAATTTAACATAGGTTGAAACAGCTGTTAACTCGGCCATGGCGACGAAAACTAAACCAATCCAATATGACCAACCTGCGAAATAACCAGCGCCAGGGCTAACATACTTGCTGATGAAAGAAACGAAAGTGTGCTGTGAAGGATCCGCATATAACATTTCTCCGATACCACGCATCATGAGGAAGAAAAAAGCGCCTAGAACAGCATAAACAATTAAAATTGAAGGGCCAGTACGAGCAATAGAATTACCAGCACCTAAGAAAAGTCCCGTTCCGATTGTACCGCCAATGGCGATCATTTGAACATGCTTCTTTTTAAGACCACGTTTGGTACCGTCTGCGTTTGTTGTTATATTTGTATGTACCATCATATAAATGAACCTCCCAATTTGTAACGGGCTATGAAAATAGTCGTTGAAACCATATTATCATTTTAATCATTATTTACTCATTTAATAATTACAAAAAAATTAATCTGATTTGTGCATCATGCACAAATCAGATTAATAATAGCGCTAATTGAATATCTACAAGAACATCTGGCATTTCTAAGTCAACGCCTAATAAGTCACTAATACGTTTTAGTCGATAATTGATGGTGTTTCTGTGAACAAATAATGCTGTTGCAACTGCAGTCACATTTTGATGCAAAAATACATAGCTTTTTAGAGTTTCCAATAATTCTGTGTTCTTTAAAATATTACCTAGCGTTTTCTCTACAAAAATATCACTTTCTTGTTTTGGTAATAGGTCCAGGAGTTCTTGCGCATTTTTTGGTCGAAAACGCATAATTGGATGTTGGCTGGATGTTAATTTTAAAGCATTATTAGCTTGACCATATAATTCAGATAATTTATGAATAGATTTTGAAATTCTTGAGAAGCCCATTGTAAAAGGGTAATTCAATTTTTTTTGTGTGTTTAAAAATTGAAACAATTGATTCAAAAATTGCCGGGTGTCAATATCTTCATTAATAAGTAGTACAAGTTGCTGACTATGCGAAAATGTTAAAACAGGTAGATGGTGCTCTGAAATAAACCAACGAGTGAGTTGCTGTCGAATTTCAAATTGGTGCGATTCAATGATTGTATTTTGTTGGACAAAATCTATTATAGCCACACGAAAACATTGTTTGTTATCAATATTTTCATCGTGTAAATAATTATCTATGGCTGGATCACTTAGGCCACCTTGCATGACATTCAAGAAAAAACCAGAACGGTTACGAAAGTCAGTCTCGTTTAATAAATCTGTCCGAGAATTGGCGAGGCCTAAAGTATTCATGACTTGTTGCTGCCGTAACATTTGAAAATCTGATGGTTCTGATTCATTGACTACAAATGCAGCAAATGCTTTATTTTCATTTAGTGCTGAAAAAATTGGTAAGATATCAATGATTTGGTGATTAAATGCAATACGAGTGGATGCTGATAAATTAAGATAATCGATGCCCGATTCATGCCGCAAATAATGTGTTAAAAACTCACGCTGGGCAACCCATTCACTACTGGCATATATTGCTGTAAAATGAGAGTCTAATAAGGCAAGCGGCGTTTTTAATACTTTGGCACTTTGATCAAGTAAATGTTGATAGGTAATATTTTGAGCATTTAGATTTGATAATTGTTGATTAATGGCGATAATTTGTCTTAGCTCGGTATTTTGTGTTTCTAAGATGACGGCGGTGAGACGTTTAACTGTTAATGATAAAAAATCATCTGCGGGTGTCCAAAGTATAGGAATTGCTAATTTGTCTGCTAAAATGATGATGTCTGTTGGTAGTTCATAGATGTAACGGTCTAATTTAATAGCAATGCCACTTGCATTTATGTCATGCATACCAATGATGAGATCGTGTAATAAATGAGGATTTTTAGTAAAATGAAAACCTGAAGTCACTAATAATTGACCTTCAAAAAGAAAATCATTAATATCAGGTGCGTCTATCATGCCGACTTGTGAGACATTACGATATAAGCCATTAGCACCTGCAGCCACTTGGATGCTGTGAAGTGAGGGATGTTCTAATATGTCATTTAATTTCATTATTTTTTAACCTCATCATTTTATTGCTATTTTACCGTATTTGTCTATTGTGCACAAGGGATAAGAAAATGTTGTGCAATACGTATGAAGACGTTTATGCGATACCATGTTAAATTACGTCATAACAAGTTTTTAGGAGGATTGACTATGCGATCAGAAAAGAAGATTATTAGTAACGTTTTAAAAGGATCACTGGGAAATTTAATTGAGTGGTTTGATTGGTATGTTTATGCATCTTTTGCAATTTACTTTGCACCATCGTTTTTCCCAGCGCATGATAAAACAGCTGAGTTACTTAGCACAGCTGCTGTGTTTGCAATTGGTTTTTTGATGCGCCCGTTAGGCAGTTTGGTTTTAGGAAAATATGCTGATCAACATGGCCGACGCGCCGCATTAACGTTGTCAGTACTTATTATGGCAAGCGGATCATTTATTATTGCGTTAACGCCAAGTTACGCTCAAATAGGTATCTTTGCACCAGCTATTTTAATTTTAGCACGTCTGTTTCAAGGCTTATCTTTAGGTGGTGAGTATGGGACATCCGCCACTTATCTGTCTGAAATGGCTAGTGCAGGGCATCGTGGATTTTATGCATCATTTCAGTATGTCACTTTGATTAGTGGTCAACTGATTGCTCTAGGTGTTCAAATCATTTTGCAAATGACGATGACTGAAACAGCATTGACGTCATGGGGATGGCGTATACCATTCTTTATTGGCGCTTTGGGGGCACTTGTAGTTCTAATATTACGGTTGAGTATGGAGGAGTCCGATCAGTTTATTGCCCAAAGCAAGAAAGCAAAAGGGCGTTTACGTGATCTAATGCGCTATCCGAAGGCAGTTTTAACAGTGGTTGGTCTCACATTAGGTGGCACGATTGCTTTTTATACTTATACAACTTATCTACAAAAATTTATGATTAATTCTGTTGGTTTGCCAAAACAACAAGTTGCTTGGATTAATTTTGCAGCACTATTTATATTTATGATTTTACAACCATTTGCAGGAGCACTTTCCGATAAGATAGGCCGTAAGCCCTTACTATTTTGGTTTGGTGGGTTAGGAACTGTATTGACGATACCAATCTTAACGTTATTATCGCATGTTAAAAGCGGGTGGGCAGCTTTTGGCTTGATGATGGCCGGACTAATTATTGTCACAGGCTATACATCAATAAATGCTATTGTTAAAGCAGAGATGTTTCCCACAGAAATTAGGGCACTTGGCGTTGGCCTCCCTTATGGTCTAACGGTTGCTATCTTTGGTGGAACTGTTGAGTATGTCGCTTTATACTTAAAAAAAATAAATCATGAAAATTGGTTTTTTATTTATGTAACGTTGGTAATCGCGATTAGTTTAGTCGTTTATTGGCGAATGACAGATACAAAACATACTTCTAAATTAGATGAATAAATGATAAGATAATTATAAGCAAATATTTAATTTTATTAGGAGTAAGTATGACGACACAACAAGATTTATTTGAATCAGTTAAGGAACAGACATTACTGTTGCAACTGTCAGCACTTTCTGGTTGGGATGCTCTAACAGGCATGCCAAAAGATGCAGGACACTTTCGAGCGGAGGTGGATGCTTATTTAGCTGAAAAGACCTTTCAGTTATCTACCGGGGCTAAAAGAGAAAAGTTATTAATAAATTTAGAGGCAGACGGATCGACACTTGATGATTTAGGTCAACTTGTCCTTGAAAAAGCGCGCAAAGATTTTGATTTAACAGGTAAAATATCAGAAGAGGATTTTGTTGCTTTTCAAAAAACATTGTCACAAGCACAGGATTTTTGGGCACAAGCGCGGGAAGCCAATGACTATCAGATATTTAAACCCTATGTGGAAAAGATTATTGGTTATTTAAAACAATTTATGCCACTTTGGCAAACAAATGAAAAAACACCGTATGATGTTTTGCTGAATCAATATGAACCTGGGTTGACAGTAGCTAAGTTGGATCACGTTTTTGAACAAGTAAAAAAAGGTGTGACTACGCTACGTCAACGATTGGCAGAATCTGGCAACATACCAGATGAGACTTTTTTGCATCGACGGGTAACAAAACAACAACAGAGTAACTATTCAATGGCAGCAGCTCAACGTCTAGGTTATAGTTTGGACAAAGGGCGATTAGATGATACGATTCATCCTTTTATGGAAGCACTAAATAGAGATGATGCACGGATTACTACGCGTTGGGATGAAAATAACTTTCAGATGGCAGTGCTTGGTATTTTACATGAAGCAGGGCACGGATTATTTGAACAAAATGTTGATAGTAAGTATGATAATGCACGTGCTGTGCTCCCGATTAGCATGAGTATTCATGAGTCACAGTCATTATTCAATGAGGTCATGATAGGCCGTTCAAAGGAATTTTGGACAGCTGAATATCCTAAGTTACAGGCAGAAATTTCGCCAGTATTAGATGATATTGATTTTGATACTTTCTATAGTGGTTGGCTAAAAACTGAGCCCACATTAATTCGTACTGAAGCTGATCCTTTGACATATCCATTGCATATTATTATCCGTTATGAAATTGAAAAAGCAATTTTTAATGACAATATTGATTTAGCTGAACTACCGGCACTTTGGCAAGCCAAATACAAAGAATATCTTGGGCTGGATGTTCCCGATGATTTAACAGGTATCCTGCAAGATATTCATTGGGCTGGTGGCTCATTTGGCTATTTTCCAAGCTATGCGCTAGGCCATCTATATGCCGCTCAATTTAGAGCAACCATGATCAAAACTTTGGATTTCAAAGCCATCTTTAATTCAGGTGACTATTCACCAATCTTTAATTGGCGTAAAGAAAATATTTGGCGTCATGGTGGGGCAGTTGATCCCAATAAAATTTTAGAAGAAGTGACAGGCGAAACTCTTAATCCACAATATTGGTTAGACTTTATCACTGAAATATACGAGAATGCTTATGGTTTATAAAAAATATTAGAAAGCGTGTGTTATGAGCTACGAACAGGTGTGGGCGCCTTTATTAAAAGAGTTCACGATTTTTTCTAATTCTCCGAGATCTGAATGGCAATTTGGAGCTGCCCCATCTCAATTAGTAGATTTGGTAACTACTGGCCAAAAAACTGCGACATCAAGCTACTTTCCTGCCTATGCTTTTGACAAAGAATCAGTACCATCAGTTGGACATTTAAATTTAATATTAGACGATAAACTGGCGCCCACAGTGCTGACAGTTAATACGAAAGTCACGCTACAACCCTACGATCAAATTGGGGATGATATTGCTTTTTTGGAGGGTGAAGGAACCCGAGATTTAATTTATTGGCGACAGGCTCACGAACCATTCTTTACTGAGGTTGCCCAAGAGATAGGTCAGTCATTTATGCCGCAAGATTTAATTGTTACTGAGTATTTTAAGGTACTCAAAATATTATAAATTAGAAGTGACGTTTAAATGATATTGTCATATTTTTGATAATCATATATTGACACTAACGCCTAATTCTGGTAGACTTATTAAGTATTTACAGCATGTCGTTAAAACGAAATAAAATGCGAGAAAGGAGGGTTATCATATGGCAAAGGTCATCGTACGTAAGAGCGAATCTTTGGATGATGCATTGCGTCGCTTTAAGCGCGGTGTTTCAAAAGACGGTACTCTCCAAGAATACCGTAAGCGCGAATACTATGTTAAGCCTTCAGTTGCTCGTAAATTGAAGTCTGAAGCAGCACAAAAGCGTAATAAGAAGAAGGGCCGTTAAGCGGTTCTAAACGTCATTTCGGTGACGTTTTTCTTTTGTGATAAAATTGAGATGTAAGTTGTAAAGGAATGATAGGTTCCTTACAACTTATTTTTTATTGAATGCTTTTTAAACTTAGAATGCAATTTTGAGAAATGCTTTTTCCTTAGTTTAGTAGTTTCTAAAAAAGTCGAACTAAAGCGGGAGAATCATGCTGTTTCGAAAAAATGATTGTCAGTTTGGCTTATAGAATTTCGCATTGAATATATCACAGAGGGATATAATAAAAATTCTCTAGTTATAAATAAAAAAATTATAATGTAGACATTATAATAAATGCCCCCTAAAAAGAAGAAGGCCATTTGTGTTACAATATTCAGTAATAGTTAGAATATTGAATGTAATAATTGCATGAATTATCCGTATAGAGCTCAAAAATAATCATAAAGAAAGAAGCGAACAAATGACATTACTAGAAACACTTAACTCTGATATGAAGCAAGCTATGAAAGACAAAAATAAAGGTGCTTTGTCAGTCATTCGTATGGTTAAATCAACTGTTATGAATGAGCAAATTAGTTTGGGACATGATTTAACGTCAGATGAAGAATTGACAGTCTTATCACGTGAGGTAAAGCAACGTAACGAATCTTTGTCGGAATTTGAAAAAGGAAACCGTGAAGATTTAGCAGCAGGGATTCGTTCAGAATTAGATATTTTAGCAAAATATCTGCCTAAACAATTAACTGAAGAAGAAGTTCAAGCAATTGTTAATGCCGCTGTTCTAAAAACGAGCGCAGCAACATTAAAAGATATGGGCAAAGTTATGGGAATCGTGACACCACAAGTGAAGGGTAAAGCTGATGGTAAGTTAGTGGCTGATCTTGTAAAGACAGCATTATCATAAAAGACGGCTCGTTTTTATAGATTATGTTAACTTATCCGTGGTAAACTAGAATACTAAAGAAAAAACACGTGAAGTTGCGTGTCAAAGGAAAAAACAATGATAAACCCAACAGTTGGAACAATTATAAAGGCAAATGTGACAGATGAAAATGATCGTTATTTTTTTGCTCAAGTGGATGGTCATACCTATGAAATTGATAAGTTAGAACTTGAAAAATCATTAAAAATAGGTGGTTTCGTAACAGGATTTGCTTATGAAAATGAAAATCATAAGTTTCAGATAACAAAGCAACTGCCTACGGTACAAAAAGATGTCTATGGTTGGGGAACGGTTGTCGCTAATCGTCATGACTTAGGCGTTTTTGTAGCTATCGGCTTGCCCAATAAAGACTTAGTTGTATCATTAGATGATTTACCAACAATTTCAACTTTGTGGCCACAAAAAGGTGATAAACTAATGTTGGCTATGAAAGAAGACAATAAGGGACGACTATGGGGTGAAATTGCACAGCAACAAATTATTGATGCTGTTTCTCGTCGTGCACCTCAAGAATTGAAATCAAAAACAGTCAAAGCAACTGTTTATCGTAACAAAATAGCGGGTACGTTAGTCATAACAGACGAGTATTATCTTGGGTTTATTCATCCCTCGCAACGTGATGATGAGCCACGTTTGGGACAAGTTGTTGACGCGCGTGTCATTGGTGTACGTGAGGATGGGGCGCTTAATTTGTCGTTAAAGCCTTTGGCATATAAAACGATGGACGAAGATGCACAATTTTTGTTATTGCAATTGCAACGTCGCGCTGACCATTTTTTGCCATTTAATGATAAAAGTAACCCAGAAGCGATTAAAAAGCAATTTGGATTTAGCAAAAGTCAATTTAAAAGAGCATTGGGACATTTATATAAAGGCCGTGTCATAGAACAAGTTGATGATGGCATTAAATTAATTGAGGAATAATGACACATAAAATAGATAATGCGATTGCTGATTATTTACATTACATACGCATTGAGCGTGGACTATCAGATAATACGATTAAAAGCTACCACCAAGATCTACAGCAATTTGCGTTTTATGTGACAACCCAAAAATTACAATTAAATGATATTGACCATATTGTCATATTGACTTGGTTGAACAATTTACGCGAGCAGGGTAAGTCAAATAACTCAGTTATTCGTATGGTGACGTCATTACGTAAATTCTTTGGTTATTTATTGCAAGAAGGACTTATTTTGCACAATCCAATGACAGATGTTAGACCACCCAAAAAAGCTGAACACTTACCATCTGTGTTAACTGTTGCAGAAATTGATGCTTTGTTAGCGGTACCAACTGAAACAACACCTTTGGGCGTGCGTAATCGAACCCTGATTGAAGTACTGTATGCTACTGGCTTACGTGTGAGCGAACTGGTAAATTTAAAGATGAGTGATTTACATCTGCAACTTGGTTTAATTCAAACAATTGGAAAGGGCGACAAAGAACGTATTATTCCAATTGGCGAAGTTGCTGCTGATTGGTTAGGAAAATATTTTTCTAATAGCCGATTGTTGTTATTAAAAGGTGGTGAGTCACCTTTTGTTTTTTTAAATGATCGTGGTAACCAACTGAGTCGACAGGGTGTTTGGAAAATTATTAAAAAATTAGTTTTGTTAGCAGGTATTAATAAAGATGTTTCGCCGCACACATTACGTCATTCGTTTGCTACGCATATCTTGGAAAATGGTGCGGATTTACGAATTGTGCAAGAATTGTTGGGACATGCAGATATTTCGACGACACAAATTTACACACATATTTCCAAAAAAAGGCTGAGTGAAGTGTATGATAATTTTCATCCACGCGCATAATTTTCACGACGAAAATGCAGGAGAAACAATGCTAACACAGGTTAGAAACGACAATCAGAAAACAGTTATGGGTATTTTGTCATTGTTACCAGGACTGCGAGAATTATCTCATTTGAACGCAGAAATTGCTTGGTACAATGATCGTGACACACGCCTTTTGTATATTTGGCAAAGCGATAGCCGTGTGCAAGGCGTTTTAGGGGTTGAACTATTACCACAAGAAATTGCCCTGATCCGACACGTGGCCTTAACACCGGAATCTCGAACAGCCGCAAATTATTTTGCGATGTTATCAGAATTTCAAAACCAAAATCAAACGGCATTTGTTATGGGGACGTTGGATAATCAAAAATTAATTAATAAATGGAGAAAGTCGTCATCGGAACACATAGTTTAACAATTAAATTAAGTGATTTTGAAGGGCCACTGGATCTACTGCTACATTTAATTAAGAAATCAGAGATGGATATTTTTGATTTACAGATTGCCAAAATTACGGAACAATACTTAGTATTTATTCATGAACAAAAAAAAATGCAATTAGATGTTGCAAGTGAGTATCTTGTCATGGCAGCGACCCTAGTGCAAATCAAGTCGGCTGACTTGTTACCTCAAGAAACTTTTGAAGAAAATTTCGTTGAAGAATCATATTTTGATCCGCGTGAAGAACTAATGGCGCAATTGCTGACTTATAAGCAGTTTCAAGTAGCCAGTGATCAATTGCGTGAACGCGAGAAACAGCATCAGCAATCATTTGCTAGATTACCTTTGTTACCACCAAATGATATCAAATTAGAAACAAAGTTAGCACCTGGGCTTGGATTAATTGATCTACAAACTGCTTTTGCGCATTTATTAAAGAAAAAAAAGCAACAAAAACCTATTAGTCGGCGCGTTATCAGTGAAAAATATACTATGGCGATAGCCATTAAGAACATAAGACAACGCTTTTTAGCTCAAAAAATCGGGGACATGATGACCTTTGATTCATTGTTTGATCATGTTTATGATCGTGAGCCGTTGGTAATGACTTTTTTAGCTTTACTTGAAATGGCTAAAGAAGATAAAGTATCATTACATCAAGAAGATGCACAGTCAGAAATATTTTTAAAAATTGAAAAGTTGGACGATAATGAATAATCTAGCTCAAGTAGAGGCCTTGTTATTTGTAGCAGGAGATGAAGGTATTAAAATTGAAGATATCTGTCAGATGACACAATTTGATAAGTCAGCTGTGATTACTTTGATTGATGAGTTAGCAACAAATTATGCTAACAATTTAAATAGTGCTTTAGAGATTCGAGAATCAGATGGGGCTTATCGCTTAGTCACAAAGCCAGAACTTGGTGCCACTGTGAAAGGCTATTTTGATGCACCGCTAAATGCTACCTTGTCGCAAGCACAATTAGAAACACTAGTAATTGTTGCCTATAAACAGCCTATAACGCGTGTTGAAATTGATCAAATCCGTGGCGTGCAGTCTTCTGGAACATTACAAAAATTAGCACTACGCCAATTAATTGTAGCGACGGGGCGAAAAGATGAACCAGGTAGACCAATCATGTATGGTACGACGACTGAATTTTTAGACTATTTTGGGCTAAAAAAACTAGCAGAGTTACCACCCTTACCAGATTTTGACACATTGGAAATTGGCGATGAGGGTGGCGAGTTATTTACCAGCGCGTTTGAAGCACGCGTGGCAGAAACGGAAGAAGAGAATAAACATGTCTGAAGAAGCACAACGTTTACAAAAAATCATTGCACAAGCTGGGTTAGCATCACGGCGCGGCGCAGAAGAATTAATTGCCAAAGGGCGTGTGCAAGTTAATGGGCAGACGGTTACTGAACTTGGTATGAAGGTTGAACCAAGCGACCATGTTGAAGTAGATGGTTCACCAATTGAGGGCCGTGAAAAATTGGTTTATTATTTATTAAATAAACCGCGTGGTGTTGTAACAACTAACAATGATGAAAAAGGACGTCAGACAGTGATAGATCTTTTGGGTGATGTTAGTCAACGTGTTTATCCTATTGGCCGTTTAGACTATGATACAACTGGCGCTTTGTTATTGACCAACGATGGCGTAGTCGCTAATCAATTAATGCACCCAAAATCACGTGTAGATAAGGTCTATTTGGCTAAAGTTGAAGGTATAGCTACAGACGAAAAATTAGCGCCGTTGAAGCATGGCGTAGTCATTAAAGGTCGTAAAACAGCACCCGCACGGGTAGCAATTGAACGGGTTGACAAGGATAAAAAAACAAGTATGGTTCGTGTCATTATTCATGAAGGTCGTAACCATCAAATTAAAAACATGTTACAAAAGGTTCATCTGCCAGTTGTCAAACTGACGCGTGAACAGTACGCTTTTTTTGATTTAACCGGCTTGCAATCTGGTGAATATCGCAAATTGACAGGTGCTGAAGTGAGACGATTAAAAGCAGAAGATTATAAAAATTATCGTAGAAAGTAATTAGTTGTTTTTAATTTATATATTTGATACAATAATAAAAATTGAATAAACTTCAGGGTCGGGTGTAAATCCCAACCGGCGGTGAGACATGCATGACATGGTAAGCCCGCGACCTGCGAAAGCAGTTGATCTGGTCAAAATCCGGAGCCGACCGTAAAGTCGGGTATAAAGAAGTTAAAAAAAAGAAAGTTGAAACTGCCTTTTTGTGCTACCCTGACAAATTGTGCAGTTTTTTTGAGGTTTAAAATATGTCTACAGCTACAACAACACGAACACAGAAATTAACATTGATTGCGATATTAAGTGCGATATCATTTGGCTTAATGTTATTTCCACAAGTGCCAATTATTCCTGGTGCCAGTTTTTTAAAGTTAGACTTTTCGATTGTTCCGATCATTATTGCTGGTTATTGGATTGATATTTCGGCAGCCATGTGGACAGTTGTTTTGCGAACACTATTAAAATTAATTTTGGCAAATGAAGGGGTCAACACCTACTTAGGACTACCAGTTAACTTAGTTGCTGTGGTTGTTTTTTCTGTTATTATGCTGTGGGTAATGCCGTATGTCTCATCGAAAAATATTGGCAGAAGCCTATTAGCAATTTTATTGGCAACAATAGGTATGACAGGATCAGCAGTTATAATGAACTGGTTTGTTGCAGTACCACTGTATGCACAATTTGCGAATTTCAACATTGCAAAAATCATTGGATTGAGCCGCTACTTTATTGCTATGGTGTTACCGTTTAATTTGATACAAGGTATTGTTTGGGGAGGTGTGAGCTTAATTGTATTATCAATAGTAAAACCACTTCAAAATAAATTGACTTCTTAATAAAACATTATAAACACGGAAGAGTTCATTGTGGTAAAATTTTAAGTGAATATACTATAGTGGAGGTCGTTATATAATGAACGATTTTGATCCGAGTAACATGAGCCGAGTGGCTAAGAATAAAAAGAAAAAAATAGAACCAAAATTTGCCCGTGAAACAGAGAAAAAAACAAGTGAGCATAAAGGTTTGCGAATAGTTTTGATCATATTAGCATTCGCTATTTTGGCTAGTGTCCCTGTGTATGGTTCTTGGGCTAATAAAAAAGAACCACAGAAGCAGACGGCAACTTCTGTGAGTCGTAAAATGTCATCAACCGTTGTGAAAGCAACAACCTCTTCAGAAAGTCAATCTGAAGAACCCTCAAGTTCGGAAACAGTATCAAGTAGTACTGAACCGAGTTCTGAAGTTAGTTCGACACCGTCATCTAGTGAAGCAGTAAGTAGTAGTGCAGCAGATACTGCCTCTAGTGTGGCAGGACAGACAGCAGTGCTTGGCGCTAGCCAGACATTGTATAATTTTGCTATTACCCATGGTATGACGACAGATCAAGTCGTTGCACTAAACCCTGGATTGACAGTTGGCAATTACACACAATACTCAGGAAGAGATCTTAATATTCAATAATTTAGAGGAAACTATGACAGAAAATTTTCAAGTAGCAATTGATGGACCAGCATCAGCAGGTAAGTCAACAATTGCTAAAATATTGGCAACGGACTTTAAATATGTCTACGTTGACACTGGTGCAATGTATCGTACTATTACGTTAGCAGCCAATAAAGCAGGGTTAGCTTATGAAGATGAGAAAAAAATCATAGCATTATTGCCCAAAATAACTATCCGATTTGAACCTGATCCATTTATGCAACGTGTTTTTTTGAACGATGAAGAAGTTACTGATGATATTCGATCAACTGAGATCACTAATAATGTCTCATTGGTTTCATCATATGCGGCTATTCGTGAAGATTTAGTCAAAAGGCAACGAAACATCGCAGATAGTCAAAATGTCATTATGGACGGGCGAGATATTGGTACCACAGTATTACCTAATGCCCAGGTTAAAATATTTTTAGTTGCTAGCGTATCAGAACGAGCCGAACGACGGTATAAAGAAAATATTGCTAAAGGTATGACGACAAATTTAGCAGATTTAAAGGCAGATATTGAATTGCGTGATTACAAAGATTCTCATCGTAAAATTAGCCCATTAGTACAAGCTAAAGATGCAATTTTGGTTGATACAACGGGTCAAAAAATTGAAGATGTTGTATCTGAAATCACTAAAATCATTAAGAATAATCAATATCAATAATTTACAGCGTGAAAACGCTGTTTTTTACTATACAAGAGCGGACTATTCTGGTAAACTATATTCATAGTGTAAATTGTAGGAGGACGTTAGACGTCATGAGTGAAACAAACAACGAGTTCTTAGCAGCTCTCGAAAGCGCAGCAGATCAAATTAAGGTGGGAGATGTTGTTATAGGTGAACTTCTAGCCATTGACAACGATAACCAAGCAGTAGTTGGTTTGCCTACCGGTGAAGAAGGAGTTGTGCCAGCACGTGAGTACTCAGACGATCGTAACATCAACCTGGCAGACGAATTGAAAATTGGTGACAGTATTGAAGCTGTCGTTATTTCTAATGTGACAAGTGACAAAGAAGGCGTGGCCTATTTGTTATCAAAGAAGCGTTTAGATGCGCGAAAGGCATGGGAAAACTTGAGCTTCGGCGAAGGCGATACAGTTGATGCCAAAGTTATCAACGCCGTTCGTGGTGGTTTGATTGTCGATGTAAATGGTGTTCGTGGTTTTGTGCCAGCATCAATGGTTGCAGAACGCTTTGTTTCTGATTTAAACCAGTTCCGAAATAAAGATATTAAAGCACAAGTTATCGAAATTGATCCTGCTAATGCACGATTGATTTTGTCACGTAAGGCTGTTGCAGCTCAAGAACGTGCTGCACAGTTGGCTGAAATATTCAGTAAGTTGTCAGTTGGCGAAGTTGTTGAAGGAACTGTTGCACGTTTGACAGACTTTGGTGCCTTTGTTGATTTAGGTGGTGTAGATGGTTTGGTTCACGTTTCAGAAATCTCACATGATCGTGTCAAAAACCCTGCAGATGTTTTGACAAAGGGTGATAAAGTCAATGTTAAAATTTTGGCTTTGGATACTGAAAAGGGTCGTATTTCGTTGTCAATTAAAGCAACACAACGTGGACCTTGGGATGAAGCAGCAGAACAAATTGCTGCTGGTGCAGTTCTTGAAGGTACAGTTAAGCGCGTAAAAGATTTTGGTGCCTTTGTTGAAATTTTGCCTGGTATTGAAGGACTTGTCCACGTATCACAAATTTCAAACAAGCGTATTGAAAACCCTTCAGAAGTTTTGAAGTCAGGTGACACGGTACAAGTTAAAGTGTTGGATATTAAACCAGCAGAAGAACGTATTTCATTATCAATGAAAGCATTGGAAGAAAAGCCACAACGTGAAGATCGTCGTGGAAACGATGGCGCAGCTTCACGTGCAGATATTGCTGCTTATAAGCAACATGGGGATGACTCAGGTGCGACATTGGGCGACATTTTCGGTGATAAGTTGTAATATGAGCTAAAAAAGAGCTGGATTTCCAGTTCTTTTATTTTTGAAGAAAATTTGAGTGTGCATTATTGGCAGCACACGGTAAGAAAATAAGGAGGTGTCATTATGGCAGCACCAGTAGTAGCAATTGTGGGACGACCAAACGTTGGTAAGTCAACAATATTTAATCGTATGGCAGGCGAGCGTATTGCGATAGTTGAAGATCAACCAGGGGTTACACGTGACCGGTTGTACGCACCAGCAGAATGGTTGAATTATGAATTTCGAATGATTGATACCGGTGGTATTGAACTTGGGGATGCACCGTTTTTAGCTGAGATTCGGGCACAAGTAGAGTTGGCAATAGATGAAGCTGATGTGATTGTCATGATTACGTCTGGTCGTGAAGGTGTAACGTCAGCGGATGAAGTTGTTGCAAAAATGTTATATAAAACTGATAAACCAGTAGTGTTAGCAATTAATAAAGTCGATAACCCTGAAATGCGACAAGATATTTATGATTTTTATTCGCTTGGGCTAGGCGATCCGTTCCCAGTCTCTGGATCACATGGACTTGGTTTAGGTGATTTATTGGATGAAGTCGTTAAACATTTTCCAGATGAAGCAGCTGAACAAGAAGACGAAGGGGCGATTAAATTTAGTATTATTGGCCGACCAAACGTTGGAAAATCGTCTATTGTTAATGCCATGCTTGGTGAAGATCGTGTCATTGTTTCTAACATTGAAGGTACGACAAGAGATGCTATCGATTCTCGTTTTGTAACACCTGAAGGTGATGAGTTTATCATGGTTGATACAGCGGGTATGCGCAAACGTGGTAAGGTATATGAGAATACTGAAAAATATTCTGTTATGCGTGCATTGAAAGCAATTGATAACAGTAATGTTATTTTGATGGTTATTGATGCTGAAGCGGGTATTCGGGAGCAAGACAAGCACGTAGCTGGTTTTGCACATGAAGCCGGACGAGCTATGATTATTGTTGTTAATAAATGGGATGCAGTTGAAAAAGATGATCACACGATGAAAGAATTTGAAAACTTGATTCGTTCTGAGTTCAAGTTTTTAGATTATGCGCCAATTACCTTTGTTTCTGCAAAAACTGGTCAACGTTTAGATCGCTTACCACAATTAGTGAAAGACGTTGATAATAATCATCGCAAACGAATTTCATCTTCTACTTTGAATGATGTTATTATGGATGCAATTGCTATTAATCCAACACCATCTGACAATGGTCGCCGTTTACGTGTTTATTATGCGACACAAGTAGCAATTCAACCGCCAACGTTTGTTATTTTTGTTAACGATGTTGAATTGATGCACTTTTCATATGAACGTTTCTTGGAAAATAAAATTCGTGAAGCCTTTGACTTCACAGGAACACCTATTAAATTAATTGTGCGCGCACGTAAATGATGAGTAGTTTTATCAAAATGGGTATCGTCAGGATACTTTTTTGCATAAACATGATTTTTATGTAACAAAAAGATTACGAAACAGCGAAAACCCGCGTAAATACTACACATTCAGGCTTTCTTATGGTATTCTAGTTACATGAAATAATGTTTCGACACATTTCAAGAAAACCGCTCGACGGTTAATAAATACTCCCAGGAGAAGCAAAAATGGCTAACAAGCAAGAATTAGTAGATTCAGTTGCAAAAGCAACTGGTTTGACAAAGAAAGATGCTACTGCATCAGTTGATGCAGTATTTGCCTCAATTGAAGCAGCTTTGAAGAATGGCGAAAAAGTTCAATTGATTGGTTTTGGTAACTTTGAAGTTCGTGATCGCGCAGCTCGTAAGGGCCGTAATCCACAAACAGGTGCAGAAATTGAAATTCCAGCATCAAAAGTACCAGCTTTCAAGCCTGGTAAGGCTTTGAAGGAAGCTGTTAAATAAATAATCGTTTAAAAACATATTTAAAATAGTTTTTGAAACATGTTAGAATAAATTTCTTATTTTAACACACTTCAACACACAAAAAGTAACTCTTAAAAAGGGTTACTTTTTTTATTAGTATCATAATTGAGACTTATTATTATACAATAAGTCTCAATTATGATAAAATCAGTTTGTAACATCAAATAAAATTTCAAGGAGAATTAATTATGACAGTTGAAGAAAAGTTTGATAACGCCAAGGACAAAATTGCTGGTAAGGCAAAAGAAGTAGAAGGTAAGGTTACCGGTGACAAAAGTCGCGAAGCAGAAGGTAAGGCACAAAGTTTCTTTGGTAAAGCTAAGGATAAAGTTGTAGATGCTACCGAGGCAGTAAAAGATAAAGCAGAAGACGCTTTTGAAGCAGTAAAAGATGGCGTTGACAACCTCAAAAAGTAGTCCATATTATTATAAATCGTTATCCTAAAGGATAACGATTTTTATTTAAGATTAGGGTAGGTTGGTAGTTGAATCAGCAATTGCGTAAATTAAAAAATCGGACATAGTGTTCATAGCTTTTTTTATGTTAAAATAATATGTTATTAGAAATGCACAGTTAGACAAGAAAACATGATCATTTAAATAACGTGTATTAATATTATTTAGCATGTTAAAAGTGCACTTTTAAGGGAGCAATTTATGGAAACGAATTATGCACAACAAATGTTAGATGCTTTATCGAGTGGGCAACTAGAAGGCGCGCAACGTTTATTTACGCAATCTTTACGACATGATAATGACGATTTAATATATAGTTTAGCCGAAGAGTTATATGCACTTGGTTTTTTAAATCAATCACGAAGAGCTTATAAAAAATTATTAGAAAAATATCCGAAAGAGGATGAAATTCGTACGGCATTGGCAGATATAGCAATTGAAGACGGTGAGATTGATGAAGCACAAAATTATTTAGCCCAAATTCAACCAAGTTCAGAGTCTTATTTACGTTCATTACTTGTAAAAGCTGATATTTACCAGAGCGAAGGGTTGAATGAGTCCGCCGAATATAGTTTGTTACAAGCTGAAAAAATTGCGCCAGATGAGGATGTTATTCAATTTGCTTTGGCGGAATTTTACTATGCTAATCAGGCCTTTAAAAAAGCAATCATACGTTATCGTGCTTTATTGCTAAAAGGGCAACGCGAGATTAGTCGTGTAGATATCGTTGCTCGTATTGGTGTTGCTTACGCACAGATAGGTAATTATGAAAATGCTATTGGCTATTTAGAACAAATTAAGTTGAATAAAATGACAACAGATACGCGTTTTCAGTTAGCAATTTTATATCAAGAAAATAATCGTGAAGAAGAAGCAATTCGTATCTTTAATGATATTTTGGAAATTGATCCAAAATATACATCTGTTTATCCATTACTAGGTCTTGCTTATGAAAAGCAGCAACAACTAGATGATGCTTATCGTACATATCAGGCTGGTTTAGCACAAGATGAGACAAATGTACGTTTATATCGTTTGGCGGGCTTAGCGGCTGAAAAAACAGGAGATAAAACGACAGCAAAGGGATACTACCATAAAGCTTTGAAAATTGATGATGCTGATGTCATGACAATTATTGCGTTGTCTGAACTATTAATAACCCAGCATAAATTTGATGAAATGATTAATATGTTAACACAATACTTGGCTGAGGATATTTCGGATCCACAATTTTATTGGTATTTAGCACGCGCTTATCAGGTTACAGGTAATGATGATAAGGCGCAAGAATATTGGGAACAATCAGAACCTTTGTTTCAAGAAAATGCCACGTTCATGTTAGATATCATAGAATGGTACCATCAACAAGGTATTCGTGATGCGGAAATTTCTGCTATGAAACAGTACTTATTTTTGGAACCAAACGATGCGGATATGCAGATACGATTGGAAGATTTAGTTTTTTAAATGACCAAATCATTAACTTATCTGTAATTGAATAAATGATCAACTACAAATGTTTTGTATGAATTTTAATTTTAAAAAGAACCTCAAGTTTAAACGTATTAATTGTATGTTTTTTGGTATAATTTGATTAAGGACTTTTAACGATGAAAATTAATACACTGCCACAAGAATTTATTGACGCGCAACCTGTTTTGAAGACACTTGAAAATGCTGGATTTGAAGCTTATTTTGTTGGCGGGGCAGTGCGTGACATGCTTTTAAATAAACCGATACATGATGTGGATATTGCGACCTCTGCTTTTCCTGAAGAAGTTAAATTGTTGTTTGATAAAACGATAGATACTGGTATTCAGCATGGGACGGTCATGGTGTTAGATCATGGTGCGGGTTATGAAATAACAACATTTAGAACTGAATCAACCTATACAGACTTTCGTAGACCTGATAAGGTAACATTCGTTCGTAGTCTGAAAGAAGATTTAAAAAGGCGAGACTTCACGATCAATGCACTAGCCATGAATTATTCTGGTGATATGGTGGATCTATTTGACGGGTTAAGCGATTTAAAAAATGGTATTGTGCGAGCTGTTGGAGACGCGGAAGTACGGTTTACAGAAGACGCTTTGCGCATGATGAGAGCCTTACGATTTAGTGCCCAACTTGAGTTTGCTATTGATTTTAATACGCAACAGGCACTGCGTAAGTTAGCGCCTAATCTTGAAAAAATTGCTGTTGAACGCATTCGAGTGGAATTTGAAAAATTATTAATGGGATCACAAGCATCGGAGAGTCTCCAAATAGCAATCCGTGATCAGATGATGGCATATTTACCTGGTGACATTGTCACGTGGGACTTATCAAGGGTAATATTAGATCTTGAATCTAATCAAGCTAATACCGCACAAGTAGCTTGGACCCATTTATTGGCCCGTTCAGATTTAAATGAAAAAAAAATAACGCAATTTATGCGCATATGGAAAATGAGCCGTGAAGATATAAAAGTGACTGCCCTTATTGCACCTTTGGTACGTCATATTGAAGCTGTTCGTAAATTTCAGCTCTATCAAGTCTATGCATATCGTGACATATTGTTTGAGGTGTTATGTTTGATGAGAGTGCCCGATGAAACAGTGCAACAGATAAACACTATATTTGCAACTTTACCAATCTCTAAAAGCGCTGATCTGGCAATTAATGGGGCTGATTTAATAATGACTGGTTTAGTAAAACCTGGGCCTGAAATGGGGCGCACATTAAGAATGATGGAAAAGGCAGTTGTGCTTGGTCAACTTGAAAACACACCTGATGTACTATTAACATATATAAAGGGGTTGAAGTCCGATGACAAAAATTAAAATGGTGTGGGCAGAAGATCAGCAGCATGCTATTGGTAAAGATGGAAAATTACCTTGGCATATACCCGCTGATTTGAAATTATTTCGCGAAGAGACAACGGATACATTAATGATTATGGGGCGTACAACATGGTTAAGTATTGGCCGACCCTTGCCAAATAGAACAAGTTTAGTGTTAACGAGACAACCGACATGGCAAACCGATTTTGACGATGTTTTGATTGCACATTCTTCTGATGACGTGTTATCGTTTATTAAGAATGATTCAAGAGATGTCTCTATTGTGGGTGGCGCGTCGATTTATCGTACTTTTATGCCATATGCGACTGATTTAATCGTGACACGTATTGACGCTGTGATTAATGGTGATACCTTTGTGGATGAAATCGATTTAACGCAGTTTGAGTTAATTAGTCAACAGCTACATGAAAAAGATGATAAGAATGAATATGCCTTTGTTGTAGAACGTTATCAGCGTAAGAATTGAGGAGAAAATGTCTAATATTAAAATTGTTACAGATTCAGCGGTTGCCTTAACTCCAGAAGAAATAAAACAATATGATATAACAGTTATACCGCTGACCGTCCAAATTGATGGTGTCGTGTATGAAGATGGTGTAACTATTCAACGCGATGAATTTTTAGAAAAAATGACAACAAGCCATAGCTTACCGCAAACTTCTCAACCATCAATTGGTAAATTTCAAGCAGTTTATGAGGCTATTCATGAAAAAAATCCAGATACTGAAATTTTGAGTTTACATATATCTTCAGGTTTATCTGGTACGGTACATGCAGCTGATCAGGCAGCAGCACTGACAGCTGCTAAAATTACCACCTTTGATACGTTAAATGCCGATCGTGCACAAGCTTTTTGTGTTTTAGCTGCGGCTAAAATGGCACAAGATGGCGCCACGATGTCTGAAATTTTGATTGAAATTAAAAAAATACGTGAGAATTCTCACACGTTTTTAAGTTTCACATCACTCGATAATATGGTTGCTGGTGGACGTCTTAGTAAAACATCTGGGCTTATTGGCAACCTACTTAACATTAAAGTTGGTGCTGGTGTCGACAAAACAGGGTCAGTTGAAGTCATTACAAAAGGTCGTGGTATGAAGGCACTTAGTAAATTTAATGATGGCGTGATTGCTAAGATGCAAGCATATTCTGACATATTAGCAATTGGCGTCTCACATGCAGGTGTTCCAGAGGTTGCTGAGAAAATGGCAGTACGCTTAAACAAAATTTGGCCAGATATTAAAATTGAAGTGATGACAACAGGGCCTATCATATCAACTCATACTGGTGTTGGTGCATTGGCTATTTTGTACCATGCACGTTGAGCACAATAAAACCCAAACTATGTTTGGGTTTTATTGTGCTCAAATTTTTGATATTGTAAATATTTATCAAAATTAATACGTTAGTATCAGATTGGTTTAAAAAATTGATCAGGAAAAAATTAAGGGAGCACATCAGTTTTGAGAAATACAGGTTTATTAACTTCTTGTGGGCGCCATCCTAGAAAAGGCGGGTATGTATTTTATTTCGTAATGTAATATGGTTCGAATTTGCAATATCTAATGTGTCAACATGATAGGTTAAATTAAATAATGTTTTGTATCTTGTGTCCATACATTCTGTCTATTCTTCAATTTTATTTGCAGCACCCAATAGAGAAGATATCTTTAATTGAAACATTTTGATTCGTTATAAATTGTTGAAATTGATTTGTAGTCCGATAAAGTAGGAGATTAATAAAACATTTTTCATAGTCATCACTGGTCATGTTTTTAACGAGATTCAGTGCACGTATATGTACGCCTCGAAGTGGTAACCAGCAGGCAGTGAACGACCCAGAATAATGATAGTGCGGCTGACTTTAAATATTTTGTGCCAATGCCAGCATGAGCATATATTTTGAAATAATTTAATAATGACGTTACAATATACTTGTAACATCAAATAAGAATCAAGGAGAATAACATTATGTCAATTGAAGAAAAGTTTGATAGCGCCAAGGACAAGATTGCTGGCAAGGCAAAAGAAGTAGAAGGCAAGGTTACCGGTGACAAAAATCGCGAAGCAGAGGGTAAAGCACAAGGTGTTCTAGGCAAAGTGAAAGATACAATCACAGATGTTAAGGATAACGTTAAAGATACTATTGCAGATTTAAAAAAAGATAGCAAAAAGTAATTTAAACTATAAAGTTAAAAGGAACTGACATTTGTTAGTTCCTTTTTATTCGTAAGATAAGTTTAAGTGATGTGTGGTATCACATTAAAAAATGTCGATGATACTTTAATATTTAAATAATCTGGCTCAGGCATAATTAAAGACATAAACTTAGCAGGTTGACTTCTTTTAAATTCTCATTCTTCCAAATGCAAAATTTTTACACTATACCTGCTAGTTTTTTATTTGCCTATATACTGATAATGATTACAGCTAGTTACATAGAACTATAAAGCAAGTGACACAGTAGTGTTGAATCAATATAAATGGTTCGTTTAAAATTATTTATACATTGCATACGCTAATTTTTTGGAAAACCATCGTATGCAATAATGTTGTAAAATAATGAGAATTTGACAAATTCAATATTAGGAAGTATAATTAATATATTAAATAATGATAAGAGAATAAAATGATGGATAAGCAAATTTTGAAAAGAAAAAATAATAGTTATTATTACTTCTGGTTTATGTAGAACCGTCGCTAAGTGCGTCGGTTTTCGACGCACTTAGCGACCAGGAGCTTTTCAAGGTTCAGTCACTAAGTGGAATTTCAACACTTAGTGACTTTTTATTTGGCAGCGTATAACTGTTTTAATAAACCGTACTAGGTGAACGACACTAGTACGGTTTTTTATTAGGAGAGAATTATGAATGAAACATTAGCGCTACCTACTGAGTCATTAAAATTAATTAATAGCATGCGATTAATTGCTAATCAAATGATTTCAAAGGCTGGATCTGGACATCCTGGTATTGCGCTTGGTGCTGCGCCGATTTTATATGAGTTATATGCAAACCAGTTAGTGGTTGATCCTGATAATCCAGATATGATTAATCGCGATCGTTTTGTATTGTCAGCTGGACATGGCGCTGCGTTGCTTTACACCACGTTGTATGCCGCTGGTTTTGACCTATCATCTGCTGACTTGGCACATTTTAGATCACCACACTCAAAAACACCTGGTCATCCAGAAGTTGGCATAACCCCTGGTGTTGAAGCAACAACAGGACCCTTGGGTCAGGGACTAGGCATGGCTGTCGGCATGGCAATGGCAGAAGCGAAATTACATGATCAATTTCCAAATGTGGTAGATCATTATACATATGTCCTCGTTGGAGATGGTGATCTTATGGAAGGCGTCAGTCATGAAGCTGCGTCATTAGCTGGTAAACAAGGTTTATCGAAATTAATTGTTATACATGATGATAACAGTATTAGCCTTGATGGTGACAAAAATAGATCAGATATTTCAGATAATATGGCACGCTTTGCAAGTTACGGTTGGCATGTACTTGAAGTACCTGATGGTAATGATGTTTCTGCCATTCATCATGCGATTGATAAAGCTAAAATAAACTCAAAGCCAACATTTATTTCAGTTAAAACAATCATTGGAAATTACGGTCCTTACTCTGGCACCAATAAAGCCCATGGTACGCCGTTAACTCAAACACAACTTGATGCGTTGGCGACTAATTTAAATACGGAAATAAGTGATTTTGAAATAGATATTGACGTTCTTCAAGATATACGCCAACGTATTCATGACCGTTTGACTCATCAACAGGTAACGGATATTGATGAATTAACAGCCTACAAATTTTTTACGCAACATCAAGTGACTACGACACCAAAATTGACAGAATCCATTAAATCCCAAGCTGGCCGTAAAATTTCCAAATTTGCTATACAAGCATTTTCAAAACAGTTACCGCAGTTATGGGGTGGATCAGCAGACTTAGTCGCTTCAACTAATGCCGAAATTGTTGAAACATCACTATTTAACTCGGATAATCGTTCAGGACGAAATATTGCTTTTGGCGTCAGAGAATTTGGTATGGGGGCTGTCATGAATGGGATTGCATTACATGGTGGCACTAAAATTTTTGGCGCCACATTTCTAGTGTTTTCAGATTATATGAAGGCAGCTATTCGTTTGAGTGCTTTACAAAAACTACCAGTTATTTATGTGTTCACACATGATAGCATTACAGTTGGAGAAGATGGGCCGACGCACCAACCAATTGAACAAATTATGAGTTTAAGATTGATTCCGGGCATTGATGTTTTACGACCTGGAACAGCCGAAGAAATTACAGCAGCGTGGCAAAAAGCACTTATGTCTGTTAATCGACCAACAGTTTTAATTTTGAGTCGTGGTCCCATTGGATCTCAAGGAACAGTACAACAAGCAAAGTCGGCCATCGAAAATGGGGCAGTTAATATTGCGACGCAACCCAAAGCTGTCATAAATTTAATTGCTTCAGGATCAGAAGTACAATTAGCTCTGACGGTTAGCCAGAAATTGAGCGTTCCTAGCCGTGTGATTTCAATGCCTAATTTGAAGCAGTTTTTGTCTCTTGATTTGAAAGATCAAACACAAATTATTCCCAAAGCGGCTGCAGAAAATGTGATAATAGAAGCAGGAACAACACTTGGCTTGCAAGTATTAACCGGTGATACTGGGCTTATATTTGGTATTGATCAATTTGGTATGAGCGCTGCACCTCAAATGATGTTAGATGAATATGGTTTGAACGCAAGTACAATTGTTAAAAAAATTGCACAATATTTGGAGAAATAAAATGGCAGTATACGGTTTAATAGCACATCCGGCAGGACATTCACGATCACCTGTTATGCAAAATAAAATGATTTTTCAACGACAGATTGATGCGTATTATCATAAATTTGATGTTCAACCCGAGAATTTAGCAATGGCTATCAAAGGATTACGACTTTTAAATTGTGGTGGGTTTAATGTTTCTACGCCATATAAAGAAGATATTATACAGTATTTAGATGAGTTAACACCATCAGCAAACCGTTTACAGGCGGTAAATACAGTCAAAAATGTTAATGGTCGTTTGATTGGTACAAGTACTGATGGCGACGGATTTTGGCAAAGCATGAACCCTAATCAACCACATGAAAATGTTGTGATCCTTGGGACTGGTGGTGCAGCAAGAGCTGTTATTGCTGCAGCACAGCAGTATGGTGTTCGCCACTTGACGGCATTTAATCGGCCACATTCAGGGTGGTCCCAACGTGAAACTGCTGTTGCGTATCTTAGTCAAGGTATTGGTCAATTAGCAGATTTATCTGATAATCGTGCATTGACAAATGCCTTACAACAGGCGGATTTATTGATCAATGCAACAACTGTGGGTATGAATGATGCGAGAACATTATTAACAGATTACCAAGTCGGTTTGCTACCACAACATGCATTGGTAGTCGATATGGTTTATCGTAACCAACAAACAGGATTACTAAAAGCAGCCAAAAAGCATCAATTACTCACACAAAATGGCTTACCAATGTTAGTGGGTCAGGGGGCGCTAAGCTTCGAATTCTGGTTCAATCAACCTGCTGATCGACAGTTAATGGCGCAAGCTATAGAAGGAAAATAAGATGATTTTAATTACAAAAAGCAATGATAAAGCACAAGAGATTGCCCAAAAATTAGACACTAATAATCCCATTAAACCAGTGTTCGTGCATGAAAATCGCGTGGCGTTGGCAGGGGTAAAAAACTTGCCTGACAGTACTTTGAATGAAATTTCACAATATATTGTTGAAACAATCACAAATCACCATCCAGCGATTGTTTCTTCTCGAGATTTCCACCCAAATGATTCAATAATAAAGACCAACCATTCAATCATTGGGGGAAATCATTTTATCTTTATGGCTGGTCCAGATTCGATTGAAAGTGCAGAACATGTGCTTGAAATGGGTCGTCAAGTTAAAGCGGCCGGCGCAACAATTTTGCGTGGCGGCGCTTTCAAGCCACGAACTTCACCTTACTCTTTTCAAGGTAATGGCGAAGTGGGACTGAAAGCTCATCGTGCAGCCGCAGATGAACTTGGTATGGATATGATTACTGAAATTTTAGATACACGAGATGTTGATTTAGTTGACTCGTATACGGATATTTTTCAGGTTGGCACGCGAAATATGCAAAATTTTGCTTTGTTGAAGGCTCTAGGCCAAAAGCGCAAGCCAGTTGTCTTAAAACGTGGGATGTCCGCAACGATTGATGATTTATTAAATGCCGCAGAATATATTGCAGCAGGTGGTAACATGCAAATCATGCTAATGGAGCGTGGCATTCGAACGTACGACAATAAGTACACACGCAATACGATTGATGTTTCAGCTATTCCTGTTTTACAAAGTTTAACGCATTATCCAGTTATTGCGGATGCATCACATGCAGCTGGAGTTGCAAAATTTGTGACACCATTGGCGTTGGCGGCTACTGCAGCTGGTAGTCAAGGACTCATGACGGAAATACACGATGATCCGGCACACGCATTTGTAGATGGCGCACAAGCATTGACACCGGAAGCCTTTTCTCAACTTGCTGACAAAGTGAGAAAAATTCATGATATTGTTGCACACGATAACTTAGAATACTAATAATTAGTTAGAAAGGATAGTTATGTCAACCGTACATGTATCTTTTGATCAAAAAGCGTATGCCGTTAAAATTAATAATACAGCACATACTCAAATCGGATCAGAAATTTTAGCTGTTTGGTCGCTTCGTAAAATCGCCTTGCTGACTGACAGTCATGTTGGACCGCTTTACTTGACGACAACACAACAGCAGCTTGAAGCTGCAGGATTTGATGTGTTACCCTTACAAGTGCCGGCCGGTGAACAATCCAAGTCATTAACAGTGGCTGGTGAATTGATCGCCAAAATGGCTGCAGCTGGATTTACGCGAGGAGATGGCCTAATTGCTTTAGGTGGTGGTGTTGTTGGCGATTTAGGTGGTGTTGTGGCTTCTCTTTATATGCGGGGTATTAGCTTTATTCAAATTGCAACATCTCTCACAGCACAAGTTGACTCGTCAGTTGGTGGCAAAACGGCCGTTAATTTGGGCGATACTAAAAATATTGCGGGCACCTTTTATCAACCAGATTTAGTTTTGGTTGATAGCACATATTTAAATACATTAACAGATCGTGATTTAGTTGAAGGCTATGGAGAAGTTGTTAAAACTTCGGCGCTTGATAGTCAAGAATTCTTTGACTTCACTGGGACTATACAATCAATTCAAGATATTCGCATGCATGCACAGAAACTGTCACAATTGGCTATTGCCTATAAAGCAAAAATTGTGATGCATGATGAAAAGGAATCAGGCCAACGGCAATACCTTAACTTTGGGCACACAATAGGACATGCAATTGAGTTATTAGCACATGGGAATCTGCGACATGGTGAGGCTGTCGCGATTGGTATGATAGCGATGACTGAACGGATGGCTCGTGATGGTGTGTCATCTGATGATTTGACTAACGCTCTCAAAGCACGTTTAGAGGCGGTAGGGTTACCAACAAGCTCAAATTTAATAGGCACGTCTGAATTTTTTGATCATTTGATTAATGATAAAAAAAATCGTGGTGGCATTCTAAATCTTGTGGCACTCAAAAAAATTGGCAGTCCTGTGATTGTCCAAAAAAAATTGGCAGATATGCCAGATTTTATTAAATAAAACTCTGAAAGGAATGTGTGAGGAATAGTTATTATACACTTCATACAATAAATAATTATGCGCTATACAACAGCAGGTGAAAGCCATGGGCCAGAAGAAATTGCTATCATTGAGGGCATACCAGCAGGATTACATATTACTCAAGAAGATATTAATGAAGAATTAGCGCGTCGTCAACATGGTTATGGTCGTGGTGAACGGCAACAAATTGAAACAGACACTGTGACTTTTCTAACTGGCGTGCGGCATCAAATCACATTAGGATCACCCATAACACTAAATGTACACAATGATGATCACAATAGCTGGTCTAAAATTATGGCACCAAATGATCCTGCGACACCAGAAAATACCTTACGAAAAGTTTTACGACCACGTCCTGGCCATGCTGATTTAGTAGGTGGTATGAAATATCGACATCATAATGATTTGCGCAATGTGTTGGAACGATCATCAGCTCGCGAAACAACCATGCGCGTTGCTGTAGGTGCAGTAGCAAAAAAATTATTACGAGAAATTAACGTTGATGTTCACGGATTTGTTGTCAATGTAGGTCCTGCAAAATCAGATTTAAATGTCTTAACACAGTATAAAAATTTGCAAGAATTACGTGCGGTGACTGAAAGCTTTGCAACGCGAGCCTTAACAGCTGAAGCTGATGAAGCTATTCGTCAAGTGATTGACAAGACGAAGCGTGATGCAAATACAGTTGGTGGTCAGGTACAAGTTATCGCAACAGGTATGCCTGTTGGACTTGGGTCATATGTATCAGCTGATGAAAAGTTAGATGGCAAGATTGCGCGTGCAATTGTTGGTATCAATGCTTTCAAAGGGGTACAGTTTGGCGGTGGATTTGATAATTCTGAAAAATATGGCGATCAAATTATGGACGAAATTTTTTGGGATTCAGAAAAAGGATTTTACCGTGGTACTGATAATTTGGGTGGCTTTGAAGGTGGTATGACAACTGGTGAAGCGATTACTGTTCGTGGCGTTGTGAAACCAATCCCAACCTTATATCGGCCGATGAAATCGGTCGATATTGACACACATCAAGAACATAAAGCCTCTATTGAACGTTCAGATACAACTGCTGTTACAGCAGCAGCGGTTATTGCCGAGTCTATGGTAGCTATTGAACTTGCAATAGCTGTTTTGGATAAATTTGATGCGGATAATATTGAGCGCATGAAAGAACAGGTAGCAGCATATCGTGAAGAAATTCGTACATTTTAACTAAGTAGCCTTGGCTACGTACATACTTAAAAAGGTAGAGTACTTATGATCAAACTTATCAAAGCACCAAAATCAGGTCTGCATGGTGAAATTACCGTGCCAGGGGACAAATCAATTTCACACCGGGCATTAATGTTTGCGGCTATTGCGACTGGTGATACGCTCATTGACAATTTTTTAATGTCAGATGATGTGATGCGCACAATGACTGTATTTCGTGAACTTGGTGTGGATGTGAGTCAAGTAGGTTCACAAATAAAAGTGATAGGAAAAGGATTGGATAGCTTTACAAAACCAGAACATGCACTTAATATGGGAAATTCTGGGACATCAACGCGCCTTTTAATGGGCTTGTTAAGTAAACAGCCTTTTGATATTCCTTTTTTCGGTGATGAATCATTGAGCAATAGGCCGTTGCGTCGCGTTGCAGGGCCATTATCATTAATGAATGCTAAGGTTGATCTAACAGGTGATAATTTTTTACCGGGAACGATTCGAGCAAATAATAGATTGCAGGGTATTACCTACGAAATGCCCGTTGCATCGGCACAGGTTAAAAGTGCTATTTTATTGGCTGGCATACAGGCAGAAGGTGAAACCATTATTATTGAAAAAGTGACTTCAAGAGATCATACGGAACGTATGCTACGCCAATTTGGAGGGGTCATTACAACAAATAATGGGGTAATCACTGTACAACAACAGCCGCAATTACGTGGACAACATGTGCTAGTCCCTTCAGATATTTCAAGTGCGGCATTCTTTATGGTGGCGGGCTTAATTACGCCAAATTCTGAGTTAACCTTAAAAAAGGTTGGTGTTAATCCAACGCGTGTTGGTGTGATTAAATTACTTGAACGTATGGGCGCAAAGATTAAGCAAGAGCCAATTCTTTCAGACGGCGAAGCACTTGCAGACATTGTCATTAAATCGCAGTCTTTACATGGCATTAATATTGTGGCGAATGATATTCCAAGTGCTGTTGACGAGCTACCAATTTTAGCATTAGCCGCAACACAAGCAATTGGAGATACTGTGATTAGTGGTGCTGCAGAATTGCGGGTAAAAGAAACCGATCGTATTGCAACGGTGATCAGTGAACTCACAAAACTTGGTGCCGATATTGAAGAAAAACAAGACGGCATGATTATTCATGGCGGCACACCGCTGCGTACAATGCAGGATTCTGCATTACTTGATTCGCATGGCGACCATCGTATTGGAATGATGAATGCCGTTGCTGCATTAATTACTGAGGGAAATGTTATTTTAACAGGCGAAGACGCAATGAGCGTTTCATATCCTGGATTTTTGGCTGATTTGACAGCTGTAATGAGAGAAAAATTATGATAAATATAGTTGTTGTGGGACTTGGTGAAATGGGCGCATCATTGGCTGAAATTTTAAATACGCAATCTAACAATTATGTTGTCGGGGTGGATATTAATGAACAGTCTTTGCGTTATGCGATAGAGAATAATCTTGTTTCAGCAACTAGTTCTCAATTGCGTGATGTTGCACCACAAGCTGATGTCATTGTTTTAGCCACACCGGTAACTAGTATTGAAAAAAATATGCATCAATTAGCAAAAATGGTGTTGAAAGAAAACGTTATTATAACTGATACAGGGTCAACAAAACGAGATATCATGGCAGTGGCCGAAGAAGTATTAACACCAATTAATATCACATTCATTGGTGGACACGCAATGGCTGGCACGCATCAAAGTGGCGTGACTTACGCTAATAAACACCTATACAAACACGTGACGTATTTTTTAGTGCCAAGTTCTATGAGTGACAGTCGTAGATTACAAACAGTATTTAAACCATTGGATGCTAAATTTATCACCATTGATATTGTCAAACATGATGCGTTAATGGCAATAATTAGTGACGTACCACATATTGTTGCTTTTGCATTAATGAATACGGCAACAGCACAGTTAGGACCAGCAACACTGTTTGGTCAATATGTTGCTGGCGGGTTTAAAGATACAACACGTATTGCAGCGAGTGATTCTAAACTTTGGGCAGATGTTTTATTGAGTAATAAACAAGCTGTGTTAGAAAGTCAAAAGCAACTGATAAAACAATTAAACTTCTTTTCACAGGCAATCGAAAATAATGATGAAGATGCACTGATAACACTTATTTCTGATGCACGACAATCAAGAGAAAATTTATAATTAAAGTGAGAAAATAATGATTAAAGAACCAGATACATTGATGCTTATTGGTTTTATGGGTGCAGGAAAAACAACTGTAGGCAAAGAAATAGCCCGTCAGCATCATTCTAAATTTCTTGATATTGATTCTGAAATTGAGCGTGTTGCTGGACAAACTATCAGTGAGATTTTTGAAACGCGCGGTGAAGTTGGGTTTCGTCAATTGGAGACTGAGGTTTTAAATGATGTGCAAACATTTAAAGGCATTGTTGCAACAGGTGGTGGCGTCGTAGAACGACAAGAAAATTTAGAGGTGTTACAACATTCGCCAGCGACGGTTATCTACTTACATGGTAACTTGGAAAGTACAATTGGTCGGTTAATATTGGAAGGACAACGACCATTATTGCAAGAAAAGTCTACAGCAGAATTTTTTGCCTTGTGGCAAAAACGTGATCCAAAATATCAACAAATAGCTAATTTCACTGTAGAAACGGTTGGTAAAAAACCTTCACGTATTGCTGCTGAAATTATTGCATTATTTAGTGCCAATCAGGATGAATTGGCATTATTACAGCTGCGATCACAAATTGATGCTTTTGATCGTCAAATTTTTCAAACAATTGCTGAACGCTTTCAAGTAGTTGAAGATATTGCGCGCTACAAAGAAAAATTTGGTATAGCAACAATACAAAATAATCGTATGATTCAGCAGCGAATAGCTCTGAAAAGTGATTTTTATGCAAATAAAGACATCACTGATGACATGATTGATAATATTATGACCATTTTAATGCAGGCAGCGATTGATAAAGAAGTAAAACAATTGAATAGGTGAGTTATGAATATACATACACTTGGTCCTACTGGGACTGATTCAGATCGTGCAGCACAGCATTATTTAACACATGAAACTTTAATTTTGCATACAAGTTTTGAAGAAATAATCATGAATTTTCACAATTATCGTGGCGATAAAATATTGATGCCAGTTGCATTCAAGTCTAATAAATTGGCTGGCATAGACTGGGCAGAGTTTAACTATTTGAATTGGATGAATCTTGAGATTGAATCAACATTTTCATTGCCTTTAATGACAATGAGTCTTGTTGAAAACACACAGTATCAACGAAATATCGCGTTAATTCATGCCGCTACTGAAGGTTTAATGAAGCGTTATTTAACAAAAATAGCGTTGAATAATGCTGCTGGACCATCAATTGTATTTGCACCAAGTAAAATTGTAGCATTACAGGACTTTATAAAAAACCGAAATCGGTTTACAATTATTTCAGAAGAACAATTCAAAAAAATTCCAGAAAGCAGTGATGAAAAATATCGAATTAGGCAAGTTTTAAAGCCTCAAATGATATGGGTCGTCTACAAAATATTATGACACTAAGAGAATTATTACATCTGCCAAGCACCAATGATAAACCGGTTATCACGGTGCCTTTAACCTTAGGGCCTTCCGATAAGTTTGGGCCATTCACACAAAAATTGCAGCAACAAAATCCAGACGCAGTTGAATGGCGAGCAGATTATATAGTAGATAACTTTAGTCAAGCTGTGATGTGGCAACAAGTTAAATTAGGGGCACAAAATGAACTCGCACAAAAAAATGTGTCAGTGATGACTGAAGCAAAGATGTTAGCTGAAATAGACAACGCGAAGCAAGAGTTCACTGCCAATTGGCCTGTAATGAATCAGCAAATTACCAAAGAATTAGTTGGAACTGTATTTAATAGTATTGGTGGTTTCCCGGTTATTTTGACGTATCGGACGACATCTCAGGGTGGGCAAGGAGAGATGTCACCTGTTGAGTACACGACTTTTTTGGTTAATGCACTTTATGCAGGTTACCCATTTGCAGCTGTTGATGTGGAATATTCATTAGAAGAACTTTTACGTCAAAAGATTATTGATGTGGCACATGAAGTAAGTGTCCCTGTTATATTGTCATATCATGATTTTAATATGACGCCAAAAAATAGTACAGAGATCATATTGGATATGTCAAAACAACCAGCAGATATTATTAAATTAGCAGTAATGTCACAATCTGAAAAAGACACACAATATTTACTAGATGTAACCAAAAGTGCTGTGGGTAGTGTTAGTCAGCCATTGATTACTATGAGTATGGGTGAATTTGGTAAACGTTCACGAATAGAAGGTTATCATTACGGTTCAGAAATGACATTTGCTGTACTCGACGGGACACGAGTCAGTGCGCCAGGTCAGTTAACAGTTAACGATCTTGTTCAAGAATGGCAAGAATAAAAAAAGACGTGAATTATTCACGTCTTTTTTTATTCTTCGGCGGTAATTTTCTTTGATGCAGCTGATCCCGAAATTGCAGGGATTGCGATGATTGCAATTTCACCAACAATAACGGCAATAATTGCAACTGTTGTGAATGAATAGGTTCCCTCAGATAGTTGAGAAACAATATAGCCTAAAATTTCACCAAAAATTGCTGACCAAATAGCAACAGTAATAAACTTCATAATGTCCACCTCTTTACAAAACTATCATACGCTCTTTAAAAAAAAGCGCAACCTTTTTTGATGCGTTTCGTGTATAATTAAAGGGAACAAATTTTCGTATCAACATAGTAAGCGTAGTGGAGGCCTAATGTACGCACCTTTACAGATTTTGAGTGCTTATAGCTTATTAAAAAATCCTAATACAATTGAACAGATTATTGAAACTGCCAAAAAACGTCATTATCAGGCTATTGCTTTAACCGATATCAATGTGATGTATGGCGCTGTTAAATTTTATCAAGTTGCAAAAGAAAATAATATCAAGCCGTTATTTGGTGTGACTTTACAAGTTAATGGCTTGGTCAATACTGCGACTGTTTTTCCGATAGTACTCATCGCCGAAAATCAAACAGGCTATCAGAATTTGATGTGGATTTCTTCAGCTAAAATGACTACCAAAGTCAGTGAAATGACACTAGATGTTATTACTGGGCATTTGGCAGGTATCAACGTCATTTTTCCTAATGATAGTGAAATTTCGCAGTTTATCGCTTCTGAATATACACAATCAGTTGATTATTGGCAACAGCTTAGTACAAAAATTGATCCAAAAAAATTATATTTAGGCATTAATCCGCAATTAGCGCCACAAATTCAAGAACGATTAGTGACATTTAGTGAAAAGAATCAAGCAAAGCTGATTGCGTTGGATACGGTTGACTATCTCAATCCCGATGATGCATTCACAACACAAGTTTTAAAGGCAATTGAGACAAATACCAAGCTAGATGATATTAAATTGCTCGCACAGCAGGTTGGAACCCATGTATTGCAAGATTTTAATGAAGTTCAGATAGCTTATTTGGCTAATGATGCATTAAAAATAGCTTACTTGAACAATGAATTACTAGTATCAAAGAGCCACGTTGAAATCATATTTAAGCAAACAGCAACATTACCAAAATTTCATTTACCAAACGAAAATCAGACTTCAGAAAATTATTTGCGTTATATTGCAGAAAAAGGTTTATTAGAACGAATAAACGGACGACAAGTGGCTTTAGATCAGTATGAGAAACGCTTGCAACACGAATTGCAAATCATCAATAATTTAGCGTTTAACGATTATTTTTTAATTGTCTGGGATATTGTTAATTTTGCTCATCAAAAAAATATTCAAATGGGTGCTGGGCGTGGGTCTGCGGCAGGTTCCTTAGTTGCCTATGCTTTGAGAATTACTGATGTCGATCCGATACAGTTTGGCTTATTATTTGAACGTTTCTTGAATCCACAACGTATCCAAATGCCAGATATTGATATTGATTGGCCAGATAATAAACGTGATTTAATATTAAACTATCTACATGATAAATATGGGCAACGTAATTTTGCGCAAATATTGACTTTTGGCACTTTAGCAGCCAAGCAGGCATTAAGAGATACTGCCCGGGTGTTTGGTTTATCCCAGCAAATGATGAGTCGCATTAGTAATGCTGTACCTCAGGGTAAACAAGGGCGTAAAGTATTAATTCAAGATACTTTAAATGAGTCTAATGTTTTGCGGACTGTTTTATCTGATGTTGACAATGGGGATTTACTACTTAAAGTAGCACAACATATTGAGGGACTACCACGTAATTACTCAACTCATGCTGCTGGTGTAGTATTAAGCTCAGAGTCATTGATTAAGACCTTACCAGTACAATCAGGATCAGATGATCGATTATTGACACAATTTGAAAAAAATCCAGTTGAAGCACTAGGATTACTTAAAATAGATATCCTTGGCCTATCCAATTTATCTATTTTAGCGCAAACGTTATATGATGCAAAAAAACAGTTACCAGATCATTTTGATATTAGTAAAATACCACTTGATGATTCAAAAACTTTGGCTTTATATGCTAAGGGTGATACGAACGGGGTCTTTCAGTTTGAATCTTCAGGCATTAAAAATGTGTTGCGCCAATTAAAACCAACAACTTTTGAACATATTGTGGCGGTTAATGCGCTTTATCGACCAGGCCCAAGTCGGAATATACAAGCGTTTATTCAGCGACGCCATGGTCGCGAAAAAGTCACAATACTTGATTCAAGTCTTAAAACAATTTTGGCGCCAACTTTTGGCATTATTGTCTACCAAGAACAAGTCATGCTAGTTGCAGAAACTTTTGCAGGCTTCACCTTAGGTGAAGCTGATCTTTTGCGAAGTGCTATGTCAAAGAAAAAAATAGAAAAAATGACAGCAATGCAGGAAAAATTTGTGCAAGGGGCAATTGATTTGGGTCATGATAGTGAACAAGCTGAGCAGATTTTTGCTTATATCGATGAGTTTGCAAATTACGGCTTTAACAGATCACATGCTGTTGCATACAGTAAATTATCTTTTGAATTAGCCTATATGAAAGCACATTATCCGGTTGCTTTTTTTACAGCATTATTAAATGCTAATCTTGGATCGCCTGAAAAAATACGAAGCTACATTATGGAAGCAAAGTCACGTAATATAGAAGTTAGCCCACCGAATATCAACCAATCACAACGTTTTTGGACAGCAGATGATCAAAAATTGCAAATGGGTTTAAATAATATTCGAGGTGTGCGAACTGACTTTGTGTCTGCTGTATTAGAAGAACGACGAGAGAATGGACGTTTTAAATCAATTCAGTCGTTTATTCGTCGTTTGCCCGATAAATTGCGTAAGCAAGACACTTTGATACAACTTGTTTATGCTGGGGCGTTGGATGCATTTGGTTATAATCGGTCAGAATTAATAACTGCTTTGGCTGACTTAATTGAGGCAGCTGGGTTTGGTGACTTTATTTTAAGTGAAACAAAAATAAAGAAAAGTGATGATTTAACGTTGACTGATAAGTTAGCACATGAAAAAGAAGTAATAGGAGTTAATTTATCGGGACATCCATTAGATGCTTACTCAGCATTAATTATCAGTAAAAAATTCGAACAAATTGCCGATATGATAAAAAAAGATCAAAAAATAAAAGGCATAGTGATTATTGATAGTGTTCGTAAAACGCGTACAAAAAAAGGTGAAGAAATGGCGTTCATGACTGTTTCTGATATAACCGGAACAATTGGTATAACAGTGTTTAGTCAAGTGTTGACTAAAACAAGTGATCTATTAAAAGCAGGGGCAATGATTGAAATTACTGGAAAAGTAGATAGTTATAATGACAAACTATCAATTATTGCAAATCAAATACATCATGCGCCCGATTTAGAACCATTGGGAAAGGTATCTGGTACTTGGTTTTTACAATTTGATGATGAACATGATACGGTTGAAAATCGTCATGACGTGGTTGAAATACTCAAAAAAAACCATGGCGATAACCCAGTTGTGATATATTGGCAAAATACGGAACAAAAGCAAACACTCGATGCAAAATTTTGGATGAGTGATGAAACCGTTATCATTGTTGAATTATCAACTTTATTAGGCTATAAAAATGTTGTGTTTAGAAGAAGTCAATAATATTGTGTCTTGTGTAAACACTTAATAATGTATAAAATAGAGTTTGGGTAGAGTTGCACAAGCAACAACCAAGATAACTAAGGAGCTATTTAACCATGAAAAAGACGAAAATCGTCTCAACACTTGGTCCGTCATCATCTGATGTCGAAACAATCGTAAAGTTAATCCAAGCGGGTGCCAATGTATTCCGTTTTAACTTCTCACACGGCGATCATGAAGAACATTTGGGTCGTATGAATGCAGTTCATGAAGCTGAAAAAATCACTGGTATAACAGTTGGTATTTTGTTGGATACAAAGGGTGCAGAAATCCGTACAACAAAACAAGCTGCTGGTAAAATTGAATTCCATACAGGCGATACATTACGTATTGCAATGGATGAAAATCTTGAAGGCACAAAGGACAAAATTGCGGTTACTTATGCCGGCTTATTTGATGATGTTAATGTTGGCGGGCAAGTTTTGTTCGATGACGGCTTGCTTGGTACAACAGTTCTTGAAAAAGACATGGCTAATCGCGAGCTTGTTGTTCGTATAGATAACGATGGTATTTTAGGTTCACGTAAGGGTGTTAACGCACCTGGTGTTGCAATTAATTTACCTGGTATCACTGAAAAAGATGCTGACGATATTCGTTTTGGTTTGGATCATGAGATTAACTATATCGCTGCTTCATTTGTTCGTAAGCCTGAGGATGTACTTGAAATTCGTGCATTATTGAAGGAAAAGAACATGGAACATGTACAAATTATTCCTAAGATTGAATCTCAAGAAGGTATCGATAATCTTGATGCTATTCTGGAAGTTTCGGATGCATTGATGGTACCACGTGGTGACATGGGTGTTGAAATTCCTGCGGAAAATGTGCCTTTGGTTCAAAAAGACATGATTCGTAAGATGAATAAATTTGGTTTGCCTGTTATTACAGCAACACAAATGCTTGATTCAATGGAAGAAAATCCACGTCCTACACGTGCTGAAGCTTCCGATGTTGCTAACGCTGTATTTGATGGCACAGATGCAACAATGCTATCTGGTGAATCAGCTAATGGTGATTACCCAGTTGAATCTGTTGCTACAATGGCTGCAATTAACGAAAAAGCTGAAACTTCATTACGTGAAAATGGTCGTCACCAAGAAATTTTGTTTGACGAATCTAGTGCAACAGAGTCTGTAGCATCTGCTGTGACTCGTATTTCACGCAGCGTTAATGCTAAAGCTGTTGTTGTATCAACAAACTCAGGTTACACAGCACGCATGGTTTCAAAGCACCGTCCTGATGTCAATGTGTTGGCAGTGACGTATTCAGAACGTGTACAACGTGGTTTGACTTTGAACTATGGTGTTGTACCTGTTGTTTACGAGGCACCATCAACAATTGATGAAATGATTGCCTTGGCAAAGACAGCGGTTAAAGAACAAGGCTTGGCTAACTCAGGTGATACAATTGTTATCGCAGCTGGCGTACCAATGTCACAGTCTGGTACAACAAACATGATTACTGTTCAAACAGTATAAATCACATATATAATAAATATTGTATAGGCCTAATTTAGCATATATGGGTTTAATAAATCAAAAAAGCGATAGTTTCAGCTGAAACTATTGCTTTTTATATTAATCTAAAAAATAGTAGATGTTATAAAACCTGTCATAATCAAACCGTTATAATTGGTCTACCTGTTATGATTATAACAACGATAGATAGAGGAGTTTTTTATGAATACAGGTGATTTGGCTTGGGTTTTAATATCTTCAGCATTGGTGTGGTTAATGACACCAGGATTAGCCCTTTTTTATGGCGGTTTAGGTGAAAAACGTAATCTACTCCACACAATGTTTGTACCAATTCTAATAATTGGTATTGCCACATTAGTCTGGTTTGTTGTGGGATATTCGTTGGCTTTTGGGGGATCGGGTAATGTGATAGGTAATTTTAACCACATGTTTATGACTAACGTATCATTTACAAAGTCAACTAAAAATTTAACAATTCCAGATGGGGCTTTTGCTTTATTTCAAGGCATGTTCCCGATTATCACAGCAGCAATTATCACTGGATCTGTTATTGGTCGTGTGCGTATTAAAGCGATGATTGTATTCATTACATTGTGGTTGATTTTTATTTATTCACCTTTGGCACATATGGTCTGGGGTGGTGGCTTGTTAGCACAATTAGGTGCGATTGATTTTGCTGGTGGCACAGTAGTTCATATTTCAAGTGGTGTAACTGGCTTAGTGCTAGCGCTAATGATTGGTCATCGTCATCATGACAAACATATTCCTGTTAGACCATCATATGTTTTAATTGGTGGTGCGTTACTTTGGGTTGGCTGGTTTGGATTTAACTCAGGATCAGCTTTGGCTGCCAATGGTACAGCTGTATTGGCTTTAGTTAATACGTGGCTTGCTTCTGCGGTAAGTGTTTTAACTTGGGGTATAGCCGAGTATAAACGACATGGTCGCGCAACCTTGGCTGGTATTACAAGTGGTGGCGTGGCAGGATTAGTAGCCATCACACCTGCTGCAGGATTTGTTGCACCCTGGGCTGCAGTAATTATGGGATTAGTAGCTGGATTTATTGGTTTTGCTGGCATTACGTTTGTAAAAAATAGTTTTGGTTATGATGATACATTAGATGCTTTTGGTATTCATGGCATTGGTGGTGCAGTGGGCGCAATTTTGACTGCCGTGTTTGCTGATAAAAGTATTGGCGGTGTGGCCGGCGTTATCAATGGTGACGTATCATTGCTTTGGAAACAACTTGTCGCAATTTTGTTTACCATAGCTTTTGCAGCAATTGGGACATTCATTTTGGCAAAAATTACTGAATTTATTGCGGCACCTCTTCGGTTGACAGCATCTGAAGAGGCACAAGGGTATGATAATATTCTTCATGATTTAACACTTGAATGATGGGCATTAGCCCTTTTTTTGTGTTAAAATTAAAAGAAAACATATAAAGGGGATCTGTCATTTGTCAATACAAATACAGCAAATTTTTACATTTGAAAATGCAGAACAACAAGCAAAATTAATTGGTGTTAATGATAATTTTCTGCGTCTAATAGAAGAAGGTTTGGCAGTCAAGTTACATGCACGTGGCGATCAAATGACTATTAACGGTGATGAAGATAAAGTAGCGCTAGCTAATGCTGTAGTGCATGAATTAACTAGTTTAATCAAACATCAAATTAATATTTCACCAACTGATGTTGTTAGCGCAGTCACAATGGCACAGCGTGGGACATTGGACTATTTTAGTGATTTGTACTCTGAAACATTGATCAAAGACAACAAAGGACGTGCAGTACGCGTTAAAAATTTTGGACAACGACAATATGTACAGGCTATACGAAAGAGTGATATCACATTTGGTATTGGTCCTGCAGGAACAGGAAAAACCTATCTAGCAGTTGTGATGGCAATTGCCTCGCTCAAACGCGGCGACGTGGAACGTATTATTATTACACGTCCTGCCGTTGAAGCCGGTGAATCACTCGGGTTTTTACCTGGCGATTTGAAAGAAAAAGTTGATCCATATTTACGTCCAATTTATGATGCCATGAATGGCATCATTGGCGCAGAACATACACAGCGTTTAATGGATCGTGGTGTGATAGAAATTGCACCTTTAGCTTATATGCGTGGTCGTACATTAGATGATGCCTTTATTATTTTGGATGAGGCACAAAATACAACAAACCAACAAATGAAAATGTTTTTAACGCGTCTAGGGTTTGGTTCAAAAATGATTGTCAACGGTGACATTTCTCAAATAGACTTACCACGTGGTGCACAGTCTGGATTAATTTCAGCACAACACATTTTAAAAGATGTTAACCGTATCATGTTTATCAATTTTAGTAGTGCTGATGTTGTACGTCATCCAGTGGTTGGTTTGATAGTTAATGCGTATGAAGCAGCAGAAACCAAATTGGCAGCGTTAAAAAAGGAGCAAAATGCTAATGGATTTAGCAATAATTGATCAGACAAAAAATAGTGTGACACAATACCACAAAGATTTAGTTTATATGATTTTAAATTTTGCTGGAACGGCTTTAGAGTTACCAGATAACACAGAAATGTCAGTAACATTTGTTAATAGTGATGAAATTCAACGTTATAATCGCGAGTACCGTGGCGTAGATAAACCAACAGACGTTATTAGCTTCGCGTTAGAAGAAGGGGATGACACATTTGATTTATCCCCTGAAGGTGATTGGGCAGATGATATCGCTAAAAATATTGGCGATATTTTAGTGTCAGTTGACATTATTGCCACACAAGCTGACTATTTAGGTCATAGTTATGAACGTGAACTTGGGTTTTTGGTCGTTCACGGTTTCTTGCATTTAAATGGTTATGATCATATGCTAGGTGATGCTGAAGAAAAAGAAATGTTTGATTTACAACGAAAGATTTTGGATGATTATGGCCTCAAGAGATAACGAGCGAACAGAACTAGAGGGTTTACCAGAACATGAAAAGCGACAAACAGTGCGTAATGGTAGTTTTTTTAAAGCGATGCGTAACTCACTGAATGGTATTTGGATGATTTTAGTCCGTGAACGAAACATGCGAATTCATGTCGTTCTAGCTTTTCTGATTTTAGTTGCAGGTCTACACTACGGTTTATACCGTGCAGACTGGTTATGGGTTACAATGGCTATTTTTATTGTAATTTTTAGTGAATTTTTAAACACAATTATTGAAGCTGTGGTAGACTTAGTTGTTGAGAAAAAATATCATCCCCTTGCTAAACTTGCCAAAGATGTTGCAGCTGGTGCAGTACTAGTAGCTGTAGGGGTTGAAATCATTATTTTGTTGCTGATTTTTCAACCATATGTATGGCGTCAATTTGGTATTGTAACTAATTTTTCGGATTTATTACACCGGTTTCAGTAATAAATCATGGTATGAATGTGGAATGATATATCTATAATATTAGAATATAACGTTGGGCAATGTGCTCAAGTATATAACAGGAGAAAGTCGACCTAGGCGTCGCATTTATTTATGACAGAAATACCGTTTAAATCAGGATTTGTCACCATTATTGGTCGACCAAACGTTGGAAAATCAACGTTACTTAATTGCATTGTTGGCGAAAAAATTGCCATAATGTCAGATAAAGCACAGACAACACGTAATAAAATACAGGGTATTTATACGACAGATTCGGCACAGGTTGTATTTATCGATACACCGGGCATACATAAACCACAAAACTCATTAGGTGATTTTATGGTCAAATCAGCTTTCTCTGCTCTACACGGTGCAGATGCGATTTGGTTTGTTGTGGACGCTTCAATGCCACGTGGCCGTGGTGATGATTTTATCATTAACCGGTTAAAGGAAATTAAAAACACAGCAATTTATTTATTAATTAATAAAGTAGATTTACTAGCACCTAAAGACCTATTAAATATTATTGCAAGTTATCAAGAAGATGCGCCAGAGTGGGCAGAAGTGTTTCCAATTTCAGCACGTGAAGGTGATAATGTATCCGAGTTACTAGACAATGTTGTTGCTGGCCTTGACGAAGGACCACAATATTTTGATGCCGATCAACTAACAGATCATCCTGAACGTTTTGTCATTGGCGAGCTGATTCGGGAAAAAGTATTACAATTAACAAGACAAGAAGTACCCCATTCAGTTGCTGTTGTTATTGATAAAATTTCACGTGAAAGCGAAGAAAAAATCCATATTCAAGCCTCTATTGTTGTTGAACGGCCAACACAAAAAAATATTATTATCGGTAAACAAGGGGCAATGATTAAAGAAATTGGGACACGAGCACGTAAAGATATTGAACGTTTGATGGGGGATAAAGTATTTCTTGAGACATGGGTTAAGGTAGAGCCTCGTTGGCGTGAGCGGCCGCAAGCATTACAAACATTGGGATATAGTGAAGATGACTATTAACAGTAATTAATCAAAAGTAGTATTTTTTGTGCATTCATGAAGGTGATCGATGTCAATAATCAAAGGTATTGTGTTGTACACAAGACAATATAAAGATAATGATTTGTTAGTTCGTATGCTCACAGAAACACGTGGGTTGCGAACTTTTTTGGCGCGTGGTGCAAAAAAGCAAAAATCTCATTTAAGTGCAGCTATGCAGCCGTATACGGTAGTTATATTTGAAGGTGCTTTTTCAAAAAAAACTGCCGGTTTAGGTTATATTAACGATATTCAGCAGGCTACCTATCATAGACGACTTGTTGATGATATTGAAGCAAATGCCTATGCTGCTTTGATTGCTAGTCTTATCGACGAAACATTTGAAGAAGGTGAAGTCATTACCCGATGGTATAATCAATTACTATTGGCGCTTTTAAAACTTGACGAAGGATTAGATCCACAAATTATTGCTAATATTTTTGAAATTCAATTATTAGTGCCCTTAGGCGTGGCACCAAACTGGCGAGCTGATCCAATTAGTGGGCAAACGACAGGACGTTTTGATTATTCTGAAAAATACAATGGTATTATTTCGGAAAGCCATTATGGACTAGATGAACATCGTTTAATGATAGATCAAAAAACAATGTTTTATTTGAGACAATTTAGTGTCATAGATTTGAGACAAATTCATCAAATTAAAATTTCGACGACTACAAAACGTGGCTTACAACGTGTCATTGACTATATTTATGATAATCAATTGGGTTTAAAACCTCGTGCTAAAAAATTTATTGAACAAATGCATGCGTGGCAAAGCACACTGAAAAATTTCAGACAAAAAAAAGAAGGTACATCATGACCATAAAAAAAATTTTGGTGCTTCATACGGGCGGCACAATTTCAATGCATGAAGATCAAGACGGTGATGTTGAAACTGGATTGAATAATCCCTTGATTGATGTCAAAATGGCAATACCAAATGTTGATTTAACAGTTGAAAGTATTTTTAACTTACCAAGTGAGCACATTGGCCCGGAGCATATGCTGCAGCTTCAACGTCGTATTTTGGCAGCAGAGAATGAATTCGATGGGGTCGTTATTACGCATGGTACTGACACCCTAGAAGAAACGTCCTTTTTTTTGGATAGTACGTTGTCCGTAGATTTTCCAATTGTTATGACAGGGGCGATGCGCTCTTCAAATGAATTAGGATCCGATGGCTTATATAACTACCATTCTGCTTTACGTGTTGCATCTCATGAAAATTCGCGCAATCGTGGTGTTTTAGTGGTTATGAATGATGAAATACATGCAGCGCGTTTTGTGACAAAGACTCATACAACTAATGTTGCAACGTTTGGTTCGCCAATCAGTGGCACAATGGGGCTCTTAACAAAACGTCAAATTATCTTTTTTTATGATTTACCAAAACGTCGGGTATTACCGGTGGCTCATGTACAAAAAAGCATTCCAGTTTTGAAGGCTTACGCAGGAATGGATGGGCAATTATTAGAATTATTGGCAGCGGCAAATATTGATGGTATAGTTATTGAAGCACTAGGTGCTGGTAATTTATCTAAAGAAGCAGCAACTGGTGTGCATTACCTTTTATCACGAAATATTCCTGTTGTTATTGTATCAAGAAGTTTTAATGGCGTTGCTGAGCCAGTATATGATTATTTGGGTGGCGGTGTGCAATTAGAAAGAGATGGTGTTATTTTTGCCACTAGTATTAATGGTCAAAAAGCACGTTTAAAATTATTAATTGGCCTAGATAATCAACTCAATAATCATGATTTGCATGATTATTTGCATCAATTATGAAAATGATAACAAACGTTTATTTTATCCGACATAGTATTCGGAATACGGCTATCCAAAACGATATGTTAGCACCGTTGACAAATGAGGGCCGTTTGTTGGCGGATGGTTTGACCGCTTTGTTTAAAGAATTACAGATAACCGCTATCTATTCATCACCATATAGTCGTACGCTTCAAACAATTCAACCAACAGCCTCATTACTTAAATTACCTATTATAAAAATTGATGATTTTCGTGAACGTCGCACTGTACCTTGTCAAAATTGGGAAGATCATTTAAAGTTCTTATGGACTGACTTTAACTTATCGTGGCCTGGGGAAGAAAGCTTAATGTCAGTTTCTAATCGTGTTGTAGCTGCATTCAATACGATTTTATCTTCAGAAACTGGTGATTTTATTATTTCGAGTCATGGCACAGCATTGTCTGTGCTATTCTATGCTTTAACTGACGGCCAGTTCACTTTTGAAGATTGGGAAAAAATGGCTATGCCTGAAGTGTATGTTGCACAATTTGAGTCACAAAGACTGCTATCTTTCAAAAAAATGTCAGTTAATTAAAAAAGCGTCTGGATTATCGTATGATTTTGGTGAAATTTATAAGTGATTCAGTATGTTTGACAGCCTGAAAAAGAAACCTTACTAGAGTATCTAGTAAGGTTTCTTTTTCAAATATACGATTTTTTAGGCTTTGAAGATATTGTCATAAATGGCTTTTACAGCACGATCAGCTAAATCAGGTTGAATGCCAAGCATAATTGAAATTTCACTAGCACCTTGATTGACCATCTGTAAACTTATACCATGTTCTTTCAAAGGGGTAACAATTTCCGTTAACGCACCAATACGATTGCGCATGCCTTCACCAACAATCATGATAATGCCATAGCTAGGGATCCATTTTAGTGTATCTGGTTTAATATCAGAAGCTATGTCTGCTAACATGTTGTCAACTTGCTCTTGTGATAGGCTTGTTTTATCAAAAATAATTGTTAAGTCATCGATTCCTGAAGGCATATGTTCATAGGAAATATTATGACGTTTTAATATTTCTAAAATTCGTAAGGTAAAACCCACTTCTTTGTTTAGAAGGTAGCGGTGTAAATATAAAGCCGCAAAACGATTTGAATTTGCAATACCTGTCACAGGCCGTGTTTGCTGTACTTCGGTGGGTGGTACAATAAATGTGCCAGGTGCATCTGGTTCATTAGTATTTTTGATATTGATTCGAATACCACCTTGAATGGCTGGAATAATGGCTTCATCATGGAAAACAGCAAAACCAGCATAAGACAGTTCGCGCATTTCATCATAAGTCATTTGCTCAATGGCTGCTGGTTGATTGATAATTGTTGGGTTAACAGCATAGATAGCACTCACATCTGTAAAGTTTTCATACAAATCGGCACTTAAGCCACGAGCCATAATGGCGCCAGTGATGTCGGAACCGCCTCGTGAAAAGGTAGCCATGTCACCATTTTTCGTATAACCAAAAAAGCCAGGTATAATGAGACGTTCACTTGTATTTAAGTCAAGTTTAGCAATTGATGTATATGATTTCACATCGAATGTTGCAGAACGTGCATTATCATCTACTTGTAACCCAATTTCTTGTGGGTCAATAAAGCGGGCGGGAATGCCGAGATGACTAAAAACTTTAGCGATAAGTTGTGCATTTAAATACTCACCATGTGCTGCGAAAGCAGCATAAAGATAATCGAACGAACGGTAATGTTTTGTTGAAAGATGATCAATTTGTTCATCGATATCTGCTAGTTCATACGCCGGTAGTTTGAAATGATCACCAATGGCATGATAACGATTTTTAATTGTTTCGATAATTTCTGTTGCATCTGTATCTTCAACGGTTGCTTTTGCATACGAGAGTAGCAAGTCAGTTACTTTTGTATCGTCTTTAAAACGTTTTCCTGGCGCGGATACAACAATAACTTTGCGATTTTCATCTGATTGGATGATATCAAAAACACGTTGTAATTGACGCCCATCAGCTAGGGAAGAACCGCCAAATTTTGAGACTTTCATGCTAGTTTTCTTCTTTCATGATTGTTAGACCCATAAGATCTTGTTTGAGAATTTTGACTTGACCTGGTAGATGCGCCGCCAACAATGCCGATAATAAAATATCGGTTTGGTCTTTAGCGACAATTGTCATGACTGTTGGTCCAGCACCAGATAAATAAGTACCAACAATGTTTAATTTGTGAGCAATTTGACGAATGACTGCTAAATGAGGAACCAGCGTGGCACGGGCATTTTCGTGAAAATGATCTTGTTCAATCAATTCGCCAGCGATTGCAAAATCATTGGCGTTTAAAGCAGCGACTAGTGTATTACTAATAGCGCTTGCTGCCACACTCTCATGAAATGATAAACTGTCAGGTAGCGCTGATCGTGCTGCAGATGTTAGCAACTTATAATTAGGAATAAATGTCACAAAGTCAACATTTTTTGGCATTTTTAACGGTGCATGGAAAACACGTGAACCATCATAATACGCGGCAACACCACCGCCTAATAGTGCAGGTGCCACATTATCAGGATGACCTTCTAGCAATGATGCACTGTACAATAGTGCATCATTGGATAAATTCAAGTCAGACAAAATGTTGGCCATTGCTAATCCAGCTATTAGTGCAGATGACGATGATCCTAAACCTCGGGCTAGGGGAATATCAGATGTAACAATGATATGATGTGGTTTTATATTAGCAGATAAGGAAAGTGCTGTTTGTACAATAAAGTGTTTTTCATCATGTGGCATGGCATCTGAAAAATCATGATCAACAATCCAAGTGGGCGTTTCTTCGTGAATTTCTAATGTTAAGTAAAGTTGTAAGGCGACACCAAGTGAATCAAATCCGGGGCCGATATTTGCACTTGTTGCGGGTACTTTGATTGTTATCATGAGAATATTTTATACTCCGCGGCTAAGTTAATACCATCTGCATTACGCAGTGTGGTGCGAATGACGTTTAGTTGCGCATCGCTTGCCGGATGTGTTAGGGCAACTAGGCGAGCAGTACCATTGGCTGCAGGTGTTTGTTTCAAATCAGTGAAACTCATCTTGGCTGCAGCAAACATACCCGTAACAGAGTACATAGCACCAGGAGTATCATCGACCTCAACAACGATAAATCGGCGTGCAATACGTTGTGAAGGTTTAGCTAAATCAAGATCTTGGTTGAATGAATTAAAAGGATGTCCCGGTGTATTTAAAGCTAAATCTGTCGCAACATTTGTCAAGTCACTTAAAACAGAATTAGCTGTAGGCATTTCGCCAGCACCAGGGCCATACAGCATGACTTCACCAACAGATTCACCATTGACGAGTACCGCGTTATTTTCGTTATGAACAGTTGCAAGTGGATGCGTGAAAGGCACGAGCTGTGGGGAAACTTCGATGCTGATGGCTTCTTTTGCACTACCAACCACTTGCGCCACACCGAGTAATTTAATAACATAACCGAAAGTATTCGCATCAGCTATGTCAGCATCGGTGACATTAGAAATGCCGGTAATTGACAAATCACCTAAGACAGGTTGTACGCCAAAAGCAAAGTTTGACAAAATAATTAACTTGTACGCGGCATCAAATCCTTCAACATCATTTGTTGGATCTGATTCTGCAAAACCTTTATTTTGAGCTAATTTTAGTGCATCAGCATAGGACAAGTTATTACTTGCCATCTGAGTTAAAATAAAGTTACTTGTACCATTAATGATGCCTGCTACGCGCGAAATTTCATCGGCAGTGAAACTAGTCGATAGTGTACGTAGTATTGGTACACCACCTGCAACCGCAGCCTCGAAAAATAGATCAACACCGTTTATTTCAGCGATGGCTACTAGTTCTTGTCCACGACTTGCAATTAAATCTTTGTTTGCTGTCACAACATGCTTTTTGGCATTTAATGATCGTTTGATAATGTCATAGGCTTGATCTAATGTTCCCATGACTTCAACAACAATTTGAATATCTGGGTTGTCTAAAATGTCTGTTGCTTGATTTGTAATAGGGAAATTTTTAACAAAACCGGTACGTTCTTTTGTCAAATTATGAATGACGGCATGCTTGACAATTAATCGAGAGCCCGTGCGTTTTGTAATTTGTTCTGCGTTTTCTTGTAAAATTTTAACGACGCCACGGCCAACTGTTCCTAAGCCAAAAAGGCCAATTCCAATATCCATAATCCATCCCTTTATTTGTTATTCTTATAATTCTATCATTTTTATTCATAATTATGTAGTTATTTGTTATAATTTAATAAATCAGATAAAAGGAAGTTTCACATGATGAAATATGTTTCCACACGTGGGCAAGCACCGGCAGTAACAGCAAGTCAAGCTATTTTGAATGGTATTTCACCAGATGGCGGGTTATACGTACCGGAAAAATGGCCTGAAATACCACTCGACTGGTCGGTCTTAAAAACGCAAACTTATTCCGATTTGGCAACATTAATATTTGATGCCTTTTTTGATGACTTTAGTGTCTCTGAAATCGATTATATTGTTAAGAAAGCTTATGGCAAACAATGGAAAAAAGACAATGTGGTATCATTCCACGAAGAAAACGATTTAACATACGTTGAGTTATTTCATGGCCCAACGCTTGCATTTAAAGACGTTGCTTTACAGGCACTACCACATTTAATGACTACTGCTGCAAAAAAACAGGCTATGAGTGATAAAATTGTTATCCTCACTGCCACATCAGGGGACACAGGCACAGCTGCTATGAGTGGTTTTGGAGATGTTTCTCAAACAGAAATAATTGTTTTTTATCCAGAAGAAGGTGTCAGTGAGATTCAAAGGCAGCAAATGCAAACAGAGACAGCTGATAATGCCCATGTCATTGCAATTACTGGTAATTTTGATGACGCTCAAAAGGCAGTTAAGATTTTACTTGCTGATGAATCATTAGCAAAAGATTTAAAGGCGGAAGGTTTGCGATTTTCATCCGCAAATTCGATTAATATTGGACGTCTTGTGCCACAAATTGTTTATTATATATATGCCTATGCTCAGCTGATTAAAGACGAAAAAATTCAGGCTGGAGATGAAATTAATATTGTTGTGCCAACCGGTAACTTTGGCAATGTTTTGGCAGCCTACTATGCGAGTCAAATCGGATTACCAGTGAAACAGTTTATTGTCGCTTCAAACGAAAACAATGTGTTAACAGATTTCTTTACAACGGGTAAATATGATAGTAAACGTCAGTTCAGAGTGACAAACGCACCAGCAATGGATATCCTTGTATCTAGTAATTTAGAACGTTTATTATACTTTGCTAGCGGTCAAAATGGTGATGAAATTCAAGCATATATGACAGCATTACAGGCAAATGGGGAATATGTTGTCAAACCTGATACACGTGCCAACTTAAATAAATTTGTTGCTGCGTTTGCGACACAAGATCAAGTATCTAAAACAATTAACAAAATTGCTAACACGACAAACTATACAATTGATCCTCATACAGCCGTTGGTCGTTATGTCTATGAGCAAACTGGTGTGACAGGACCAACGTTAATTGCTGCAACAGCAAGCCCTTATAAGTTTTCAGAAACTGTACTACGGGCACTTAACATGGCGCCGGTGTCAGGACAAGCCGCACTTGCCCAATTGTCAAAAATAACAGAAACTGAAATTCCTGTTCAAATTGCAACATTATTTAATAAGCCAGTGCGACATAAACAGGTAATAGATTCAAAACAAATTTTAGCTACTCTCAGGCATGAAATTTTTTAAACACGAACTATTTTATTTTTTAAGTTTAATAATTCGGATTTATCCGGACTATTAAACTTAAAAATAACGTAAAATACGTTATAATTAGATTATTAATCGATTAGGAGAATAACATGTCATTTAAAGAACGAGATCCCGAGGTTTGGAGCGCAATTCAACAAGAAGGTGCGCGTCAAAATCGCACGATTGAATTAATTGCTTCAGAAAACTTTGCCTCAAAAGGTGTCCGTGCGGCGCAAGGTTCTGTTTTAACTAATAAGTACGCTGAAGGGTACCCGTATAAACGATACTATGGTGGAACAGAATATGTTGATGTCATTGAACAACTGGCTATTGATCGATTAAAAGAACTTTTTGGTGCAGAATATGCCAATGTGCAACCTCATTCAGGCTCACAGGCCAATGCTGCAGCTTATATGGCATTTTTGAAACCAGGTGACAAGATTTTAGGGATGAATTTAGATGCAGGTGGACACCTGACACATGGTGCCAAGGTGTCATTTTCAGGTAAGATATATGATTCTTATACCTATGGATTGAATTCTGAGACAGAACGACTAGATTATGAGGCCATTGCAAAACAGGCACGAGAAGTAAAGCCGCAATTAATTGTCGCTGGCGCCTCTGCTTATTCACGTATCATTGATTTTACAAAGTTCCGTGAAATTGCTGATGAAGTTGGTGCTTATTTGATGGTTGATATGGCACATATTGCTGGCCTTGTTGCTGCGGGATTGCATCCGAATCCAGTCGGTATTGCTGATGTGGTAACTTCAACGACACACAAAACTTTACGTGGACCCCGTGGCGGTGTTATCTTATCACAAGAACAATATGCTAAGAAACTTAATTCCGCAATTTTCCCAGGTTCACAAGGTGGCCCCTTGGAGCACGTGATAGCCGGTAAGGCCATTGCATTTGGTGAAGCCTTACAACCTGAATTTAAAGTATATGCTGAACAAGTCATTAAAAATGCACAAGCAATGGCTGATGTCTTTAATCGTACTGAAGACATTCGTGTTGTGGCTGGTGGGACAGATAATCATTTGTTTAACTTGGATTTGACAAAAACCGGTTTAAACGGTAAGCAAACACAAGAATTGTTAGATACTGTTTCGATTACCACAAACAAAGAAGCGTTACCAAATGAAACTTTGAGTCCATTTGTAACATCTGGTATTCGAATTGGCACACCTGCGATGACAACACGGGGCTTTAACGAGGCTGATGCGCGACAAGTTGCCGAGTTAATTGTAACAGCTATTCATAACTATGATGATCCAAAAGTACTAAAAGAAGTTAAAAAAGATACTGAAATTTTAGCTATGACACATTTGTTTGAATAAAGGTATGTTAGATAAGAAAATAGTGCGCACTGTGCAAAAGCGGCATTTAGCTAATTACGTTGGATCTCAGCGCATGCAAGAAGAAATGGCATTACGAAAGTTATTATTTCGCAGCAATCAATGGCAAAAAGCCCAAATAATTGCTGTTTTTTTGAGTACCGCCACAGAAATCAATACACAACCAATTATTGCTCGTGCATGGTCAGAAAATAAACGAACGGTTGTACCTAAAATTATTAATAAGCAAATGGTATTTGTTGAAATAACGTCTGGTTCTAGCTTTCGTTTAGGCAAAATGAATATTAAAGAACCAATAGATAGTACTGTTTTCGATATTACTTTGATTGATTTAGCAATTGTTCCGGGTTTAGCGTTTACTACACATGGGGAGCGGTTAGGTTTTGGCGCTGGCTATTATGATCGCTTTCTATCACTATTTAGTGGTGATACTGTATCATTGGTTCTGGATGTGCAACTTGTGACATCTCTACCAATAGAGAGACACGATCAAAAAGTTGATCATGTTTTGATTCAAAGTAAATAATAATATCCCTAACCCTAACCTCTGGGAAATATAGATACTTCGCAGTTTTCTGTCGAAGATAATAAAATATTGGTTATTTTAAAGTCGTGTTATTCAAATCAAATTGTTTGACTTTTCACAAGTCACTCTATATACTTACTATTTGTAATAGAAATTAAGATGAATATGCATAGTATAAGGAGAATAGATCATGATAACATGGCTTCGTAACTCACCAGTCGCAATGTGGATTTTAACAATTTTACGCGTGTATCTGGGCTATCAGTGGACCTTGGATGGTTGGGAAAAAATAACAACTAGCGGTGGATTTGATGCTTCTGGGCTAATTATAGGTGCGATCAAAAACCCTGTATTAACACCAGATAAGACGAAGGCATTTCCATGGTATGATTGGTTTTTGAATGTCACAACAAGCCATGGCAAAAATACGGCAATTTTTTCATTCCTTGTGTCTTGGGGCGAGTTATTGGTGGGATTAGGTTTGATTTTTGGCACGTTAACACTAGCTGCAGCCTTTTTTGGATTAGTCATGAATTTTTCTTATCTCGGCGCTGGTGTTGTGTCAGTTAATCCGACGTTTATAGTTATCGGTGCGCTTTTGTTGATTGGTGGCTATAACTCTGGAAAAATTGGTTTAGATCATTGGGTTACACCTTATTTACGTCAAAAATTTCCTTTTTTGAAAAATGATATTAAAGTATAACGACAAAAAACGACACGATCTTTTAAAAAGGATCGTGTCGTTTTTGTTGCTATATGATTTTTAATCAACTAATGGCAAAATATTAACAATAGAAATGCGATCACTATCATCATTTTTTAAACGTGAGATGATGTCATTGTAACGATGTTCTGATAATGGTTCTTTTTTGTCAAAAGTTAGAATTTTATTATCAATATGATTACTCGTACTTGGATATTCTTCAATACGATAGATAATTAATAGTTTTTTATAGGCAAAGGGTTGAACAATCATACCGTCTAAATGTTCTTCTACTTGCTCTGTTGTTTGATTGGCAATGTTGTCTTCAAACGCTTGTTTTGTTTTTTTAAATAAAGCCATTATTTTATCTCCGTATTTTGTTTAAAGTAAGTAGTTAATCCGTGGGTGACTAAAGTCGCAATTTGTTGTTGATATTTTTCTGTACGAATTTTTTTAAAATTTTCTGGGTTATTGATGTAGCCCAGTTCGAGTAGTACGGCGGGCCGAGTAACATGGTCTAATACAAGGTACTGCGTTCTATCAATACCACGATTGTTAATGGGTAAGCCATCGAGCGCATTTTTAAGCGCAGTAACCAATGCGTAACTATTTTGATGATAATAGAATTGAGAAACGCCACTTGCTGTTGTTGCACTATCCTCATTGCCATCGTGATCAAAGTGAATTGAAATTTGGGCATCTGCTTGATAGTGTTCGGCTAGACGTGGAATATGGAGTAATGGGACAAGAACGTCTTTATCACGTGTCATAAACACACGGGCACCAGTTTTTTGTAGTGCTGAGCGCATTTGTCGCGCTGTACGTAATGTATACGTCTTTTCAAAAAATTTACCGTTAACGGATGCTGAACCATTATCGCCGGATAAACCGTCGTATTTTTTGTCTGGATTACCACCATGACCCGGATCTAAAACAATTGTAGCCTCACTAATCGGTGTGGCTGTGCGCAATGTTTTTGATTCAGCAACCCAGCCAGCGACCCAGCCAACTTTCTCATTGTCGGTACGTCGAACTTTGTACCAACCGCGTGTCTTTTTTAAAATGATGAGGTCTGTACCACTTTTCAAAGATGCTGTAGATGTATATGTTCGGCCAGGTCCAGTACGAAATTGTACGTTATTGGGTTGTGTTGTTGTTTTATCTTTATTAACAAGAGAGAGAATCAGACCAAATGTTGTTATTAATACAAGGGCAGTTATTACAATGCCAATTAAATTACTTAAGAGCCATTTTTTAATCATTTTATACCTACGTGAGTCAATTTATATGTATCAATATTGTAACACATATCAACGTGTCCTTTACTTTCAAAAAATGTTACAATAATTCTATGACATATCAAGCGGCGCATGTTGTGAAGGTATACTGAAACTTAAAGGTAAAAAGGAAAACATTATGTCAAAAGTAATGGCGGTCAACGCCGGTAGTTCATCACTTAAATTTCAATTGCTAGAAATGCCTGAAGAAAAAGTATTAATGCAGGGAATTATTGAGCGCATTGGTCAGGAAAATGCTGAAATTACCATTAAATATGGTCAAAACATTGAACCAAAGCGTTTGATTGGTACTGAAGAAGGTCATATCACACTGACAAAAAATGGTGGTCAAAAGTTTGAACATGAAATGGCAATTAAGGATCATGATCAGGCAATTGATATCTTGTTACAAAAAATGACAGATCTTGGTATTGTCAAAGATTTCAATGAAATTACAGGTGTCGGACACCGTGTTGTTGCTGGTGGTGAATGGTTTAATCATTCTGTTGTTGTAACTGAAGAAGTTTTGACAAAAATTGATCGTTTGGCAGATTATGCACCATTACACAATCCAGCCAATGCTATGGGTATTCGTGCTTTTCAAAAATTGTTACCGAATGCATTGTCTGTGGCAGTATTTGACACTTCTTTTCACCAAACAATGCCTGAAAAAAATTATCTCTATAGTATTCCTTATGAATATTATGCACGATACGGCGCCCGTAAATATGGTGCGCATGGCACATCGCATCGCTATGTGACTGAACGTGCAGCTAAAAAATTAGGTATCCCACTTGATGAATTTAATGCAATTTCATTTCATTTAGGTGCGGGCGCTTCAATTACAGCAATTAAGAATGGTAAATCATATGATACATCAATGGGATTCACGCCGTTAGCAGGATTGACGATGGCAACACGTTCTGGGGATGTTGATCCATCATTAGTTTACTATATTCAAGAGCGTGAAGGTCTGTCAAATGAAGAAATGTTGTCAGTATTAAACAAAAAATCTGGTTTACTGGGTATTTCAACAATTTCAAGCGATATGCGTGATTTAGAAGAAGTTCAAGAAACTAATACACATGCTAAATTAGCGCTTGATATGTTCTATGATCGTGTTATTCGTTATGCTGGACAATACTTTGCTGAATTGGGACGTGTTGATGCGGTTATCTTCACTGCTGGTATTGGTGAAAATGATGCCGTAACACGTGCAAAAGTTTTGGAATCATTGGCATTTGCTGGCGTTAAAATAGATACTGATGCTAATAATGTCCGTGGTAAAGAAGCTATTTTGACTACTGAAGATTCAACTGTTGCTGGATTATTGATCCCAACTAATGAAGAATTAATGATTGCGCGTGATGTGGAATCATTACGTTAAAAAAATGAAGTCATTATATTTTAGAAGCAAGCTGTCTATAATCAGCTTGCTTTTATTTTGTTGTTAGGACCTATAAAGGAGGGTGATATTTTTAAAATATCACCCTCCTTTATGACTTATGCTATGATTTTTAATTGTCCACGTACGTCATCCAAAGAATGGTAGCCTTTTTTTGTGAGTATTTCGGTTAGTTCTTTCTCTAATCGTTCAAAGACAGTAATGCCTTCAATAGCAAGTTGCGAACCAACTTCAATTAAATCAGCACCACATAATAGATGGTCATAGACATCACGACCAGTTGTAACGCCACCTGTGCCAATGATTTTAATATTTGTATTTAATCTGTCTCGTAGTGCACGAACATTGGCTAACGCTGTTGCTTTGACCAATGTGCCACCAATACCACCAAAACCTGCTTTAGGTTTAATAACGACCGTATCAGTGTTTTGATCAATGACTAATCCGTTGCCAATTGAATTAATCGTATTAACAAAAGCTAAAGGAAATTTATTTAGGATCGCAGCAATATCATCAAAATGAACAATGTCAAAATAGGGTGGTAATTTGACTCCTAAGGGCTTTTTAAAGAAAGCAAAGGCTTCAGTTAGTATTTGTTCTGTGGCTTCAAAATCATAACCTGTTTGAGGCTTACCAGGAACATTTGGGCATGACAGATTTAATTCAATGAGACCATCAAAATCAGCATCTTGTAATTGGTGTAACATAGCAATGTTTTCTTGTTTGGATAAACCAGCAATTGAAAAGAAAATTGGTTTATATGTTTCTTTAGCGGAGACATAGTTCATGTAATAGTCAAAGCCTTCATTTGGTAATCCCATTGAATTAATAGTCCCTAAACCATTATTTAATTCATAATAACGTGGTGCAGGATTACCAGGGCGTACCAAGGGTGTGGCAGATTTAGTGACAACTGCTCCAGTATATTCAGAAGCTAGAACAGCATCTAACTCCGTGCTAGTTTGACACATGACACCAGCAGCGTTAAGTAAAATGTGATTAAAATGGTAGTTTTGAATATCGGCTGTGAGTTGCATAATTGGTTTCCTCTGACTTATATGATTTTCTCGTGAAATGTTTATCTAAGTATAACAAAAAAATAACACGATAAAAAGGAGCAATGTTGGGTATAATAATAATATGAAACAATTTAGAGTAGACAATTTAAAAAGTACATATGGTGAGAAGGTATTATTTAATGATATCTCATTTTTAATGACAGAAGGTGACCGCATTGGTCTGATTGGTGTTAATGGGTCTGGAAAAACTTCCCTACTCAATGCTATTTCTGGTGTCAATCTGGCCGATTCAGGTAAAATTTTCAAACAAAATGATTATAGTATTGGTTATCTAACACAAAATCCAACATTAGATGATAATGCTTTAGTTATGGATGCTATTTTATCTGGTGACCAACCAGTTTTCAAAACGATTAGACAATACCAGTACGCGTTGCAACAATTTGGCGAACAGCCGACTAATATTAAAGTTGCGCAAAATTTCGAAGATGCACAAAATGCAATGGATCGTGACGAAGCGTGGACAACTGAGGCACAAGTTAAAGCAATTTTAACGCAATTACATATGCCTGACTTGCAACGTCAAATTGGCGAATTATCGGGTGGACAGCGTAAACGTGTCGGTTTAGCGCAAATATTAATTGAAGCGCCTGATCTATTGATTTTAGATGAACCAACAAACCACCTAGATTTTGATTCAATTGCTTGGTTAGAAAAATATCTTGCTAATTATAAAGGTGTTGTACTGGCAGTAACCCATGATCGTTATTTTTTGGATGCAGTGACGACACGTATTTTCGAACTATCATTTGGTGATCTGTATGAATATAAAGGCAATTATCAAGATTATATGATTGGTAAATCCCAACGTGTTGAACAAAGTAAAGTTGCTGATCATAAGCAGCAACAGCTTTATAAGCAAGAGTTGGCTTGGATGCGTAAGTCAGCACGCGCGCGAACAACGAAACAAACAGCCCGTGAGAATGCTTTTTCTGAATTAGAGTCACAGATGGGTAATTTAAAATTAGACGACGATGTTGCTGTTAATTTAGGACAGCAGCGTTTGGGAAAAAAAGTGATTGTTATTGACAATGCTAGTATTAAGTTTGATGATAAAATCATATTGAAAAATTTTAATTTGCGTATAGCAGCAGGTGACCGTATTGGCATCACTGGTGAAAACGGTGCCGGCAAGTCAACCTTTTTGAATGCAATCGCAGGTCGATTACCTGTAACAAGTGGCGTGATTGAATTAGGTGAAACGGTCAAGATGGCCTATTATACGCAAAGTACAGAAGAAATACCAGATGATAAAAGGGTTATTGCCTATTTATCAGATGTTGCTGAATCGGTGACGGATAAAAATGGTAATCAGGTGAGTGTTTCAGAATTGTTAGAGCAATTTTTATTTCCACCCTTCATGCACGGTACACTGATACGTAAGTTGTCTGGTGGTGAAAAAAGGCGATTGTATCTCTTAAAACTTTTATTACAACAACCAAACGTTTTATTATTAGATGAACCAACAAATGATTTAGATATTGGGACGTTGACCGTGTTAGAGGATTTTTTGTCAGGATTTTCTGGGGCTGTCATTACTGTTTCTCATGACCGTTACTTTTTAGATAAGATAGCAAATCAATTATATATGTTCCAAGGTCAGGGCGTTGTTGAACGTTATGATGGTTTATTTAGCCAATATTTAATAGAGCATGCAGATGATCGACTAAAAGTGTCGGAAAAGATATCTGTTTCAAAATCTAAACCAGTTACGATACAAAAGAAGAAATTAACCTATAATGAAAAAAAAGAATGGGAAACAATTGAAGATGATATTGCAAAGTTAGAAACTAGATTAGGTGCTATACCAGATGACATGGCAAAAAACGGCACTGACTATGTTAAGCTTGGTGATTTGCAAAAAGAATCCGACAAACTTGAAGCAGAACTTGATAAAAAAATGGATCGGTGGGAGTATTTGAGCGATATTGTCGCAGGCTAAATTTTCATTTTAATTGTTTTAGAATAAACGGTTGTTTCAGTTATAATCAACGCTGTATTATGATTTTTTTGTGATACCAACCATGTTACAACGTATTATTTTCTGAGGAAAACGATATGAACTTAAACCAACAATTACTAGCAATTCATTTGACACAAGGAATTGGCATTGCGACTGAGTCTCGTCTTATTGAAGCTATGAATTCTAACTTGTTACCAAGTATTTATCCTTGGCCGCTAGATTTATTGCTACAAATAACGCATCGTGTTTACCATGATAGAATTCGTGCAACCTATACGACGGCGTTACAACGCGCAAGTAATTTTAAGGGTAACTATATTACTTATTCTGATGATAGCTACCCACAACGTTTGCGAGAAATATTTGAACCACCACTTGTGTTGTTTTATGAAGGGCAATTAGCAGCTTTAAATTTACCGAGTTTATCAGTCGTAGGGACACGTTCGGCTACGGTTTATGGTCTAAATAGTTTGCGTCATTTATTACCACCAGTTATTCAATCTAGTATTGCAATTGTTTCTGGTTTGGCACAAGGAATAGACGTCATGGCTCATCAAATTACTTTTGCTAACAATGGTGTCCCAATTGCAGTTATCGGTACTGGTACGGACGTTGCATACCCTAGACGCAACACGTCACTGCAAAAGCAAATTATACAACAAGGATTAGTAGTCAGTGAGTATGGCCCTGGTGTCGGACCACATCGCTCCCATTTTCCGGCAAGAAATCGTATCATTGCTGGATTATCCTCAGCCACTTTAGTCGTTGAGGCAAAAATAAAATCAGGTAGTTTAATTACTGCTAATGCTGCCTTGCAAAATAATCGTGAGGTATTATCAATTCCAGGCTCTATCTTTTCAGAAGAATCACAGGGTACGAATGAATTACTCAGTTTAGGTGCTAAGTTAATCACAAAATCCCAGGATATTATAGAAAGTGTCCAAATACTTGATACAATCTGATATGCTATATACTAAGAAGTAAATTATAAGGCATATCTAATGGTAGAGACAAAAAATAAAACAACAAAATCAGTTACAAAGAAAACAACAAAACGTAAGCGAGCTAAGGTTAAGAAAAATCTTGTCATTGTTGAAAGCCCGTCGAAGGCAAAGACAATAGAGAAATATCTCGGAAGCTCATATAAAGTCGTTGCGAGTCTAGGACATATTCGTGATTTACCAAAATCAACGCTTGGCGTTGATGTTGAAAATGATTACGATCCCAAATATATTAACATCCGCGGTAAAGGGGATGTTATTAAGGGATTACGTAAAGAAGCAAAAGCAGCTAAAAAAGTTTATCTCGCAAGTGATCCGGATCGTGAAGGAGAAGCTATTGCTTGGCATTTACAACATATTTTAGATTTAAACCCTGAAGAGCCTAATCGTGTGGTTTTTAATGAGATTACGAAAGATACTATTAAAAACGCCTTTAAGACACCGCGCAAGATAAATCAAGATCTTGTTGATGCACAACAAGCACGCCGTATTTTAGATCGCTTAGTCGGTTATTCAATTTCGCCCATTTTGTGGAAAACAGTCAAACGTGGTTTATCTGCAGGACGTGTGCAATCAGTCGCGCTTGGACTGATTATCACGCGTGAACGTAAAATTCAGGCATTTGAACCAGAAGAATATTGGACATTAGACTCAGAATTTAAGAAGTCTCGTTCAAAGTTTAAATCTGCTTTCTATGGTTTCGACGGTAAAAAACAGCCACTACCGGATAATGATAGCGTTCAATATGTCTTAAAACAGATTGATCAATCCGCTGATTTTAATATTGTCAAAGTTGAGGCTAAAGAACGTAAACGCAATCCACAGCAGCCTTTTACAACGTCAACGATGCAACAAACTGCTAATACACAGTTAAATTTTAGAACACGTAAAACGATGATGGCTGCGCAGCAATTATATGAAGGGGTTAATTTAGGGCGTGGAATTGGCCAAACTGGCCTGATTACGTATATGCGTACGGACTCAACACGTATTTCTTCTCTGGCTCGTAATGCAGCTGCTTTATATATTCACGATACTTGGGGAGAGGCATACTCGCAACATAAACCGATTCAAGGTAAGTTACCTGAAGGCGCTCAAGATGCACACGAAGCTGTTCGTCCGACTGATGTGACAAGGACACCTGAAAGCATAAAAGATAAATTAACCCCAGACCAATTTAAACTATATTCACTAATCTGGTCGCGTTTTGTTGCAAGTCAAATGACGCCAGAAATACTGGATACCATGGCCGTGACAATTGAGCAAAATAATGTTGTTTTTCGCGCAAACGGTTCTAAAACAAAATTTCAAGGGTTTACTAAAGCATACCCAGCAGCTAAAGAAAAAGATAATACCTTGCCTGATTTATCAGTTGGAGACAAGGTTAAATTAACGAATACGAATCCAGAACAACACTTCACATTACCACCGGCGCGCTACTCTGAAGCTGCGTTAATCAAAGCTTTGGAAGAAAACGGTGTTGGCCGACCATCAACTTATGCACCAACGTTAGACACAATACAACGACGAAACTACGTTAGGATTGATGCGCGTAAATTTGTGCCCACTGAATTGGGTGAAATTGTACAAACAATTGTTGAAGAGAGTTTCCCAGATATAACAGATACACATTTTACAGCTAGTATAGAGCATGAGCTAGATGAGGTAGAAATAGGGGACAAACACTGGGTACCAGTGATTGATTCGTTTTATAAACCGTTTTCAAAAGAAGTTGAGCAAGCAGCAGCTACTTTAGAAAAAGTCATTATGCATGATGAGCTTGCTGGTATGAATTGCGAAATTTGTGGTGCACCAATGATTGTTAAAATGGGTCGTTATGGCAAATTTTATGCCTGTGCTCGATTTCCAGATTGTCGCAACACACAAACAATTATTAAAGAGATTGGTTTGCCATGTCCAAAATGTCATAAAGGTCAAATCGTTGAGCGTAAAACGAAGCGGCAACGTACATTTTATGGTTGTTCTCGTTATCCGGATTGTGAATTTGTATCCTGGGATAAACCCACAGAAAAAACTTTGCCGGATGGTACCACACCAAAAGTACCCGAAGATGAAGTATCAAAAGCATAATATTAGATTAGTATTCAGTACAGTTTCAACTCATAAATATATGTCAAAAGCTTAGTCATGACGAAAATTAACCAAATCTGTTAGATTTTTTCTAACTATTTGAAAAAATTTTTTAATCAAGACAGGCTTTTTTATTATTTTCTTATTATTGAGGAACGTTGTTGTTTTTTTCTAAAAAAAAGCGTAAAATATTAATTAAGGTATGTAAGCGCTTACATACATAAGAGTCATTTCACTAAAAGTGGGAGGAAAAAATGAAATATCTTATTTTGGTAAGTCATGGTAAGTTTTCAGAAGGTTTGAAAGATGCCCTAGGTATGTTTGTTGGTGATAACATGGATTCAGTACGAGCAATCGGCTTGCAACCAGGTGAAGACACACAAATTTTGGCTACGCGTTTTAAAAAACTTGTTTCTGAATTAACTGCTGATGCGGAACTCGTTGTATTGGGAGATATCATGGGAGGGAGCCCTTTAACTACAATAACTAACGTTTTGAATCAAGAAGGGAAACTAGAAAAATCCATTATCTTGGGTGGCATGAATTTTCCAATGGCGCTGAATGCTGCTATTTTAAAAGATAGTCTCAGTCAACAGGATTTAGTAACAGCTATTATGAAAGAGGCAGTATCATCAGTGAAACAATTTTCATTAGTTGAAAAATCGAATGAAAATGATGATGATATTTGAAAAGGAGAATAGATTATGAGCATTTCATTTGTGCGTATTGATGATAGAATTATCCATGGACAAACAGTCACACGTTGGGCAAAAGAATATCCTTGTGATGGTTTAATAGCGGTAAACGATGCTGCCGCATCAAATCCAGTTTTAAAGGAAGCTTTTATAAGTGCTTCTGAAAAAAAGACGTTTGTTTGGACGTTGGCACACTTTAAGGAAAAACAGGCGCAAGTATTGGCCTCTAAACGTCAGTATTTTCTCATAACAAAAACACCACAAGACATGAAAACAATCCTTGTTGATTTTGAATTTGTACCAGGAGATGTTAAAAAAGTCATTGTTGGACCGGCCAATGATCGACCTCATGCTATCAAATTAGGTAATAATCAATCTATCATTCCTGAAGAAGCTGTAGCATTTGAAGCAATTCAAGCGCAAGGTTATCAGGTTAAATTCCAATTATTACCTGACGTTTCAATTGGCTATTGGAATGATTTTAAAGGAAAATTTAATTTGTAACGTGATATAGAAAAGGTGAGGAATATGACAATTAGTTGGATACAAGCAAGTATTCTAGGTATTTTTGCCAGTTTGTCGTCTATGCCAGGAATGGCAGGATCTACAATTGGTAATTATACATTAGGACGTCCATTAGTTGGTGGTTTAGTCTGTGGACTTGTTCTAGGAGACTTAAAAACAGGTATTGCGGCTGGTGTGGCCATGCAGTTAGTTTATATTGCACTAGTAACGCCGGGTGGGACTGTTTCTGCAGATTTGCGAGCGGTATCATACATCGGAATACCACTTGCTATGGTTGCCATCCATGCACAAGGTTTAGCAGCCACATCTGGTAATGCCGCTGACTTAGCCAAGTCAATGGGCACGTTGGTGGGTACTGTCGGTACAGTATTATTCTATGGTACTGCAACGATGAATTTAGTTTGGCAACATATAGGCTGGCGTGCAGTTGAAAAAGGTGAGTTTAAAAAATTATACGCGGTTGACTGGGGTTATCCTTGGATTTCACATTTGTTTTTCTCCTTCATTCCAACAGTACTAATGACACATTTTGGTTCGAGTGCTGTTCATGCACTTAGAACGGCGTTACCTATGGATGGTATTCCAATGAAAACATTATTTACTGTTGGGGCATTACTGCCTTGTGTTGGTATTGCTATTTTGTTAAAACAAATAGTTGAGGGTCCAATTGATTTTATACCGTTTTTTGTTGGATTTACGTTTGCTGCGTCACTAAAATTAAACTTAGTTTCAGTTACTGTTATATCACTTATTTTTGCAATGATCTTTTACAAGTTGGATATGGCAATTAGTACTAATCGACAGCCAATACTGAATGGTTCAAATGACACAATAACTGATGATGAGGAAGAGGAGGATATTTAAGATGGCAAATATAGAAAAAAAGACACTTTCTCGTAAAACTCTAAATAAATCTTTTCATCACTGGTTCTATGGTCATCTGACAGTATTTTCTCAAGAACATATGCAGACATTTGGTTACTTAACTTCTATGTTACCCATTGTTGAAGAACTATATGATAACAAAGAAGATCAAGAAAAAGCAATGAAAACTTATACTGCGTTCTTCAATACAGAACCACAACTTGGGACTGTCATTGTAGGTATTACAGCTAGTTTAGAAGAAGCACGTGCTAGTCAAGGAATTGATGATGGCGAGGTAGATGATGCCACGATTAATGGTTTACGTGCAGGTCTTATGGGTCCCATTGCAGGTATTGGAGATTCACTTGTTGTTGGAACACTAATTCCGGTAATCCTAGGTATTGCGCTTGGGATGTCATCGGGTGGCTCACCTTTAGGTGCGATATTTTATATTATTGTATGGAACTTACTTGGCTATTTCGGTATGCGTTTTGCTTATTTCAAAGGATACGAATTAGGTGATAAGGCCGTCGGTATTTTAATTGGCGCGCAGGGAAAAGCAATTAGAAAAGCGATTGCGACCATTGGTGGTATGGTTGTTGGTGGTGTCGCTGCAACTTGGGTGACTGTAAAAACATCGTTTAAGCTCACAAATGGTTCCGGAAAGTCATATTTAGTGTTACAAAACCAACTTGATTCTGTTTATCCTGGATTGTTGACTGCCTTGTTCATAGTTCTCTGCTGGTGGTTAATGGCCAAAAAAAATATTTCTCCTATTAGAGTTATGCTAATTTTGGTAGTCGTTGCACTCGTTGGTGTACTAGTTGGTTTCTTTAATCCAGGGTTAACATACTAATTAGCGTTGAGGTGAGGGTAATGACAGTAGATACTGATAGTATAGAAAAAGCTTATAAAATAGAAATATTATTTCAAGAACGTATGATTCATAATTTACAACATTGGCAATCAATTTTTTCATTATTGACAGGTGTTGGTGTGTTATTCATTTATTTTTTCAAAAATAAAAATATCTGGTTTTTGGGTTCGGGCATAGCGTTATGCGTGATTGGCATATTAGTGATACTGACTGTTGGATACGCAATTTATATTGGTAAAAAAAATGTCACGCGAGTTATTGATCGTTATGAAAATGCCGAAAAAAAAGCTTGATATATCTTGCGTGGTAATTTGTTGAGGCTATTCAAAAATGCAATTTGATGTACATTAAACGAACGATATATTATTAAAAACCTTCAGTGATATGCCATTAGGAAAGAACTGAAGGTTTTGATGTCAAGATACAAAAAGAAAGAAATAGTTTGATTTTAGATACGCTGAAATAGATTTCCTAAAAATTCAAATCAAAGACTAGTCAAACAGATGTTATTCCGGTAGAATAAGTATTTAGCTTACGACTACTTATTTTTGGAGATGTGATTGATTATGCGCGATTTAACTCAAGGTTCACCAGCTAAGCAAATTTTATTTTTTACCATACCATTGGTTATTGGTAATCTTTTTCAGCAACTTTACAATTTTTCCGATACCGTTATTGTTGGACAAACATTAGGGGTTAAATCTTTGGCAGCTGTGGGTGCCACTGGATCCATTATGTTTTTGATTTTAGGATTTGTGCAAGGATTTACGGCTGGTTTATCCATTATCACAGCACAACGTTATGGTGCCCGTGATATTGCAGGTGTGCGTAAAAGTATGGCCTCAACGTTAATTGTTTCAGCATTAACAACCGTTATCGTCACGATTTTGAGTTTACTTGCTGTCTATCCATTACTAAAAATTATGCAAACGCCTGCAGAAATTTTTAATCAAGCATTTATTTTTATCGCCATTATCTTAGGCGGTATTTTTGCTACGATGGGTTACAATGTCACGGCGAATTCACTGCGTGCTATTGGTGATTCGCGCTCACCATTAGTTTATCTTATTGTTGGCATGATCATTAACATTGTGCTTGAATTATGGTTTATCATCGGTTTGAACTACGGCGTTGCCGGTGCTGCTTTGGCGACAGTTATCGCACAACTTGTATCAACGGTGCTAAGTTTTTGGCATATTTATCATTTTTCGCCTTTACTGCAAGTTCATCGTTCTGATCTCAAATGGGATCCGGTAGATATTAGAATCCATTTACGTGCTGGATTACCAATGGGTTTTCAAAGTTCGATAATCGCTATTGGCGCACTCGTACTACAGGGTGCTCTTAACACATTAGGAACAGATGCAGTAGCCGCAACGACGGCTGCACAACGTATTGATCAAGTTGCCACGTTACCGTTAATGTCGTTTGGTATTACAATGGCAACTTTTGCTGCCCAAAATTATGGGGCTAAACAATATGAACGTATTCTTATTGGGGTGAAACAGGCGTTATTCATGAGCATGGGATTTGGCCTATTTATGGGAATTCTAGAAATTGCCTTTGGTGATTTTGCGGTCATGTTGTTTGTGGGCGCAGATCAGCAGCGTGTGCTTGATTTGGCGCAACAATATTTCTGGGCTAATGGTGCTTTTTATTATATTCTATCAGCACTGTTTATTATTCGATATGTGTTGCAAGGATTAAATGATTCCAAAACACCAACTTTTGCAGGCATTGCAGAATTGATAATGCGTACGGTGGCGGCCATTACTTTGGTCGGACCCTTTGGCTTTTTTGGTGCCAGCTTGGCTAATGTGTTGGCGTGGATTGGCTCATTAATCGTGATGATCCCTGCTTATAGAAGAATTATTAAAAAACTTCGTGAACAGCAAAAAAAAATAAATGAGCAACATTAATGATGTGCTCGCTATGTCTTGAATAGAAAAATGAAGTTGAAGTATGGTCTCAATGGCAGTACTGTCATGTGATGATAAATTAGAAAACATAAGCTGTGGACTCTTTATGGTTGATTTTTACAATGACCATTAAAATTTCTGCAGCTTTTTTTTGTGCGCTGTTTAATTTACAATCTACTATCTTGTGCAACGGCAGTTGTTTAAAATTGTTGAGATGACTGTTTAGTATTTTTGTTATCAAAAAAATTCTTGACACATAAATAATAATAGTTTATATTATATGTACACTTATAAAAAGGAAAAAAGAGAATATGAAATATAGTTTTGAGCAGAAAACAAACGCTTCAATTACAGATGTATGGCCGCTGTACGAAAACGTCAACAAGTGGTTTACTTGGGAAAATGATTTAGAGGAAATTTCTTTAGAAGGATTATTTGAAGCTAATACTAAGGGTAGTATGACATTGACGAACATGCCACCTATGTCATTTGAACTCGTTAAAGTTATTCCCGAGGAAGTTTTTATTGATAAAACAACTATTCCAAATATGGGAGATATTAATTTTATTCATGAATTGAGTGAAACTAATCATAAAGAAACAGTCATTAGACATTCTGTTGAATTTGTGCCTTTAAACAGGGAACCAAAAGCTAATGATTTGAAATTTCTTTCTAAGATATTTGAAAACATTCCAGCAAGCGTTTTTTCACTCATTGAGGTTGCTACTAGTGATCCAAAAATTTAATTCAGAATTTAAAGATAACGCGACTAATTCCTTAGGGTTCTCTTTTATTAAAGTTTATAACTCATGGCACACATTAATTAAAACTAAATTACGCCAGTATAATTTAACACATCCTCAATTTATTGTATTATCGACATTAGCTTATTTGACTCAACATAATGATGAAGTTAACCAAGTCAATATTTCAAAGCATTCTGATATTGATGTTATGACTGTCTCTGTGATTATAAAAAACCTAGAAAAATCAGGATTTGTTGTACGTGAAGTTTCAAAAAAAGACACGAGATCAAAAATTATAAAATTGACGCAAAGTGGTTCAGACATTATTAATGAGACGTTACCAATAGTTGAAAAAGTCGATCAGGAATTCTTTTCGGTTCTAAAGGACGATAAAAATAAGTTCAATGATTTGCTTCAATTATTAATATCAGCTGATCTAGGATCGGACATAGAGTCAAAATAATATTTATATTATGTAGATTGCCATAATTAATCGATTACTGCATGTTGCAGAAGAACGGTTTGAGAAAATGAACAGGTGCCTGAATAGAAAAATGAGGTTGAAGCAGTGTTTCAATGACAGCATGTTCATGAGATGATAAATTAGAAGACATAAGCTGCAGACCCTTTATGGTTGGTTTTAGACAACTACTATTAAAGGCTCCGCAGCTTTTTTTGCAGGTTGTTCGGCGTCATTTTACAACCTACCTTAAACAAACCATAAATATTGTGATTGTTGATTATTTTTTAAAAATAAATCTAATGTCGAGCTGATTTAGTTTTTAGATTTTTTATTTTTTTTAAAATCACAAAAAAATAAAGATTAGCGACTATAGTATAATTAGAAGGAATGAAATAAATGACAGTGTATTGTATGATAAAACAACATGACAATGTATGAAAATATTTAAAATATGCAAGGAGCGTTATGAATTCGTTAGTGTCATTCATTAATAAAAATGATTTGTTGAAAATTGAATTAATGAACTATGTCTTAGAAACTGATCAAAAATTTTATGAGACCAAAACCTTAGAACAGGAGTTTGCTGTTTCTAATTATATGTTGCGTGAAATCTTAGATTCCTTGAATATAGATTTACATAATATTTTAGATTCAGATTGGCTATTACTTCAAAAAGGGTTGGTTTATCCTAGATATCGTGTGACGAGATACCATTTATATAAAATGTCACAGTACTATTTTAATCTTTCGGCTTTGAAGCCACTTCTTGAGACGAGAGTTTTAACGGGTTCTCTGCCAACGTATACAACGATTCAATACGATTATGGATGGAGCCCTTCATATTTTTTTTCACAGAAAAAAATATTAAATGGTCTTGTGAATGATAATGATTCTTATGAGTTTATTCAAGCAGGCTATGTTATCTATAATTATTTTGATGAAAAACCGATATTTTCTGATCGTATCAAAGTAATTGGTCAAGAAATGCTAAAATTTTTATTGGAAAATCATTTCATTAACGATTTAAATCAGCGGCAAAAAATGTTACTTATCAACTTTTGTGTGTCTGAAATGTTATATAATAATCAAGCACTTTTTGAAAATAGAGAAGTCGCAATTCATACTGTCGTATCTCTACCAATAATTATTACCTCTTTTATAGGCAATGATTCTGACAAAATTTTGTCAGTATTGCTAGAAATGTTAGATATTTTTGACTTTTTATTAGAGAATAAAAACTATAAGTACTCACAATATGTAAGTGATAAGATTGTACTTTTGCAAAATGACATCATGCCAGTCTTAGAAAATTTTTTCTCCCAGTCAACGAAAAATGAAATAGCACAATTGAGTTATAAAATTTCAGTTTATAGTTTGCGTTTTGGATTTAAAAATCAATGGTTTGTAACAAATGAAGGTGAAGTCAATCTAAATTACTTTCGCGATATCTATCCATCAATTTTTAAATTAATAACTTACCTTATTGATATTATTAACATACAAGAAACGATAGTCAATAATTATCAGCGTGAGCTATTTTGCTTCAATCTTATAGGTATCATGTTTAGAAATATTACGAATACAAGCATTGATAGAGTGAATATTAGTGTTAATTTCTCAGCAACACCAATTACTAATGATATGATGATTACAATGCTTAAAAATCATATTAATCATGCGAGTGTAGACTTCACATGTACAGATAAAATTGCTGATATTTATTTATCTGATATGATCGACGATGATGTACTTGGAGAACAAGTGATCTGGAAAAAGCCACCTACATTAAGTGATTGGACGGCATTGGGTGAACTAATTGTGAAAATTAAAAAAATGAAAAGTGTAAAATGAAAAACAAACAAGTTAGAATCAGGCCCTTGTTTTATATGACCACAGTATCTGTCATATTGCTATCAGTCAGTTCGATAACATCAGACTATAACGTCAGTGCTAAAACTATTACGCTGTCGCAATTACGCAATCAAAACAATCTAGCTAGTCAACTCATATTAAATGGTTCATCTTCAGTAAATGACAACTTAATAACACTGACATCAGACAATTCTGAGCAATCAGGAACAGCTTATATTAAAACACCCATTAATTTTTCAAATGATGTTTCTTTAGATTTAAGCGTCAACATTGGCAATAAGTCGCAACAACATGATGGCGGAGATGGTATGGCTGTTAGCTTCGTTCCTGCTGATCAAATAAAAAAAGTCAATCAAAAAAATGGCGGAAGTTTAGGGTTAGGTGGTCTATCAAATATCTTTGGATTTAAAATTGATACCTATTTTAATCGCTTTCCTGAGGAAGGCTCTTTTGAAGCAGATCCAGTTCAGTTTGGTCATAGGCAAGGTGATGGCCAAAGTTTCGGCGCATTCTTTGATTCCCAAAATGAAGGGGTTATTCATACAATAACGGATGAAGCACAACCAATTGATGAAAAATTTAACAACCAGTTTAAATCACTCATTGTTTCATACAATAGTCAGTCTGGCGCGTTTACAGTTACTTATAACAATCAAGTTTGGCATTATAAAAGCATGCAAAAATTCCAAGGTCCCATGTACTTGGTATTTTCAGCAGCAACAGGCATTAATCATAATGTCCAGCAGATTATGATTGATGATACGAATTACAAACCTTTCACATCATCTGTGACAGTAAACTATTTTGATAACAGAAAAAATATGATACTGCCTTCTACCAAGTTTACTGGTAATATTGGTGAAACCTATAAAATAAATGAAGAAAAAATTCCAGGGTACGTTCTGTCTAATACATCGCAAAATAGTTCGGGTGTATTTAATGAAACAGATTCAGAAATTAATTTTTATTATCAACCAATTCGACACCATGTCATTGTTAATTTTCGATACAATAATAGCATATTACGCAAAGAGGTATTTTCTGGAGATACAGGTGAGACAATTAATTATGCTATGATGCCTGTGCTAGAAGTTTTAAAAAAATATCAAGTGACACGTAATGAATGGCCGGGTGCGTTTACAATTCCTAGAACGGATCAACAAAATTTCTATTTTAACATTGAATTATCCCAAAAAAGTGAACCGATTGACATAAATAAGACACCAAATAAAGTACCAAATAAAACACCAAATAAGACAGTAGATCAGCATAACGAGAATCAAGAACCACAAGATCAAACAGTTGTTCTGCCCGAACAAGGAAATATAATACCAGAAATGGCCGAGGTTCGTGATGATCAGTCTGATTCGCCCCGAAAACAACAGTTAACGTTTTATAAATTTGAATTAAACAGTCCTGCTAGTATCATTTCTCATCCAAAAAAAGATAGAGCAACGTATATGACAACACTGGAGCAAGGTACGGTAATCGAAAAGAAACTAAGCCGACAAACACAACCTAGTCCTTTTAATTATAAAATTAGTAGTTTTACAAAGGTATTAGCAGTTTTGGCCACAACAACCACTTTTTCTGATAGATAAAAGCTTAATTTATTAAGCTTTTTTTGTTTTCAATTTTTTTCAAAATTTGAAGAAAAATAATGGTAGTCGTCACTATATAATTAAATTGTTAATTTATCACTTTTGTAAAAATTTTTATTAGGGGAATACTCATATGGGAAACCGTGTTTATCAAATAGATGTATTAAAGGTTATGGCTATTTTTTTTTGTTATTTCAGTGCATTTTCTACTCAATACAGGATTTTATGACATTGACATTCAATCATTTTCTGCCAGTTTAGGAATCATTTTGCGATTGATTTTTATAACATCAGTCCCATTATTCATTATTGCAACAGGATTTTTAATGGGAACAAAGAAACTCAGCGACAAATATATCGCAAAAATTTTAAGAGTAATCATATTGTATGTCTTAGTATCAATGATCGATTGGCTAACTCAAACGCTTGTATTTCAAAATGACCTTTCTATGCAGGATGCGCTACTGGGATTACTTGATTTTTCAACAGACAGTTATTCTTGGTATGTTGAAATGTATATTGGTTTATATCTCCTCATACCACTGTTAAACGCAGCTTGGCACTATGATTTAAGTAAACAGTATCATATATATATTATTATGGTTTCAACGATTTTATTCTTTTTGCCATCGCTATTTAATGGCTTAGGTAAGATATTACCTGATTGGTGGACTAATGCTTATCCGATTGGATACTACTATGTTGGGCTTTATTTTAAAACTTACTTAGAAGAAATCAAAAAAATCAGTACTAAGCGATTATTAATATGGTCTGTCTCAATTTTTGGTATGATTTCATTTTTGTCTCTGATAGACAATTATGGCCGAATTTTTGCTTGGACTGATGCAAATGATTATATGGGCTATCAGCCATTCTTAGTCGCTATCCTTATCTCATTACTGATTTTAAAAAAAGGTCAGCCGAAAAAAACAACTAAGTTTCATAATTTACTTATTTTACTATCTAATATGACTTTAACTATTTATTTATTTTCGGATTTAACTGACAGTCTCATCTATCACTATTTTAATCGCTTGGTGCCTAATATTGCCTCGCGCTTTACGTGGGCCCCAGTTGTTGTTTTATTATCATTTACGCTTGCGAGTTTGTTAGCTTATATTTTGGAAAAAATGATGTCACTTATTTATCAAAGGAGGAGAGCGTAAAATGATGAGCTATATTTCCGGATTGGTGCAAGATTTTACAACCTACTATCCTATATTTATGACACTGATATGGATTATTGGTTCTTGGCTTTCCTCATTTCATTTCAATCATGAAAAATCAAACGAACCAAACACCAATGAAAAAGTAACAATTCTGATGTCAATATTTAATGAAGAAAATCATATAGTTGAAACATTGTCATCTTTTACGCAATTAACTTATGCTAATTTTGATGTTGTCGTAGTTGACGATAAAAGTACCGATAACTCAGTTAATTTGGTCAAAAATTGGTTAGACAAACATGACAGCGTACCAGTGCGTCTAATTGAGTTATCTAAAAATCTTGGTAAAGCAGCAGCACTAAATCAAGCGATTAAGCAAATAGATGCACCATATATATTAGTAACAGATGCTGATGCAATATTAGCACATGACGTGATTGAAGAATTGCTTAAACAGGTGACTGATAAAACAGTTGCTGCAGTGACTGGCAAGCCTGTTGTTAGAAATAGAACAACTTTGCTGGCAAAACTTCAAACTTTAGAGTATTTAGGGATCATCGATCGGATTAAGCGTGCGCAAGACTTTTTATATGGTGGCATTATGACAGTAGCAGGTGTTGTTGTGCTTTATCGACGTGAGGCGTTGATGTCAGTAGCGGGGTTTGATAGCACAGCCATAACTGAGGATATTGATATTACTTGGCGTTTACGTAAGAAGAATTGGCGAATTCGCTATACACCTCATGCTTTAGTTTATATACTGACACCAGAAACGATTCATGGTTATGTTAAACAACGTGTTCGCTGGTCAGTTGGTGGTATCGAAGTGCTACTGAAAAATTTGAAGTGGACATTCAAAGGCACTAATAAACGTCAAAAACTATTATTAGTTGACGTATGTTTAAGTCATATTTGGTCATGGACGGTCATTATTACCTCTATTCAGTATTTAGTGGTCACGATTGATACGCAAACATTTTCGTTACCAGGTGTTGTGATAATGATATATATTCTTTTATTCTTTAGCATGATGTTACAAGGCATTTTACAAGATCATGGGCAATCACAATTAGGCGTGCCAGAGTTATTCGTCATACCGTTTTATAGTACATTCTATTGGATTACGGTATTAATAACAGCCATTATGTCACAATTAAATGTTGCCTTTTTTCATAAACAGAGAGGATCTTGGAGTAGTCCAGATCGTGGGAGGTAGAACAATGCCAAATATAATTATTCGGCGAAGTAATAAAATAGGTAACACAATCACGTTTGTGATCACTCTAATGGCATGGTTGTTCAATTTATTTATTATATTTTCAACGTTAGCCATTAAAAGTCATGTTTATTCTGATAGATTTGTTGTATTAGAATTATTACTTGGTATGAACAGCACGAGTGTGGACGAAGGTATCCATATTATAATGATTTGTTTAACCTTAATTATCATTCCCACACTGTTTGGATTATTGTCAAAAAATGAGGCAGCATGTTATGACTAAGAAAAAGAGGCGTTTAGTTCTCTATATGATTCTTACAATGGTAGCTCTTTTGATTCTAATGTTTTTTTCTGGACTACAACAAGGAAAAGCACGACAAAAAGTAACACAAAAAGTGGATTATTCCTATTTAAATTTTGCTGAAAAGAACAGCAATGTTAAAGATGGGGTTATCGTATTAGCTTATCATCGTATATTGAAAAATAATGCGACTGTGAGTTTTGCACAAAAAATATCTAAAAATCCGCAACTTCAAGAATATAATGTGTCTCAAGACGAATTTATCAAGCAAATGAACTGGTTGAAAAAGAATCATATCAGTATTTGGTCAATGTCACAATTTATTGAACATACTAAAAATAATACGATTCGTGGTAGACACGTTGTCATTACTTTTGATGATATTGATACAACGCTGCCAAGAAACGCCTCTCAAAAATTGGCCGATCTTAGTATCCCTTTTACTTTTTTTGTTATTACCGGTAAAGTTGGGCAAAACTTAGATGGGGAGCAACTAGCTTCTTGGTCAGAAATTACGCAGTTAGCGGTGAAATCAAACGTTACGGTGGGACTACATACAAATGACTTACATTATCAGGTAGATAATGATCCTATTTTATCCAGTGGTACATTGTCAAAAAAAGCAATAATAAAAGACTATCAAAAATCAAAACAAAAGCTAGAAAAACAATTGTCAATTAATCCAACAGTTTTTGCCTATCCATATGGCAGCCCTAATAAGGCATTGACAGAATATATGTCATCGCATGGTATGGCGGCGATATTTCTTTTAGAACCTGGTATTGTGTCTAATAATATGCCAGATATTTTAAAACGTGTGCCTAGATTTATTGTTACGAATTCAAATTTTACTGAACTACAAAAATGGCTGGAAGTAAGATAGTGACATTGAACATTAACTTATTAAAATATTGAATTCACATATTGAAAGGAAAAATGAATGGTGTCTAAAAGAATAGTTTTTTTTCTACATTTGTTAGCTATTTCAAGCATTTTTTTGATGATGTTAGTGACTATTATTGAAACATTAACTGTTAGTTATAATAATACTAATTTCTATAAAACGATACCAACAAAACAACGTCGTTTGTTAAAAAGCATGGTAACAAGTCCTAAAAATAACGCGCAACACATAGTTATCCAGCCAGTAGTATATCAAGTAAATTCAGGAAATATAACACAACAGGCAGCACATGTTAATAAAATTATTGTTAACTCACAAATATCCATTATGTCAACAGTTGCTACCGAGGGAGGTGATAATTTCTGACACAGACTGATTTTGAAAATATGCATGGCAATCGACAGACCATCTTTGGCACTGCTAGTAATATACAGGTAAAGGCATTGGTTTAACAAATATTTTTATCAGTTTAGGTGGAAATAATTTATAGACAGCAATAATTAATGACGCATGACTATCTTATGATAATTCATTAAAATGATGAATTATATTCATGAAATATATTAACGGGAGAATAAAAATGTTCAAAAAGACAGCAACTTTTTTTAGCTTATTAATTATTATGAGTACTTTTTTTGTGACACCGGTCTCAGTCTTGGCAGAATCAAACACCGACAACGCAAGTACGGCAATGACTTCCTCTAGCGCAATATCAAATTCTGATATTAGACCAGTTGAAAAATCGACTGAAAAACAAGAAGTAAGTAAAAATATGACACCCGACTTACCCAAAGTCACGCCAGCAACAGATAGCACGACTCAAGCTGGGAAAATTAAATCAAGTACAATACAGCCACGTGCGCCAACCGTCACAGCTAGTAAAGATTGGGGTGATCAATTTATCACTAAAGCTGAATTAGAAGACGAAAATGGTAAGCCACAAACAAATTTCGACATTTATGATGATATGCAGGCGCATTGGGATATGACAATTCCTGCAGGTACCAATATTAAAACAGGTGACACGATGACAGTGGCTATACCCAGTGTCTTAACGATGGCTAATGATGTCACATTCGACATCACTGATGTTGCTGGTAATGTTATTGGGCATGCAGTTGCAGATCATAATACTGGCAAAGTCACAATTACATTTACTGATTATGCTGAGCAATCTGCTAAAAATGGCATTAGTGGCAATTTTAATATTTGGGTTCATTGGGATCATACACAAGTTGAAGAAGATACGACAGTGCCTGTTGACTGGGGTAATGGTGGTTCTACTGATATTGATATTGATCCAGGAAATGACGGTCCTGATCCTGATGAAGAGTTATACAAGTGGGGTTGGTATGATTCAAATGATCCAACAATTATTCATTGGCGAGTGCGTTTGAATTATGCCAAGGTTGATATTAAAAACGCTGTTTATACAGACTTTGTTGGTGGGAATCAAAAACTTGTAGCCGGATCAATTCAAGCCTACCATGTTGAATATAATAGTGATGGGACAGACTTTACGCAATTAAATGACGTGCCCAGTTCTGATGTGTTTGAAGATAGTGCATTGAAATTTCACGTTAATTTACATGAATTAACAGATACGGTGCTTGTTGATTATGATACTAAGGTCACCGATGGTGGCACATCAACAAAATACGAAAATTCCGGTCAATTAACTGGGGAAAACATTGAGAAGCAAACTATTGATGTTTATTCACCTAACAATGGCGGTGGCGGTGACGGTGAAACCACCGAAACAATTGACGGCACAAAGACATGGCAAGATGATAATGACGTCGAAGGACTACGTCCCGATGCAATTACCATCGATATTTACCAAAATGGTGTCAAAATCAATTCAAAGATTGTAACTGCTGAATCTGGTTGGAAATATTCGATGACAGACTTACCAAAGTTCGATGCTGATGGTAACGCCTATATTTATACGGTTAAGGAAAAGACTGTTGATCACTATAGGCCTTCTCAAGCCGGGTATAATTTTACTAACACATTATCAGATATCACGAAAATTGCTGGAACGAAAACTTGGGATGATCAAAATAACCAAGATGGTAAGCGCCCTGATGCAATAAAGGTAAACTTACTTGCCAATGGTAAGGGTGTACAAACGAAAACGATCACAGCAAATGATGATTGGCAATATCAGTTTACTGACTTGCCAAAGTATGACAACAATGGTAAAAAAATCATTTATACAATTACTGAGGATAAGGTATCTGGTTATGAAACAGAAATAGTTAATTATGATTTGATTAATCATTACACGCCAACGCCGCCTCCCACACCTATTAATCCTGATAAACCTATAGATCCTGTCATACCAATTACACCAAACAATCCTGTAAATCCTGTATTGCCATGGCAGTCAAATCATAAGCCAGTTAGTTTGCCAAACACTGCTTCGGAAAATATTGCTTGGACTGCTACTTATGGATTTATAATAATTGGTTTAATTACCGTAGCTGTATGGCTGCGTCGCAAGGACAATTGATTTAATGACAGTCTAGAGAATGAGACAAATCTATTATCATGTGTCATAGAGATAGAATTGAGATACGTAGAAAGTTAGTTAAATTAAAATTTGAAATAATTTTAAAACATAGCACGAAATTTACATGTCAAGAAGCCCTTTGCTAGGCTTCTTTTTTGTTCAAAAATAAAGCAGTACAAGCTATGGTTGAACAAATGTTTCCAAACTGTATCTTGTGTTTACAGTTTGGAAAATTAAGGGATTCAATCTTACAATAATTTTGAACGGCAATATAACCCGTGCTGAATGATAATTTATCTAATGCGTCAAAAAGAGCCGAGAATCAATTATTCTCAGCATCAATTTTACAAGTATTCTTGTTCGAATTTTGACATAGACTCTAATTTAGAAATAACGCATTGATTTCTATTTGTTTTCCTATACTAAGCCAGTCATAGAGGAGATTTAATCACTTATAGTAGTGAACTTTTGTGATTGTATGGCATTTTTGCATGAGCTTTTGAACGTAGACCAGCTTCTATTGACTCCAACGAGCGATTACGTGTTTCAATTGTAAATTTGGCAATAAACCAAATAGCTACAAAGCAAAGAGCACCATATATTAAGAATAATTTAGCAATACCTTTTCCTTCTGAATTGACAGCATTGGCCGGTGTAAATGCAATAAGTAGCATAGGAAAAGTTTGAGAAACTGCAAAATTTGCCGTCCAATTAATAACTGCACCAAATGAGTTACCAAGGCCACGAATATTTAATGGGAATGCTTCTCCAATCATGACCCACATAGCAGGACCCCATGTAGCCGAGAAAAATGCAATATACAGCGTCAGAGAAATAACGCAGACCCATGAACCAAGATTACCATTACCAGCCTGAAGTACCAACATCGCTGTTGACATAAGCAATAAAGAAACACCCATACCTATTGCACCGTAGGTGAGCATTTTTTTACGATCAATTTTATCCATTATTTTGACGGCAATAGCTGTCACAACAACGTTGAATAAGCCAATGACGATATGAGACTGGAGCGCGAAATGTTCGCTAAATCCTGCGGATATAAAAATTTTTGGTGCATAGTATAACACGGTATTACATCCCATGACTTGTTGGAAAATAGCTAAACCCAGAGCCATTATTAGAACTGGGCGCGCCATAACGCCGAATAATTCTTTAAATCCACCAGATGGAATATTTGCTTGTAATTGAATATCGTGCATTTCTTCTTCGACTAATTTCGCATTGGGATTCATTTGCGATAACACACGTTTAGCTTCGTCAAGTTTTCCGTTGCGAACAAGAAAACGTGGCGATTCTGGCAATCTGAGACCACCAAAGAACAATAATGCAGCAGGAATTGCAGCCAAACCAAGCATCCAATGCCAACCAACATTTTCTTTAAGACCTAAAAATCCGTTAGGTGAAAGCCATTCATTTGAAACATACGCGAAGAAAATACCTGTCATAATCATTAATTGAAATAGTGTGCCAATACCACCGCGTTTATCAGCTGGTGATAATTCAGCTAAGTATGTAGGAATCAAAGCTGAGGCTGCTCCTACAGCAATACCAAGAATAACACGTGACACGACTAATATCGTGTAATTGATTCCTATACCAGATCCTAACGCACCTGTTAAAAATATTATTGAGGCAATTAATAAAAGTTTTTTACGTCCTAATCTATCAGATAGTGGGCCTATAACGGCAGCACCAATTATGGCACCAAGAAGAACAGATGCCGTAATGAAGCCATCTTGAAAAGAACCTGATTTAATACCTAATTCCTTTCCTATGAAGAGCATAGCACCTGATATGACACCTGTGTCGTATCCAAACAAAAGCCCGCCAAGGGCACCAAAAAAATAGACAAAATTTGTTGATAAATGTCTTTCGTGATTCATATTGTTGTCTCCTAAGTATCCATTTATTTTGTAAACGTTTACATTAGTGATTATATCGCTGTTAGTTGTTAAAAGCAACTAACCTGACAATAATGTGGTATATAGATATGTTATTTTTTATAATTTTATCTGTTTCAAAAAAAGACATACGTCATGGCACTGAAGCCACTTTGCATGTGCTGGGTTTTACTTTTTAGCCAGTTTCTAATCGCATAGGTTTCGGTTTATTCAAAGGAAGCTTTCTGATTTACCAGATATGATGCTGTGTTAATTATTATAATCTATCCAATAAAGTTAATATTTACAATGACGATAAACTCTATATCTAATATTTACAGAATCGTGACTCAGTTTTGTTATATTTAAAAGCATAGACAATAGTTGTCTTTATTCACATTTGATTTGCGCAATATGAACAACATTGCAGTAGCACTACCTTATAACGAAAAGAGAGAAGCACATTGGAAGTTAAATTTAATCACGTGACTTTGACCTATCCAAACGGCATCGAAGTCTTGCATGACATGGATTTTGATATCGATGATGGCCAACTCGTTGCGCTTTTGGGACCCTCTGGTGGTGGTAAATCTACCACATTGAATCTGATTTCTGGATTATTGTCAGCGACAACCGGTAATATTTACTTTGGAGACAAAGATGTGACAAAGCAAGACGCTTTAGAGCGCGGTGTAGGGATGGTATTTCAAAATTACGCATTGTACCCACACATGACAGTATTGGATAACATTATTTTCCCGATGAAAATGGCAAAAATTGATAAGGCAACACGAAAACAACGTGCTTTAGACCTTGCTAAATTAGTTCGAGTTGATGATCAAATCACCAAAAAACCAAGTGATTTATCTGGTGGTCAGCAACAACGTGTAGCCATTGCCCGTGCTTTAGCAAAATCACCTAATATTTTGCTCTTGGACGAACCATTATCTAACCTTGATGCGCGCTTACGTGTAGAAATGCGTGAAGAAATTCGCCGTATTCAAAAGGAAACAGGTGTGACAACAATTTTTGTTACTCATGATCAAAGTGAAGCCATGCATGTGGCTGATAAAATCATGGTACTTAATGATGGTCGTATTCAACAATATGATAATCCACAATCACTATATGAAAACCCAAACAATCAATTTGTTGCTAATTTCATTGGTGAACCAGCACTCAACGTTATATCTGCACATCAACTTGGTACGGAAGTGACGCAATTGTTTGATGGTAATGTCGCAACGATTGGTATTCGTGCTGAAGCACTGACAAATGAAGTCAAAGAGCCTGCGATTAAAATGCAAGCGGTTGTTCATGAGGTTTTGTCGTTTGGTCGTGATCGTCAAGCAACTATATCTGTTGGTGAACACCAATTAATTGCGACTGATGTGACTACGTCAGCGCTAATTGATCAAGAAATGACGCTTTTTGCAGCATTAAGTGGGGTTTATGCTTTTGACAAAGATGGTCAGAGGCTCCCGCTACGGGGTGAACGTGCATGATGGTGAATCAAAAGACGACTTGGAAAGAGACGTTAAAAGGCTGGCTGTATGTTTTGCCAATGTTAATCATTGTGTCAATTTTTAGTTTGTATCCGATTATTTCAAGTTTAGCCATGAGCTTTTATACGCAATATAATTTTTTCACCAATCAAGTAATGGCACTTGGGTTTGATAACTTTAAATATTTGTGGGAAGATCCGTTGTTTCACGCTGCTGTGTCCAATACATTGATCTTTGTAATTGGTGTTGTCCCTTTGGAAATCGTCATTTCTTTAACGGTGGCTGTCTTGCTCAACCAAATTAAAGTGCTTGCTGGTTTCTTTCGAACGATTTATTTTTTACCATTTGTGACGAGTATCGTTGCCATTTCAATGGTTTGGAAGTGGATTTATAATAAGGATGCTGGGTTACTGAACTATTTTTTAAGCTTTGTTGGCATTCATTCGATTGACTGGTTAAATGATCCTAATTGGGCATTACCAGCGCTAATTATTCTTGCCATTTGGAAAAGTCTGGGATTTAATATCATGTTATTTCTGGTTGCCTTAAACAATGTCGATAAACGCCTATATAGTGCGGCGACTCTAGATGGTGCCAGCGTGTGGCAACGTTTTTGGCATATTACAGTGCCAATGATTAGTCCAATGACCTTTTTGATTACGATTAATGCAGTCATTGGATCATTTAAAGTTTTTGATGAGATTTTTTCGTTATTTGGCGGGCAAGCAGGACCTGGCAATGCAGCGATGAGTGTTGTTTTCTATCTTTACCGGATGTTTTACGAACAAAACAAATACGGTATTGCCGCAGCAGCTGGTGTTGTACTATTTTTCATGATTTTAATTGTGACATTATTGCAAATGTGGTTTAGCAAAAAGCATGTGCATTACTAAAAGGAGTTGACGATGAAAAAAACTATATTAAAAACAATCGTTTATTTGCTGTTAGTAGTCGGTGCTTTGACAATGTTGTTGCCATTCTTTTGGATGGTGTCAACTTCATTTAAAACAGGATTTGAAGCTTTACAAGTGCCACCAACATGGCTACCGAAAAAACTACAAATCACAAATTGGATTTCTGCTTGGAAAGCAGCACCGTTTGCGACATATCTATTAAATTCGGTGATTGTATCACTTATGACGACAGTTGGTCAAATTATTACAGCAATCATGGCAGCTTTTGCGTTTGCCAAAATGAATTTCCACGGTAAAAAAATACTCTTCACAATCTTACTGGCAACCATGATGGTGCCAGGAGAAATGTTGATCATCCCTAACTTTGTGACTTTGTCACAGTTTCACATAGTCAACACATATGGTGCTTTGATTATTCCATGGTTAGCCAGTTTCTTTGCTGTCTTTACCTTACGTCAGTCATTTGCAAGCGTACCTGATCAGCTATATTACGCTGCCAAACTTGACGGGGCTTCTGATTGGAAGTTTTTATGGCAAATTTTGGTAACTAATGCTAAATCGTCGATTACTGCCATTGGTCTTCTACAAATTATTGGCTCATGGAATTCATTCATGTGGCCATTGATTGTAACTAACACAGATAAAATGAGGACGCTACCAGTTGGTTTGCAAGCATTTAGTTCTGATTCGGGTGTTAATTATCCTGAATTGATGGCAGCATCGACTTTTGTCATCTTGCCAATGGTAATTTTATATCTATTCTTAAACAAGTATGTTGTTGCTGGTATTTCTGGCGGGGGTATTAAAGGTTAATTCACTGTCCACATTTTGTGGGTGGTAAAAAGATGTGATGTTTAATAGCGTCTTTTTACTGCTTATAAAAGCAGCTAAAATTTTTTGGGAACACGAAAGGAAATATGTACACATGAGTACTGGGAAGAAATTTGCAGCTTTGGCTGCTGTCGCAATTATGGCAGGTTCATCTTTTGCTGGCTTGTCAACAGTTCACACACCAACAGTAAGTGCTAATACTGTTGCCAGTAAGCCAGTGAAAGTGACGTTTTGGCACGCCATGGCTGGCCCTTATAAAGACGCATTGCAAAAGCGCATTGATGCTTTCAATAAATCACAAAGTAAGTATGAGATTGTTGCCACTGCTCAAGGCGATTATACGACTTTGAACCAAAAGATTATGGCTGGTGCTAAATCTAAAACATTGCCTGTTATGGCCCAAACAATTTACACACAGGTACCTGATTACGTTAAAGATGGTATCGTCACATCACTTCAACCTCAAGTTGATGGTAAAAATGGTTTGTCAAAGAAACAATTAAACAATATTTATCCAGGTTTCTTGCAACAATCAAAATATAAAGGTGAGTTCTATTCAGCTCCTTTTTCAGCATCAGTACGTGAAATGTTTTATAACAAAACACTGTTGAAGAAGTATAGTCTTTCAGTACCAAAAACTTGGGATGAGACTGCTAAAATGTCTGAAGTTTTGAAGAAAGATGGTATTGCCACTGTTGGTTTTGATAAGTCATTTGATATGGAGTGGAATTCAATGGCCCGCTCAGCAGGTGTATCATTGGTGACGAATAAAAACAAGGTCAATGTTGATTCCAAAAAAGCTGTTGCAGCAGCTAAATTGATTACAGACATGGTTTCTGAGGGCACTGCCAAAACAGCAGGTTCTGATATCTATGGCACCTCAAATTTTGTTAACGGTAAAACAGCCTTGACATTCTCATCATCTGCCGGTATCACAGCAACGAAAGCTGCAGCTGCCAAAGACTTTGACTGGGGCACGGCACCACTCCCTTCATATAAAGGTAAGTCAGCAACGGTTTTGGCTGGTAACAGCTTAGTGGTGACCGCAACGGCAACGAAGAATCAACAAGCTGGTGCATGGGCCTTCATGAAGTATTTAATGTCTGACAAGCAAACTGAAAAGTGGGCGGAATCAACAGGTTATTTGCCAATTACTAAGAAAGCAACCAAGTCAGTCGCTTATAAAGCCTATTTGAAAAAGAATCCACTTGCTCAGGCTGCTTCAGATTCATTGCCAGGTGCATTCTCAGATACAGCTTTCTTAGGTTACCAAGATTACCATACAAACTTATTAAATGCCGTCGATTCAATGTTGACAAAAAAAACACCAGCGTCAGATGCGTTGAAAACATTGTCTGATCAAACAAAGAAGACTTTGAAAGAGAACAAATAATGAGTATGCAAGTAAAATTCTTAAATGGCCTCAATACAATCGGGGGTAATGTTGTATCGTTTACGCAAGGAAAAACAAGGCTTGTGATGGATTTTGGCGTTAATTTTGCACCATCTGAAATACCTACAGGTGATCTATTAGCCGATGGCACACTACCAGCTTTACCTGATTTGTTTACCGACGCTCACAGTGAATTCGAGACAACGATATTTGTCTCACATTTACATCTAGATCATATGGGCGCTTTGAAATATTTAACAAAACCTACTGATGTGTACATGAGCCAAGCATCTGCTGATTTATACTATGTTTTAACAAAACTAGGGATCGAATCTGCGCCTTACGCAAATATTAAAGTCATTGATTTTGAAAAACCCACTAATTTTGGTGACTTTGAGGTAACTTTCTTTGAAACAGATCACGATGCACGTGGTGCAGCAGCTATTCGTATACGAAACGGGGAGCATACAGTTGTCCATAGTGGTGACGTACGATTAGATGGTCCGCATCCAGAACGTGTAAATCATTGGGCAGATATTTTACGTGACGAAAACATTGATTTGTTGTTACTAGAAGGCACTGAATTTAGTTTCGATGAAGACAACGATATTTCGCATGAACGTCATACGGAAATGTCATTGCAACAAAATTTTGCTCAAATACTACAGGATTCAGAACAGTTGGTTGTGATCAATCCCTACGAACGTAACATTGATCGTTTAGTGGCTTTGCAAGAAACTGCGCATGCTAATGGACGTGAAATGCGTTGGGATCATCAATTTGCTACAATTCTACGTGCGATGGGGATGACTGACGTCAAAGAAATTGATTGGACAATCGTCTTAGCTCAGCCAGATCACTATGTGGTTCAAAATCATTTTAATCAGTTACATGATTTGGATCAGTTTAATAGCGATTATGTCTACTTGCATATGAACGGTGAACCGCTTGGTGAATATGATCCACGTTTTGCCGAACTAAGTGATTACTTAACTAGCAATAACGTGTTATTACGCAGTCTGGGTGTCAGTGGACACGCTACGCCAAATGATTTAGTGGCTTTGGCACAACATGTTAATGCTCAAAAAACAGTGACGTGGCATTCGTTTAAGCCAGAAAAAGAGGCTAAAGCTTTGCGTGAGGTTGGCTTGAATGTTTATTTACCAGCTAAAGGTGAAATTTTGAACTATTAGTGTTTGATTTCAAAGGTTTTTTAACCATGAGTTATGTGCCAGCATTTATGAAGTTATTTGGCTAATGTTAAATATGGCCATCGTATTTTTTAAAAATGGTGTGAAATAGTAGAAACAGTCATTGCTCAAAATTGATGATTTAACCATGATAAATGCCTATGATTTGATAAAAAAGACATGATCTAAAAAACATTTGTAGATTGTATAGACCTTTAGTCTATAAATGAATGAACAAGATAGGTAAATAGTTTAGATGACGCTTACATCATTTGTGAGCGTTTTTTTGAGGAAAGGGCAATATCGGATATGGCATTTTAAACGCAATGAGAGAGTACCAGAATAAAAGAAAAGTATAGTTAGAAACAAACCGGTGGTTCAAGTGTTTAGATAAAGATTATTAAAACAATAAAAATTAATGTTATAAGAAATCTTGTGAGATGATGTTTGATATGAAATGAATTGTTTTGTAATCCGTTTAGAATAGCTGTTAGCTCAAAAATTATCAGCCCAATAATCGCTACTGTTTTAAATAATCCTAGGTTCATGAAGTTTGATAATAATATAGTGAATCCACTGATAAGATTTAATATATTACCCCAACGACTTTTAGAATTGAGTTCTTTTACTGAGGCAAGTATCATTAGTAAGGCATAAAGTGAAACAATTATTTTGATAATTATAATCGACATCATTGTTTGAATCTCGTTTCTTTAATTAATTTTAAACTTACAATAATCTTACCATATTTTCATTTATTTTATTAATATGATTAATAAAATTTCTTGTATCGTTAAAATATTATGATAATACAGACTTTACGAATGTTTTATTGTTGGCTGTGATTCGATTTATATAATAAGATGACAAATGGGAATATAGTTATCCAATTACCATACCTAATGACTTCTGAATCATGACGAAGCTGAATTAGCTTTTGATAGGATAAAATACAGAAGATTTGACAGATAGAGATTTTTGAGCATTTATTTCGGGGTAATTATTATTTGGCGCATATCAAGGTGTTATTGTTGAGAATCCAGCGTTAATTTCTTTATTCCATTGAATTGGTGTTCTAGCGTTATCACGCGACAGATTTGCTAAATATTTTAACATTGTTTCTGAATTTACAAGGTATTTTTGATTGACTAGCTTATTATAGAAATTAAGTAATTCAATATCTTTATATTGTTCTAATTTAGTAAAATGACCATCGACTCCTTTGTTTAACCAGAAACGTTCAACATCAAATACGACTTCGCAAACTTCTGGGTTTTCCCAGTTAATATCTGGTTGACTTTCGGAAAATGTGTGTAAATAGCACGGATTTCGTTCAGGAACATAAGTCCAGGCTGAGCCACCGAATGCCGCTAGCCAATTGTTTGGTTCATGGCCATTAACAGGATCTTTCCAAATATCTTTATTTCTTTAATAAACATATTTTAAATAATTAAGCAAACGTAGGTACAGAGAGGAATATCCGATACTATGTTAAAAAATCATAAAACTAATGTGATAAGTACTGATAGTGGCACATAAGTTGTGCCGTTTGAGGGAAGTGTTGTTGCTCTTTGCTAGAATTCAGATGGTGATTAGATCAGCCAGTTTGTTCGAGGGGGAGTGAGTTATGGCGATAATTAGTAAAATATAAGTTAAAATCAGCGACACAAGTCAAAAAAGTTAATATGGTCATATATAAATGACATTGGAGTTTAGCATGAATCATGTCAAAACGTATCGTAAAGCAAAAAAAATGTCACAGTATGAACTAGCACAATCAATAGGTGTGGCGAGACAGACTATTAACTTGATTGAAAATGATAAGTATAATCCCTCATTAGCGCTTTGTTTAAAATTAGCTCATGTGCTTGATACTGATTTGAATGCACTTTTCTGGGAGGAAAAAAATGAAAACTAAGGAAACATTTGCAACAAAAATGATAAAACGCTTTTATGGCGTTCAAGGGGTATTAGACGAGTATAGGCGGCAAGAACTTTATAAGATTGGTAATACTGGGTTTATGGCAATGTTTTGCTATATGCTATTGAGTAATTGTATTGTTTTATTAATTCTTAGTCTCGATAACTATAAACATTCAGAGGACCTAATTACCTGGTATATTATGGCCAATCTATTATTTGTCGTGTTCGGCACCAGTGGATATATTATTATTACAACCAAGCGAAGACATTTAATTGAAAATGAAGTTGAAGCAAAAGATATTCAAAGCCAAAAGAAACGTTTAGCGTATATATCTATTAGACAAGGTGTATGTTTTGGAACATTGACCTTTATTTTTAATGGCATCACGTCTCCAGGTTTTAGTGATTTAACATCATGGCACACAATGATAGTGTACATTATTGAAGGTGTTTTTTTTGGTATAGTTATGTACTTTTTCCAAAAAATGAATTTAAAGACAGTAAAGTAGTTAATATGATGAATAGAATCTAATAGCTTGGACAGAATAACAATCTGGCTAAGCTATTAGGTTTTTTTGACATAATGAACACTAATTTATTTTATCTATGTGATAGTTTCAGGGGTAGAGCTACTTTAGCGCCAGAAACTAATTTGCAATGTACGAGTGATAGTGTAAAATTAAGATATAATGTAAACGCTTACAATAATGAACAGGAGTATCTTGCTATGGAAAATAATCACAAAAAAGAAGCTGCGCCACTATTAACGCAATTCCTTATTTTTAGCACTATTTTATTAGTAGCCAATATCTTATCAATCGGAATTTCATTAATGTGGTCTGAATTTCCAGTGCCCACACCATTAATTGGTTTGATATTGTTGTTCATGGCGCTTGTCAGTGGACTTGTTAAATTAGAACAAGTAGAAAGCCTATCGACAAACTTAATCGGTTTAATTGGATTGTTATTTGTACCTTCTGGTATTTCACTTGCTAGTTCGCTGGATTTATTTAAACAAGAGGGCATTAAAATTATCGTGGTCGTTATTATTTCAACTGTCGTCCTTTTGTTGTCAATTGCTTACACATCACAACTAGTGGCGAAAATTAATGATAAATTACACCATAAATCATAGGTGGATAGGAGTAAGAATATGTTATCTTTTTTAAGCACACCGTTTTGGGGCATTTTTTTAACAATTATCGTTTATTGGATTGGTCAACAACTGTTCAAGAAATTTCCGATTTTTATCTTTCAACCTTTGTTTATTGGAATGGTACTAGGTATTTTAGTCTTGATTGGTTTATCAGGTCTATTGCGTCAACCTATCGTGTCACTTTATAAACAGTATAAAGTTGGCGGAGATTTAATTTTTTGGTTCTTAAGTCCAGCAACTATGGCATTTGCAGTTCCACTTTACAAACGTCGTGATTTGGTGAAACGTTATTGGTTACGAATTTTTACTTCTCTATTCGTTGGATTGACCATAGCATTATTTATTATTTTTGCCATTTCTCGCCTGTTTGGGTTATCCAAAATTGCAACAATTGCTATGCTACCACAAGCCGCAACGACTGCAATCGCCTTACCAATTTCGTCTGTCATTGCTGGTGGCGGTCAATTAGGTACAACTGCTTCATCAATTACAGCGATGGCAGTTATTGTCAATGCTGTTGTAATCTATGCTTTAGGTAGCCAAATTGTTAGATGGTTTAGATTAGATAAAGATCCGATGGGATTAGGACTGGCGTTTGGTACTGCTGGACATGCCATTGGTTCAGCAAAAGCCATAGAAATTGGTGAGGTAGAGGGTGCTATGGCGTCTATATCAATGGTGGTTATTGGGTTAATTGTTGATTTAATTGTACCAACATTTGCTAAATTAATGGGACTTATGTAGTTTAAATCATAACAGATTCAAATAATTAACTGAGTGACTTGATTTTGTGAATTATTTGAGATAAAATTTTATTTATCGCTATGAAAGCGCTTTCATGAACAGCGCTTTTTCATTTAGGAGGAAATATCAGATGTCAGATAAAAAAATATCAGCTGGGTTAGCAGCTTTGAAAGTTATGGAAGGATGGGGTGTTCACACAATATATGGGATTCCTTCCGGAACATTGAGTGGTTTGATGGATGCGATGGGACATCCTGAAAATAATATCAAATTCTTGCAAGTGAAACATGAAGAAGTCGCTGCTATGGCTGCCGTCATGCAATGGAAATTTGGCGGTAAGTTGGGTGTTGCCGTCGGATCAGGTGGACCTGGTGCGACGCATTTGATTAACGGTCTATATGATGCAGCAATGGATAATACACCAGTATTGGCCATTTTAGGATCAAAGCCAGTGCGAGAGTTGAATATGGATTCGTTCCAAGAGTTGAATCAGAACCCAATGTATGAAAACATTGCCGTTTATAATCGTCGTGTGGCTACTGCGGAACAATTACCTCACTTGGTTGATGATGCAATCCGAACAGCAATTGCGAAACGTGGTGTTGCCGTTCTTGAAGTACCTGCTGATTTTGGATTTTCAGAAATTGATGCTAATTCAATTTATTCATCACCATTATATTCGTCAGGTTTGAAGTATAAAGAATATAAGTCGGCTCCTGTTGACGCAACAGACATCGATGAAGCTGTTGTGTTGTTGAACCAAGCAAAGCGTCCAGTAATTTATGCTGGTGTCGGCACGATGGGTCACGGTTCAGCAGTCCAAGAGTTGGCACACAAGATTAAGGCACCAATTATCACAACTGGTAAGAACTTCGAGACTTTCGAATGGGATTTTGAAGCTTTCACTGGATCGACATTCCGAGTTGGTTGGAAGCCAGCTAACGAAGCTGTTCTTGAAGCAGACACTGTATTGTTTGTCGGAACAAATTTCCCATTCTCAGAGGTTGAAGGTACATTCCGTCATGTTGATAAGTTTATTCAAATCGACAATAATCCTGCAATGTTAGGCAAACGTCACCAAACTGATGTTGCTATTCTAGGTGATGCGGGTGAAGCGATTGATGAAATACTTGCCAAAGTTTCCCCAATTACAGAATCAGCGTGGTGGCAGGCTAACGTTAAAAACGTGCAAAACTGGCGTGATTACATGAACAAACTTGAACAAAAAACTGAAGGGGACCTTCAAGCTTATCAAGTTTACAATGCCATTAACAAGTATGCAGCGGAAGATGCTATCTTTTCAACTGATGTTGGTAACGTGACACAAATGTCAATTCGTCACCTGCACATGACACCTAAGAATATGTGGCGCACATCACCATTGTTTGCAACAATGGGTATTGGTTTGCCAGGAGGTATTGGCGCTAAGAATACTTATCCAGATCGTCAAGTTTGGAACTTAATGGGTGATGGTGCCTTTTCAATGACGTATCCAGATGTTGTCACAAACGTCCGGTATGACTTACCAGTCATCAACGTTGTTTTCACAAATACCGAATATGGTTTCATCAAGAACAAGTACGAAGACACAAATACGTATAATTTTGGCGTTGACTTTACTGATGTTGATTATGCTAAAATTGCTGAAGCACAGGGTGCTATTGGTTTGACTGTCAGCCGTATTGAAGATATTGACCATATTATGAAAGAGGCAGTCGACTACTATAACCAAGGACGTGTTGTTGTTATTGATGCAAAGATCACTAAGGATCGTCCAATACCTGTAGAAACATTGAAGGTGGATACAAGCTTGTACAGTGAAGACGTTGTTAATGCTTATAAAGAAAGATATGAAGCACAAGAATTAGTGCCATTCCGTGAATTCCTTGAGGATGGGGGATTAACGTCAACATACATTAAAGAAACTAGTGATAACAAGTATAGTTTCTAAACAAAACGCGATCCAAAATATTTTGGATCGCGTTTTATTATGAATATTAAAGGTATTTTGTAAAATGTATTGTTTGTCTGGCTGTTATTCATATTAATTTACCAATAAGAGGGGATCTTATTTCAACATTACTGACGTCTTAGATTGTATTGTATAGCTTAATAAATAGTCATGAGAATTATCTGTTTTTCAATCTACCGAACAATTAAAAAGGCTAAATAATGTTAATTACTACGCTACCGATTCATATTACCGCCATAAATACCAAGAATAATAATAACTACACCAAGGACTATAACAAAGTTTGGCAAACTATTGCCTAAAATTATAATCCCTAGCAATATTGAAAATATGATTTCCATTGATTGGGTCGATTCAATATTGGCTAGTTTTTTCATATCAGTCATGACTAGTGAAGTTGCGTGAAAGAATAGGCCTGTTGCTATCACACCGGAAAAAAGAGCGACTAGAAATGTTGCTTCCACTTGACCAAAAGATGGCCCACCGAACTTAATATAAGTCCCTACAGATAGGCATAACCATGTGGGGTAGGTACAAACTAGCATACCAAATAATCTTTCGAACCCATTTAGAGAAGCACTGACAGGCATCACCATCCTATTACCCATCGGATAACTGATAGCAGCGACAAACATCATAACTAGCGCAATACCGAAGTTTGGGATCACACCGTCAACCATTAAATAGTTTAATACAGTTAAAGCGACACCAATAAGTATTAAAAATAACCATGGCAAAATTGATAGCGGTATTTTTTGTCGAGGAATTCTGTACGCGCTGTTTTTTGTCGTATTAATTAGGGGTGAAATAAGAACACCTAGCACGATAGTGATTTGCCACATACTTGCAGTGAGCCAACCTGGGAATATACTATTAGCAAAACAAAGCGGCACGTAAAACAAAACGAAGCACAGATGACTGCCAATAAACCACTTCATTTTGTTTGATTTGATGAGTCGAATGACGTGGTTTATTGAGAAACTATTACTAAATAAAAAGCGAATCAGTAAGAGTAGTGGCATCATCCATAAGTATCTCAGTATTGCAGACCAAATCCATGATCCAGTACTTTTTGCCATCAATTCATTCAGAACGAAAGTCAAAGAAAAGAAAAATGCCGACACAATACCAATAAAATTAGGTGCCTTTAATACTCTAGTAATCATTATAAATACCTCGCTTTATAGCGTATTTTCATACAGCATAATACAATAGAATTCACAGTCGTCTGATTCTTGATTGATATATTGATGTCCAACTTGTGCATTAAATTTAGCTAGTTCTCCCACATGAATCATATGGCTTACATTTTCAACAACGATTGTTAATGCACCCCTTGTTACGATTAACATTTCAATTGTATTGTTAACATGCGGTTCTGAATATCTTTCTGCTTGGCTACTAAGTGAAATCTTGAAAGTTTCGAAATTATCATTTACAGAGGTATTAAATGTTGTTTGAATCGTGACACCTATATTCTCGGTATCAATCATATGTAAATCGGATTGCGTGACGAGCTCAAAATCAATACCTGCCTTTGAAAAAAAATAATTAATCGGAATACCAAGACCACTCGAAATTTTCCAAAGATTATCAATTGATGGTGAAGTTTTGCCAGTTTCAATATTATGCAGCGTTGGTTTACTGACACCGGTCATTTCAGCAACATTATCTAAAGTCATATTTTTTTCGATACGTACCTTTTTCAAGTTTTCTCCGACTAGTTTTCCAATCATTAGCGCCCCTTTTTATTTACTTTATGAAATTAAATTTAATATAATGAATTATACACACTAAAATTATTTTTTACAAGTTTTTTTATGCAGTAGATTGCAATAATTAATCAAACACGACGTGTTGTTGAAAGACTTTTCGTGATGATTACCAAATAAGGTTTTTCAGTAGGCTAGTATTTATTCAAGCTGGCGTTATTTTAGAATACAACGCCTCACAATAGCTTTATTTTGATCAGACCATGAAGTTAAGCATTTTGTTGCGCTAGCTGGTCTACGATATGGACATTGTAAGGTATTGTGCGTTTAATTTTATGAGCAATTGTTGATGGCGAACGACCAAGAAAGCGATCAATGGCACGAATATAAGAATGAAGTTGAAGTAATGTCTCATTTTGTTGTAAACTAATGCTATGCTAAAAAAAAGACTTCATCTTAATAATTCTAAAATTTCCATTGTTTTTTACGGCACAATTATCGGTTTTTTAACAGGATTAGTGGTTAGTTTATTTAGATTGTCGATTGAGAAATCCTTATCATATTTTCAGTCTTTATACGTGGCTATTGGTCACGGCAATGTTCAAGCGTTAATCATTGTTATTATATTAAATGTGTTGTGTTTATTTTTCGTATCCTGGCTGTTAAAAAAGGAACCAAATATTTCTGGTTCTGGTATACCGCAAGTCGAAGGTCTCTTAATGGGTGAGTTGACTGTCAATTGGTGGTCTACGCTTTGGCGTAAATTTGTGGCAGGTATTCTTGCTATTGGTAGTGGTTTAATGTTAGGGCGAGAGGGGCCTTCCATTCAATTAGGTGCATCAATCGGGCAGGGTATTGCTAAATATCGGCAATTAAGCCACAATAAATCAAAAAGTTTGATTGCAAGTGGCGCGGCCGCAGGTTTATCCGCTGCATTTAATGCACCACTAGCCGGTGTAATGTTTGTATTAGAGGAAGTTTATCACAGCATATCACCGTTTGTTTGGGTGGGTGCATTGACTGGCGCAACAGTTGCTGATTTTGTTTCAACAGTTATGTTTGGCCAAACACCAGTTTTAGCTGTTGGTCATTTAAATATTTTCCCCGTGAGATTATACTGGTTACTGTTAATATTTGGTGTAGTATTAGGTTTGTTTGGATTTTTATATCAAAAAATATTGTTGTTTAGTTTGGCAACGTACGCTAGACTAACAATACCAAAGTATTTGTATGGTATCATACCTTTCATTTTATTAATGCCAGTTGGGATTATTTGGCCAAATCTACTAGGTGGTGGTAACAGTCTTATTTTATCTCTAAAAGACACACCACTGAATATTAAAGTGCTTTTGGTGATGCTGATGGTACGATTTATTTTTTCCATGATTAGTTATGGATCTGGGCTACCAGGTGGTATATTTTTACCTATTTTAACGTTAGGCGCATTGAGTGGTGCGCTGATTGCCGATTTGTTTGTGTATTTTAATCTTATGCCTATGTCCTATATTTTGAATTTTGTTGTTATTGGTATGGCTGGTTATTTTGCTTGCATTGGTAAAGCGCCATTCACAGCAATCATTCTTATTATTGAAATGGTGGGCAGTATAACTCATATCTTGCCTTTAGCATTAGTCTGTTTGATTTCGTATTTAATCGTTGATTTACTCAATGGTGCTCCAATCTATGAATCTCTGCTGGAAAGATTACTGAAAAGAAGCAAGCGAGGGATGACGTCATCTGCCATGACCACCATAGAAATATCAGTTTTAGCAGGTGGAGTAATGGAGGATCAACAAATACGAGACTTGAAATTAGTGCCTAATAGCTTAATTACATTGGTTAAAAGGTCTGATAATTTATTAATACCGAAAGGTGATTTAGTTTTACGCGCTGGCGATATTATTGACATCAGGATGAGTCAAAGTGATTCAAAAGCTTTCAGGGGTCAATTCTAACTATCATAACTCATTGAATATGGAAAATGTGCGATTGATACATTCCCTTATGAAAACAGGTTTATTATTTAAACTGTTTTCATAAGGGAGTTTTTATTTTTTCAAATCATGGGAAACACAATTATATTTATTTGACTAAACAGTCAAATAAATATATACTTTGTTTATGGGTAAAAATAAAAGTTTTAACACGGATGAAGTTCTAATAAAAATTGCTCAGTTATTCGTGAGTCGAGGGTACAACGGCACGTCGCTAGATGACATTGTTGAGAAAACTGGTCTTCTCAGAGGAAGTCTGTATGGGACTTTCGGAAGTAAACTTGGCATGTTTGTCGCCACACTGGAACTATGTTTAAAAGAAGGAGAAGATGATTTGAAATGGGGATTACTGATAGTAGCGATGCTAGAAGTAACGGCACGAAATAAAAAAGTTTTTGACATAGTTGAAGAGTGGTATTTAGACAACCAGCACGAAGAAATTGCCAAACAACTGGGGTTTGTGCTGTTAAAAAATAGTGGAATAATGAAATGAGGTAAAGATAATGGAAAATAAAATCGAGATAACCAATCAAATGTTAATTGTCATCCCGCAAGGTCTAGATAAAATAGCATCGTTCAAATCAAAACTCGAAATTCCTTTGCAAAATGTAGTTGGTGCTTCAATTGATGTGGGTATATTAAATGAAAATAAGGGATTTCGAAATCTTGGAACTGCTTTACCGGGATACTGGGCTGGTAGTTATGATAAAAATGGTGAAAAAAGTTTTTTCAACATAAAAAAAGGGGCTAAACCAATCGTGATTCAGTTGCGCAACGAAAAATTTAACCGCTTGATTCTAGGAGCAGACAATGCTGAAAAAATTGTCGACGCAATCAACAACAACATAAAATAATCACTTGTTTTATCTGCTGAAAGACGAATAACTTAAGGCTAAAGTGGCTAAACGCTGTTGTGAAATGGCAAGTAGCCTTTTTCAATAACGATATAATTTATTGACAATTCTGATTACAACATTTATAATTTACCTACAAATAGTAAGTTAAGGGGAAGAATTTGTTCAATAAAAAATTTGGGGTGTTTTCTCTTCGTCTTGTTTTATCTATTGTCGGAACTGTTATAATTGCATTTGGTATTGTCTTATTTCGTTTGGCGAACATAGGCATTGATCCCGCTACGGCAGCAGATGTTGGTATATCAGATACATGCCATTGGAACTTAGGAAATTATCAATTGGCGTTTAATGCATTGCTGTTTTTAGGCGTGCTGTTCTTTGATAAAACGCAATTTGGTATTGGCACTTTAATCAATATGTCCTTACCTGGATACATTATCGCTTATTTCACACCGAAACTGGCGCGTATAACTATGTATTGGTTTGGAAATTTTTCTTATTTTGAAAACATATTTTTATTTGTTATTGGCATGCTTCTGTTTTCACTGGGAATTGGCATATACACGAGCGTCAATCTAGGCGTTTCTCCATACGATGCAATCGCGCCATTGTTTAGTAAGAAAAAATGGGCCAGTTACCGCCTGACAAGATCTGTTCAAGATTTGTTGTTTTTTGTATTAGCTATTATATTTGGTGGACCGCTTGGCATAGGAACGTTTTTAATTGCCACGTTAACTGGCTATATTGTGCAATATTGGCGTCAGTTATTCAAAAAAATAAAACGCAATATATAATTTAAAAAATGTAAAAAAACGCATAGCTGTAGCAGCTATGCGTTTTATAATTTTAAAAATTGTCGATACTTAATCATTAAAAATGATACAAAATTTTTCTGGTAGTAATTGTTCATTTAATCATCTGATTGTAGTTATTTTTTCATATGCTACCACTGAAAATCATAAATTAATTGACTTTCAGAAGTTAACTAAAAAACGAGTGACATTTAGTTGGGGATGGATTGTATAGTGAGTCATACTGAAAACATGATCAGCCAACATGAAATTTTAAATCATTTGGCAAAAATTCTGCAAAGGATAACTAATAAAGGATCAAAAAAATTTAAATCATGGCATATTATCGAAAAGTTTATTTTAATCTTCTTAAGTGTTTCTTAACAATCTTACGAAATATGTTATAATTTACTTATCTGTTGATTTTGAAAGTGAGAGAATATATGAAAAAATATTTGTTAGTGACTGCAGTTGCAGCATCAGTTGTGGGTGGGCAGGTAGTTGAAGTTTCTGCGAGTACCACATACAATGTTAAACCTGGGGATACATTGTATGTCATTGCATTAAAAAATAATTTGAGCGTCAGTGAGATTAAATTAGCCAATCACTTGAACTCCGATACCATTTATTCTGGTCAAAAGCTAGTATTAGGCAAAACAACATCATCTAGTACGACCACATCTACAAAAACTACGACAAAGTCGAATAATACATATACCGTTAAATCTGGTGATACATTATCAAAAATTGCTTCAAATCATAATATGAGCCTTTCTCAAATTGCTACTTTGAATCAAATTAGCAATGTTAACGTCCTTCGTGTTGGACAAGTCCTAAAGATATCTGGAACGAGCATTACCACGAATCAAAGCAATGCCAAAACAAACAGTCCGGAAATCACCACAAGTACAGCAACCTATACGGTGAAATCCAGTGATACGCTATCAAAAATTGCTAGTTCAAATAAAATGACGTTAGCACAACTGGCTTCGTTAAATAAAATAACAAATGTGAACATGATTCGAGTTGGGCAAGTATTGAAAGTGACACGAACAAGCAGTGCAGTACAACCCGTAAAGTCTACTACGACAACAACAGCTAAGGCGAATACAGCGTCATATACTGTTAAGTCAGGTGATACCCTATCCACAATAGCTGCAAACCATAATATGAGTCTTGTTCAAATTGCGGTTTTAAACAAAATTACTAATCTCAATGCTATTCATATTGGACAGATTTTAAAAGTTTCTAGTACTATCGCTAGTACAAGTCAGTCAGCACCGGCGGCTTCTAAGCCAATGACCAGCACCAGTACAACATATGCGGTTAAATATGGAGATACGCTTACTGTAATTGCAAATAAAAATGTTGTCACACTGTCAAACTTATTATCATGGAATAAATTATCACGTGGTGCCATTATTTATCCCGGACAAAAGTTAACATTGCAACAAGTTACAAATACAACGACATCAAGTACGACAAGCACAACAACAACTTCAAAGCCAACCACGAGTAGTTACAAGATTAATTCTGGAGAAACCTTGTATGGCATCGCTGCAAAATTAGGCATGAACGTTAATACATTATTGACTTTAAATGGTTTGAAGTTGACAAGTACAATTTACGTTGGGCAAGTGTTGAAAATTTCTGGGACAACGACATCAACGGCAACTCCTGTTACATCTGAGATATCAACACCAGCAGCGGGGAATATCTCGACGTCTGGATTGAGTATCTATCAAGCTGCTTGGCTGAAAACGGCTGTGGCAGATGCAAAAATTGCGACAATTGGGACAGGTGTTTTACCTTCTATCACTGTCGCTCAAGCCATTCTTGAAAGTGGTTGGGGACAATCAATTTTAACTTCAGCACCTTACTATAACTTGTTTGGCATTAAACAGGGAACTGGTTGGCAAGGCGCAATTGTTAATATGAAAACTTCTGAGTATGTAAACGGTAAGTGGGTGACGATCTTGGCGCCATTCAGAGCTTATAGTTCACAGATGGCTTCATTTCAGGACCATACGAAATTCTTATTGACGAATAGTCGCTATGCTGGCAATGGTGTGATTAATGCAAAAAATTATGTGAACATGGCAAATGGTTTACAGGCAGCTGGATATGCGACTGATCCGACCTATGCTAGCAGGCTCATTAACTTAGTTGAGCGATATAATTTACAATCATTAGATTAGATTGTATTAACGTAAAAATTGAAGCAAGTTCTCAAATTTCATTCATTAAATCTGTTGTAATTATCCAAATTTATCTGTATAATCACTGAAACAAGTAAATTTATAGATAATCAAAGAGGAAAATAAAAATGGTTGACGTTTATGTTGCAAGTGCTTTTAGCAAGGATAACGTTGGTGGGAACAAAGCTGGACTAGTTTTTGATAGACCTGATTTGAGTGCAGTTCAAAAAATGGCAATTGCAAAAAAATTAGGCTATGCTGAAACTGCGTTTATAACAAGTTCAAGCGTAGCTGATTTTTGTTTAGAATATTTTACACCCACTGAAGAAGTGCCACTTTGTGGTCACGCCACAATAGGCACATTTGCAATTCTGAATTTGTTGAACAAATTATCTAAAAATAATTATACAATAGAAACTAAATCGGGTGTGCTGTCTATTAAAGTTGATTCAGATGGTATGGTATTCATGGAGCAAAATACACCAACTTTTTTAATGAATTATCATTAGATTTATTTAATGACTGTTTAGATGTTAACTCAATCAATGATAAACTACCAATTCAGATTGTATCTACTGGTTTAAGAGACATTATGGTGCCAATAAAATCAACTAAGTATTTACAACAATTAGATCCTAACTTCAATGTTATGACAGAATTGAGTAAAGAACAAAACGTCATTGGTGTCCATGCCTTTGCTCTGGAAGAAGGAAAGGACAACATTACTGCAATTTGTAGAAATTTTGCGCCTCTTTACGACATTGATGAAGAATCTGCAACGGGAACTTCCAACTGTGCGTTAGCTTGTTATCTCTTTAAATATGTTGAAAAAAAATCACAATATATTTTTGAGCAAGGCTATAATCTAAATAGCCCTTCGCGAATAATTGTTAATTTAAAAACGCATGATGATATGATTGATGCAGTTTTTGTTGGAGGTTATGGCTATCTAGTTGAAAAGAAGTCATTATCAGTTTGATTTTTTATATAAATGTTTGATCAAATTTAATTGTTGTGCGGAATTTTTGATTTTGCGCGCTGTGTATTCTAGAATTGTAGGCATATCTACGGTTTGACTTGAATTATTTATATGACATGTATAGGGAAATTTTATGGTACTTAAACAATATAATGATATTCAATACCAGGATTTAGGTGAAGGAGAGCTAATCTTATTTCTTCATGGTTTATTTTTAGATAAAAATTCTACACAAATATTTTTTGAAAAAGATTCACAAATCAGTAATTTCAAGCGTATATATTTGGATCTTCCAGGTATGGGTGATTCGGCGATAATTGAAGAGCCTTCTTCTAACGCAATATTTAAAAAATTAGTTGCATTCATCGATCATATCATCGGAGAAAAGTCATTTATCGTATATGGACATTCGTATGGTGGGTATTTAGCTCAAGCAATTGCTCATCACTACCAGAATCAGGTAAGCGCAATGTTTTTAACTTGTCCTGTAGTAATTGCTGACGATAATTTAAGAATAACTGAAAAGCACAAAAATGAATTTGGCGATGAAATGAAGATTACGACGAATGATGCTTTTTTTTCTGACTTTGAAGCAATGAATGTTATGATCAATGAAACAAGTTGGTTAGCATATCAAGAACTCATTTTACCTGGACTGCAAAAAGCTAATCAGGTATTTATAGGAAAATTGCAAAAAAATAGGTATGGGCTATCTTTTGAAAAAGAATTAGATCATTTTGGTAGTGAAACAAAAATTCAAGTCGTATTGGGAAGATATGATCATGTTGTAGGCTATAAACAACAACTTGCATTATTTGTACAAAAAGAAAATGCCGATATAACATTACTTTCTTCTGCTGGTCACAATATCATGATAGATCAACCCAGCACTATCTATTCTCTATTTAATAAATTAATCAATAACAAAAACCAATAAAAATTGGAGAATTTCTTATTCTTGACTTAAATATAGTGCAGATTGCGAAATTAAATGGCACACTTTGCACAAAAAAGATGCAGAGACTTTGATGGTAATTGTTTAAAACAATCCTAAAGAATCTGCGTTTTATTATCTTATGGACGCTCTGTTATTTTAAAGAAAATACATTGTTGTGTGACAAGAGGATGATCAGTAATTATGAATTAACATCATTGAAACGGGTTTTCTAAAAGACGTAGTCAACACTACGCCTTTTTTCTATGATTTCATTACAGTGTGGATTTTTCACAAATTTAAGGTGTTGGTAGCTTGCATAGTTGAACTGGTGGTCGATTAATTAGTATATTGAAATGAAGATGGTTAATAAAATAGCAGTTGTAGAAATATAAATAATGATTAAAATTTTAGTATTTGAATCATTGTGTTATGAATGGCGAACGCGTATTAATTGATACGTTAACATTAGACAGTTGATTTTTATGGAGAAAACTTGTTATGGACGAAAAATTTAAAATAATATTATCACAATTACAATGTGAATTGGTGGCGGAACGTAATCTTGTCAATCCTGCAGAAATTTCATGGCTACAATATGATATTTTAAGTTTATTGAAGTTAAAACCATTATTGCCAAAAGAACTGAGTAAACATCTTGGTATTACAAAATCAAAACTTTCGAAAAACCTAACAACATTACATGAATTGGGTTATATCAATCAAACACCAGCTCAACTTGATCGCCGCGAAATGATTACTAAGTTGACTGACATAGGAGTTATCTTCCTCTCTGAAACTGATGAAAAACACGATGAATTATTGTCTGATGCTAAGGCTTGTTTTACAAGCGATGAACAGAAATTATTCTCCGAACTGGCTGAAAAATTTGTGTTAGAACTACGAGAAAGAAGGGTACACAGTGGTTCATAGTAATATTATTGTCAAAGGCGCTAAAACCAATAACTTAAAGAATGTGGATGTTAATATTCCAGTAAACAAAATAACCGTTTTAACCGGTGTTTCTGGATCGGGCAAATCTTCTTTAGCATTTGAAACATTAGCAGCAGAAAGTCAGAGAGAAATAAACAAAAATTATAGTGCCTATATTCAACAACTTCTACCTAAATATGCAAAACCAGATATAGATACTATTCAAAATTTGCCCTTTTCTGTGGTTGTTAATCAAAAAGGTATTAGTGGTAACGCACGCTCGACTGTCGGCACCTTTACTGAAATTTATACTGCGTTGCGTCTACTTTTTTCCCGAAAAGCACGACCATTTATTGGTTACTCAATGGCTTATTCATTTAACAATCCGGCCGGTATGTGTCCAAAATGTGAAGGATTGGGGTATATTCAAGAAATAAATATTAATCAGCTTCTTGATAAAAATTTATCACTTAATCAGGGTGCCATTCAATTTTCAACATTTCAGCCTGGTGGCTGGCGATTAACACGCTACACTGAATCTGGTTTTTTTGATAATAATCTTCCTTTGGTAAAGTGGACAAGTGAAGCGCTAAGCTTATTGTTATATGGTGAAGAACAGATTCCTGAAGCACCTACAATTGCATGGCATAAAACGGCCAAGTATCTTGGAATCATACCGCGACTGAAAAAATCTTTTTTTAACCAAGAAAATAGCAAATATAGCAAGGAATTAAACGATGTTACTCAAAAAATTATTTGTCCCGAATGTTATGGGACACGACTGAATGAAGACGCACGAACAGCCCAGTTAAATCACAAAACAATATCAGATTGTAGCGCTTTGCCACTTATTGCCCTTCAAAGATGGTTAGCAGGAGTAAATGATGGCGACGCTCAAATTTTACTGGTGGATTTGAATTTGAAGATTAATAGTCTAATAACTCTTGGGCTCTCGTATCTAAGTCTTGATCGTCGCACAAGTACACTCTCTGGCGGAGAGGCACAACGAATTAAGTTAGCTAATCATCTCAATAGTGCCTTATCAGGCGTTTTATATATTTTTGATGAGCCAAGTGTTGGCCTTCACCCTTATGATTTGATTGGCATAAATAAAATTTTTAAATTACTTACTCGAAAAGGAAACACAGTTGTAGTTGTTGATCATGATCCAGACATCATTAAAATAGCCGATAATATTATTAATTTAGGTGAAGAAGCGGGTGAAAAAGGAGGATATGTGACTTTTCAGGGCACATATGAGAAATTACTTGTCAGTTCAACGGTTACTGGCAAAGCACTAAGACATCCTGGTATAGTTAACAAAAGTGATTTACTAAAAAAACAATTTATTAGATTGAATCATTTGAACTTTCACAATTTAGTAGATATTGATGCTAAAATTCCCAAAAATGCGCTAACAGTAATATCAGGTCCTGCAGGATCAGGGAAAAGCTCGCTTCTCTATGCATTTATCAAAACGCAACCTTCAGTCACAGTATTAGATCAGAAACCTATTCACACGAGTTCCAGATCCAATGTTTTAACATATTTAGGTGAATTTGATAAACTAAGAAAACTATTTTCAAATGCTACCGGATACAAGGAATCCTTGTTTTCTTTCAATGGTAAAGGCGCCTGTCCGGTTTGTAAAGGATTGGGATTTGTTAAGTTAGATCTAGCTTATTTAAGTGATGAGATATCTATTTGTGAAGCTTGTCAAGGCTCACGCTACTCTGACGAAATACTGAACGCTAGCGTAAATGGTTATAACATTCACGAAGTGTTAGAATTTTCTGCGGCTCAGCTATCTCAAGTTTTTCCGGTGTTTGAACATGTAACGGAAAACCTTCAAAATTGTGGACTTGATTATATAAGAGTTGGTCAATCGCTGAATACGCTTTCTGGTGGTGAATTACAGCGTTTAAAGTTAGCTAAGAATCTATTAAAAGACAAAAATAGCATTATTGTATTAGATGAACCAACTAGTGGGTTACACGAGTCAAATATCCAGCAAATCATCGATTTACTTAAAAAATTAGTTGTGAAGCATCATGTCACAATTATCGTAGTTGAGCATAATTTACGCTTTATTAGTCAGGCTGATTGGGTTATTGATATGGGCCCAGGGGCTGGTGAAGATGGTGGTAAAGTGCTTTTTGAAGGAACACCTTTTGAACTAATACACACTGCGCACACGCGTACGTTTATTGCACTAAGAAAATATCATCATAAGTCAACAGTCAATTAATTTAGCTGAAAAAAACTAATATAATGGAATAAGTGTACAGCATAACATAACAACTCATGGGTGCCTTTGATAGATTTATCTTAGGTATTTTGAGTTCGTAGTTTTGTTAATCGAAAAAGTAACCCACTTATATTTAACCAGATAATGATTTTTTAATAAATATTGTTAGCTACTGTCAAAACTGATTTAGTAGGAAGCGTCATGGCTCTTTGTTATATCATAGTACCATTGTTATTTTTTATTAGGCAGATTGCAATAATTAACCGAACACCATATGTTGCTGAAAGATTTGTCTTGGTGATTGACCGTTTCGACTCGCAATCTGATTAGCAATATCGGCGCTATAAAGTGTGACAGGGTTAGATTTGTAGACAATCGTTGCCGGTGAGCGATTAAGGAAACGTGCAATGGCAATACGTTCATGAGATTATAGGCCTAGAAGACATAAGCTGCGGATTTTTTATGTATGGCTGGTTTTAGACAACTACCATTAAAATCTCTGCTTGTGCAAGTGTTCGATTTAATGTTACAATCTGCCATATCTAAATTAATGTTGATAAACGGAAAAACTTTTTTAACAAAAAAGTACATGATAAACAAGGTCACATGATTAAGAACCTAAAACGTGATGTCGATAAAAAGTCATATGACAGTAGTTGAAAATTTAAATAAAATTAAGGAAGATAAGAATCTCAAATCATCGACCGTTAGTATTAATTATTTATCGTACGAACGTCATGCTGAGAAATTACCTGGTTATCATGATGCGATCAATAAGATTTTGATTATGAAAACAATATTGGAGAATAAATATCATAAGTTTACGTAATTGTAAAATAAGTATACTGGTTTTGCAAAGAATTATCGATTCGAATTTCTGAAAGAGTATTTCGCATGTCCTAATTACGCAACTATATAATCAACAGCTGCTTCTAGATTTTTAACTTTGATAACGCCTTCGGTAATATCTTTGTTATTCAATGGAGAATTCAATTCAGATTTTCCTGTAGACACGTGAATTCCCAGTATTTTACAATCTAGAGCCAATTGCATATCAGATGAGTAACGATCACCAATAATAATTGATTGACTATTGTCGAAATCATACTTTGCATGGGCCTGTTCGATTAATCCTTGTTTAGGTTTTCGGCAATTGCAGTTAGTGTTTTCAGAGTGAGGGCAAATAAAAGCATCATCGAAGCCTATTGACAGTAGTGAATTAAAAAAATCATAATAGTTCATTTTCCCATCTTCAATATGCGTTTGATTGGATAGGCCAAATACTTGCATACCATTTGCTTTTAATCTCTTAATGGCGTTAACTGTATAGGGAAATAGTCTGAAATCTTGCAACGACTTGAAATGGCCATTACCACCAATGGTACCATCGCGATCAATAAATATTGTTGTATATTTTATCTTCATCATATGAAATTTCCTCACTGAAATTGAAATGTAGTAATTACTATTATAAGCATATATTATACAATGAAATTTTATTACAAATTTTTTAAGTGACTAGCAGAGTAAAATCAGTTTTAAAAATAAAATAATAAACATATATGTGAAATAATAAATTTAATACAAGAAAATTTAATCTAAACATGAAAATAAGAAAGCATTCTTCATGAATGATGAAACACCAAAAAATTTAAACGTCGGTTACATTTAAATGAAAATCAACGTCACATGATTGAATATTAAAAAATGACTCAATTAGATAAAGCTAGATCACTGGGATATACACTACCATTGATTCTACGTGAATTGCCTCATGGTAATTCACTATATTTTTCATACCTTGATAAACGCACACGATTAAACATGAATATTCATGCTCGCATCAGGTATTCGTACAAAGTGGTGAAATATATCGCTCTGAAGAAATGGATTAGAATGGCTAAGGGTGTCATTTAAAACTATCCTCTAGATACTTGTAACTGGTTAGAGTCCTTGTTGTTTAAAAAAATAGTTGTTCATTTTTCGTATGTATTAATTAAAAAAATTATTTATACTGTACATACCCTATAAAAGAAAAGGAACTTACTAATGAATAACAATGACTTTGCTAAAATGCATAACCCTAACAGACCGCTAACGTTACTGAATGTCTGGAATAGGGATAGTGCAAAAGCATTACAACATGAAAAAATAAAAGTTGTGGCCAGCAGTAGCTATGGCTCTGCAGCAGATAAGAACAAGGAAGATGGACAACAGGTATCTTTAAATGAAAATGTTGGCATTTTTAGCAGTCTAACAGGAGATATGTTCAGGAGTTTAGATTTTGAAGCCGGGTATTCCGATAATTCAAACAGCCTTCAAAGTAACATCAAATATTTGATTAGAAATAAGATTAGTGGAATCAATCTAGAAGATAAACTACCTGGAGAAAATGAACTGCAAGCCATTGAAAAATTTACAGAAAAAATAAATCTAATCAATCATACTGATATCGAAAAAAGTATGTTTGTGAACATTAGGACTGATAGTTTTTTTTCAGGTGATTTAATGATTAAAAATCAAAATAAAGAGTTACTTAAGGAAACAATCGACAGAATCAATCAGTATGAAAAACATGCCATTGATGGTATCTTTATTCCAGGGTTAAAAAACAAAGAATTTATTAGTACAATAGCACGAAATATTTCAGTTCCTTTGAATATTATGCTTGATATTCAATCTGATAAATTGGAAGAATATCTCTCAATAGGGATTTCAAGAATTAGTTTTGGTCCTTCAACTTTTCTGGAATTTAATCATACTAATTTTACGGTTGAAGACTATTTTAAGCAGAAAATTGATCAAATATCATATTTAGAAAACAATAAACTAATTAACTTAGCAAGGGGGTAGATCATTGATTAAGTCTGAAAATCAAAAGCAGATTTACTATAATGCGTTGATAAAAAAAGATACAGAATTTGATGGCGTATTTTTCGCTGGAATTAAGACAACAGGTATATTTTGTCATCCATCATGCACTGCTAGAAAGCCCAAATTCGAAAACTGTGAGTTTTATCAATCAGCTGAGGAGGCATTATTAAGAGGTTATAGACCTTGCAAAGTGTGTCATCCGCTTTCCTATCCACAAGAATTACCTACTGAAGTAAAACTATTAGTTGAAGCTATTGAACAAAATCCTGAAAAAAATGGAAAGATTATGATTTTAAATTGTTAGGAATACATTCGGCAAGTGCTCGCCGAATGTTCAAGAAAATTTATGGTATGACATTTGTTCAGTATGCAAGATCACGACGTATTGGTATTGCATTCAAAGCGATACAGCAAGGTAGTAAAGTAATCGATCAGCAAGTTTCCGCTGGCTTTGAGTCAGCAAGCGGTTTTAATGATGCCTTTACAAAAATAATGGGAAACCCATCCACAAGAATGACAGTAAAATTACTAAACACTAATTTTATCGAAACACCAATAGGTAGAATGATTTCAATAACAGATGATGAATTTTTATATCTTTTAGAATTTGAAAATAGAAGAGGACTTGAAACGGAAATATCTAAGTTGCGTAATAAGCAAAATGCAAGACTAATTTATGGTGCCACAAAAATTAGTGAATTAACCGCTTACCAAATTAATCTATATTTTGACAAAAAATTAAAAAAATTCAATGTACCATTATACTTGGACGGTTCTTTATTTCAAAAAAAGGTTTGGAATATATTACTAACTAGCAAGGCTGGAGATAAACTGACCTATAAAGAAATAGCTACAATACTTGGCGACAGAAACAAATCACAAGCGGTAGGTAATGCCAATGGTGCAAACAAAATTGCAATTATTATTCCTTGCCATAGGGTGATAAATAGTAATGGTCAACTTGGAGGTTACGGAGGTGGTGTCGAACGAAAAAAATATTTATTAAATCTTGAATCTTCAAAGTAAAAATACTGTGATAACTAAATCATAGTATTTTTTAAGTTATTTTATTTGAATTATGCTAACATGAAATCAATTACAAACTAATATTTGTCCAACAAGTCGGCACAATAATAATTATGCTTACGTTGTTAGGACATAGGATGCAATTTATAGGACAACCAAGAAAGTAATCAGTAGAAAATATTAAAAAATGGCTTTTGCAATCAATTGTTCCGAATCCGCTGTTTTAAAGAAAACCGGTCATTGGCACAAACTATTGAAGCAATCGATACAGTGAAATTAGTGCTAAAACATGAAAATTTTATTTTAGTAACGACTAAAAGTATTAATTACACAAGCAATTATAAAATGAGATATTAATTTTGCAAATATCAAAAAAAAGTCTAATTCAAAAATTTTAGATTGGATCTAAATAGATGAATTAAATTAATTCGTCTATTTTTGATTCTATAACATTTGCAGTCATTAAATTGTCAATATTTTTCGTTATCCATGTAATATCTTTGTCCCACCAGGCAAGTTTTTGTAGGCGTTCAATGATAGCGTCTGGAAATCTCTTTCGAATTTTTTTTGCAGGGTTCCCAGCAACAATTGAGTAAGCCGGAATATCACTAGCTACAACACTGTTAGCACCAATGATTGCGCCATTTTCGATGTGAACTCCTGGTAAAATTGTTACATTCTGACCTATCCACACATCGTTTTCTATTATAGTATCTCCTTTGATTGGCAAATCATCAAATGTTGGGAGATGATTAGACCAGTTGTGACCCATGATATAGAAAGGGTAAGATGTCATTCCTTTCATGAGATGATTAGCACCATTCATGATAATCTCAATATTTTCTCCAATTGAACAAAATTTACCGATAATCAATTTATCATTTATAAAATCATAATGGTGAGTGACGTGATCTTCAAATTTTGTCGGTTCTCTGTCTGAAAAATATGTATATATTCCTACTTCAATATTAGGTTTAGTAACAACATTTTTTAAAAAGACAATACTTTTAACATTTTCATCAGGATAAATTTTATCGGGATTAGGGAATTCGGTCATAATCTTGGTCCTCATCTTTATATTAATATTTCATGATTAGTTTAACATTAACAATATTTCAAAAAACGTTATAGATATTTATGCAACTACATACTAAAATATGACAAGCATATCACAGACGTATAGTGATGTGCTTTTTGATTCAATACTTAGCAAGGCGCGTACAAAATTTGGTTGAAAAATTCATAATTGTGATCTTTGTTTATCGTGATTTAATTTTATAGATACAGGATCTAATTTAAGTAATAACAACTTTATCATGCTAAAAACAATTAAGAAAATTAATATATTAAACTATTGCATATAAGAACGTTTGTTCGTATAATGGTAAAATAGATTATATGACAAGGAACAATAAAAAATGGTTGGGCAGAGCTATAATTATAAATATGAAAAACAACGCGTATTCTTTATGATTGATTCAAAAAGCTTTTATGCCAGTGTTGAAAGCGTTGAGCTTGGTTTGAACCCCCTGCGATCAATTTTAGTTGTTATGTCTGAACAAGCCAATACAAATGGTGGTTTGGTTTTAGCAGCTTCACCTATGGCTAAAAAAAAGCTTGGAGCAAGTAACATCATGCGCCAACGTGATTTACCTAGAGATAAAAAATTGATTATTGTACATCCTAGAATGAACCTGTATATTCAAGAAAATTTACGGATTAACAGTATTTATCGTGAATATACCACAGAAGAAAAATTATTGGCGTATTCAATTGATGAGTCATTGTTAGATGTGACGGATACTTGGGCTTTCTTTGGCGATTCACCAGAAATCGTGGCGCGAAAAATTCAAGAACGTGTCCGTAAGGAGACTGGCATTTACCTGACTGTTGGTATTGGCGATTCACCAGTTTTGGCTAAGATTGCTTTAGATATAGAAGCTAAACATGCGCCTAATCTTATGGGCGTTTGGCATTACGCAGATGTCCCTAAAAAATTGTGGCCAATCACGCAATTAAATGATATTTGGAGTATTGGCAAGCGCACAGCACTTAAATTAAATAATATGGGCGTAAATTCCATGTATGATTTGGCTCATCAAGATCCTTATGTTTTCCGTGCTAAAATGGGTATCGTCGGCGAACAACTTTATGCGCTATCATGGGGCATTGATCGCTCTGATTTAACAGAGGTTATTGTCCCTAAAAGTAAATCTTATAGTAATTCGCAAGTATTACCACGCGATTATCATAAGCGTGAAGAAATTGAAATTGTCATTCGTGAAATGGTGGATCAAGTCGCCTCACGTATTCGATTCCATCAAAAACAGGCAACTATAGTGAGTTTATTTATTGGTTATTCGTATGCAGAAAGTGAAAAACAAAGTAGTCATGGTTTTAGAAAACAATTACGGATTGATGCTACTAACGACACGCGAAAATTAATGGAAATTATGATACAGTTATTTGAGCAAAATTGGCATGGCGAAGTTATTCGTCATATTGGCATTGATTATAGTGGGCTAATTGATGCCATGGGTATTCAACTAGACTTATTTAGACAACCAGAACAACAGATTAACACTAATAAAATTGATAAAGTCGTTGATGAGTTACGTCAACGCTTTGGGACAACTGCGATTATGCGTGCCATGTCCAAACTAGAAGGCGGTACAGCGATTGACCGTGCGAATTTAGTGGGTGGCCATAATGGGGGTAACAGCTATGAATGATGATTTTAGCCGATTGGTGACCAACTTCTTCAAAAATGATTATCGTGAGCGTGGCAAAGTCAAGTGGAACGGTTACTTTTTATCTGATCATACATCGTCACTGAAACAAGAAAAACAACAAAGACATCATGTCACGAAAAAAATGGCACAAATGTCCTTATCAGAAATGAAGTCACGCTTACAGTATGCCAGTATTAATTATGAATTGGTTATTGTGCAAGAAAATTACACAGACCAAACAAATCATATGTCATCTAACGTTGTTGGTATAGTTGCTGGTTTTTCTGATCGTGGTGTCATGATTGGCACAGAACATATTTTATTTGAGAACATGTGGGCAGTGAGGTTAAGTCATGACAACAATTGACGACATTATTTTAGAAATCGAACAATTATTTACCAAAAAGCCAAACACGATTTATGAAGTCAAGTTGGTGGATCAAATTTATTCTGGTCAAATCAATATCTACTTTCAATACTATAAGATTGGTTATGCCACAACAGTTCAACAGATTGCGCGATTAGATGGGGAAATTTATCGTGAAAAATTGCCAGAAATTGCGCAAAAAATCAGGCATGTCACAGGACTGACTGTAATACTTTAGATTGAAAAGGAAACGCCTATTATACTTATTTATGATAGTTCTTTTTTGTTTGCTTTGAGTGAACAAACTCAAAGAATTAACATGTTCGTAACCGTTACCTATCGTGATTTAGCTTTGCTGGGAATAGGCTTTACTTTAATTGGACAACAGTTATATCAAGTTAAACGGAAATTAATAGAAATAGCAATGAAAATTAAATTGTACATGAATGGAAAACCGGTTATAATATTAAGATATTAAATTACTGTTGCAATGGAATAATTGGGGGACAAAATGATTAAGGGATATAAATTATATAAAGTTGGTAAGAGGTTAGTCACAGGGGTTGTTTTAACTACTGGTATCATGACTACCTTTGCTATTAACTCGGCAAGTGCAGATACAACGCTAGTATCTGGTTCAGACAGTGCAGTTGTCAAATCGGATACTAACCAATCTGAAAATCAGACAACGACGGCTTTTGGTTCTGTTAATGATTCAGATCAAATAGCAATGCATTCATCAAAAAACTCATCTGATAATATTGATAACAAACTCCCTGATAATAACATAACTACCACGCAAAATTATAAAGATAAGGTACAAGCTGAAAAGCAAACCACATCAAATACTGACGCTACTGTCAGTAATGACAAGGAAACGGCAAAAAATAGTAGTTTATCATCAAGTACAGTTTTGTCCACTGATAGTAATGATAAAGCAACTAACGTGACACCTTCATCAGAGATCAGTACCGTTCAAACATCAGGGAAGACGGATAGTTCCGCACAGGTTCAAACACAAGAACCTGTGAAAAACGGGTGGATCAATAAAAACGGGACAAATCAATTTTATGAAAACGGTAAAATAGTTGTCGGTGAAAAAAATATTGATAATTACTGGTATAATTTTGACAAGCAAGGCAATTATTCAGTTGGACTAACCAATCTTTTATCTAAAACTGTTTATTATGATAACAATGGTCACATGCATTATGGCTATTTAAAAGTTGATCAGACATATATGTATTTTGATGAAAAAGACGGACATGCTGTGACAGGTGAACGTGACTATGGTAATGGCAAAATGCAATATTATGGTCAGGACTTTAAACAAATACAAAACAATTATGTTCGCACAAATGCTAATACCATTTATTTCTTTGGTACCAACGGAGATGCTGTAAAGGGCATTCGT
>NZ_AEMI01000035.1 GCF_000166715.1 Leuconostoc gelidum subsp. gelidum KCTC 3527
CGTCTCCGAACTTGGAACTTCCGAACTTGGCGTCTCCGAGCTTGGCGTCTCTGAACTTGGCGTTTCCGAACTTGGCGTCTCCGAGCTTGGCGTCTCTGAACTTGGCGTCTCTGAACTTGGCGTTTCCGAACTTGGCGTCTCCGAACTTGGAACTTCCGAACTTGGAACTTCCGAGCTTGGCGTTTGCACATCCCAACGATGTGTCTCTCCACCAGTAATATTAACATTAGCACCTACAATATTACCGTCAATATTCACACCAACGTTTATTGTTGCTTTTGGCGCTAATACACTACCCAGTAATCGACCACTATTAATATTAATGTTAGCATCTGTTGTACCAAAGTTCCATAATACATGATTAGGTTGTGTATGATCTTCACCATTAGAGTTAACACTTATGCTATTGGCATATGTATAATTAATTTGAGTTTGAACAGATATATCTGAATTAGGTAAATGTTTCACATTAAATATAACTGTCGGTCCATCAAGATCGTTGGACAAACCTTTAATAGTAATTGGTTGTGGCCCAGCTAACTTACTATAATCTATATCAACGTATATGAATTTTTGTGTTTGATCTGCCTTAGAAACATCAACAACTTGTTGATTATTATCTGAAAAATTTGTGATAACTTTTTCTGATTGAGTAATTGCACTGTATGCTTCGGCTTTATCATATAACGTCGCAAAATATTTATCAAAATCAATGTACTTATTACCGGCAGCATCTTGGAAAGTATTGGCCTCATTCAAAGTGCTTACACGACCGCCATTTATTTCTATTTGATTAGCAGAATTTTTTACAATTTTAATAAATTCGCCCAAGATGGCAACTGAATTAACCGAACGAAATGCACGATCATTTAAAATTTGATTATTTGAAATATTTTGAATATACGACAAATCACCTTTTGTGAGATTATAATTATTTTCACGTGTTCCAAAATCACGATTTGAATCAATAAGATTCTGTACCGCAATATTCCCATTGACATCAGCAGCCAATTTTGCGGTTTTAGCAAATACACTAAACAATGCAGCAATTCCTAATGCATTGTGATCATTGATATATTGAACATCCACATTTAGATAATTTGTTGTATCAGACAAAATAGAGCTAGGTGCTGTCTTAACATCATTAGCCGTTACAGAATTATTATTTGATTTGATATTTAATCGTGCTGTATATACTGGTGCTTTACTCGTTGGTGCTGTACTTACTGGTGTTGCACTTACTGGTGCTGCACTTACTGGTGTTGCACTTACTGGTGCTGTACTTAC
>NZ_AEMI01000034.1 GCF_000166715.1 Leuconostoc gelidum subsp. gelidum KCTC 3527
TTGTTGCTTGTTGCTAATCATGGGCCGGATCCTTTATCACGTCAAGTTTTTTGATCTTAATTGTGGATCAAAATGTGATTGAGATCAAGTCATAAAAAGCAATTCGACAGTAATTTTAATATTTCTAGTCTATATCATCTATGTTATTATTGAAACTTAATCCCACCATCAACTGCTAGTGATTGTCCGGTAATATAATCCGCTTGATCTGATACCAAGAATGACACATACTTCGCAATATCTTCTGGTTCTTCACCACGACCCAACAAAATACCATCAATAAACGCTTGACGTGTTGATCCAACTGGCACGTTCTTGCGCTCTGCGAATCGGGCATCTATTTCATCCCACATTGGTGTTAGGACAATACCTGGGTTATAAGCGTTAACTCGAATATTATCTACAGCTAATTCTTTGGCTGCAGCTTGCATTAAGCCTCGGGCAGCAAACTTTGTTGCTGAGTAAATACCTAACATTTCAAATCCTTCCATACCAGCAATTGAAGATGCTAAAATGATTGTGCCACCCTGTTTACCGTTTTTTCGTAAAGCCGTCGGTGCTTCTTGTAAAGCCCATATTTGTGATTTTAAATTAATGTTTAAAATGTTATCAACTTGTTCTTCAGGTGTTTCTTCAATCGTGTCTACCCAATCAATACCCGCATTTGCAATAAATGTGTCTAAACGGCCATATTTTTCCATGGCAAATTGGACCAAATCAAAGTTAACCTGACGAGACTGAACATCTCCAACAAACAGTGACGCTTGACCGCCAGCAGCCTCAATTTTATTAACAACTTTGGTAAGTTTATGTTCTGTACGGCCATTGACAATAACCGCATAACCATCTTTGGCCAATCGTAGTGCAATTCCTTCACCAATTCCCTGTCCACCACCTGTTACAATCGCTACTTTTTCTGACATGATAGTCTCCTAACTTTTATTTTGTGATTTTATTAACAATTTCATTGTAGGAGTTTATGTGCTGTATGTCAATGGAAAATACAAAGAACTGCACACTCAAGTTGTCTAGTCAATAAAAAAAACCAATCTCAATAGATTGGCCAATTCATTATTATAAATGTTTAATATTAAACCCTGTTCTTTCCTGTATCGCATCTAAAGCCTGTAAGTATCGGGCATAATAACCATAAGGATCTTCACCTTCACCCTTAGCATCAAGTAGCACTACTTTGTCCATGAAACCATAATGCTTTATAACACGCACTAATTCATTATGAAATGCCCACCTTGACTGATCATCAGTATTATTCATGTTACGAAAACCATCATGAGTATAGGGTGTCACTGGTGGAATAATCAAGATGAGATCAATCAATTCTTCACTAATTGTATTGTCAAACAGTGGCTGTAATTGTCTACTATCCTCTTTACTCAGCCACAGATCAGCATAAACTTTAGTTACCATGGCATCCGTATCAAAAATTGTCAAACCGTTGTTAGCTGGTGAATTAATTTCTTTAGAATTAGCATCATACTGCCCTTGAATCAAACGAATGTAATCTTTGACTACTAATTCGTCATCACTCACATTTGATCGTTCTTGATATTCACGTGCGTATTCTTCGGAAAATGGTGAATTGCTCGTACGTGCTAATCGTCGTACTAAAGTCGATTTTCCTGTAGATGCCGATCCCATGACAGTGACTTTTTTTGTAAAATGGCGCCGAAAAACACGATTAATATAATCCCAATTGCCTATTGGATTTTTACGAATGTCAGTTGCCGAGATTTTCAAGACCGTGCGATCCATCAAACTAACAGTAAATTGTCCAGTTTGAGGTAAACGTTTCTCTAAATTCAATTTATACTCTGCTTCACCCGTATAAAAAGTAATTTTAGCATTCTGATTAACGACATTGCGTTTGACGGTTTGCACTAAAATTTTGGTCCATTCATCCCATCCTGCTGGCATTTGAGGAATATTATCCTCATTAATATAATCTACTTTAATCGCCGTTTCATCACTAAATGCTTCTCGTAAATAGCGAAATCGCTTTTCGACAGAAAGCCCCATTTGATCACCACGATCACCTGTATATCCTGACGCAATAACCACAACCCCATCATTTAGGGCAGCAGCCTTATAAATTTCTGCTTGATGACCCACGTGCATTGGTGCTAATGTACCAAAAAAAACACCAATTTTTTCGCCTTCTAAATCATCTTTAAATAAATTACCTGCAAAAGTTCTCATGTTTATAAACGCGCTTTGCTACCACTTTTTAATGATAGCTTATCCTCTCACTCTTTCTTTGTTAACTTCCGCCACTGAACAATACCATAAATCGCATTAACTGTCAGTGCTAGATTCATACCAAGCATGGCAAATGCACTAGGGTCTGCATGGCCAGTCCAAGCCCGTCCCCATAAAATAAGTTCAACGATATCAAAAAGTAACCAAGCATACCAAGATTCAGCAAATTTTGCTGTCTGCAATATTTGTGCCCCCATAGAAATCGTTGTTGTCATGCCATCCATATATGGTTGTCTTGAGCCCGCCTGTTCTAGAATCAAACCGACAATCGCCAAAAGGACAAGAAAGACGGGTATCACAAACAGCCACTGTTTTCGCGACATGTATTTTGTTGTAACAACTGCTTGATCACTTTTCTCAGTACTCGTATCACGCTTCATAAAACCTAACCATGCGATAATACCAACAAATTGCATAACAACCCAAAACGCACTAAGTGCAACTTCACCGAACAGCTGCGATTGAAATGCTAGCGGCATATACATGACAGAATAAACTAATCCCCAGAAATAGTTAGTAATTCGTCCTTTTGCTACCAACACAACCGTAATAATGTTCATCAATCCAGTCGCTAAGCCGAACCAGTCAAAATTGTGCGTGTGCATGACGCCCAATCCCCACACCGCACCTTGCAAAAACACTAACACAATCAATAAAATTGCCTCAGGTATCGTCCATCCTAATAATAATTCTTTCACAATGTTTACAGGGTTAAAATATCTCCAAAAATCATTTTTGCGGACATTTTCCATCGTTTGCTATTCTCCAAAAAAGTATTTCCCTACATTATAACAAACTAGAACAAATAAATGATAGAAAAATGTTATTCAAATAACGACAAATACTTACCGTATCCCGCTGCTACCAATTCATTTTTCGGAACAAACTTCAAACTAGCTGAGTTAATACAGTAACGTAAACCACCTTTTTCAGTTGGTCCATCAGTAAATAGATGTCCCAAATGTGAGTTCGCATCGCGCGATGTCACCTCTGTTCGCGTCATACCAAATGATTGATCAACGTGTCGCTTGATATGTTGATCATCAATACTTTGTGTAAAGGATGGCCAGCCACAGCCGGCATCGTATTTATCGGTTGAACTAAATAGTGGTTCCCCACTAACAATGTCCACAAAAATACCTGCTTCCCACCATTGATCATATTCACCCGTAAATGCACGTTCAGTTGCTGCATGTTGCGTTACTTGATAGGCTTCTGGTGTTAACCGCTTTTTGAGTGCCTCATCCGTATATTTTTCCATAATTTTATACCTTCCTTATTAAACATGACATGCCTTGTAAAAATGAGACCAGAACACTCATGCGTTCTAATCTCATCATATTGACCTAGTCTAAATTTGTAATCTCAGCAATCGCTTGGGCATAAATTGAGATTGACCGATATAAATCATCTAAAAGCGCGAATTCGTTAACTTGATGCATGGTATCAGGTGAATCTGGGAATAACGCACCAAAAGCAACACCACGTGCCATCAAACGGCCATATGTGCCACCGCCAATCACTTGATCATGTGCAGGTAGTCCAGTTTGTTCATGATAAACTTTTAACAATGTTTTTACGATAGGATCAGATGGTGCGACATAGTGTGGTACTTGTGCATGACCACCTATAGTTGGTATGACATCCCACCCATTTAATTGTGCTGTTAACCCAGCAACAATTTCTTCCGGTAGAATACCTTTTGGATAACGAAAGTTAAAGTTGATAAATAAATCACCATCAGTTTCAAATTTTTGAATACCGACGTTCATTGATAGTGCACCCATCACATCATCAGTATGATTAATGCCAAATTTTTTACCAATTGTATCTTGGTGCGCAGGAGTTCCCAGGTATGTTAAGTAATGTTTAGCTGTACCGCCAAATGAAAACTTTTGCAAAAAATTAGCCAAATAAGTTCCGGCATTTTCACCTGTTTCAGGCATTGCACCATGAACCTGCTTGCCATTGAGAGTCAATTTAATAATATCGTTATCAGTTTCCAAAGAACCTGAAATTTCTTTATTCGCTGACAAAAAGGCTTCAAATTCAAGTGCTATTTCTGCTACTTGTGGTGATTTTACTGATGCAACAGCCAAACCAGGCACCATATTGGTACGCAAACCTGAATCAAATGACAACAAAGTATCTGAACCACCATTAGTGGCCTTGCCATTGATAAGAACTTGAACATTTCCCTTTTCACCATTGATAATTGGGTACTCTGCATCTGGAGAGAATCCAAACACTGGCTCAGGTTCCACTTCAAAATAGCGTGTCATGCCAAGCCAATCATTTTCTTCATCAGTACCAAAAATCAAACGCACGCGTCGCTTCAACGGTACATTCAAATCTGACAAGATTTTAAAAGCATAATAAGCAGCCATACCAGGCCCTTTGTCATCAGAGGCACCACGTGCAATAATTTTTTCCGCAGTAACTACTGGTTCAAATGGTTCTGTCTCCCAGCCCTCACCGGCCGGCATGACATCAACGTGAGATAAAATAGCAACATATTCGCCAGCATCTTTAGGGCCAATTTCGATATAACCGACCACATTATCAATATTTTTTATTGTAAAGCCATCACGTTCAGCGATGGACAGCATTTTGAGTAATGCTTCTTTTGGGCCTGGACCTAATGGCGCACCCGTTGTTGCCTGCGAATCATCCCGGACTGATTTAACTGCCAGTAAAGACTTCAAGTCCTCAATATAGGCATTTTGTCGTGAAGCCGTTTCTTGTTTCCAATCAATTGTCATAATAGTTAAAAAACCTTTCAATGATGATATATAACTTTATTATACTGTTTGTCTCGATTATAGCAAGCACATAGATTTGTTAGACGTTGCTAATTTACAACTCATATCAAGTGATACAAACATACTAAAATATCGTACCTTATTTGTAAATATTGGTTGAATCATATAAAATTAAGTGTGAGTATCGTTAGGTTATAAACAACATACATAATCTATTACCTAACGTTGCAAATATCCTGATCATTCAATGTTTTGAAAAATATAAATCGGATATTATTAAGGTAGTTAATCATGAATAAAACAACACTTTATGTCACTATTATTGCGATCATATTAATGTTTGTCTCGCTAGTCAGTTGGATTGTCAATCAAATGACGTTTGCCATACTGTCCGCTAATTTAGGTGTTCTTATTCTCGCTGTGGCTGTACTTTGGGATAATCGTAATCACCTGACCAAATAGAGACACCATCAATACATCAGTAACACATTGCCTATAAGAAATTAGGTCCATGAGGTAACAAATGATGAAATCACTAACAGAAGAAATACTGTATAAAGTTATTAATAAACGTCTCAATCAGTCACATAAAGGCACTTATGGCCGTGTATTAATCATTGGTGGTACCTCACAGTTCGGCGGTGCAGTGATCATGAATGCTATAGCAGCGATCAATGCTGGTGCTGGATTAGTCACCGTGGCAACTGACCCGAGTAATTTCACAGCAATTCATAGTCACAAACCTGAGGCAATGGTTATTAATTTTAACGACGATCTCACTGCCTATATAAATACGAGCGACGTGATTTTAATTGGTTCCGGACTTGGTAATCGTGTTGATCTTGTTCAAGCGGCTTTTTCTGCTATTTCAGAAAAACAAATAACGATCATAGATGGTTCTGCTCTCACCTTAGCTGCTGAAAAACACCTATCTTGGCCAAAAGGACAATTAATTTTAACGCCACATCAAATGGAGTGGCAGCGCGTTAGTGGTGTTCCGATTGCCCAACAGCCCTTTGAAGCCTTTAATTTACTGGCTCGTAACAAGTTCACCACCAAACCAATAATTGTTCTAAAACAGTTTCATTCTCAAATATATACAGATGATGGTATTTACGAACTACCTATTGGTGGACCGTACCAAGCAACTGGTGGTATGGGAGATACTTTAGCGGGTATTATTGCGGGTTTCACTGCCCAATTCAAAACAGCTACACTATCAGATACAGTATTAGCTGCGGTTTATATACATTCAGCTATTGCTGATGAACTTGCCAAAACGCAATATGTGACATTGCCAACACAAATAAGCCAGGCTCTACCAACTTTCATGAAAAAATATGCTAATTAGTCAACAGTGCCACAAAACAGAAAATGCTTGATCTCATACACGTCATCTAAAAAAGGACCCTATACATGCAACTCATATCTTGGAACATCGATTCAATCAATGCAGCTGTTGAACACAAATCAGCGCGTGGTGAAATGACATGGGACGTACTGACAACTATTGCTGCGCGCAAGCCAGACGTATTCGCCATTCAAGAAACTAAACTTAAAGCAACAGGCATGACAAAAAAGCAATCAGAAGCAATCGCTGAATTGTTCCCTGATTATCATGTCTATTTAGATTCCAGTACAGCACGTTCTGGTTATTCTGGTACAATGATGTTAACACGCATCGAACCACTAAGTATCGAATTTCCAAAAATTGCTGCACCAGACACGATGGATATTGAAGGGCGCATTATTACACTAGAATTTGATAATTATTATGTTTCAACAGTGTACACGCCAAATTCCGGATCAGCTCTTGCTCGTTTATCGGCTCGTGGCGAATGGGATGATGCTTATCGGGCATACATTCAAACGCTCGATGCCAAAAAACCTGTAATTTTTAGTGGTGATATGAATGTTGCCCATGAAGAAATTGATCTTAAAAATTTCAAAACAAATCATAATTCTGCTGGTTTTACTAATCAAGAACGTGAAAAATTTACTGCCTTACTTGATGCTGGATTTACCGATACCTTGCGTATGCAAAATCCTAACACACCAGATATTTATACTTGGTGGGCTCAAATCAGCAAAACTAGTAAAATTAATAATTCTGGATGGCGAATTGATTACTACTTAGTCAGTGACCGTATTGCAGAAAACGTTTCAAATACTGGTGTTTTAGATACTGGTTTGCGTCAAGATCATGCCCCAATCTCACTAACAATTAACCTATAAAATAAATGACCTGTCCTTTTCTTTAGGATAGGTCATTTATTTTGTACAAACTGTTTTAAACTATCAACGCCAAAATGTTCGGCTTCATATATTAAAATGTTAGCTGCTGCAACAGCATCATCAAGTGCATTATGATGATGGTCTAGTGTTATACCTAGATTATTTGCAACAGTATTTAATTTGTGATTTTCAAATTTAGGAAAGAGTTTACGGCTTGTTCGTACAGTATCAAGTAGCATATAATGTGGTTCTTCAATCCCATAATGAGCCAAAGTGCCCTTCAAAATATTATTATCAAATGCTGCATTATGCGCTACAACTAATTTATTGTCTCTAAACAATGGTGAAATAATTTGCCAAATCTCTGGAAACTTGGGCGCATCAATCACATCACTTTCACGTAACCCATGGACTGCAGTATTACGTGAACTAAAATACGTTTCTGGTTTAATCAAACTATAGAATTTATCAATAACTTGATTATCGCGGACTATTGCAATTGCAATTGATACGGCCGAATATTTTTCGTGATTTGCTGTTTCAAAATCCATGGCTATAAAATTCATAATGACGTGTTCTCCTTAACTAAAAACTTAACCATACGTTGTAATTTGGTCACGCGACCATTTGGTAGTGTGAGGTTGACTTCAGATCCAACTTTTTCAAACTCAAACTTATCATAAAGATGTGTCGCCACTAAGTTATCAGTTTGCACATCCAACCAAACTTTCTCCAAATTAACCATCTCTGCCCAATCAAGTAAGGCTACCATTAAACTCTTACCTAGACCTGCACCTTGAAAGTCCTTCAAAATCGCCATGCCAATTTCACCATTTTCAATTGAAGCAATTCCAACTGGTAATGTGTCATTTTGTTGCTCTGCAATCAACAATAAAGTGATCGCTGGCTCATTTGTGTCTTCTTCTGCTACTATTTGACCGTCACGTACACTAGCAACCAAAAAAGTATCTGTTTCTGACATCAAATTTTGAATTAAAGATTGCCATGCTGTTGCACGTGTTAAACTTGCCTCTTCCAAACTAAAAGTAATTGGCTTAGCCTTATCAAAAATCATAATTGCCTTTCTATCTCTACTGCACTACCCACACCATTAATTTGAATTTTACGGCTATCATCATACTTACCGCGCGTAAAAATTAATTCTAATCGATTGTTAGGTAACAAATCTTTCATATACTGCGGCCATTCAATCAATGTCACGCCGTCTGTCCCAACATAATCTTCAAATCCTTGATCTTGTGCGCCTGTTTCCTCCAAGCGATACGCATCAAAATGATAAATTGGAAAGTGATGTGTATGATAAGTATTCATAATATTAAAGGTCGGACTCTTAACACGCTCAGTCACACCAAGTGCACGTGAAAATCCTTGCGTGAAGGTTGTTTTCCCTGCACCAAGGTCACCATTTAAGGCAATTACTAGTCCTGGACTAGACAAAGCGGCAACAAGTGCAGCAAATTTTTGGGTTTCATCTCGATTGTTTGTCAAAATTTCTTTCATATTTTTATTATATCACGGCTTTTACACAATATTTTTGCTATAATGAGTTTAATAATTTTAAAGGAAACTATTATGTTCTACCCAGACGATTCATTCGCATTACACACTGATTTATATCAAATAAACATGATTTATACATACTGGCAAGCAGGTATTGACAAAAAACCAGTTGTTTTTGAAGCTTATTTTCGTGATATGCCTTTTAATAATGGCTATGTTATTTTTGCTGGACTAGCACATATTGTACAATATCTTGATGATTTACACTTCAGTAATAGTGATATTGCTTATTTACAGTCACTTAATTTGTATCATGAAGATTTTTTAATCTATCTAAAAAAGTGGCAATTGACCGCTTCTCTCCGTGCACCATATGAAGGCGAGGTCATGTTTGATCACGAACCATTACTACAGGTTGAAGGCCCATTAATTGACGCACAATTACTCGAAACAGCTTTGCTAAATATTATTAATTTTCAAACGTTAATTGCAACCAAAGCTTCTCGTGTTGTAACAGTGGCCAATGGTGATCCATTAATGGAGTTTGGTACACGACGTGCTCAAGAATTTGATGCTGCGTTGTGGGGAACACGTGCCGCCTACATTGGCGGATTCAATGCCACCTCAAACGTCCGTGCGGGTAAATTATTTAATATACCCGTGTCAGGTACACATGCTCATGCCCTTGTTCAAGCATATCAAAACGATTATACTGCTTTTAAAACATATGCCAATTCACATCACGATGTTGTTTTTCTAGTCGATACTTTTGATACATTAAAATCTGGGGTACCTGCTGCAATTAAAGTTGCTCAAGAATTTGGTGACAAAATTAATTTTCAAGGTATTCGAATTGATTCTGGTAACATGGTGTCATTGTCGATAAAAATTCGCCAGATGCTTGATAAATCCGGATTTTCTAACGCTAAAATTTATGCATCAAATGATTTAGATGAATATGTGATTTCTGATTTAAAAGCACGTGGCGCAAAAATTGATGTCTGGGGTGTTGGTACAAAATTGATTACTTCGTTTGACCAACCTGCATTAGGTGCTGTTTATAAAATGGTCAGTATCGATGGTAAAAATACCATTAAACTTTCCGATGATACTGAAAAAATTTCAATTCCCGGAAAAAAACAAATTTGGCGGACAAAATCAGGCGACGTGTTGTCTTTTGCAACAGAAGCAGGTTCTGGCAAACCAATATTGCATGATGTTTTTAATAAAGGTCAAAAAGTATATCACCTGCCCACAATACAAGAGATTCAAACATACGCAAAAAACAGTTTATTAAAACTACCCGATCGTTTTAAACGACTTGATCATCCTGATCATTACGACGTCACGTTATCTCAACAATTGGCAGATGCCAAAGCAACTGCCATTGCTGACGTTCGACTAAAAATTAAGGAGAATTAATATGCGCCCACTACAAGCGAAAATTATTGCTGACCTTCACGTTCAACCATTCATTGATCCACTGACAGAAATTCGCCGTTCAGTTGATTTTTTAAAACAATATTTACAGCACAATCTACAATATACAAGTTGTATTATTGCTGTTTCTGGCGGCCAAGACTCCACGTTAGCAGGAAAAATTGCTAAAATTGCTATTGATGAATTAAACGTCAATCCAACCATTGACTACAAACTCATCGCTGTACGGCAACCTTACGGTAAACAAAGTGACGAATCAGATGCCATTTCAGCGCTTAACTTTATCCAACCTAACCAAACTATAACCACTAATATCAAATCAGCTACTGATGCCATGACGCTTGCTTTGCAGGAAAGTGGTCTTGTGGTCAATGATTTGAGTCGTGGCTCTATTAAACCAAAAATGCGCATGATTGCCCAATATGCCGTAGCTCGTGAATATCAAGGTATTGTAATTGGCACTGATCATGCAGCAGAAGCGTTCGCTGGTTTCTTTACAAAATACGGTGACGGTGGCACTGATGTTAACCCGCTATGGCGTTTGAATAAACGACAAGGCCGTGATATGCTTCAGACCCTTGAAGCACCAAAAGCATTGTACGATAAAACACCAACCGCAGATTTAGAAGACGATCGACCACAGTTACCTGATGAAATTGCGCTTGGTGTCACATACGATTGTATCGATGATTATTTAGAAGGGAAAAATATATCAACCAAGGATGCTGAAAAAATTGAACATTTATATCTGACCAGTGCACACAAACGTCACGAACCAGTGACTATTTATGATACGTGGTTTTATTGAATTGATCATATCCTTTTTTCAAGTTTTACCACACTAAACCCATGTAATTAAAATACTCAGTTTTGATATAATAATGATAGAGGTTAAATTATGACAAATCAATCACCCATTTGGATTTATTATGAAAATATTGCAACACATGAACAACTTTTACCACCCGAACGTTTAGACGGTTTGCCCAAAACAACTTACACAATTGACACGCCAAGCATTCCAAATTATGTGTACGTTGATAATTCAGGTGAATTATCCGGTATTTTCGGTAATTTCCCACAATCCCTGCACCTAAACTACCGGCCACAAAGCTGGCGTGACGCACATCGCGTTAATATGTACATTGCATTACATGTTGAAACGCTTGCTCATACGGATCCCGATGATTATGCTAATATTTCAACAACGTTACCTCCTGACAGTTATTGGGCAACACCACTACGTGTCATTTCAGGAAATGGTCAATTTTGGTACCAAGTTGGCGATCATGTTTGGATACGTTATGATGCATCATTAATGTCATTATCAGATACAGCGCCTAATGTCGAGAATATTAACTATATACAAGACTTAAACGTCGAAAATAATCAACCTAATGCGTTAGTTAACTTCTTACCAAATATGTCAACTGAGATATTTGCCACTCCTTATGGTTTACCAATTGGTAGCGTTCTAGATGGTGATCTTGTTGCTATTTCAAAAGAGGAGCGTCATGAAAACGGTCTTCTGTGGTATAAACTTGCCAACAGTGGTTGGATTAATAGCATATATGTTCATAAAATATAAAAAATAGGCGACACCTTTTTAAAAAGGTGTCGCCTATTTTTATTTTACCTTGTCTGTTGTTTTAATTATTTTACCTGTCTCAAGATAATTTACTGCATCTTGAAATGTTTCTACAGGAATAACTTTAATACTTGGGGCATATTTTTTTGCTGTATCTCTAGCAAGTTGATAATTTGTTTTATGTTGTTCTTCATACTTCAAAATTTCTTTAGTTGGTGCTATATAGGGGGCAAAAAATACAGTTGATCCTGCTTCCTTCGCAGCAATGACTTTCTTATCAATACCACCAATTTCACCAACATAACCGTTAACATTCATTGTCCCAGTACCAGAAATATTACGATTTTTAGATAATTTATCACCGGTGAGCTGATCATACATTTGCAGTGTAAACATTAAACCACCAGAAGGACCACCAATTTTACCTGGATCAACAGCTATTTTTCGTGATGTTGAAACTGCGACGTTGTCTGTCAAAACAATACCAATACCTGACCTACCATTAGGATATTCAGATGATTTACTACTAGGTAGCTTGATAGTGTCACCCGAGGTTTGACCTTTTTTTCCATTGCGTAGGTAATCAACTGTCACTCGAACACCTTTTTTCTTATTGGCAAGATATTTAATAAAACCATCAGAATTTTCATAATGATGCCCATCAACGGCTGTAATAGTGTCCCCAACCTTAATTGATTTTTTAAAGTGTGACGTGTCACTCACACTTAACACATAAATACCACGATAAGTTGCAGTTATTTCTTGATTTGCCTTCCTAAATGCTACTTGTTCAGCGTTAGCAATGGCACTTTGCATATAAAAATTCTGTACCTCATTAAATACTTCGGAACTTTGTCCACCCATAACATCTTCAGATTTAGCATAGGACATGTGTGGATTAATTTTTGTTTGCAAATAACTAAAACCATTTGCCCGAGAAAGATATACCGATGTGATATTGTAACGACCCTTTGATGTATCATTTTTGCCATCAATCTTTACAAATTGTGATAAATCATCTGCTTCACCAGGACTTTCAATATAGCCATCAAGCGGACGAACAAGCCATACTAAGCCAATAATTACAAAAACGGCGACAATTACTGCTATAATTTTACTTTTTTTATGCATTAATTTAACCGTTCCTTCAACGCATCAACAACAACTTTAGGGACAAATTTTGCCATATTATCTGCACCCATTGCACCGATCTCTTTAACCATTGAACTAGAAATATTTTGATTTTCTGGTTTAGACAATAATAAAATCGTTTCAACGTCCGCTAACGCACTATTGACCCCTGCAATATCACGTTCATATTCAAAATCTTTACTATTACGCAATCCACGCACAATAAATCCAGCGTTGATTTCTGCCATAAATTGTACTGTCAACCCATGCATCACAGCAACTTCGACATTATCTAAGTCAGCAACAGTAACTGATATCAGTGCTATTTTTTCTTCAGGTGTAAATAGCGCTTGCTTACTCGTATTATTACCTACGCCAACAACCACCGTATCAAACATTTTACTTGCACGCCGAATAACGTCTAAATGACCATTAGTCAGCGGATCAAAACTACCTGGAAATAATGCAATACTCATATCTGTTCCCCCTTGTCAATCTCGTTATAAACTATTGTATTGGTAAATCGTGATAACAGTTATACCATATTGTTTTTGTCGCATAATTTCAAATGTATCATTTTCAATTGGCAAATTTGCCACATCGTTACTCTCAGCTAAAATTATGGCGCCATTGGATAATAAGTGATGATCTACCATATAATGCATGTCCGCATTAAGCGTTTCCTTAGCGTATGGTGGATCTAAAAAAACAAGATCAAATTGCGCTTTTTCTTCAGAAAATTTTTGTAATGCTTGCTGAGATGTCATTTTTAAGACCGTAAAAGCATCTTTATCATGTATTTTTTCAATATTATTTTGAATCACTTGAATCGCTTGAATTTGGCGGTCAACTAAAGTGGCATGTCCCATGCCACGAGACACAGCCTCAATACCAAGACCACCCGTCCCAGCATATAAATCTAGTACATCCCCACCATCTAAGTATGGCATCAACATGCTAAACATCGCTTCTTTCACTTTATCAGTTGTAGGACGTGTTTTATCACCCACAACTGCTTCTAATTTTGTGCCACGAAATCGGCCTGCTACTACTCGCATCTTATCAATACGCGTATTGTCGCTACTGGTAGTAACATTAATTTAGATTACTAGTTCCAGCCATACGTCAATTTACGCTCTCCTCATCATAATTTTCAAAGAAAATATCATCGTGCATATCACCTAAATCCGGATCAATATCTGGACGTGGTGATTTTAAAACATCTCTAACAAATTTATATTGTTTAATTTTTTCAATTTTTTGATCCACGTCAATATCATCAACGTAAATCATGGCAAAATTCATTTTTTGAGAAACATAAGTCAATTGACCAAATTTTTTTAATTGTGTAGCATGCCGATTATTTTTTAAATAAACATACAAAGCACGACGCGGTTGTATTTCTAATGTCATTTTAAATCCTTTCTAGCAATGATATCTGCTGGGTGAATAGCGACTAGTTTTTTTTGTGTCGCAGCAATGTTTAAAGTCAAACCAATTGAAGCACTAAAAACAATATAAGATGATCCACCACCAGAAATAAACGGGAAAACAACACCTGTAATTGGCAAAATACCGACTACGCCACCCAAATTAATAAGTGATTGCACAAATAACAGTGTTGCAACGCCAAACAATACCAGTCGTGCATATTGACTTTTTTGCCGAATACCCAAAATTATCATTCGACCAACCAATATTAACATTAACACAAGTACCGATGCTGTTGTTATCGCGCCTAGTTCCTCTGTCATTACTGCCATAATAAAATCAGTATTTGATTCTGGCAAATAAGGCTTAATAAGTGAATTGCCTAAACCAACACCAAATATACCACCATGTGCAATGGCATAATAACCATAGAGCAGTTGTCGACTCGTGTCAACGGCATTTGGATCCCACGGATTAACAAAACTCGTTAATCGTGCACTGGCATAGTGATTACTACTTGTTAAATCAAAAAAATGATTGGCAAATCGAATCAACGTTTGCAAAAAACCAAATCCCAATCCCATTATAGCTGCTACTAAAGCGATTAAACGCCTTGATACACCAGAGGCTAAAAACAGTGCCATTAGTATTAATATAATGATTAAACCATTACCATTATCCGGCATTAAAATAACTAGTGCAAGCCCTGTTAATGGTAATCCCCAGACATTTAGTTGACTCACTGGTTGTAATTTCAATCGTACGTGATTTTGCCAAGGTTGCCTAGCAAAAAAATTCGCAAAATAAAGAATCATAGCTAATTTCAAAAATTCAGCTGGTTGTAGCGTTATGAGGCCTAAATTAATCCAACCATGGGCCCCATTGACAGGTGGCATAACAAACCTAGCAATAATTAGTGCCGCTATAACACCAAGTTGAAGGTTACGCATCCACTTTGCATTTTGTAATTTTCTAAGATTAAAATGATATAAAAAGAATGCGCCCATTAATCCTATCACAACAAAAATTGCTTGTTTAATAAAATTACTCAGGGCTGCTGTCGTTCCCTGAGTTGCTGAAAAAACCATCACAATGCCTAGCATACTAAGAATTGCAAACGGTACAGCTATCCAATAATCTAATTTTCGTAATTTTTTAAACATGCAAACTTAATCACCTAAAATTGTTTTCAAATTCGTTTCGTCTAGATTTTTCGCAATCGCGATAACAAAATCTTTTGCTGCTTCAAAATCTGAAATTGACCAAATCGTTTGATGCGTGTGGATATATCGCGAGGCAACACCTAATGCCACTGAAGGTATACCTGTTCGTTCACTTTGAGCTGCTGCTGCATCAGTCCCACCCTTTGATACAAAATACTGGTACGGAATATGATTATCTTCTGCAGTCGACAGTAAAAATTCTTTTAAACGGAGTGGTAACACAACGGTAGGATCAAATACACGTAAAAGCGTCCCATGATCTAGTATACCTTGACGGCCCACACTACCGTTTACATCATCAGCTGCGCTGGAATCAATCGCAAAAAAAACATCCGGTTCCATTAAATTCACCGCACCATGTACACCACGAAGGCCTACTTCTTCTTGAACATCAGCGCCCATAATTAACGTGTTAGGCGTTTGAACATCCTTTAAAGCATCTAATGCCTCTAAAATAGTGACCATTCCAAAACGATTATCCCACGCCTTTGAGATAACACGTTTTTTATTCGCAGTCATAATTGTTGCCACTTCGGGTACAATAAAATCGCCTGGAAAAACACCAAATGCATGTGCTTCTGCCTGATCCACAAATCCAGCATCAAATAAAATATCGTCCACTGTTGGTAGTGTGATTTGACTATCACGTCCACGTAACAAATGTGGTGAAACAGAGCTTGATACAATCGGATAAGCACCATTTATAGTAAATAGTGTAAACCGTTGTGATGAAATCACAGTTGGATTCCAACCACCAACAGCCGCAACTTTCAAAGCACCATTAGGTAATACACTAGTTACAATGAAGCCTACCTCATCCATATGCGCCGCAAACATGACACGCGGTGCATGGAGATCACTATTCTTTTTAACACCAAAAATGCCACCTAAACCATCTTGTTTAATATCATCAACTAATGGTAATAGTTCCTCACGAAAAGCTTTGCGAATTGTCTGTTCTTGTCCTGACGTGCCTTGTAATTCCGTATATTTTTGGACTCGTGCCCATGTTTTAGCGTTCAAAATTATTCTCCTTTTTGTCACAAAGCGTTAGTCTGACTCTAAATATTGGCGCTCACTCATATTAAATTGCTCATCGAATGTATAACAAATTGGCTCACCATTGCCAATCTCCAAACCATCAATATCACTGTCGCTAATTTTTTCTAAATATTTTATTAATGCGCGTAATGTACTACCATGGGCAACAATCAATTGATTATGACCAGCGCGTAATTCAGGCACTACAACGTCTAGCCAGTAAGGTAGCATCCGTTGGCTTGCCATTTCTAAGCTCTCACCAAGTGGTTCAATATTATTAGGATAACGTCGGTCTGACACCACTTTTTTTAATAGTGGCGGAACATCTATATAGCTACGGCGCCATAAGGCAACCGCTTCAACACCATATTTTGATCGCGCCATATCTTTATTTAACCCACGTAGCGCACCATAATGACGTTCATTTAATCGCCATGTTTTATTAATTGGCACCCAAGACTGATTCATTTCAAACAAAACAATATTGGCTGTTGTAATCGCACGTTGTAAATAAGACGTATGTACCCTATCAAAAAGTAACTGTTTTTGTACTAAAATTTTACCGACACTTTTGGCTTGTTGCTGACCTTTTAAGGTTAAAGGAACATCGGTCCAACCAGTAAATTCATTATCTCGATTAGCTGTCGATTCGCCGTGTCGGACCAACACAAGTTGTGTACCCATAAGTTAACTTCCTTAAATCAATGTTATTTCTATTATAACATTAAAAATTAAATAAATTGCCAGTGACCTCGCCCAAAAAAGGAATTAAACCTGTTTACCTATTCTGTCATGTCAAAGTATGCTGATTTCAACACAACAACCACTCTCTTTTTAGCCATGCCAACATAACCATCAATAAAAGACGAACACTATGATATTATCGTTCGTCTTTAAACCGCTTTCACGTCTTTTTTTGATTAAACAATTTATAATTAGACACTATAAACTGAATATTTATGTTTTAATTCATCTTTTATACTGCTAAAATTAAGTAGAACGTCTAACGTTACTATATTTTTGGGAGGCAATCATGTCTGCGATTGCAAATTATTTTAAACTCGACGAATTGAATACATCAATTCGTACTGAATTCATTGCTGGTTTGACAACATTCACGTCAATGGCGTACATTTTGTTCGTCAATCCTTCTGTATTAGGTGCTGCTGGTATGGATAAAGGTGCTGTCTTTACTGCAACAGCTGTTGCTTCAGCTGTTGCGACACTCTTTATGGGAATTGTTGCTTTATATCCAATTGCCATTGCACCAGGTTTGGGTGTCAACGCGTTTTTTGCCTATTCTGTCGTTATTGGCATGAAGGTCCCATGGGAAACAGCCATGGCAGGTGTTTTCGTTGCTGCGATTATCTTTTTGGTTCTAACATTTTTTAAGATTCGTGAAAAAATTATTAATATTATTCCACAAAACTTAAAATTAGCTATTGCAGCGGGTATTGGTCTATTTATTGCTTTTATTGGCCTACATGATGCTGGCTTAATTGTTGCCAATAAAGACACCATGGTGTCTTTGGGTAACTTAACAACGCCCACGTCACTTTTGTCAATTTTTGGTATTATCCTTACTTTTATTTTATTGACACGTAAAACACCCGCTGCTATTTTTATTGGTATGGTTGCCACATCAATTGTTGGTATTATATTTGGATTAATTAAACTGCCCACTACAATCATTTCGCCAGTCCCTTCATTAGCACCAACATTTGGCGTTAGTGTGATGCATATTGGCGATATTAATTCTTTGCAAATGATTACGGTTGTGATTACATTTTTGCTGGTAACATTTTTTGACACAGCAGGTACAATGATTGGCCTAGCCACACAGGCTGGTTTTATGAAAAATAATGAAATGCCTCGTGCTGGACGGGCTTTGATGGCCGATGCCGTAGGTATGACAGTTGGTGCTGTTATTGGTACGTCTCCAACTTCTGCTTATGTTGAATCATCATCAGGTATCGCAGTAGGCGGCCGTTCTGGATTAACTAGTGTCTTTACAGGTCTATTCTTCCTATTAGCTTTGTTTTTTTCACCATTACTAAGTGTCGTAACGTCACAAGTTACTGCACCCGCATTAGTTGTTGTTGGTGTTTTGATGGCAAAAAGCTTACGTCAAATTGAATGGGAAGACTTAGCCATTGCTGCACCTGCATTCTTGATTATTATTGGTATGCCACTTACTTACTCAATTTCAGATGGCATTGCTTTGGGATTCATTTTATACCCTATTACAATGATTACAACTGGTCGTGGTAAAAAAGTACATCCACTAATGTATGCGCTAGCCATATTATTCATCCTATTCTTAGTCATTGTCGCGCATTAAGATTAAATAAAAAAATATCCAAATTAAAAGCTATTCAGTAGATGAATAGCTTTTAATTTGGATAT
>NZ_AEMI01000033.1 GCF_000166715.1 Leuconostoc gelidum subsp. gelidum KCTC 3527
AGATTGCAAGAATTAACCGAACACTGCAAACTGCTGAAAAACCTTTCGTGGTGATTGCCAGTTGAGTGTTTTCATTGGTCTCGCATTGATCCAATGATTAATTTGATCTAATTCTTTGGCGCTAACTGTTTCAATTTTGCGTTCTTTCGGTATAAAACGACGGACGTATCGATTTAATATCTCATTACTCCCACGTTCTTCTGGTGAATATGGGTGCGCAAAATAGACTGGAATGCCTAGTTTTTGCTCGATTTCGTTATATTTTGCAAATTCTCGCCCACGATCAACAGTGATTGACTTGGCATTTTTGATCCCTTGAAAAAAACGAATTAAGACTGGTGTCACTGCCTGACTATTGCGCCCAGTGACCCGTCTCACGATATGTTCCCGGCTTAGTCTTTCAGTAATTGTCACCAGCACATCGCCACGTCTTTTACCCGATTGCATGGTGTCAACTTCAAAATGTCCAAAGGTTTGTCGTGCTTTCACACTTTCAGGTCTCGTTTCAATCGAACGACCATGCACAAATACTTGTCGTCTACCATCAGATTGACGCTTTTGACGGATACCTTTGTCAGGTAAATCAGCCAATGATAGTTTGAGTCGACCAGCATTGAGCCAATTATAAATCGTTTTGAAAGGTAACCCTAAAACATGCGCAGCGGTTTCTGGTGACCACTTCAATATACCAATGTGGTGATTCAAAAAGACAGCGATAGCTGGTGTTAGCGTGTCATGACGACCACGTAGATGACGTTTTTTCAATGCCAACGCATGAGCAATCTCAGCTTTATAGGGTGTAACTTGATGAATTTCAATCGAAACGGTTGAAGGAGAGCGTTTAATAAAGCGCGCAATGGCACGAACAGAATAATTCAATTCGAGTAAAGTTTGAATGACAGTGCGTTCTTGAGATGATAAACTAGTCATGAGTCGCAGTTCCTTTATGGTTGTTTTAGACAATTACCATTAAAGGCGCTGTGGCTTTTTTATTCAAGTGTTCGGTTTAATTTTACAATCTACC
>NZ_AEMI01000032.1 GCF_000166715.1 Leuconostoc gelidum subsp. gelidum KCTC 3527
GCCAAGCCAAGCCAAGCCAAGCCAAGCCAAGCCAAGCCAAGCCAAGCCAAGCCAAGCCAATTGGATACCATTTAAACGAAATACGCAAGAACAAAGGAATTAAATTATCATTACTTTTAGATTACATAAATATTTCAAATTCATCTTGGTATCGCTATGTTAAGGGAGAAACGGACATTACAACGTTGCAGTTTCTCCATACAGTGCGTTACTTACGTACAACATTTTCTGAAGTTTCCCATATGAAAAGTATGGCGGATAACCATCTAAAAATTTACGATACACCATCATATTTGCCTGCCAAGATTAATTATCAAATACCTCTGCACGAGTTCTATATAACGTATAATATTGAACGTTTAAAAATGTCTGTGAAACTCTATCGCCTAACATCTTCTTCATCATTTAATAGTGATTTACCATCGGATTTAAAAAAAGCCCTCAAAAGTGTGCTACTTGAGGGTGAGTACGGCTTAGAAGAAGTTAATTTGCTAGTGCTATTGAAGCTAGAATTTAACAATGTTCTATTTCACGAAGCTGAATTCATTAATATTTTGCATAATCTCATCGCTACAATCAAGCACAGCATTGATATCACAACCGCAATTGGTGACTTATCTGCTGCGCAACAAAATGTCATTTTTTTTAACCAATCACTTGGCTTACGCTTTGCTTTTAGCGCCTTGACCAGTATTACTTCAGAACATAAGGCATCACAATACGCACCGCTATTATTTCAAGTGATTCAACTCAATGATCAAGTAGAATATCCATCATGGTCCCTATATAATTTTGCTTCGAAAAAACTTCTGGCTATTAGTGAACTCTACCTACTTGATAAACCAACATATTCATCAGAAATTGATGCTTTTCGGCAAGCGCTCATGACACTTTACCCTAGCAAAACACATGCCGACCTGGAAAGTATAAATTATGATCTACTAAAAAATAATATTTTTGAAATCACTGTTGCTACAGAAATGAAAAAAGCGTATCAACATTACGTTGATACGCTTGAAAACTAATTTTAATCTTTAGTCAGCTTAGATGACCATTTTTTATAACCATCGAACTAGAATGACCCGGACCACCACGTTTAGGATCAAATAAATTAACTGCGGCATTGATAGCATTTGGCGCTTCTCCTAAACCAACTGCTATTAAATCTGCTTTTCCAAGATAGTGGCTCGCATCCCCAATAGCAAACACGCCTTCAATACTCGTTTGCAATTGCTGATTTACTGCAAAAACCTGATTGTCTTGTACAGGTTTAATGTCCCAAGACGCAACAGTTTGGTTCTTTGATATGAAACCATAATTAATAATTAAATCATCAACAGAAATCACAGTTACATCATACGGATCCTTAACCAGCGCCAAAGTAACAGCTAATTTACCATTATCTTGCTTATTAATTGACACAATTTTTTTTGGTGTTTCCTTAATAACTGTACTGCTATTTAATGCGTTAACACTTTGCTCCATCGCTCTAAACGTGTCCCGTCGATGAATAATTCGAGTTGATGCTGTCACGTCGTTCAACATCGTGACCATATCAACAGCCGAATCACCGCCACCAGCTATAGCAACATCATGATGCATAAAGTCTTGCTTATTGGTCACAAAATAATGAATCCCTTGACCGACAAGCGAATCAGCACCATCTACTTGTATTTTTCGTGGTTCAAAAGAACCTTTCCCAGTTGTAACAATCACCGTTTTGGATTGAAAAGACGTACCATTATCCGTTGTAATTGTGAATAAATCATTTTGTTTTTGCAGGTTAGTCACAGTTGTATTCGTCTTAATCTCGACTGGAAATAACTGCAACTGTCGATATAATGAATCAATTAATTCTGAACCCTTAATACCTACAAATCCTGCAACATCTAGGATTACCTTTTCAGGATACAAGGCAGTCACTTGACCACCTAGTGTTGGCAAACTCTCCACTAACACAGCTTTTGTATCACGTAGGCCAGCATAAAAAGCAGCAAACATGCCGACCGGCCCACCACCAATAATGGCTATATCATATAATTCCATAATGTTGTTGTATCAATGTCCAATTTTAATCAGATGGGCACCTATACGTTTCCTTTCAGTCATAATTTTTTTACTTTAATTATTATACCTTTTTAACCCTCAGTATGTTGCTAATCGGTATAATGGAATTATCATACATAATGGAGGAAACGTGTTGTTCTGCGCTAATATTTACGAAATGATAGCGCGCTACACACTGATTTAAATAAATGGCTCAGAAAAAAATGATTCTTGACCTAGATACTGGTATTGATGATGCACTTGCACTTGCCTATGCTGTCGGGGATCCAAATGTTGACCTCATTGGCATTATTTCAAGTTATGGCAATACATTGATTGAAACAGCAGCTCAAAACTCACTGAATTTATTGCACTTACTTGGTGCCAACAATGTGCCAGTTTTTATTGGCGAAAGTCATTCATCAACCACCGACCATTTTGATGTCATGCCTATTTCGCAACTCATTCATGGCAAAAATGGTATTGGCGAAGTCGTACTAGAGACTGCACCACGTCATGTTGAAACACAATCTGGTGTTGATTTCCTGATTGCCGCTGCTCATCAATACGCAGATGATTTAATCTTTATTCCCACCGGTCCACTCACCAATTTGGCAACTGCCATCAAAAAAGATCCTGCAGTCGCAACACTGATTGGTAACACAACCTTGATGGGTGGTGCACTGACAGTTCCTGGCAACGTGACACCATTCACCGAAGCTAATATTCATCAAGACCCAGAAGACGCTGACTATGCCTTTACACGTCAAAAAAACTTAACGATGGTTGGTTTAGATGTCACATTGCGCACACTTTTAACTAAAAAAGAAACAGCAGCTTGGCGTGCCTTAAATACAACAGCTGCTACTAAATTTGCTGAATTAATGGATTTCTACATTGATGCTTATGCCAATCTTGGTATTGATAAAAAAGGCGCTGCATTACACGATCCTCTAGCCGTAGCTGTGGGTATCGACGCCAGTTACGTTACCACTTTACCTCTAGCGATGCATGTCACATATGACCAAAAAAGCGGTGATTACGGTCGCACAATCGGTGACAAAGACAAGCTGCTTGTACCAACGACAACACAAGTAGCCGTCTTAGTGGATACTGACCGCTTTGTCTCTGATTTTCAAACAATGATGCTCTCTGTTTTGAATAACTGATTAAACAAGTACCATACATAAAATGCAACCAAACGTATTAGTGTTATTTTAATTACGTTTAGGTTTGTC
>NZ_AEMI01000031.1 GCF_000166715.1 Leuconostoc gelidum subsp. gelidum KCTC 3527
CGACTTGTTTCACGTAGAAACAAGCGTTTTTATATTGTCCAATCGTCGAGAGACAGGACTTCATGTGTTGGTTTTTTTTGTACTTGTTTAATTTGATCAGGCGTTGACACACCAGAATAAACCAGTAACGTATCAATATTGTTGTTAATACCTGCTAAAATGTCCGTGTTGTAATTGTCACCAACCATAATAACATCTGCTTTTTTGACGGACATACGTTGCAGCGCACCAGTCATAATTGGGGATTCGGGTTTTGCAATAACTAACGGATTTGTCTGTGTCGCTGTTTGAACAGCAGCTATTATTGCACCAGCACCAGGCATCAAACCATGTTCTGTTGGCAAATTTGTATCAACATTAGTCGCAATAAATTTGGCACCAGATTGAATTGCTTCGGTTGCTATTGCTAATTTTTGATAGGTGACATGGTGGTCTAAACCAACTACTACGGCGCTTGCAGACGCATCAGTTACAATTGTGAACCCGGCGTTTGTTAATGCTTCGACTAGGCCAATTTCACCAATGACATAAATTTTAGTGCTTAAGGGCATGTGTAGTGACAAATAATCAGCAGTTGCCATAGCACTTGTGTATACTTGATCGGGTGATGTGGGAATATCATGGTTGATCGTTAAATTTTTCGCTACATCGATGGGATTCTTGGTTGAGTTGTTTGTGACAAATAGATAAGGAATTTTGGCGTCTCGTAAACGTTCAATAAAACGCCTACCTGAAGGATACTTAGTTTTACCTTGATATATCGTGCCATCGAGGTCAATGAAATAAGTTTTATAGCGTGTCATAGTTTAATCTCCATTTAATTTGAGTCAATTATATTATATACATCAACTAGTGTTGATATCAAACAACGAATCAACGGACTTCTCTCCAATCTCAATCTCCCTAAACATAAAATCTCCCTAAAATATTTTATAAAACATGTCCGCCCGCAAGCAGTTGCGGGTTTTCGTTGCATATAGGGATAAATTGGTGCAACTCATTACTGAAAAAGGTAGAATAGAGTGATGAAAGCTGTATCAACTTTACTAGATCTAACATAATTTGGGGAAAACCATGTCTAAAAAATATAGAACACCACCTTTTTTAACACCATCGGCTATTGTATCGCTTATAGTGGCTATCAGTGCGGGGAACATAGCTGTCAATGTGGCAACGGGAACAAGTGAGGGTGGACAAACTGCACCACGTCAAAGTAGTATAAGCCCGTCATCGTCTACGTCAATTAGTAATTCAGATTTGACCACTAGTAAAACAACATCTAACAGTAATGATGAATCTTCTGGTAAAGAAGATGAATCTCCTAAGCAGACGACAAGTAGTACAGCGAATACCTCTGCAGATAGTAGTAGTACAGCACCCAGCATATCCAGTAGTGACGCACCTGCTAGTTCTTCAAGTTCGGTATCAGGATCTAGTGCGCCATCAGCAGCAACATCTGAAGCAAGTTCGCGTGCAAATAATGTTCCGGGGGGAGGCCAATAATGTTTACAATTCTTGATTTAATTAATCATTATTTAGGCTATTTTACAACTAGCTCCAAAATAAAAGGGCGCATTTATACCGCAGTCAGTGCTGTTGGTGTTTGGTACTTAGTTTATTTAGCTTATCGCTTTTTTGCTAACGGTCGTTGGTTACGAGGATCATTGATAGCTGCTTTTTTTGTTTTTTTGTTGTATTTTGTGGTGCTAAATATAATATATTATTTTACAAAATCTACTTTTAAATGGGATGTTTCACCACATATTGAAAAAATACTTGGTGGACCACATGTTGATGAAGAAACAACTAAACAGGCGACTATGATACCAGCCAATGGTATATATCAACGCCAAAATATTATGACTGGTGTTGTTGAAAGTGACACAGTGCAACAAGAAAATATTACATTATTAGCAACAGAGTTGGATCAGTTAGGTTTAATGAATCATGATTACGGCCATCTTGGAGAACAGGCACAGCGACAAATTATTGCGCAACGAGATGTTGTGTTTGCTAACCATCCAGGTACACCATTACCATATTTTGATATGGTGGTTATGAATGATACAACCAAGATTCTAGGTGGTGTGAATCAACTGCAAGCGCATGATCTCGGAACGTTAGTTATGGTAGGTATGACACCAACGAAACAAGCACTGAACAATTATCGTTTGGCGCTATCTGCAGTGCTAGTTGTTGGTGGTGTTGGTCATACTGCGACACGTACAGAATTAACTAATACTGAAAGAGCATACAAAATTCAAGTAGAGGTAGCTTACGAAAAAAAGAATTGAATTACTTCAATTCTTTTTTCATACCGATATGAGTTATGCCTGCGTCAGAAAATTCAGAACCATATGTGTGGAAATTTAATCGATCGTAAAATTTTCTAGCTTGTATTTGAGCACCGAGGTCTAGCGTATGAATATGGTAAATAGGGGCAAGATTTTCAATGTAGTCAAATAGTTGTGAACCAAGGCCCTGACCACGCATAGCGTACAATGTTGCGACACGTTGGACATGCCAAATACCCGTATTTTCTTCTATGACACGTGCAGTGGCTGCGGGTTGGCCATTAACGTAAGCAACGATATGCAAGGCTTTTTCCTCTGCTAGTCGGTTGTCCATTTCATCAGCGAGTGATACACCTTGTTCTCCAACGAAAACAGTGGTTCTTATATTGAGGGCATCATCATGGATTACGCCAAGCCCTAATTGATGTTTAATTTCTATTGTCATATTAATATTATAACAAGATTTAACACAAGATGTATAGGATATTGGTATAATGGAAGTTATGGAAAACCGAGTAAAAAAAACTTTGAAGCGTTTCTACAGTAACGTTCTTTCACCTAAAAATTGGATACGCCAATTAAATACACGGCTGGGAATTTTCACATGGGTCATTGTAGCCTTAACATTAAAGACAATTTTAGCTTATGGTGCTGATTTTGAGTGGTTACATGTGCAAGATCCAATTCAAGTCGTACTCATGTTACTGAATCCGGTGGGATTTACAATTGTGCTGTTTAGTCTGACACTTTTTATCAAGCCTAAGCAATTGTATTATGGCGCACTCATTGTACTCGATGCAGTGATGACATTGTTGTTGTATCTTAATGTTATTTACTTCAGAGAGTTTTCAGATTTCATGTCAGTTAATACAATGCTTGGCTATAATACAGTTAATCAAGGTGGGAAAGCTGCGGGCGCTATAGCTTTTGGAATTCATGATTTTTTATTTTGGATTGACATTGTCATACTGATTGCTTTATTTTTAGCACGTAAAATACGTTTTGATAACGAATTATTACCTCGTTTTAAACCATTTAAAATTTTGACAATTGGATTTTTTATTTTAACGACTAATCTTTTGGTGGCAGATATTGATCGACCACAGCTTTTAACGAGACAATTTGATCGAGAATACATGGTTAAATATCTCGGACTTGGGCCATTTATGATTTATGATGGCATTAACACGTATCAAACAGGACAAGTACGTAAAAGCGCTACACCGGAAGAGTTTACACAAGTTAAGAATTATATTCAGAAACATTATGCTAATATAAATCCAGAATTTTATGGCAAAGCAAAAGGAAAAAATGTGATTGTCATTCATCTGGAGAGTTTCCAGCAAATGTCAATTGACCGTAAGATTAATGGTCAAGAAGTGACACCATTTTTAAATAGTATTTATCATAGCAACAGTACCATTGCGTTTGATAATTTTTTTCATGAGGTCGGCCAGGGAAAAACGTCGGATGCTGAAAATATGTTGGAAACATCTACTTTTGGGTTACCACAAGGATCGTTATTCTCAAAACTAGGTAATGATCAAACATTTCAAGCAATGCCAGCAATTCTAGGTCAACGAGCTGACTACTCGAGTGCAGTATTTCATGGTAATTTGGGGACTTTTTGGAATCGTAATAATGTCTACAAACATATGGGTTATCAAAACTGGGTGTCTGGCGATTACTTTGATCTTACTGGTCAAAAGGCCACAACGTGGGGATTGAAAGACAAATTATTGTTTAAGGAGTCAGTGCCTTATTTAGAAAATTTGCAGCAGCCATTTTATGCAAAATACCTGACCGTGACTAACCATACACCATATACGTTAGACAGGGAAGATCGTGATCCAAATTTTGTTACGACTAATAGTGGCTCGAAAATAGTTGATAATTATTTTGTGACTAATCATTATTTAGATCAATCGGTGAAAGAATTTTTTAATTATCTCAAAGCTTCTGGCTTGTACGATAATACGATGGTCGTTTTATATGGGGATCATTATGGTATTTCTAATACAGATGCTAAGTATTTGGCGCCTATTTTAGGAAAAGACGAGAGTGAATGGAACGATCTAGATAATGCTGACTTACAGCGTGTGCCATTTATGGTGCATATACCTGGGATGAAGAAAGGGTATATTGACCATCAATATGGCGGTGAAATCGATGTTGCGCCAACAGTTGAACATTTGTTAGGTGTTAGCACACAACGTTATATACAGTTTGGACAAGATTTGTTGAGTAAACAACACTCAGATGTTGTTGCATTTCGTAATAAAGACTGGATAACAAGTGATTACGCGAGCTTATCCGATCGTTATTGGGACGTGAAGACAAATGAAATCATTACAAAACCTAGTCCCACATTACAGAAAACATTCGATCATATTCAATCGGGTGTGAACGAAAAATTAGCGATGTCAGATAATCTTAATCAGAAAAACTTATTACGTTTTTATAAACCAAAGGCGTTTAAGGAAGTTGAAGTGAGTCAATTTGATTACAGTAAACGTGCAACAATTAGCCGTCTAAAGAAACAAAACGTTGTTTTAGGGAAATCATCAACTAGCTTATTTGCTAAAAACGGGAATCAATCAACATTAAGCAAATATGTAACAGACGCACCGGAAGCAAATGACGAAAAAACTGATTCGACACGTTTGTTACCACGTAATGCGGATGACTGGAGTCAGATAGAATAGTGATAATTTGTCAACTTAGGGTTGCTGCTAACAGAGCTGCCCGCAAGTTGGCATTTTTTGTTACAATAGATTAAATGTCATTTGGAGGTGTATTAAGATGGAAATTTTGATTGCGTTAGAAAATATTGGATTAGGTGGCATGAAGCGCGCCACAACAGTAGTTGGGAATGCATTGAGCACACGACATTCGGTGACATATTATAGCTTTTCAGATACTGAACCTTTTTATGACTTAGAAGCACCACTGATCATCGGGAAAACGCCTCGGATATTAGATAATGATGCGCAGCCATTTGAACGTTTTGATCAACAAATAAAAGAGTTTGAAGCAGTTGCTAGTCATTTTGATGTTGTTATTTTAGCTGGTGGGTTGTTATCCAGCTTTGCGGCACGGTTAAGTTTACCAAATACCAAACTAATCGGTTGGATGCATAATAATGTTCATACGTATCAAACGCAGTATTATGCAGCTATGCGGCAAGAGTTTGATGCGGGTTTACGTGCCTTAGATGTTATTGTTGCATTAACGGAATCTGATTTGGCTGGATTTTCAGAATATAATACAACAGTTAAAATTTGGAATCCATTGACTATTACGCCCAATGGACATGCTGATTTAAAAAAGCATATCATTGCTTTTACAGCTCGAATTGCTATTCAACATAAAGGAATTGATTTTGCCGTGCAGCTAGCTTCAAAGTTACCTGAGGATTGGAAATTAGCAATTGCTGGCAGTGGATTGCCAGAGGATATGTTAGTATTTAAACAATTAGTGGCAACCTATCAAGCGACCGATAAAATTATTTACCGCGGTGCGTTGAAAGATGATGATTTGCGGGCGCATTATCAAAATGCGAGCCTATTTGTACAAACTTCGCGCTGGGAAGGGCTACCATTAGTCCTAGTTGAAGCTATGAGTTTTGGATTACCGGTTGCTGCCATGAGAAACACAGGGTCAGCTGAAGTATTGCGCGAAGGTGATTACGGTATTTTGACACCTACTGCTGATGTGGTAGCTTTGTATACAGCAATTGAGCCTATTCTTCTTGACGAAAAAATTCGTCAGTCGTATTCTGATAAGAGTCTACAACGTGTAGAAAATTTTAAAATTACGCCCATATTATCACAATGGGAAACATTATTTAACCAAAAATTTGACAACTAAGTTAACAAGAATATAATAATGCATAGAGGCGCATACGCATGAGTTCAGAATCGATCCCTACACACTTGAGAAAATTCAAAAAACCATCATTTGATAATTTACAATTTCGAATTGGTGAATTAGCACGTATGACAAATGTATCTACTCGGCAATTACGTTATTGGGAAAAACAAGGTTATGTTTCGGCAATTAAACGGAATGATTGTCAAGAAACGCGTTTATATGGGTTTCGAGCTTACATTAAGGTATCGATCATCAAACAACATCTTGATGACGGTGAATCATTACATGAGGCCATTTTAGCGGCTAATGAGCAACTTGAGACTGTATCAGTTATGCAACATATTATGAAAAAAGCCTTTCAAGGCGTCGAAAAGTATGAAGATGGGTTTGTTGTTAATCTTGGGTTTTTTGATGAGGATGAGACGCAATTACTTTATGCTTCTATTGACGGGGGGAAAGTCAAGTATAAGCTTGTGAATGTGTCTGATAAAAATGCACAGTCATAAAATTGAAAATGATAATGTCAGTTAAGGAGCATAGCAATTATGACAACGACTTGGACACATCAGTTCATAATAACTAACCAAAATGCGGGTCAGTCCATTAAACAAACATTGAAAATGTGGCTGTTGCCACAGCGGATCCGTGGTGCGTTACGAATTAAAAAAAACTATCTCGTCAATGGTAACGAAGTACCCACCAACTATGAATTACAAATCAACGATAAATTAATTTTACGGTTTGATCAGGAGGATTTTCGGACGAGCGAATCACATTATCCACCAAATGGTGCGCAGCGTGTTATGATCGTTTTTGAATCAGAAGATTTCGTTATTGTAAATAAGCCTGCGGGTATGAAAATGCATCCACATTCACTAACAGAAAATGATACATTATTAAATTATTTGGCTGCCGATTTCAGTGAGAGACGTCTTGTCAGTGCTGGTGTTGCGGCAAGGCCATATATGGTTCATCGTCTTGATCGTGAGACATCGGGAGCTGTTATTGTAGCTAAAAATCCTATTATTGTCCCAATATTGAACCGAATGTTAGCTGACAAAAAAATTAAACGTACTTACTTGGCATGGGTCAATGGTAAAATGACTGGTAATTCCGGGACAATTAATGCGCCGATTGGTGTAGATTTGGATGATGATCGAAAACGTATGGTCAATGGCAATGATGAACAATTAGCAATAACACATTGGACGCAGGTACATACGGTATTTCAAAAAACGCTGTTACGTTTACAATTAGAAACGGGTCGTATGCATCAAATTCGTGTTCATCTGGCAGCTATTGGGCACCCAATCATTGGTGATTCATTGTATGGCAGTACAGTGGGAACTGTACGTATGATGTTGCATGCAACATCAATTGAACTCACGATACCATTCGATGGGGACACAAAAATAGTTAGTGTACCGGTACCAGCAGATTTTCCACGGCAACTTTTAATACAATAAAAAAACATCTCACACATGATGAGATG
>NZ_AEMI01000030.1 GCF_000166715.1 Leuconostoc gelidum subsp. gelidum KCTC 3527
TAACTTAAAATTTATTGATAGAACGACAGGTTTTATTTTTGTTTAATAAGTCATCCTTCTCTCATGAATGTATGCAATAACCTGACAAAACATAGTTTTAAATTGCTATATGGCGGCTTTGAACCCTTTAATTGTTGATTAAATATCTAATGTCTCAAAACCCAGAAACCAAATGTCTAGCTCAATTACACGCTAATTTTTAGCTAACTTAATTTTTTTATTCTCGTAACAATAAACTTGCATTTTTTATTATCAAAGTAGTATAATGAAACTAGTTTAGAATGATTGTAATTTAAAAGGAGGAAAATCATGATAACTAACTTTATTAACCAAGAAATTGCCGACTTTTCTGTCAACGCATACCATAATGGTGCCGTTACTTCAGTCACAAAAAAAGATACTTTGGGTAAATGGGGCGTCTACTTTTTCTATCCTGCTGATTTCTCATTTGTTTGCCCAACAGAATTAGGTGACTTAGCTGATCACTACATTGATTTCCAAAAAGCCAACACCGAGATTTATTCAGTTTCAGAAGATAGCGAATTTGTCCATAAAGCTTGGGCTGAGGCCACTGATACAATTGCTAAAATTAAGTATCCAATGCTAGCTGATCCTGCTGGTAAATTAGCACGCTTTTTCAACGTTCTCGATGAAGAAGCTGGCTTAGCTTTCCGAGCTGTTTTCATTGTCAATCCTGAAGGTCAGATTCAATCATATACCATCAATAACATGGGAATTGGTCGAAATGCTGAAGAAATTCTACGGACATTGGAGGCTGCACAATTTGTCTCTGAACATGGCGATCGTGTTTGCCCTGCCAATTGGCACCCAGGTGAAGACACGATTACGCCAAGCCTAGATTTAGTTGGAAAATTATAATATAGGACCCAAAGATGATAAAAAACCATATTTATGACACAATCATAATTGGTGGTGGCCCAGCCGGTTTATCTGCTGGCATTTATGCTGGACGTGCTACCATGGATACGCTTATAATCGAAGGAGATCAAATTGGAGGTCAAGTCATCACGACATCAATAGTTGCTAATTACCCTGCAATTGAAACGATTGACGGCACTGAACTCGTTAACAAAATGCAACAGCAGGCAAAAGACTTTGGTGTTAACTTTGTAGTAGACACTATCCTAGATTATGATTTTAGTGCATCGTACATCAAAACTGTTACTGGGAAAAAAGATATTTACAGCGCACGCAGTATTATTATTGCAACTGGTGCTAAGCCACATGAAGTTGGTTTTCAGGGTGAACATGAATTTCGTGGCCGTGGTGTTGCCTATTGCTCAACATGTGACGGCGAATTATTTAGTGGATTGGAAGTCTTTGTCATCGGTGGTGGTTACGCTGCCGCTGAAGAGGCAGACTATCTGACCCGTTTTGCTCGACATGTCACCGTTGTTATGAGATCTGCCGACTTTACTTGTGCCCCATTGACAGCTGATCGTGCGCGATCGAACGATCGTATTACAATTTTGCCATACACAGAAGTGGTCTCTGTTACAGGTAAAGACTATTTGTCTGAAGCGCACTTCATCAATAATCAAACACACGAAATAACCACATATCATCTTACCCCAGATGATAATACCTTTGGTATGTTCATCTATGTTGGGACAGATCCACAAACAAAGTTGTTTAAAAAAGATATTACCCTTGATGAAAATCAATATATTGTGACTGATTCAACAGGTCAATCAAATATACCTGGGGTTTTTGCAGCTGGTGACGTGATTTCAAAACCCTTACGTCAAATTGTCACTGCTGCTTCTGATGGTGCTATCGCTTCTACCAGTGCTGAATTATACGTCACAGCGTTAAAAAAGGCATTAAATATTGCGATTACACGCCAAATGACGAATAAAAAAGCAAACACCACTTTGAATCAAACAAGTGCCCTAGAAGAAAAACAACCTGTTATGACGCAAAATCGTAAGAGCCATTGGTTTGCAAATGAATTGGTACAACAACTGCAACCCATTTTTAACAAATTAGAACAAGATATTGTTTTGTCACAATTAACAGATAATTCCGAAAAAAGTCGTGAACTCACGGTATTTTTGCAGGAATTCAGCGCATTGAATTCACACATTCAATTCGTATCAAAAACTATTGATCAATCAATGGCTCACCATTTACCATACTTTAGACTACTGACAGCTACTGGTTTGGACACTGGTATTCAATTTAGCGGTATTCCGACCGGACATGAGCTGAATTCCTTGGTTCTTGCTATCTATAATACTGCTGGTCCCGGACAAACTATTGATAGTCAACTTGTTGAACGGATCAAAAAATTACCAGAAACCACTATTGCTATTGGCGTATCGTTGACGTGTCATTTTTGTCCTGATGTTGTGGCTGCTTGCCAACATATTGCGGCCCTTAATCCACATGTTTCTGCTGAAATGATTGATTTACAAATTTTCCCTGAAATACGCGAAAAGCATCATATTAGGAGTGTTCCAGCCATGATTTTCAATCAAAGTGACCAAGTTATTTTCGGTAGTCAATCACTTGAAGAAATTGTAACAGCCATCGAAACGACTAATTAGTTCAAAGGATATTTAAATCATTTCATCCCCAAAAAATCAAAATAAAAATAGTGACTAAGCCTAGCTTATTAGTCACTATTTTTATTTTGAATTTATAAGGTATCAATAAAATTTAGAACAACTTGATTAAAATCATCCGGAGATTCAATATGCGGTATATGTCCAACATCAGCAAAGACATGATACTGCCCATAAGGTGCCATTTTTGATGCAAATTTTGCATGATCTGCTGACCACAAGGGTGATGCACCACCTGCCAAAAACAAATGTGGTACTTGCTCACGAACCACCACGTCACGCCAGTCCTGTATGGCACTATTTAATAGTAATGGTGCGTTCATTTGAAAATCAAATGGTTGATATGCTTGACTTAGTGCGCTTTTAATTTCTGTTGAAATTTTTAAACGCGTGAGTTTTGTATGAGGTAACTTTTCAATAGCAGGTACAACTGTGCTAATATCAGAATTAAAAATACCAAATGGCCAATTATCATCACGCAACATTACTGGTACCTGGTCTTCCGTGATTACAGCTCTTATATTGTTGTCCCCATATAGTGATAAATAAGCCCAAATTGTACTGGCTCCCATAGAATGACCTAGTAATATTGGCTTTTTTAATTGCAATACTGATATAAGTTCTGCTAAATCTTTCCCATGACGTGAAAGACGCATTCCGTAATTAACTGTATCACTTTTACCATGATTACGTCGATCATAGGTAATAACCTGTAAACCATTGGCCACTAACACATCAGTTTGTGCTGTCCATGTTGCCTGATTACCCGAATAACCGGCAACTAGGATCACAGATTGCCCTTGTCCGTGTATATTGTAGTCAATAGTGACATCATCAGCTGTTGTAAATTTTGCCATATTTATCCTTATCTAAATAAAGTTGTCACTATCGTGGCAACTTTATTTTATCATAATTATATAAAAGAGCACTATGATTTAAATATGAATTGGTAAACCATCAGCTAATTCAGCAGTATCCATAATTGCTTCTCCCAATGTTGGATGTGGATGAATTGTTAATGATATATCATTCGTAGTTAAGCCATTCTCAATTGCAAGGGATAATTCAGAAATCAAATCTGACGCATTTGGTCCAACAATTTGGCAACCAAGTAGCGCATGTGTCTCTTTATCACTAATGAGCCGAATAAAACCGACCGTCTCATCCATGGAAATAGCACGTCCATTGCCAGCAAATGGAAATTTTGAAATTTTAGCATTAAGCTTTTTGTCTTTTACTGAGTCTGGTGTTTCACCAGTTGTTGCTAACTCATAATTAGTGTACGCCACAGCAGGTAATGAATAGTGCAAGTCATGGGCTTGTGGGTCTTCTGCAATCGCACCAGCCGCAATTTTTGCTTGAAAACTTGCTTTATGCGCAAGCTGAGGACCTGCGGTAATATCACCAATCGCATAGATATGTGCAACACTTGTTTGCATATTATCAGCAACTTCGATCACACCACGATCTGATAGCTTAATATCCGTATTATTAAGTCCAACATCGTCCGTATTCACACGGCGACCGACTGCGACCAATAAATAATCTCCGGTGATCGTTTGTTCTTTACCAGCAACTTCATAGGTTAACGTGACATCGTCTGTTGTTTGTTCTGCTGATTTAGCAACTGCAGACGTCACAATTACGCCACCACGGCTTGTGAAATCATCTAATACAGGCTTCGTCATTTCGTGATCAAACCCGTTTAATGTGTGATCTAAACCTTCAATGATTGTCACTTGCGTTCCTAAATTAGCATAGGCACCGCCTAACTCAGAGCCAATCACGCCACCACCCACAATAATCAATTTTTTTGGTATAGCAGTTAAACTCAAAACACCTGTCGAATCAATAATACGACCACCAAATGGCATGCTAGCTAATTCTACTGGACGCGAACCAGTTGCCAAAATAGCATTATTAAACTGTAATAATTCATGCCCGTCTTCTTGTAACACATTGAGTGTCGCATTATCGTTAAATCTTGCCTCACCTTTAATGATTTCCACATGATGTTTTTTAAGTAACATTTCAACACCACTAGTCAAAGTACTAACAACCTTATTTTGTTTCCAATCTTGAACCTGATGCCAATCAAGTTCTGCCCCACTCGTCGTTAAACCAAAAGGTGTTGCAGATGTTGCTGTACGATAATGGTGACCAACATTAATTAAAGCCTTTGATGGTATACACCCAACATTCAGACAAACACCACCAATCGTATCCCGTTCAATAATAGTAACTTTTTGGCCTAACTCCGCTGCACGAATGGCAGCAACATAACCACCAGGTCCGGAACCAATCACTACTGTATCAATTTCACGCGCTTGTGCACCCACAACCATGATTAAACCTCCATTAACATATAAGCCGGATCAGCCAATAATTGTTTCAAATAATTCATTGCTGATTGCCCAAGCATGCCATCAATTAGGCGATGATCATAACTAAGCGATAGCTTCATATTTTGACCAATCGCAAGATCACCATTTTCATTGACAATAGGTTCTTTCAAAATCGAACCCAGTCCCAAGATAGCGACTTCTTTACCACTAATAATTGGGGTGAACCATGTGCCCCGTGCTGATCCTAAATTAGAAATAGTAATCGTCCCACCTTGCATTTGCTGAGGTCGAATGGTCCCAGTACGAACCGCTTCAGCGAGTTCAGAAATTTCTGAAGCAATAGTTAAAATTGACTTTTGATCCGCATGTCCAACCACTGGTACATACAATCCTGATGGTGCGCTAACTGCTATACCCATATTGACATCATCATGGTAGATCACTTCTTGTGTTGTCATATCTAAACTAGCATTCAATTCTGGGAATTTTTTTGCTGTAGCAGCTAATGCCTTTACAACATATGCTAAATATGTCAAGCGAATGCCATCATTAGCGGCTTGCGTTTTAAATGCTTGACGATGAGCCACTAGCTTACTAACCTCAACCGAATCAAAATTAGTAACCGCCGGAATATTGGCATTCTGTGTACTCATTGCTTTAGCAATTGCCCTACGTACTGCTGTTAATGGTTGACGACCCTCTCGCAATGGTTCCGGTGCAACCAGAGAAGAACTGTTCTTTGTGTTAACCGCTTCTGTTGGTTGAACCACTTTTTGTGCATTAATTTCCGGTGTTGTTTCATCAACATCTTGGAATTTTTCAACATCAGACAAAGTGACGTGACCATGACGACCACTAGGTGTGATTTTTGTAAGATCAAGTCCTTTTTCATAAGCCAAATGACGAACCGAAGGCATAGCTAAAACATGACCATTAGCAACTTGCACGATGGTTTCTGTTTGTGCGGTTGGATTTTCTGATGACACTTCAGAAACTTGTTTATTTTCCACTGTATCTGGTTCCTGACCACTTGCAGCTTCACCGCTGCCATCGCCATCAAATTCAATTAATGAATCACCTACTTCAACAGTTGTCCCTGCTTCGACAAATAACTTAGTCACTTTGCCACCATAAGGTGATAAAATTTCTTGAATTAATTTATCATTTTGAACTTCAGCAACAGGGTCATCCATAGCAACCACATCTCCGACCTTAATAAGCCATGATGTAATATCTCCCTCAGCCATGCCTTCGCCAATATCAGGCATTTTAAAAATCTCAGTCATAATTCACAACCTCCATTACCTTGGCCACAACATCATCAGATTTAATCATCCAATCATTTTCTGCTTGTCCAAAAGGATAAACTGAATCTGGTGCCGCAATACGCCCAATCGGTGCTTTCAAACTCAGGATAAAGCGTTCAGAAATTTCACTCATAATACTTGCACCAATACCCGCCATACGTTGTGCCTCTTGGACAACAACAACTCGACCAGTTTTAGTAACCGTGTCACCAATAGCTTGAATATCAAGTGGCGACACTGTGCGTAGATCTAATACTTCTGCTGAAATACCATTTTTATCTAGTTCCTCTGCCGCTTTCAAAGCAACTGGCACACCGCCGCCATAAGAAATGATTGACACATCCGTACCTTCATGGACAACTGCCGCTTTATCTAGTGGTGTTGTATAGTATCCTTGGGGCACATCACCTTTCATTGAACGATACAAATGTATATTCTCCAAAAAAACAACAGGATCGTTAGATTCAACTGCACTCAAGAGTAATCCTTTTGCATCCGCTGGATTAGCTGGCATTACCACACGAATTCCAGGAATCTGTGCCACCATACCTTCAAGATTATCTGCATGCATTTCAGGCGTCTTAGTACCGCCACCATAAGGTGATCGTACAACAATGGGCATATTACGCGTACCATTAAATCGATATCGATTACGGGCCATTTGACCAGCAATGGAGTCCATCACTTCAAATACAAAACCGAAAAATTGAATTTCCATGATTGGCCGATAATCTTGTGTCGTCAGGCCAATGGCTAATCCACCGATGCCAGATTCTGCCAGAGGTGTGTTGAAAACACGGTCTTCGCCATATTTTGCTTGCAACCCATCTGTTGCTCGAAATACACCACCATTTTTACCAACATCTTCACCAAAAATCAAAACATTATTGTCTTTCTCTAATGCTAAGTCCATCGCTTCACGAACCGCATCAATATAACTTTTAACAGCCATGTTACTTTCCCTCGCTTTCAAACTTGGTAATTTGCTCAGCCATCGCATAGCTTGGTACTTCAAGTGTGTTTTTGATAAAGTCAGAAATTTTCTGCTTAGAAACCTTATCAGCTATTTTGATTTGATCATCAATAAGCGCATTGACCTCAGTAATGTAAGCTGCTTCTTTATCTTCATCCCAAATACCTTGACCAGTCATGTATTGACGCGTTCGAATTAATGGTTCTTTTTTCCAAGCAGCATCAATATCTGCCTGTGTGCGATAACGTAATGGATCATCACCGGCAGTTGAATGCGCCTCTAAACGATTAGTGAGCGTTTCAATTAACACGGGACCTTTGCCACTCGTTGCCCAAGCCCTTGCTTCCTTTGATGCCAAGTAGACTGCAATAGGATCGTTTCCATCAACAACAATACTGGGTACACCTGCAGCCCAACCTTTTGCGGCCAAATGCGTTGCAGCCGTTTGCATCGCACGGGGTGTCGAAATAGCAAAGCCATTATTTTGTATAAAGAAAACCGCATTCGCTTTATAAGCACCTGCAAAATTTACGCCTTCATAAAAATCACCTTGAGATGAACCACCCTCTCCTGTGTAGGCATAAGCAACCGCATCTTTTTGACGCTTTTTCATACCAAGTGCAATACCTGCCGCTTCCACATATTGCGCCCCAATAATAATTTGTGGCATCCACGAATTAACCGGTTTACCCTCTTCAGTTGTAAATACATTGCCTAATGCATGGCCACGTGACCATAAAATTGCTTTCCAAATTGGCCATCCTTTAACAACAATCTGAGGGATATCGCGATAACCTGGCATTAACCAATCATCATCTTTAAAAGCATATGATGAGGCCATTTGAGAAGCTTCCTGTCCAGCAGTTGGCGCAAAAAATCCAAAACGTCCTTGCTTTGCCAACTTGGTTGAACGAATATCTAGTTGACGACTTAGCAACATGCGCTTCATGATATTTATAAAGTCTTCCTCAGTTAACTGAGCTCTTTGTAATGATTCACTATCAACAATTTCACCATCACTGTCTAAAATATGCAGTATTGGAAACACATCATCTTGTACTTGCATTTGATTATCAAAGTCAAGAATTTCCTTATTTGCTACAATAACATCACGCATTAGTTTCTACCTCATCTTTCTGAAAAAACGTCTCTAATAACTCATTATTCGTAATACTACCAAAGTATTGACCATCTTTATTTTTCTCTAAAATATCAGCAATATATCCATATGTGAACGGTATACCAATCAATTGTGACTTCATCTCTCGCCAATCACGAACCCCCAAAAAATCACCCGTAAAATTAAGATCTGTTATCTTACCATCATGAACATCAATTTGAGCATTAATACTACCACCACTAAATTTTGCATGATTATTATACATAAATTCTGGACTTTGACCATAATTCCATGACCATTGAGAAAACTTTTTATCCCGTAACATTAAAATATCAGATTTTTGATTAGCATTTAATTTATATTCACCGTCTCGTCCCTCGTTTGTCAAGTAATAAGTCAACTTGTCAATAAACTTGTCAATCGTTAAATCTTTTGGCGCATAATCCTTAATGTTACCAACACGAGTACGAACAGATTTGGCGGCTTTGGAAATAAATTTTTCGTCCGCAACGTTCAATGAGCGAACCATTGCGTCCACATCAGTATCCCAAAGTAATGTCCCATGATGCATCAAATACCCACCAGCATAACGCTGTGCATTACCTGACACTTTTTTTCCTTCAATTTCTAGATCATTCCTGCCAGATATATCTACATGGATTCCAAGTGACTCCAATGCATCAGCCATAGGTTGAACGAATTGATGAAAATCAACACGTGCGCTGCTAGACACAGGTACAAAGAATGTAAAACAAATATTTCCTAAATCATGATAAACTGCACCGCCTCCAGATACGCGTCGCACAACTTCGACATTATGCGAATCAACATAGTCAGAATTAACTTCAGAAAATGTGTTTTGATTCTCACCAACAATTACAGCACGCTTATTTTGCCATAAAGAAAACACAGGTTCTTTTGGTTTCAAATTTTTCAATAACCAAGCATCCATGGCAATATTTGTATATGCATCTTGATTAAAATAATTAATATACCTCATGATTGATACTCCTTAAGTTGTAACCGCTTACATATTACACCTTTTATTATACACTTTTTATCTGAAAAATTTACTATAATTTCCCAAACAAAAAAACACTTAGAGTTTTCTAAGTGCAAATTGCCTCAATATTAGTTATTTTGTAGTTTTGCCATCGTATCGACTAAAACCACCACGCAAAATAAATATTTTACTTTTATGGTATCCTTGTTTTTTCAAAGATTTACCGACACGAACAACATCACGTAACCGTTCATCATACAAGAAAATATCGCGATCTTTTCGTAAGCCAGATTTTCCTTGTGAAAAATTAGCCACTGGTATATTCCGAGCACCCATTATATGCGAGCGCTTGTATGCGGCCGATTCTCTCACATCAATAATTTGGCCATTTTCATTTGACATTTTTTTTGTAAAATCAATCGGTTTAAGCAGTACAGCACTAGTTTTTGCAGATAAAAATACCCATAGCCAACTTCCTAAAGCAATTAAACCCCATACAACAACAACTATAATGGCAGTTGTTAATAAATTCATAACTTATCCCTTCTAATCACACCAATTTTTATATTACACAAAAAATATGCGCTCATTTAAAAATATTTTTTATTTGGACGAGTGCATTTACACGCATAACAATTTCGCCATGTTCGTGCAACACATCTCTTTTTATAGTACTTTCTGAAGCAAATTCAATGGCGAAAGATTTCTCATCTGCAATCTTCTCCAGTGTCATTTTATCAGTGGAAAATGTCAATACAAGATAAAACACATCATTATATCGATACAAATCAGACAAAATATTTTTCATTTGATCTATTTTTGAAATCGCAATGATCGACTCAAAATTTGAAATTTTCAAAATTAATTCAGAATTCGTAACAACATCAGAATTTGTTACTACCTTTTGAGATTCGGAAGAATTTGAAGTAGTTAAACTATTGTCATTTTGTTGTAAATCAGTACGTCTTTCATCGGTAATATCGTCGATAGTTTCCAATTTGTTTTTGGTGTAACTCATCAAATTATTAATAACATCACCTACTTGATTATCATTGTCTAATCTTGAAATAAACAATTCCAAGCCATTACGATTTGGTAAAATCTGAAAGCTTACCTGATCATCATCACTAAAATCATGGTCAACATCGACTTCAGATAAAATATTATAAAAAAAAGATTCTATTTTATCGTGATCTCCTAGTAATTCCATAACAGAAATGCCGCGTTCCTTTAAATCAGTATTTTCAATCATAACACGAATTGTATTATCATTAATTCTTTCCATTTCCATAATTTAATAGCCGCCTTTCATTTATTTTTTTGGAATTATTATGACAAAAACAGTTAGAAAATTGAACCATCTTAGTCTCTCTCAACTACTAAATCTTTTGCTTTTTCTTCAAAGTCAGCCTTAAATGTTGCACGAATGAGTTCACGCTGACGTATATCACGAGGTAAAAAACGACGGATTTCGTCATCATTGTATCCAACTTGCATGCGATGATCATCCATAATAATTGGCCGCTTTAATAAAGAAGGATTATCTACTATTAGTTCAATAAATTTATTAATAGACATACTGTCAAGATCCAAATTTAACTTAGAAAATATCTTTGAACGCTTAGAAATAAGTTCTTCCGTTCCATCTTCAGTTAATCTCAGTATTTCTTTAACTTCTTCAGCACGCAATGGTTCTTTATTCACATCACGTTCAATATAAGGAATATTATGATTTTCTAACCACAGTTTTGCTTTTCGGCAAGAAGTACAACTTGGTGATGAAAATAATGTAATCATAGCCATAGAATATTGCCTCCTTAGGTACTAATAAGCTAATTATAACAAATTTTCTTAAGAAAGTATATGGCCTTAAATTATCAACACAAAAAAA
>NZ_AEMI01000029.1 GCF_000166715.1 Leuconostoc gelidum subsp. gelidum KCTC 3527
AGTTGTCTAATAATTANAGATTTTTTTTAGAATAACTGAACTAAACAGATGCGAAAAGCTACACCCTATCAGTGCAATGTCAAAAAACAACGTGCGTACTGTCACAAATTTTATGACTAAGAATCAAACAAAATAATAATGTTTGATATTGCCAAGAAAAATATTTCAGCGACATGTTGTTGTTCAGTTAATCAACAAAGGCTAAATAGTATATCTCACAGGAGACATACCACTTAGCCTTTGTTTTATTTATATTCTTGTTGTATTAATCAATATTAAATTTAACGCCAAGCACTACTATTTGTCTAATTAACAATAGATACATCACATTTATACATGCGTTGTATGATCGACTGACTTGGCTGATGACTGACCATAATAAGCATTAGCACCATGTTTACGATAGTAATGTTTATCTAATAAATACTGTGGCACGTGGATATCTGATCGTGTTGACTGTAATGCATGATAGCTAATTTCAGCTGATACCTCTAATACTTTGGCATTGTAGACTGATTTTTCAGGTGTTGGCCCCCAGGAAAATGGTCCGTGCTGACTAACTAATGCCGCTGGTGTCGCATCAGGATCTATTCCTCGGCGTTCAAATTCTGATACAATGACCGCACCTGTATTCATCTCGTAGGCTGATCGAATTTGTTCTTCATTTAGTGCTGGTACACATGGAATATCACCATAAAAGGTATCCGCATGGGTTGTACTCACCGCTGGAATATCCATTTTCGCTGCCGCAAAGGACACACCCCAAGGCGAATGTGTGTGCGTAATACCACCAATATTTTTAAAATGGCGATACAGATAGGCATGCGTTGGTGTATCGCTTGATGGATTTAAGTTACCTTCAACCACCTCGCCATCTAAATTAACCACAACCATATCAGCAGGTTTTAACTGCTCATACGCAACACCTGATGGTTTAATAACAAATAATCCTTTTTCACGATCAATGCCTGAAACATTGCCCCATGTGAAAGTCACTAATTCTAACTTGGGCAACGACATATTGGCATTGTAGACTTCTTGTTTTAGTTTTTCTAACATAATTACATCTCCACTAATAAACCAGCTTGCGTTAATAAATCAATAATGAAATCATGGGCAAAAATGACTTTGCGATCGGCATCTATATCATTTTCTGACCACATCTCAATGGTGAACGTGCCTTGATATCCAACACGTTTTAATGCTTTAAACAAACCCAGAAAATTAACATCGCCTTTACCAAACGGCACATCTTTAAATTTCCCAGATGTCTGTTCAGTCACAGATAACACATCTTTCACATGAATAGCAATAATACTATCTAATCCTTGCGTCAAATCTTCTATTGGTTGATTATCTGGCCAAGCTGAAATATTTCCTAGATCAGGGTAGGCTTGTAACCAAGGTGATACAATAGATTTTTTGACATTTTTTATTTTAGCAATGGAATTGATAAAGCAATCATCCATTGTTTCAATAGAAATCATGACTTGATGTTCGGCTGCAAAATTCACGACACGTTGCAAATTTTCAATAAAATTTTCATGTGTCAGTGGTGTTTTTGAACCGTAATACTCATCATAACCAGCAATTTGAATATTTCTTATACCGAGATCTTTGGCTAAGATAATGGCTTTTTGACACATATCAAACGATTGATCATAGATGGCTTTGTTTTCTGAACCGAGCGGAAATCTTCTGAGTGCCGACAACATCATCGTGTCAATGGATACACCAGATTGATAAATATCTTTAACTAAGCTAAATCGCTGCTCTTTATTCCAACTCAATCGCGCAATGCGTGCATCGGTTTCATCAATAGACATCTCTACAAATGAAAAACCTTGATTTTTAGCAAAATTTAATTTGTCAAACCATGACATCGCTGCTGGCAATGATTTTTCGTTAATTCCAAGTTTCACCATTATTATGACCAGTACTTTTTAATTTCATCCTGGAATTTTTGCGCAGCTAAAGCTGGATCAGCCTGACCAGTAATCGCACGACCTGCAATAAACGTATAAACTGGCACATCTTTAAAGAGTTTGATAGTATCTAAATTCAAGCCGCCAGTCACAGATACTTTGAAGCCCATATCAATAAATTTCTTCACAATGTCTAGATCCTTTTTCCCCCAAACTTCTCCAGCAAGCAATGCGTCACGACTTTGATGATAAATAACCTGTTCAATACCAATTTCTTGCCATTTTTCAGCTAGATCCCAGTTCCATGCCGAATATAACTCAACTTGAATACCATCTAACACTGATTTTGCTGACTTCATAGTAGCGATCGTTGCAGAGTCAATCACAGTCATCAAATCAGCACCGGCATCCTTAGAATTTTGTGCTACTGTCGATCCAGCATCGGCACATTTCGTGTCAGAGGCAATAATTTTATCCGGAAACATTGCCCGAAGCACACGGATTGCATCTTGCCCTGCTTGTAATTCTAAAATCGTTCCCACTTCAACAATGTCAACAATAGAACCAGCTAAATGCGCTATTTTAACCGCATCTGCTAACGTATTTTGATCTAAGGCAATTTGTAAATTAGGTTTTGTCATTTTTCTATCCTCACTTTTTATATTTTTCTTCAAAATTAGTTTCATCAATAATACGTTGTGTAATTTCCTTATCACTCATAACATTTTTTACACCAACAACTGTCACGCCTTTTTTTGCAACATCTGCAAACATATCTACAAAGTTTAAAGGGGTAAAAACTGCGTCATATTGGGCAGCTGTCGATTTTCCCTCGGCAATACTAGTATGATTAATCTTCGTTACTGGAATGCCTAGTTTTTTCATTGATTTTTCGACACTCTTCATCATCATTAAACTGGTACCAGAACCATTAGCACAAGATACTAAAATATTCATTATATTTCTCCATTTCTATTTGTGTACAAGGTATTCTTAATCAATACCTTTGTTCTTTTTATAAGCTTCATAATCTTCAACCATCAAAAAGTAATTTTTAGGGTCTTTACGATACTCAAGTTGTGGAATAATCAGTAATAGTGCAGCTACAACAACAACTCCAAAGTAACCTAAATATTTCAAAATAACTGCAAATCCTGGCCAAACAGTGTCCCAGTCAAACATTCCTAGATAACCACCAAATTTTGACATACCAATCCACGTTGAAATTAAGGCAGCGCCCATCACTTGAATGATGCCAGAGAAAAACGGCAAAATCATAGCGGCTTTAGCACCCGCGCGATTATTGGCGATAACACCGAAGACAGCGTTATCAAAGAATAACGGAATAAAACCAGCAATAATAATCGTGGGTGAATGGAAGATCATTAACGCACCAATAGCTAAGAATTGTCCTAATGCACCAAATAAGAAGCCAATCGTTACAGCATTCTGCTCACCAAAAGCAAATGTTGCTGCAACATCAATACCAGGAACTGAGTTTGGTAAAATCGTATCACTGATACCAGTGAAGCTTTCTGTCAACTCACCAACGAATGTTCGCACACCCAATTGCAGAATGGCTAAATTAACTGCGAATCCCAATGATGTTGTTAAAATATAGAAGAAGAAACTTGCACCACTAGGCAGTCCTGATGCCCCATTACTCGTAATAAACACTTGATGGAAATAACTTGGTCCTAAGACTACCATGATAATGCCGAAAAACAAAAACATCAGAATCGCGGTCGCTACCATATTTTCATTAAATATTCTCAAAAATCCTGGTAAGATAACATCTTCCAAACGTTTTGATGATTGCTGACCTTTTTTAACAGATGATTTCTTCATTTTGTCAGAAATCCAAGCCACAAGCGCTATCCCAAACATTTGTTGATGGGCAATCGCGAAACCACCACCATCAGTTAATTGTTGTATCGGTTTAATTGTCATATTGGATCCAACAGCCCAGTACAAGCCAAGGATAACACCCATCACTAGCAAAACTTCAATGCGTCCCAAACTTGGAATGGCAAACAATATAATCCAAAATGCGGTTGCTGCCTGTTGTACTTGTACGTTTCCAGTTGTAAATACGGCACGCAACTTCGTATATTTTGAAAAACGCACCAGTAAAATGTTGAAAACAAAGGCAATCAACAATAGGATCATGACATCCCCAAATGATCGACCAAAAGTTTTCTCTAAACCATCGGTCACAGCATTTTGACCAAAGTATGGGTCAATCACTGTTGCTGTTAGATGAAATCGGTCTTTCAAACCCGTTAATATTGGTCGGAAACTGGTAACCAATCCAGTGGAACCCACCATCAAAATCATATAGCCAATTGTTGCTTTCAAAAAACCAGCTAAACTTTCATACCAAGGTTTCTTTTCTAACATATAACCAATCAACACAATGAATCCAATCATGTAGGCTGGTTGTGTCAAAATATTGTTGGCAAAAAATTCCCAGATACTCAATATTCCTGCAAATATACTACCCATCATTTTCTCCTCGTTGCTCCGCAGGGGTATTTTCAAATTGGCCCATCACTTGAACAAAGTCTGCCAACGTTTCAATATCTGATAAGGCTTCAATCATGCCATCTGTCATTAATAACGTCATCAAATTTTGAATATTTTCCAAATGTTGTGTCTCATCCTTAGCTGCCAACGTAAAGAACAATTTACCTTGTTTATCCGGATTGCCATCTTCGAATGATACTGGTTCACTAAATTTAGCAAAACCAATCCCTGTTCCTAATACGCCTTGCCCTGTTGCCAAAGCATGCGGCATCACAACACCAGGTGTGATAACAATGTAGGCACCATTTGTCTCAACATTTTTGATCACTTCACGTACATATTCATCAGTGATAATATTCTTTTCTTTTAGATTTTCACTTGCAACATTGATTGCTTCACGCCAATTTGTAGGTGTTTTATCATAAATTCGCACTAAATCATTGTCGTAAAAATATTTGAGCATTGTCATTTTTTTCTCCTTATAGGAATGATGGGAATGGTACATCATTATCTGTTGAAAAGACATCTGAAAAGCCTCGGTCATAGTGATATTGGACTCTGTCTTTATCTTGTGGAAAGGTATAACTACCGCCAACCTTCCAAATAAATGGATGGAACTTATAGTCCAATGTGTCCTTTTTCATTTTCCAAATTTCAACAATTTCTTGTGGATCAGCATCGAAGTTAGACCAAATATCATAATGTACTGGAATAACAACTTTTGCTTTCAAATCTTCTGCCGAACGCAAGACATCTAAAGATGTAACTTTGTCAGTAATACCGCGTGGATTTTCACCATAATTAATAATTTCAACATCAATATCATTTTCATTACCATGCTTGGCAAACATATTTGACATATGTGAATCAGCAGCATGATACAAATTGCCACCTGTTGTCTTAAATAAGTAGTTGACCGCAATTTCATTCATATCTTGAGGTAATGAATCTTTTATTTTAACATCTGAGTTTACTGTCAAAAGCGCCGTACGATCAAATGCCTCCAGTGCCTTAATTGTTACTGACTTCACTGTGACTTCGTCACCTGGATGAACCACAATCGTTCGCTCTGATGGTACACCCCAGCTTTCCCAAATATCCACCACAGCTTGTGGCCCAATGAATTTTGTTTCTGGACCACTATTTTGTAAAACAGCGGCGGCTGTATTAATATCTAAATGATCTGAATGAATATGTGTCACAAGTAAGGCATCCACATTTTTAACGGCATAAGGATCAATAACAAACGGTTGTAACCTTAAATTAGGTTGCATTTTTTGGACACCACTCATCCGCATCATCTGATGTCCCTTTTTCATTAACCCTGAGCCGTGCGTTTGTTTTCCTGTCCCATTCCATAAATCCACTAAAATGTTGGTATTTTCGTGCGTTTTTAACCAAATACCATTATTGGCTAACCACCACATTTTGAAATTCTTCTCGGGCACATTTGCCTGTTCAATTTCTTCGTTTAACCAAGTTCCCCACTCCGGAAATGTATTTTCAATCCAATTTTCACGTGTTGCTTCTTCAATGTTTGTTGCTTTTGACATGATGCAATTCCTTTCTAATTCTAAAATATTATTTTAAAATGTATACGCTTACATTTTTTGGTACAATTATATTATCTGTTATCAAGATATAAAAAAACAGTCTCATTGTGCCACAATAAAATTGCCCCAATGAGACTGTATTGCTTGTCATCTAAGTTGTACAATTAATGATGAACAAAATTATTTTAGTTCATCAAAGAAGGGGAATACCGCTATGCAAGTATCTGGTATGAACTATACAAAATTTATCCATTATATCTCTACACAACATCTATTACCAAGTGTGCAAACAATTGCAAATCATCTCAACCTATCGAACCGTAAGATTTACTATTTGTTGCAAGCAGCTAATTCTGAACTACGCTCCGTGCACCAACCTTTTTTAGTCCCTAATTTAGAAATCACGGGTCAACAGGTGTCTGCACTAACAACTAAACTATCCATTGCTGCTGCCAACGAATATATCAATTCTTATGATCGACAACTCATTATGTCTATTTGCATTGCATTACCTTTAAAAAAATGGACTTTATCTGAATTCCAATTATTGTTTGATGTATCGCGCAATACTGTTTTACGTGATATATCAGAGTTAAAAAAGAGAAAAAAATTCAAACCCGAATTTTCTAAAAAAACGGATTTGAATTTAAAGAATCACTATTCGATTTGTTAGTTAATGTGTACAACAATTTAATCTTATTGCAGTACCATGCTAGTGCTTTGGAACATTTTATTCACACGTTAGATTGCCAATTTTCTTATTCAAAGTTTTTATTAGTCAGCGATAAGTTAAAAAATATGTACAAAAGTACTTTAAAAAAACAAATATCAGCTTCCAGCGCTATGACATTAACTATTTTTAGTGTCCTGGCATCCTTATATAATAACTATCATCCCATAACATCTGTGTCAGCACTTTTTAATAATACAGATATTGCATCCTTTAAGAAACGTCAAGAGCATCATGTCATCAAGGACTTTGCGTTGATTGTCACAACCAATTTTGCTATTACTATGCCAACATCCGTCAAATTATTTTTAACGTTACAACTACTTAGTGTGACAAAAGAGCAAGATGAACATTTTAGCTCACATTCTTTTCAAGACCTACTGATACTTAGTGAACATATTGTGAACTCGTTTATGGATACTGCTCATATTGACAGTACCCATTCTGAAAAAAGAGCGCTTACCCGAGACATTCAAACACAACTAAAACCTTTTTGGTATTCGGTTCGATATCAAAGTATCACAGTATATGATTATCTCTATCACGAGCCAATGTTAGAAAATGACGTCAAAAAATCATTAAATAATTTACCTGATCATTCCCTATATAATCGCCTTTTTCCATTTGGTTTATTACCAGACCAGATCACGATTCTTGCCATGATTTTTTATAATTTCAACTTACAACATCAAGAAGTGCCGCGATTGCATATCCTTATGCTTACCTCGTTGCCAATATATAGTCAAAATTTATTTCAAACGTTCATTGAAAAGAACAATATCACACCTTGTGATTTAACAATAAAACACATAACTAATACTGATAAGTCTTTAATTGATAATGACAATTTTGATTTGATTATCACTGAATCAACGGATATTGATACGAAATTACCTACTTTTTTAATCGATAGAGAATTGACAAACACTGAATTTGATCGCTTAAAAACAGTTTTATCCCAACTTTAACTTATGGAGGTCACAGATGACAAATATTCAAATGATTGCTTTAGATATGGATAATACCCTACTATTGCCAAATAAAACACTGTCCGAAAAAAACACTCGCGTGCTAAAAAAATTACATCAAAATGGCAAAAAAATAGTTTTAACTACTGGTCGGCCATTTCCTAACGTCAAGAATTTCATTACACAATTAGGTTTGAATCAGCCAAATGATCACGTTATTTTATTTAATGGTGGTTTAATTAAAAACATCCACACTGATCAAAATATTTTAGACAAACATTTTATTATCGCAGATGTTACCGACATATTTAACGTGATAGCTAATTTGAATTTATCTATTGATATTGTGAGTCCTGATAGTGTTTTTTCAATTAAAGATTTTGGCCAATCACATTATGTTGATCTGGTGGGTCAATTAATTCCTTATTTTGAATCAACATTAAGTCAATTACCACCAGCCCTAACATTCAATAAATTTGTTGTTTGTGCGGATGAATCCGAATTAGATTATTTAGAAACTGTTCTTCAGCACACGCCACTTCTAACGCAAAACCTATCTTTTGTTCGCTCAAGGCGTATGTTATTAGAATTCGTTCCTCACGGCGTTAATAAAGGTACTGCTTTATCAAAATTACTGGCTCATTTTTCGTTAACATCAGAAAATTTAATGGCGTTTGGTGATGAGGAGAACGACTTCGCCATGCTGCGACTAGCAAAAGTTAGTGTTGCTATGGATAATGCCATCCCAAGTATTAAACAAGTTGCAACTCATTCGACTAAAAGTAACCAACAAGATGGTGTCGCTGTGTTTTTAGAAAAATACTTTGATTGATTGTTACAAAGCGTTATATCTTTCTGCACAATCTGTCTACCAAAATTTCCTAATTGATCACTATTTTACTTTGAATGGTAAAAAACTTAATCGCTCAACGCTGTGTAAAAACGGGCTATTTTTGTCCAGTAATCCACAATTTAAAGGTTATTAACAGTATTCACCTATTTTTCATAGCCAAAACTGCTGTATCTAATGATGTTGACCCCACATTGAATTAATAAATCACTAAAAAATTCGTAACCACCTTCATTTAGGTAGTTACGAATTTTTATATCCGACTGACAGTCATTGAATAGCAGTGTAAGTTACAATCATCCCAAGATTAGGAGTATTGTGAAATAACTGTCAGTATTTATTTTGCTTTACAGCAATGAGCCTGTTTTAATAACCTCATAAGAACAGTATAACACATTAAAGAGTAATTATTACTCTTTAATGTGTTATACTGTTCTTATTTCTTTTGTTTTCTTTTTGCTTTTAATTCCTTGATTAACTTTAAAGCACGATCTCTCGTTTTAGCATTAGGACTTTTTAAGCGCCGATAAGCGCTACTGAGGTCATTTTTTTCTGGCATAATTCGTTCTCCTGTTAATAGTAATTATTACTCTTTAAAGTATATAAACTTTTGTTTAATAAGTCAATAGTTTATGTTTGCATATTGTCATATTGCGTTTTGAATTGTGGACAATATGTCGTATATAAGCCATAATAGAGTTAACTCAACTAACTGTGGATTAATAATGAAAGCGCCAAAACTAATGATTGATAATACTTTAAAATATAATAAAGGTCTCGATATACTTAAGCAAAGTCCTTTTCGTATCACAAAACAACGTAAAGACTTGTTAGCATACTTATCAAAATTCGAAACAACATACATTCCTGTGACTGAAGTTGATGCATATATGCAGAAATTATACCCAAATGCTAGTCATACCACTACCTACCGCAATATTAAAGAATTTAGTGATTTAGGGATTATTGAACAACGAACTGAAGATGGCCAATTAAACGTTAAATTCCAATGCGACTTTGTAACACCCCATCATGGTCATTTATTTTGTCAAAATTGCCATCGTGTGATTAAACTTGACGCGACGTTGGCGCCTAAATTACAAGCTGATTTAGCGCAATTCGTTATTTTAACTGTCAAATTAGAAATATTTGGTTTATGTGATAATTGTCAAAAAAATCAAGCGAGTTAGTTCACAAATTTGTCTCGCATTGTTCTACTTAGTTGTTATGCCTTTTTCGAATGAAACTGGTATGACAGTTTCTTCTCCCAAAAAAGTATGCTTACTTTTAGATTCGATTTGTAACAATAATTTTTCAACCGCATATTTTGCTATATGAGCTGTCGATTGTTTGATTGATGATAACGTAATTCTTTGTCTAGCATACACACGTGAACCATCAAACCCAATAATCTGCACTTGATTGGGAACCTGAATACCTGCCTGAATGAGTATATTATAGAAATCACTTGCATACTCATCAGAATCAGAAAAAATTCCATCATAAGGAAACTGGTGATCAATGTAGTTGTCCTTAACAAATCGCTTAAAGTCACCAATGAAATTTATTTTCTTTCTGGCTAGAAAAACATCAACAAAAATATGATTTTCTTGACAATAATCTAAAAACCCTTTTTCTCGTACTGCAGAAATATTCTTCACAGGTTTTTTAGAAACAAATAGTAATCTTTTTGCCCCTAAATTTGTCAATGTTTCCCCAGCAAGTCTGCCACCCATATAATTATCCGATATAATTAATGGTACATTTTGAGAGACACGCTTTTCTATGGAAACCAACGGAATATTAGTATCGACTAAGTTAGCGACATTGGCATAAGACATCGTAATTAACCCAGCCACTTTTTGTGCATTAGCCATCTGTATATATTCAATTTCTTCTTCTGAACTGTTATTAGAATTACATAAAATCATCTTATAAGCATGACGTTGTAACTCCTGTTGCATATAATAACTTAATTCCGAGAAAAAAGGTGAATTAACTGTCGGAATAATAAATACGACGAAATTTGATTTGCTCATTTTTAAGGCGCGGGCCATTGCGTTGGGAACATAATCCAAGGTAGCAATGGCTTCTTTTATTTTAGCTTGTGTCTCTGCTTTAGTCTTTTTACCGTTAATGTAATTAGATACCGATCCTCTTGAAACACCAGCCAAGCTAGCGACATCATTCATATTTACCAATTTCAATGACCTTCTCTACATTAATGATTTAATAAAAAAATGCCTACACGGCATTTTTACAATGATTATGGTGTAAATCTTCCTGATAACATCTTATCAAATAAATCTAACATTTGCTGTTGTTTCATCTTGCCAATTTGATCAACCTCCAAACTATTAAAATCTTCTATCAAGAAATACGCCTCTAGATAGAGCGTCAGTTGTTTTTTAATGAATGTTTGATTCGTCATATTATCAGTTTGCTTTGCATCCTTGATTAATCCCATTGCAAATTCATTAGGATCAATGGTTATTTTTGTATCACGCATTTTTACCCCTCTGTACTATCCATAGCTGCTACATTATCTTCCGAATCTTCTCTGGCATGCTTTGCATTAATATAGCGTGTCATTTCTACTTCTTTTTCAGGCGTTAAGCGATAAAATAATATTAAGATAAATGAAATAACTAAGGCAACCAGTGGCACCCAGACATAATTGGCTTCAATACTAAATAATGCTGCAGCCGATTGCGTTTTGTTCGGTGTATAATGCCCTATTGAGAGTAACATACCCGTTATAGCACCACCAATACCCATGCCAAACTTTGCAGTGAAACTAGAGGCAGAAGTCACAATACCTTCCGCACGAACACCATTTTTCCATTCACCATAGTCTACGGAGTCCGCTAACAGAACAGCAATTAATGCCCCAACAAATCCGTTACCAAAGTTACCAACAATTGTGCCAATAATAACCAACGGAATGCTCAACATTTGTGCGCCAACACCTAAAATCAATTGTCCAAAAATACTTAATGCTAATCCCGATAATATTGTCCGTTTTTTACCAATTTTCATGACAAGTTTTGGTGTCAAAAAGACAGATATTAACCCTACAGCATTAAAGAATAACGCAAGTGATGCTAGGCCAGGCTTATCTAAATTATATTTGAAAAAGTATATTGTCACCTGACCTTTTGTTTGCATACCCAGCCAGTAAATAAAGTTCAACCCCACCACAATAACCCAAGGCCAATTATTTTTGAGTGCTTTTAGTGATGTTTTAACAGGTAATGCTTTTTGAGACTGTCTTGTTTGCACATGTTCCCGTAAATTAGCAAAAACAACCAAATATATAACGAAAAATACTAATGCGGCCATAACGGCTAACCAGAAGAAGCCACGACGAGGATTATCAGTTCCACCAAATAATGCAACCAATGGTAGCGCTATTACAGAAATTAATGTCCCACCAAAATTAGAAAACAGGGATCGAATTGTTGACAGTAACACACGTTCATCAGGATCAGTTGTCATACTTGGTAGAATTGATGTCAGAGGAATATTAACTGCAGAGTACAAAACATCTATGCCAATATATGTGACATAAGCCCACACAATTTTCCAGTTCATAGGTAAATCTGGTGTCGTAAAACATAACACTGTAAATATTGTAAACGGTGCATTGAACCACAATAAGTAGGGACGACTGCGTCCCCACTTTGTGTGTGTATGATCAATCATAATACCCCAAAACGGGCCATCGAGCGCATCAATAACTCGAGCAACCAACATCAATGTACCAACAGCTGCTGCTGTAATACCAAAAACATCGGTATAAAAATACATGAGATAAGTACCGATCAAACTAAACGTAAAACTACATGCGAAATCACTGGCACCATAACTCAATCGCTCATTCCAAGGTAACTTACCTTGACCTTTTTTTATCGTCACTTGTGCATTGTCAACCATCTCACTAACTCCCTTCTTTATATAGATTCATTGTCTCAATTAGGAAACAGATATGCCCTGATTTCATATGGTCTGAGTAATGAACTGGTCACATCTGGATAATTTTGAATCAAAAGTTCACTATCTTTAGGTATATTGTAGGCGCGATTAACAGATTGTGCAGTGAAATTTGCTATCACTAGCAGTACTTCTTTGGCATTTTTTCTTGTATATGCAAACACCGCTTCGTCTTTTTCATTGCCTGTGACGAGATCAAAAGTACCATCAGTAATAACAGGTAATTCGTGGCGCAATGTAATTAACTTTTGATAAAAGTAAAATAATGACTCTTTATCCATTAATGCAGCGTCAACATTAATAGACTCATGATTGGCATTGGCTTCTAACCAAGGTGTTACGTCACTAAATCCTGCATAAGTTGTACTATCCCATTGCATAGGAGTACGTGCATTATCTCTTGAGCGTGCGCGTAAATAATTCATCATCACGTCAGCAGAAATCAAATGTTCTTGTTCAACGAGTTCATGATAGGCATTGATTGACTCAAGATCTTTGTACTGATCCATTGTCTGGAAGTTTGCATTTGTCATGCCGATCTCTTCACCCTGATAGATATAGGGTGTACCTTGCATAAAATGCAGTAACGCAGCGAGCATCTTACCTGAAACTAACCTATACTCAGGAGAATCATTTCCAAATCGTGATATAGCACGCGGCTGATCATGATTGTTCCAATATAAACTGTTCCATGCCTTACCAGCTAATGCCTTTTGCCACTTGACCAAATTGCTACGCAGTGCCAGTAATGATACATGTTTATCAGACCATTTGCCAAGCGTTTGATTTTGATTACCATCTAAACTAACATGTTCAAATTGGAAAACCATATTGAGTTCTGTACCGTCAATATTAGCATATTTTTTGGCTTCACTTGTTGTCACACCAGCTGTTTCACCCACAGTAATCCAATCATGTTTTTGCAGGACTTGCTTGTTCATTTCAATCAAATAGTCATGCACATGTGGTCCATTAGCAGCTGCATCCCCAGAATTCCCATATAATGCACCTTCTGTAATTGGTGCGTTTGGCAAACCGTCAGGTTTTGAAATTAAAGAAATGACGTCCATTCTAAAACCATCAATGCCTTTAGCAGCCCACCAATTCATCATATCAAAAATAGAATTTCTCACTGCTTGATTATCCCAATTCAAGTCTGGTTGTTCCTTAGCAAATAAATGCAAATAATATTGACCAGATTTTTCATCGTATGTCCATGCGGGACCTGAAAAAAAGGATCCCCAATTATTTGGTTCATGTCCATCAACAGGATCACGCCAAATATAATAATCCCGGTATTTATTATTTTTACTGTCATCTTGAATGCTTTTTTGGAACCATTCATGTTCAAAAGAACTATGATTAACCACCAAATCCATCATGATTTTCAAACCCTTTTGATGAGATTTATCAAGAAGTTCTTCAAAATCAGTCATGTTTCCAAAAGTTGGATTAATTTTTTGATAATCTGAAATATCGTATCCACCATCAATATTTGATGTTTTGTAAATCGGATTTAACCAAATAACATCAACTCCTAATTGTTTAATATAATCTAACCGATGGATAATCCCACGCAAATCACCAATGCCATCATTGTCACTATCTTGGAAACTCTTAGGATATACTTGATAAACCACGGCATTTTGCCACCACATTTCTTTTGCCATTCTATCTCCTTTTCAATATTTGGAACGTTCCATTTCTATACAGCAAGTATAAAACAATAAAAAAGATAATGCAAGCGCTTACATTATCTTTTTTATTTAACGTTATTAGTGCTAGAAAACGCTAAGTTGTGACTGATAGTCTATTAATCAGCAACGTTATAAAAAAACAACTATTTTATATCTGCCTTGCTACTCCTCACCATGTTTATTCCCAGTAATCACATGCGCTACATGTTGTTTTGTTGAATGAATAACGCTAAGAATATGCGGATCATTCAATTGATATAAGCTTTTCTTGCCTATTTTTTTTGCACTTACTAATTGCTGGTCTTTTAAAATAGCTAATTGGTGAGACACTTGCGGTTGTGTAATTTGAAGTTGCGTAACAATCTCATTGACACTAAGCTGGTCATGTTCTAATAGCATCAAAATATTCAACCGTGTGGGGTTACTCAATAATTTGAAAATACGTGTCATTCCGCTTTGAAAAAGCATATCGTTGTTTTTTTTCATAATATGTTGACTCCTTCATATGTTAATGATAACATATGTTTATACTAATATATATTAAGTATATCATGAACAGGAGAAACATTATGCCAGATTTATCACTTGTCACAATGCTATTTATTGGTGTTAACTTAGATTTTTTTGTGGTTTTATTACTTTTATTACAAAAATACCGTTTCAGAGATAACTTCATCGGCTATGAATTAGGTATGCTACTTGTTTTTGTTATCAGCGCCATTGCTGGCCAGTTAATTCAGACTATTATCCCTACATGGGCAATTGGCTTACTTGGTTTATTACCAATTTATATGGGTATCAAAGGTGAAAATGATGATGTCAATAACTCTTCAAAGTCAACATCAAATGGCGGTATGACCGCAGTTTTACTCATGTACCTTATCAGCTGTGGTGCTGATAATATTGCTGTCTATGTCCCTGTTTTAGCCACAATGACGACAGCTGCTATTCTACTGACACTGGGTTATTTTATTATTTTAACCGCCATATCATTAATATTAGCTTATCTCTTTGGACAGATACCAATCGTTAAGTATGTTTTTGAACGTTGGGGCTCACCAATAAGTCGCATCATTTATATTCTAATTGGGCTTTTTGTTATGCTTAATACAGGACTTATTCAATTTATTTTTAACTTATTTTAATCATCAGTCGTGAAATTCTGACATCTATTTTTGCCATGCCATTATGTCAGTTAAAATTAGTTTTTGATAATTATGAAAGATTGGTACAACCAATTTCAACTATAATTAATCATTTAACAACATTTTAATAATTAATTTCGAAAATCCTATTGACAACTCATTAAATTCTTAGTATTCTTAACCTATAAATAACTCGGAGATAGCACATGCAAAAAGTAATCGCACAACTTAACAATGCCTGGTGGCGTCGGTAAAGTCAGCTTTTCGGTAACGGATAAAGCTGATGTTTAAAACATTTGTTTTATCCATACCGATGCATTTTGTGTAGCAATCGAGTCTGTATGGGAATATGCCATACAGACTTTTCTTTTGACCTTGGAAAGCCTTGTATGGCCGTCCAAGGTCAATTTTATTTTAGAGAAATTTCGGAGAAAAACTATGAATAAACGTCTCATAACTATCATTGTAATTATTGTTGCTTTTCTAGGAGTTGCCTTTGTTGTTACTGGTAAACCTGCACAGCAAGTCAAAAAACAAAACTATATTCCAACGGTTGGAATACTCCAACTGGTAACACACCCTGCCCTTGATGAAATTCATCGTGGTATTCTGGCAGGTTTAAAAACACAAGGTTACGCTGGCAACAAAATTAAAATCGATTATCAAAATGCCCAAGCTAATCAGGCCAATCTTAAAACGATGTCTCAGAAATTTGCTAACGAGAATGCTGATTTGACACTGGGTATAGCAACACCGGCAGCCTTATCTTTGGCTAAAACAGCTGATGGCAACAGCCCTGTCATTTTAGCTGGTATCACCGATCCAGTCGGATCGGGGTTGGTTAAAACTGGACAACGTCCTGGTGCTAACGTCACTGGTACATCTGGTGATTCACCATTAGAACAACATCTCAACGTCATCAAACAAGTGGTGCCTAAAGCTAAGAAATTAGGTATCATCTACACCACATCTGATCATGGTGGCGAGTACAATGCTAAAAGAATGGCACAATTGGCCAAATCAGCTGGCTACGATGTGCATATGTTCACAATTTCAACAACCAATGATATGCAACAAGTTGCCGAAACAATGGCCAGTCAGGTTGATGTCGTTTACGCGCCACAAGATAATGGTGTTGCCAGCGCAATGAAAACACTCATTAACATCACAAATAAAAACAATATTCCTGTCATTCCAGCTGTTAATACCATGGTAAAAGATGGTGGTGTCGCTACAATTTCAGTCAGCCAATATGATATTGGTTATCAAGCAGGCATTATGGCAGGTAAAGTGTTAAAAGGCAGAGATACGGCAACTTATCCCGTTAAAACAATTACTAAAGGCGACATGGTTATTAACTTAAAACAAGCTAAATTACTTGGTTTGCAATTACCAGAAGACATGATAAAAACAGCAAAGGCTAAAGGCGAGGTATTCAAATGAGTATAATTGTATCTAGTATTGGACAAGGGCTCCTATGGGCCGTACTTGGTGTGGCCTTGTTCCTCACATTTAGAATTTTAAATTTTCCTGATATGACTGTTGAAGGTTCTTTCCCCTTAGGTGCAGCCACGGCAGTTACCATGATTTCTCATGGTATTAATCCCTATTTAGCAACACTAACTGCCCTTATCATCGGTTCGATTGCTGGGCTAGTTACTGGGCTTCTCTACACCAAAGGAAAAATTCCAATTTTATTAGCTGGAATTCTTGTTATGACAGCCGCTCTTTCAATTAACCTCCGTATTATGGGTTCAGCTAACATCTCACTATTAAATCAAAAGTCGATCTTTTCTTCTTCAATTCTACAACACTTACCAAAAAACTTTGATTCTGTTTTTGTTGGCTTTATCATTATTACGATTATCACATTATCACTCATGTTTTTCTTACAAACTGAAATTGGTCAAGCCTTTATTGCTACCGGTGATAATGCTAATATGGCGCAATCAATTGGTATTAAAACTGATCGTATGACAATCATGGGATTAATGTTATCTAACGGTTTAATTGCATTAGGTGGTGCTGTAATTGCCCAAAATAATGGCTACGCCGACATCAACATGGGTATTGGTATTATTGTCATTGCCTTGGCATCCATTATTATTGGTGAAGTCGCTTTTGGAGATTTATCACTCAATGGCCGTCTGGTTGCGGTGATTGTTGGCTCAATTTTATACCGACTTGTGTTGTTAGCCGTGCTCAGTTTTGGCTTTTCAACAAATGATTTAAACTTGATTTCGGCAATTGTACTAGCTGTTGCTATGATGCTACCTCAATTACGAAAAGCACTGAAGTTCGATACAGTAATCAAGAAAGGTATGACTATACATGACTGAACCTGTTTTCTCACTTAAAGATATTATTGTAACTGTTGGTGACAATGTACAAATCTTAAAATCACTTAATCTTGATATTTACGATGGTGATTTTATTACTGTTCTTGGTACGAACGGTGCTGGTAAATCAACTTTGTTTAATACGATTGCTGGTAATTTAGCGATTGATTCTGGACAGTTGCTACACCACGGTCAAAATATTGCACATGAATCATCTGTGGCACGTACAAATTATATCGCACGTGTTTTCCAAGATCCAAAAATGGGCACCGCACCACGTATGACCGTTGCTGAAAATTTACTGCTTGCTGAAAATCGCGGTCGAAAACGCACCTTAAGAAGTCGTGGTTTAACCAAAGAAAAACTGACAGAATATGCTGAAATCACTAAAGTGATGGGAAATAATTTAGATACACGTCTAAATACAGCAACTGGTAATTTGTCAGGTGGTCAACGTCAAGCACTTAGTTTCTTAATGGCAACCCGTGTAAAACCTGAACTGCTACTTTTAGATGAGCATACTGCCGCATTAGATCCAAAAACATCTGAGCAACTCATGTTAGCTACTAATAAACAAGTCACACAAAATAGATTAACCGCACTGATGATTACGCATAATTTAGCAGATGCATTAAAATATGGTAATCGACTGCTCATTCTTAATGCCGGTAACATTGTACTTGATGTTCGTGGTGACGACAAAGTTGCATTAGATGAAGCACAAATTCTAAAATATTTTATTGTCTAGTCTAAAAATAAAGCAAGTACCACGTTCCACGTGGAACGCGATACTTGCTTTATTTTATTTTTAAGATGTGATAGAGCATAAAATTAAACCGCACACCAGATATATTCTTTGCTTGCCTGACAATCTAACTTTTCTCTTCAGGTTTAACAATGTTCTTAATTTCTATTTGTGTCAGCTTAATTCTACTACCATTTCCGCGACTAATAAATAATGGTACAGTCTCTTCCAACACATCACTGAAATCTAAACCATAAAAACTGCTTGGCTTTACTGTATGTGTTTGCAGCCATAATCGGCCCCCAATAATAAACCGATCCCAGGGATGTACATCTGGTAAATTAAGTAAATCTTCATAATTTTGATTTACCATGACATATTTAAAATCACCTATGTTTCCATGTTTTTCAATTGTATATCGTGGAAACTGTGGATTAATAATACCTTGTTTAACCAAATTATTTGATATTTGTTTCAAATAAAGATGAATTTGTGGTTCGACTTTAAAACCAATATTGAATATAACGTGAACAATATTTTTGGTACCAAGCATGTCAATAGAATAACTTTTTTCGTATGGATTAACTGCTTCACGCACTGTTACAAACCAATAAATTTCTGCTTTTTTTGGTTTTGAACCAAACAAGGAATAAATAATTGATCTTTTTAGCTTATAATTTTGATGAATATTAGCAATATAAACTAAATTAGTTGCAAAAACAGGCTCTTCTTTGTCGTTTGATAAATTAATTAGCTGTTTGCGATAATCTCTTAAAGACAGGTAATCATTTTGTTTAGAGATTTTCTCACGACGTTTATTGCCGTAATACCATATCATCATCACGCTTAAGATAACAACCATAATGATTAAAGTTGCATAACCACCATGTATAAATTTACCTAGACTGGCGATCAAAAATACAATTTCAATGGCACCGAAAACGACAGCAAAAGCAATAGCTAGTAATTTCTGTTGATTTTGTTTAATAAACTGATATAACAATACTGTTGTCATTAACATTGTAATTGTTATTGAGAGGCCGTAAGCCGCTTCCATATTGTGTGATGTCTGAAATGACCAAACTATAAGCAATCCAATTATGCAAAGAATCCAGTTAACCGTTCCGATATACATTTGTCCCCTTGCTTCACTAGGATAGAAAGTATGTAATCGTGGAATCACCTTTAAATGAATTGCTTCACTCACTAACGTATACGCGCCAGAAATTAATGCTTGCGAAGCAATAATAGCAGCTAAAGTAGCTAAAATGACGCCAAACAAACGCCAACTACTAGGCAAAATTTCGAAGAAAGGATTCGATACTTGTTTTAATAAGTTAGTCTGCTGTGTATGGGACATAATCCAGGCACCCTGACCCATATAATTCAAAATTAGCATACTATATACAAATGGCCAACTAATATAAATATTTTGCTTTCCCACATGCCCCATATCAGAATATAATGCTTCAGCACCAGTCGTAGCCAAAAAGACACTGCCTAAAATGAAAATACCTGTTTTGTTTTCTGGGCTTACCAAAACTGCGATAGCATAAGTTGGTGACAATGCTTTTAAAATAGACATATCGTTAAATATATTGATGAATCCAAAAAAACCAATAAATACAAACCAAACTAACATTATCGGTCCGAAAATGTTCCCAATTTTTTTCGTGCCAACCTTTTGAAACGTAAATATAATCAACAATAGAACTGATACAACAATAATGACCAAGGGTTGATTGTTTGGAAACAATATTGGACCAATCTTTTGATTTTTTAAGCCTTCAATTGCAGTGGTAACAGTAATTGCTGGGGTTAATGTCCCATCAGCTAGCAATGCTGATCCGCCAATCAAAGCAGGAATGAGTAACCATTTTTTATTGGCACTTTTAACACGACTATATAAGGCAAAAATGCCACCTTCACCATGATTATCAGCTCTTAGTGCGACCAATACGTATTTAATCGTCGTGATTAACATCAACGTCCAAAACACAAGTGATACTGAACCAATAACAAAATCATTTAAGTGTTGTGTACTTCGTGCACTGTTTAAAATAGAATTCATTGTATACAGTGGTGACGTACCAATATCACCATAAACAATTCCTAGCGTAATTAAAGCGCCTGCCGAAGACCATTTTTTTTGCTTTTCAATAGTCATGTCAACATTCTCCTATTTTTGATTATCATTTATGAAGTATTATCCCACACTTGAATTAATAAAGCATTACATTCTATCTATATCAAGTCGATTGTAATAGTTAGCTAAACAAGACATGCTACTGAAATACTTTTAGTGGATATTGTCAGTTATTTACGTTGTTAATTTGATATTTCTAATGCCTTTGCAGTAAGCAATAGTAAGAATAGTGAAGTTGATGTAATGTCTCAATGATAGCATGTTCGTGAGATGATAAACTAGAAGACATAAACGGCAGAAATTCTCTTTTTTATGTTATGCGTTCGATTTAATTTTATAATATGTGTATAATCTAATTAACAACACATTTTATATTAATGGAGTAAAGTATGCGAAAAATTGGTATTGTAGGTATTGGACACGTTGGGGCTACAGTCGCCCATATTATTATTGCGCAAGGTTTGGCTGACGAATTAATTTTGGTAGATAAAAACACAGCCAAACTCGCAGCAGATGAATTGGACTTTCGTGATGCTGCGAGTTTATTGAGCAATCATGTCACTGTTTATGCGGGCACTGCTAATGATTTAGCGGATGCAGATCTTGTCATTTCAGCACTTGGACATATTGACTTAATCAAACCGGGTGGTGATCGATTCACTGAATTAAAAGCGAACACCCCTGAGGTACAACAAGTTGGCAATGATTTGAAAAAAGTAGGCTTCAATGGCGTGTTAATTGTTATTTCAAACCCCGTTGATGTCATTACAGGTATGTATCAAAAAATTACCGGATTACCTACAAATCAAGTATTCGGCACAGGTACTTATCTTGATACGGCACGTCTCAAGCGTGTACTTGGTGAAGCTTTAGACGTTGATCCCCGTAGTGTTAAAGGCTATATGCTGGGAGAACACGGTGACTCCCAATTTGCTGCTTGGTCAACTGTACAAATTCTAGGCCAAGATATTCAAACTTTAGTTTCACGGTACAACCTGGACCTTGATAAAATTGCTAATGACGCCAGAGTTGGTGGTTTTACCGTTTTTAATGGCAAAAAATATACAAATTTTGCCATTGCTCATGCTGCCGTATCCTTAGCACAACTCGTTCTATCTAATGCACGAAGTGAAGCGATTGTCTCCCACTACGATGACAAATTTAAAAGTTATATTTCAACACCCGCTATTATTGGTCGTGGTGGTGTTGTTCAAACATTCAATTTACCACTCATGTCAAATGAAGAAACAGCACTACAACAATCAGCAGATGCCATCTCTGAAAAAACGATAGATTATTTGTAAAGAGCACTTTCATACATTTTAAAAAATACCTTGTACCAGAACAGTTAAATACATTTGTTTAGGTACAAGGTAATTTTTAAATTATTTTTTGTTACTGGCATCACAAATTTGTCAGTACTGTTTTCAGAATGCAGTCGTACATTTCTAGCATTTTGAAAAGTACGTATCACTTCACTCATTTCTTCAAATTCAGCCACTTTATTGCTTTCTAAAAATGATAAAGAGATTTTCTTATCAATTTTTGATTGTTCGTAGAAAAAAAGTCAAAATAGTACTACCCAAAAAAGACTCGTAAGCAGCATGTCTTAAAAGTCACTTGAGTGAATATTATCCATGTCGTTCTCTTTTCTAAAGAGCATATTCAATTTTTCGCAACTAGTAAATTACAAAAAACGATCGAACCCACAAAAATAAACGGCAGTTAAGTGAACCCGATAACTTAGACGGAATAAAAATCTGTTCAGAAAATTATACTAGTTAATTGTTAAATTTTTATTGCAAAAACACTTTATATATGTTAGTATTTAACCAATCAAATTTTAATTAATTTAATTTAAACTTAATGTTTTGTGGTTGGGTTCAAACTTCCCATGTCTAATTAAAAAGGAGAGTTAATATGATTTTCAAAAAACCAGATGCAGATTGGTTACACAATTCACTATCTGAATTATTGTTAAACGACACGATTTCAAATACTGAAAAAAAACTTTTCGTTTCTGCTAAAAATGCTTTAGAAACAACTAAAAATGATAGAGCAGTTGTTAGTTCATTAAAATCTGAACTAACACCGTTAGCTATCAATCAAAAACTAACTACAGTATCTGTTCAGTTCTTTAATGAGCTATCTCAAAGATATATTGGTCCAACTGGTATTGGTGGAAGAGACGTCCTATTTAACATTTAAAAAAATTATTTATCATTTGTTCAAAGAAACGCCTACCTATTAAATGGTTAAGGCTTTTTTTCATACACAATAGTAATTTATGCTTGATTACAACTACAAAAAATAATTAATTTTAAATAATACTGCACATAATCTATTTTAATCAACAAAAATATATTTTTAGCAAGTTTATTACTATCTGGTAGCACTTCAATTCTTGAGAAATGTTTTGTTGCCATCATAATTTCTTTCTACTTTCAATTACCAGAAGCAACTAACAGAGACAGCGACAGGTGATAGTTAGACACGTATTTCAGATTTTCAACTTCAACAAACAATAAAACATGATGAATCTACCACAAATGTTTTGCCAAGTTCAAAAGCAATTTAACATAACAGACTTCGAGGAAAAATATTTGATATACTTACACTGCAGGTTAAATCCCTAATCCACTATTCTAGGTGAAAGGATGGTGTATCGCTAACTATATATTTTTAGGTGAAAACATTCACGCATGTTCTCTTCATTCACTCTAATGAACGATTTTTTTGACGATTTGATATTAATTTAATCTAGAAGAATTACTATTTTTACATAGTTAATTGATTGACTATTCTCTTCTCTCCTCCGTTTTTTATAATAGAAATCTCCCCCCAAAAAGAAGATCACATCAGCCAATCAATAAATTAGTCTATATCAGAATGTTATCATAATACAAAGTTTCACAAGCAATTAAACGCGCGGTTACAACTTTTTAATAGATTTACCCCTTGTTTTTTAACAAACTTCACAAAATAAAATCACATAAAATCTAACACTAATGGTAAATTTAGCGTTATAATTTTCATAGACTACGAGGAGGATATCACAAATGCAAATAACAACTTTTAAATTAAACCAAGACCCAGAAAAATTGGTTCAATCTCATGATTACAACCTAGACCCAAAAGTGAAATACTTAATTAATATGAGTGATGAAATGCTTGAGCAAAACATGATTATGCAAGCTGTCCCAACTATGGGGCTCCCAGCATTGAATGATTACCATGAATGGCTCACTGAAAATGACTTTGATGTAAACATGCCAAATCCAACAAATAAAGCTGTAGCACCTTATTATGGCGTTAAACCTCTTTGGAAAACTACTCTCTCACAAGGAATTGTTATGAAAAGTTATGATAAGGATGATTTCTTTATTGTTATGGAATGCAGTCCTGAGAATGTAGGCTTCAAATTTACACAAGTAGTTGTTAATCCTGGGGGTTGCCTTTGATTACAAAAGTAGGTTGCCTTTGATTACAAAAGTAGCCTGAAATAAAAATGAATCAGACAAGTTTTATACGAATGCAATCACGATGACTAATATTGTAAACATGAACACAGAAAACAAATTCATTTGTTTTCTGTGTCATAATTTATTTTTTATTCATTCAATACAAAAATTTTCCTAAAATAAAAAACCACGTCATTTGAAGTGAATGACG
>NZ_AEMI01000028.1 GCF_000166715.1 Leuconostoc gelidum subsp. gelidum KCTC 3527
TTGCACCAACACCAGCGCCTGTTGCACCAACACCAGCGCCTGTTGCACCAACACCAACACCTGTTGCAGATTCAACAGCACAGACATTGGTGAACTCCTTGAACGCAAAACGTGCTTCATTAGGATTAGCACCTGTATCATTGGATGCCGGTTTGTCAGCGCGTGCTCAATCACGTGCTCAAAATGCTGTAGCCAATGGTGGTTTGCCAAGTAATCATTTTGCTACTAACGGTGAAGTAGTTGCAATTGGTTGGAGTACTGGGACTGTTATTGATGCATGGTATAACGAAACTAACATGGTAACTAACGGTACACCTGGTCACCGCATGTGGGTTGCTAACGCACGCGCAACTTCTGTAGGATTTGGTATCGTTGGCGACACAATTGTTGCTGAATCAAATGTCGGACAATACTAATAATCTCTAAAACGCCCGCAAGGCGTTTTTTATTTTGTATAATACTATATAGAGGATAATAATGTTATGACGTTACATTTTACTGAATTATCACCAAATGAATATAATAGTTTTGAGAATCAGCACCCTTTAGGAACATATACACAATCAATTGCACAATACAAATTGCTTATCCAACGTGGACACAAACCACGTTTATTAGGTGTCAAAAACGATGGTCGAGTAGTTGCTGCCGCATTGGTAATGACTGAATCAACACGATTTGGGTCTGCTTTTTTATTTGATCGTGGGCCGCTGTTAGATTTTAATGATACAAATTTATTGGTCTTCTTTGTCCGTGAAGCACGTCAATTTGCAAAAAAACTTGGTATACTCTATATACAATGGGAGCCTAATGTTACATATGCAAATACTGATAATAAAGGTAATTTAATTGAAACGCCAAACGACATGTTTTTAAAATTAATGTCTCAACGAGGATTTGAACATCAACCATTTGAATTTGGTATGTCGACAACTGGCTCACCGACTTGGGAATATGTTAAAGATTTGTCTCATTTGTCTGACAGCAAATCGATTAGCAAGTCTTATGGTAAAAATGTGCAGTATTATCTCAAAAAAAATCAACATTTTGGCATTAAACTACGTGAATTATCACGTGAAGATTTACCAGAATTTAAATTATTAACGCAGAAAACGGCTGATCGGCTACAATATCATGACAAAGATCTATCTTTTTATGAAATGGTTTATGATACATACGCTGATGATGCAATATTTATTTTTGCAGAATTGAACTTTGAAACCTATATTGCTGAGGAAAATCAAAAAATTATTATTTTAAATCAAAAGTTAGATAAATTACAGATGAAAATTGATAAGTATCCAACTCAAGATAAATTTAGGAGACAATATAACGAGTTTGATGACCAAAAGCAACATCATATCAAACGCGTTGAAAGGGCAACCCAGCAAATGCAGGCGGCTGGTAAATCATTGGTTGTAGTGGCTGGTGCATTATTTATTCAGCAACCACAAGAAATGACATATTTGTATTCTGGCACTTATGAAGCATATAAAGACTATTATGGCCCTTATCAAATTCAGGATAAATTAATTCAAAGAGCGGTTGCTAATGGCATAAAAAATTATAATTTTTACGGTATATCTGGTAGATTTGATGGCTCAGATGGGGTGTTAGGCTTTAAAACAGCTTTTGATGGCGAGGCACGGCAACTAGTGGGTAGTTTTGTATTACCTGTTCAACCGATCAAATATAAAATTTATCGACTTTTGAAAAAAATAACAGGTAGGCAATAATTTATTGAGATGTAATGGATTTTTGTTAATATATAGAGAACCACTTAATTTTTAATGGTATAATATTTATTATTGACTGGGGGAACTATGGATAACCAAAATCTGAGTCGCGCTGCGCGACGTGAACAAAATGATAGTAATCAAAAACCAGCACGAGTCCCAAAACCGCCGAAGCCACCACGCAAACGCAAGAAAATTTGGCGCTGGATACTGATAATTATTCTTATAATGTCTGTTGTTGGTGGGATTGTGTTTGCGAGAGCGTTGCATAATATTCATAAGTCAGTGGATAGCATGCAACGAAGTGCAAATATCACTAAAGCACGTGATGTTAAACAAGTTATTAAAGATGGTAAGCCGTTTTCAGTGTTGGTTTTAGGAACAGATACTGGTGCATTGCAACGAGATCGTACGGGACTAACAGATTCGATGATGTTAGTTACTATTAACCCGAAAACCAAAACAACAACGATGATGTCAATACCACGCGATATCATGATGGCTATTTCTGGTGCAGAGAATACTTTTCCGCAAAAGTTAAATGCTGCTTTTCCAATTGCTGGTGTAGGATCAGCAATGATGACCTTGCAGAATTATCTTAATGTGCCAATTGATTTTTACGTTTTAGCTAATATGGGTGGATTAGAAAAAATGATAGATCAAGTGGGCGGAGTAAAAGTCGCTTCACCATTGACTTTCACCTATACACCGGAAGCGGATACAACGCCGGAAACTTATAAATTTGTTAAGGGACAAGAACAATTTCAATATGCAAAAGATGGTAAAAATTTCAAATCCTTTGCAACTATGAATGGTAATGCAGCATTGTCATTTTCACGCATGCGATATGATGATCCACAGGGTGATTATGGTCGACAGTTACGTCAAAGATTAGTATTGAAAGCGATGCTAAAAAAGTCGGCTAGCCCTTCAACGTTGTTCAATTCAAAGTTTATGGCTTCTATCTCAAAAAACGTTGAGACAGATATGAACTATAATGAAATGTTGAATGCTGTAAAGAAATATATGCCTGCTACAAAAAATCAAAGTTCTGACTACTTACACGGTGTCGGTGACATGTATGATGGTGTCAGTTATCAAATGGTACCAGAGTCAGAAAAGCAGCGTGTAACAAATAAATTACGTCAATCACTATCCTTACCTGAGAAAAAGACAGGGACACAGTTTGGTAGTACAGTGCCACCGCTATCTTATGGCGTAGCGGAAACAAATTTGAATACAATTAATGAGACACTAGATTCACAAAAATAAGTTTTTGATAGACTAAAGAATCGATTACAAGGTAATCGATTCTTTTTTACGTGATCTAGATAAAATACTGACACAATTTAAATATTTTATCGATAGAATGGTATTATTGGAAGGGAAATGGTGTAGTGATTATGCAATTAACAAACAACGATGTTCGCCAAAAAAAATACGAAACTGGGGTTGAGAATAAGAACAATGATTTTAGGACAACTGATCGTGAAAAACAAGTTGTCTTAGTTTTATTAGGAATAGGAATCCTATCATTATTGATTGCAACATTTTTTGATAGGAATGTAACGCAGACGGTAATGAATCAAAATTCAATTTTTGGTAATGTTTTTCAAAACTACGCTGATCAGGGTGCACAAGTTGTGACGTTTGTATCGGCAGAAGTTATTGCTTGGTATATTTGGCGTCGATTGAATGAGCATTTGATTAAGTACATTATGACAGGAGGCATGCTGCTACTGGCATTAAATCAACTACTAGCATTGTTGCAGGATGCGCTAAGTTATACATTTTCAATGTTAAACAACATAGCTAAGGGTATACCAATGGGTGTGGCAAATAATACATCAACTGTTCAAAATTATCCGGAAATGTTGCGTTGGTCACTCGCAATTATTTCATGGCTTATTTTATCGTGGTTATTTGCTAATTGGTTAAATAAAAAATCAGATGTCGATCTGAATTATCTTATCGTTGTTGCAGTAGTTGGTATTGCAGTTGTCTTCATTGCTCAAACAACGATAGGTGACATGAAAACTTTGTGGGGTCGTTTTAGGCCTTATGAAATGACAACAGTTTCAGGGCAAACAATGAGTGAGTTTACACCTTGGTATCATATGAATGGTATAAATGGTCATAACTCTTTTCCTTCAGGTCATACGATGTCAGGTTGGTTATTCTTATATTTGGCTTTCTTTGTACCACGTGATAATATATCTATGCAAAAGAGAATGGTCGTTTTCGGTTTAGCAATGGGAATTTTGACGGCTATGAGTCGTGTGAGAATAGGCGCACATTGGTTGAGTGATGTGACAGTGTCAAGTATACTAGTTGGTTTGTTAATATTTGCTGCCAGTAGGCTAATAGGTGCACATTTTGTAGAAAATAACGACATGTCATTATAAATATTTAAAAAACGAGCGCACTCATTTTTCTGAGTGCGCTCGTTTCATGTTTTGTGTGAAAGGGATACCATCTCGCCATAAGTAACCACGATAATAACTTTCCATAGAAATTATTTGTGTGAGTGAGGTAAGCGGCAAAATAAATTTTAACCATAACATATCAGTAGTGAAAAACGGGATAGCCATCATTGAAGCAGTAATGAGATAAATAATAATGCGACCCTTTAAAGGTAATTTACGGCCAAAAACAGCCTCATCGACATACTTAATGTAGTAACGGTTATTGTGCAACCAAGTTTCCAAGCGTGGGGAAGATTTGGACCATAAAATGGCAGTTAAAACATAAAAACCTGTGGTCGGTAAACCTGGGATCCAAATTGCAATGGTGCCAATTGCAAAGCTAATGATGCCGAGGCCAATATAAATTATTTTCATAATCATATTGTAACATGTTTAAATCCCCGTGTTGACGTCTTTTTTGATATACTAGTAAGTAATAAATAACATCTAGGATGCCAATATGAGCTATTTAGCAATTGTCGATCTTGGGAGTAATTCAGCTCGTATGGTAGTTGAAGAACTACATGATGACGGCACATACACGGAATTAATCCGTGAAAAACAGGATACACGTATTGCGCAAAATATGGGACATGATCTCATTTTAAAAGAATTACCTATTGCTCGCACAATTTTGGCATTGAAATATTTTCAAACGAAGTATGCTAGCTTTAAACCAGAAGTGCGAGCAATTACAACGGCCGCGGTCAGAATGGCTGTGAATCAGGCCGAATTTTTGGCGCGTGTAAAATTTGAGACTGGTATTGAATTTCAAGTGTTAACAGGTGAAGAAGAGGCACATTATGACTATCTTGGCGTGATGTCTACCTTAACAGTCGATGAAGCTGTTATATTAGATACCGGAGGTGCGTCAGTGGAAATAATTGCTGTTTCAAATGGTAAAAATATTGCTGATGTGAGCTTGCCTTTTGGTGCAGTTTCTTTGTCGGAACAATTTAATTTAGCAAATGATATTAATCAATCTGATATTCAATTAGCCTGTGATAGTATTTTAGAACAGTATGGCACGTTACCGTGGTTATCTAAAAATCAGCATAAACCGGTGATTTTGTTAGGCGGAGCTAATCGTTCGTTAGCACGTATGGGAAGTATTGCGTTAGGTACCATGTCGGTGAATAATTTTCATGGATTTAGTATGACAGTTGAGCAGGTAGCAACTATTTTTGAGGAGATTCGATACATGACAAGATCTCAACGGGAACATATTGCTGGTCTGGAAGTAACAAGGGCTGATATTATTGTTAGCGGTTTGTTACCATTATTGAATTTGATGTATACTATTAATGCACCAAAAGTAATTTTTTCAGAAAGTGGCGTACGTGAAGGCTTAATTGCCGAAACAATAAAAAATAATGGCTAAAAAATATTATGAGTTGACGCCGGATGAACGTTTGGCGTTTTTGAATTTAAGTGATCATGTAAACGCAGAGTTACAAGCTAATCAAAGTGACAACAACGCACAAATTATTGAAAATTATATTAGTGATTTTCGTGTGCCTATGGGTTTGTTAAAAGATATTATCATTGATGCGCATTCAGTTAATGTGCCTATGGCAATCGAAGAACCAAGTGTCATTGCAGCAGCAAATAATGGGGCTAAACTTTTAAATAGTGGCGGTGGTGTTGTAGTCAAGATGCCAGAACGTACTGCAATGATTGGACAAATATTATTTCATGGTGTTAATTTTCATACACTTAATCAGTTTGTGAAAACACATCAAGAAGAAATATTCGACATAGCTAAACGTACTAAACCGTCCATTTATAAACGTGGTGGCGGTTTAGTGGCAATTAATATACGCCAAATTTCTGATGATGAAATGAGTGTTGATTTCAAAATTGATACAAAAGATGCCATGGGTGCAAATATTGTTAATACAATACTAGAAGCAGAAATCAGTCTATTTTCAGAATTTGACAAACATATTCTAGGCGCGATTCTCACGAATTATGCGATGGCACAATTGGTGACAGTCATCGGGAATGTCACTTTCGAAGCAGTAGGTGGTCGAGAAATAGCTGAAAAAATTGTGGCGTTGAATCGATTTTCTAAAAATGATTCTTATCGTGCAGTAACTGAGAATAAGGGATTATTTAATGGGATAGGGGCCGTTGTATTAGCTACTGGCAATGATTGGCGCGCTGTAGAAGCTAGTGGACATGCTTATGCTAGTCAAAATGGCCATTATCGATCACTAACACATTGGACAATTATCGATGAACAGTTGCATGGTGAATTGACGCTGCCAATATCAGTGGGTACAGTCGGTGGTGTGATATCAGCGATGAATCAGGCAAAAAACGTACTTGATATTATTCATGCAAAATCCGCAGATGAATTACGCGGTATTATTTTAGCCGTGGGGTTAGCACAGAATCTTGCGGCTTTAAAAGCCATTGCAGACGGCGGTATACAACGAGGTCATATGCGAATGCAATATCGAGCACTGGCTGTACAGGTGGGTGCGTTACCACAAGAAGTACCAATACTAGTGTCAAAATTAAACACATTAGCACAAGTGGATGAAGCCAGAGCCACTGAAATATTAATGGAGATGAGAAAATGAGTCCTAAAATTGAAACATTATTAAATGCAGTGAATGAAATATATCCAGGAAAAGTCATGACACGTGTGTCCGGTGAAAAAACGGACGAGTTACATATTGATCGTGTGAGTCAAGAAATATTAGGTGACAGATTATTAATAGAATTAGCAGAAGGAACGCAATCTGATTTTTTATTTGGTAATGAATTATTAAAAATGTTACTCACTTTAAACGGTGTGATACCGCAAATATTTTTTGCGCTAACTTTTCAAGATGATACACTTGATCAACAATTAATTCAAATTGCAACGCGTATGCACCGTACTGTTGTTCATACAATTACATATCGTGAACTTAAAAAGCAAGGCGTTTTAACTACTGAAACGGCAGTATCCTATTTAGCAGGTGTACAGTCAGAATTAACGGTTGAAAATGGCGAATTAGATGATGAGAGTCTTTGGCGTTTATTGACGTTGTTAGATGCACTAGTATTTGCTGATGCGAGTGGGGCAGATTTCTCTGAACTGGCAGACATGTACCCCTTAGCTTACACAGCAGCAACAAAGCTTGTGTCACCAATTCTAACAGCTGATCTCAAGCAATCTCGTCATATTCGTCGACAAACGACACAGCTGTTTGCTAGTGTGGATAACACGTTGACAGAGTGGGGGAAACCCACAGTTAATGCAAAAGAGTATGTGACAGTAACAAGCGTACTGTCACAGCGTCAATTAGAGTTGCCGGTGAGTCAAGTATTTACAATTTTCCATTCTGAGATGACTGATTTTCAAACGAAAAAAACAGCTTATGTTGGTTTAAATCAAGTAGATTCGCAAAATAGTTTTGTGATTACAAAACCAGATAATCAGGATTCAGCAGATTTTTTTAAGGCACTTTATAAAATGAAAGTTGGTGATCTGTTTAAACAATTAGCATTGCCATATATTAATAGAAAATAGATTAGAAGGAAAATATGTTAGTCACACCAAAAATACAAGAACGCTTTGATTCAGCAAAACAGATTGTTTTTATGACGGGTGCAGGTGTATCAACCGCCTCAGGTATTCCGGATTATCGGTCTAAGAATGGTATTTATAATGGTGTCGACTTACGACCAGAATATTTATTATCTAAAACGGCTTTTCGTAACGAACCAGAAAAACAGTATCAGTTTATGATTGATAATATGTATTTTCCGATGGCAAAACCTAATATTATTCATGACAAAATGGCTGAATTAACTCAGCACAACCAAGCTAAAATTATTACACAAAATGTGGATGATTTACATGTTAAAGCTAACAGCAAACCAGAGAATTTAGTACGTTTTCATGGTTCTTTATATGATATCTATGCACCAATTGATGGTAAAAAAACGGATGTGATGGCATACTTAAAGTCAATGACACGGTTAGACGGTGCTATTTTACGTCCAAACATCACTTTTTATGAAGAAATGCCATTTGATGTTGATAAATCCGTATTGTGGGTTCAATCAGCAGATTTAATTGTTGTTGTCGGCACAAGTTTTCGTGTTTATCCATTTGCAGGCCTATTAAATTATGCTAATACAAAGGCAACGATAATGTCGATTAATCTTGAGCACATAGAGACATCTTTTAATGTTGATCAAATTATTGGGGATGCGACAGATTTTTTCGATGAATTAGAAATTTAACCAGCGCAAGCTGGTTTTTTAATTTTAAAAGTAGAATTGTGCTAATTTGATTAAATATCATAACCATTTATTAATGGGTATGATAGCATGATATTAGACTGAACATTATCATCTAATTGTGTTAGCCAAGAAGCAACCAGATGATAATTCATCGATTAAAAAATTACGACGCACGTATTTTGATTATAAATTTTAAATGCGCCGTCTTTGAATGCTAAAACAGTAAGCAAAGAATTCGCAAATATTGCTTACGTGGGGCAACGAACAACACTTGCAAAAAAGGTAAGGAAGGTGATATATACCATGGTATTGATGAAATGACATTTAGATAAAATTGCTGAAGGGTCAGTAAGATAAAAACAAAAGAAGTCGTCAAATAGGTGATGATTTTTTTTATAACTATATATGAAACATATTTCATTTAAAAGTGGTATATTAAATATAGATATAAAATATTGTGAGGAATACTATGACGCAAATGAAAATGAAACAAACACCATATATTATTGGTATTTCTTTAAACTTAATTTTTGTGCTGACAGAGTTGTTATTTTCGCAGTTGGCGCATTCGACAGCTCTATTTGCTGATGCTTTTCATAATTTGAGTGATGTATTAGCACTTGTTATTGCTTGGTTAGCTGTTATTGTATTTGGTTTAAAAGCCACTAAAAAACATACTTACGGTTGGCATAATTTGTCAATACTAGCTAGCCTTTTTAACACATTTTTATTGATAGGCGCCGTGCTTATTATTTTTTATGAAGGTATTTCTGACTTAATTGATCCGCCAACAGTAGCTACAAATGGTAAGACTGTGATGATTGTTGCTGCTATTGGTATCGGAATTAATTTTTTCACCGCTATGCTTTTTAAAGCAAGTGGGGCACCAGATGAACATGGTCATCATCACGAACAAGACCTTAATTCTAAAACAGCTTATATTCATTTGTTAGCAGATGCAGGGGTGTCCGTTGGTGTTATTGTTGGCGGTTTATTAATTCAGCTGACTAAATGGCCAATGATTGATGCGATTATATCCATGATTATTGGAATTATTATTATCGTTACCTCTTGGTCGGTTATGGCATCGACATTTAATTTGGCAATTAATGGCGTACCAGATAAAGTTGACGCAGACGGCATTTTAGAGTATTTAAACACTAATAAAAATATTGTTCACTTACATGATTTACATATTTGGCCACTGTCAACTACAGAGGCAGCCTTAACGGTGCATTTAACTGTTAAAGATGGGGCAGAACCACAAGAAATACTTGATGATGTATCACAAGTATTACGCCAAAATTTTAATATCAACCATGTTACCATTCAAATTGAAACGTCGGTTTCATCACAACCATGTAATTTAATTTAACGCGTAATGAAAATGTAATATTCTCATGAAAAGGCTTACAAGTACTAATGAAACAATTTTTTTTGTCATTTAATGACAAAAAGGACAGTCATTATAATGAAATAATAATTGACTAGCATTTTTTTTGTTGACGAATTTTTAAAAAAGTGTAACATATATTATGTATTAGGGCAGAGATAGCCGAGTTAGATACCTTTCATAAGCTTTCAACAACTAAGTTGAATGAAATTCTTTATGAAAATTATTTAGCACTTTAATACGTGTTTTAGCTCACCGTTAAGTAGCTTAAAAGTGATAAGTAAATGCGTATTTTAGTCAAAATTCGTTTGTTTTTGTCTTGAGGAGAAATTTAAAGGAGACTTAGAATGGATAATTCTAAAAAAACACAAGATCATCACATCGTTCAAGATGCGACTGATACTTTAAGTTTGAGCGATGTCAACGGCTCAATCGAAGCACCAAAGGATGGTTCCTTCTGGCGTAAATTGTTGGCTTTTTCAGGCCCTGGGGCTCTAGTTGCGGTCGGTTATATGGATCCAGGTAATTGGGTAACTTCCGTGGGTGGTGGTGCTCAGTACCACTATGTTATGTTATCAATTGTTTTGATATCAAGCCTAGTTGCGATGATGCTGCAGTATATGGCAGGGAAGTTAGGTATTGTCAGACAAGAGGATTTAGCTCAGGCAACCCGTGACCGTACAAATAAGCCCGGTGGTATTGCATTGTGGATTATGACTGAATTAGCGTTGATGGCAACAGATATTGCTGAAGTTATCGGTGGTGCAATTGCTTTGCATTTGTTATTTGGTTGGTCGATGATTGCCTCTGTTTTGACAACTGCGTTTGATGTTGTTTTGCTTTTGATTTTAATGAAATTTGGTTTTCGTAAGATTGAAGCAATTGTGATGACATTAATTATTACGATTTTAGTTATTTTTGGTTATTTGGTTATCTTATCAAATCCTAATTTGGTTGATTTGTTTGGTGGCTATCTTCCTCAACTTCAGGCAGTTTCAACACATGGGCCAAAGGGTGTTGATTCACCGTTGTTGATGTCATTAGGTATTATTGGTGCAACGGTTATGCCACATAACCTATACTTACATTCATCAATTTCACAAACACGTAAAGTTGACCGCAAAGACAAAGGTGCTGTCAAAGAGGCAGTGCGTTTCATGACGTGGGATTCTAATATCCAATTATCTCTCGCGTTTGTTATTAACTCGTTTTTGTTGATTTTGGGTGCGTCACTATTCTTTGGCCAAGCTGATTCTGTTGGTACTTTCGGAGACATGTACAATGCATTAGGTAATACTAGTATTGCTGGGGCAATTGCTTCGCCAGTATTATCTACGTTGTTTGCTGTTGCGTTGCTAGCTTCTGGTCAAAATTCAACTATTACAGGTACGTTGACTGGTGAAATTATCATGGAAGGTTTCCTTCACATGCGTATTCCAATGTGGTTACGTCGAGTTGTGACACGTGGTTTGGCTTTGATTCCAGTTATAGGGTTTACGCTCTACTATGGCGGTCAAGAAGGTGAATTAGATAAATTATTACTTAATTCACAGGTGTTCTTATCTGTTGCATTGCCATTTGCAATGGCACCATTAATTATGTTTACCTCTTCAAAAAAGATTATGGGCGAATTTGTCAATCCAAAATGGATGATCATTTTAGGTTGGTTGACGTTTATTGTGCTAACAGGATTAAACATTAAATTGATTGTTGATATGGTAACAGGCTGGCTAGGATAATAAATTAAAGGAGATTAATCATGAGTGAATTAAATTTAAACATTGAACCAATGCAATTTAAGAATATTGTTGTTGGTGTGGATGAATCGAAACAAGGATACTTTGCTTTGGCAAATGCGATACATCAAGCACATGAAGATGATGCGAAGCTAATCATTGCTTCTGTTTTGGAAATGGGAGATTTATCTACAATTGATGCCTTACATTTAGATGTCATTAAAGAAAAACGTGCTGAAGTTGAAGCAAATTTGGCTAAATATAAGGCTTATGCAGAGTCAAAGGGCATTACAAATGTCACAACAATTTTTGCTGATGGTGCCAAGGCGGGTGAAGCATTATTACAAGAAGTTGTCCCAAAAGTTGATGCTGATTTAATCATTGTTGGTGCACATTCACGTGATGGTTTCTGGGACTCACTAGGATCACAAGCAGCGTATATTGCACGTCATGCTAAGATCTCATCGATGGTTGCTCGTAGCAGTAAATAATATATTGGTAATTTATTAAAAGTCGTCTGTTGACGACTTTTTTATATGAAAACACGAAACCCTGATGGTTATATTGAACCATCAGGGTGTTTTTAGTGAGAGTTTAGGAGGGAGTTTTAAAGATTTAAAAAGAGAAATGTTACCCGTTGGGTTTCGTGTGCAGAACTGATTCATCTGCAAATAAGAATCATAGATTAGTACCTGCCTTTCTAAAACTTGTCGTTGTTTGAGATGACTTGTTTTATTGTTGGTACTAATATAACCTTCAAAGATTAAATTTGTATAAAATATAAAATATAAAATATAAAATATAAAATATAAAATATAAAATATAAAATATAACAAATAGCGATCTGAAAATGGATACGATATATTCAGTGTTCTAACTGTTCTAACTGTTATAATAGAATTATGAAAAAAGAAGTTATCATTGAGTTAGAACAAATTTTTAAAGTGTTAGGAAATAAACAACGTTTAACAATTCTCGAATTATTACGAGATCGCCCTTATACTGTATCTGAAATCATTGTGCGTTTAGGTATGGAGCAATCTGCCGTTTCACATCAATTAAAAGTATTACGTGAGGCAAAACTTGTTCAGACGACCAGAAAGGGACGTGAAATCCTGTATTGTTTGAGTGATTCCCATATCTTAATATTATTAGACAACGCATTAAAGCATGTGGCACACGCTTTTCAACATGAGACCAATTAGAAGAATAAAAAGGTTGACGCTATTTCATATTTTTGGTATTCTTATGTAGTTGTTTAAATATAATAAAACAACAGGTAAGTGATTGCCGTTGTGGCGGAATTGGCAGACGCGCTGGACTCAAAATCCAGTGGTGGCAACACCGTGTGGGTTCGACTCCCACCGACGGCATTAATTCAAAAACACTATGACTTCAGTTTGAGAACTGAAGTCATAGTGTTTTTTGTTGATTAGAAATAATGTTGTATTTAAAACAATTTGATTGAAGGTAAATAAGTGACATAAACAACTGATTAACGTCTATCAATTTATTGTGATAAAAACGCGCTTACATTGCAAGTGCATTTTTTAATATAGCGGGTTAATTAAGCTAACCAACCATGTGTTTGGAAATCGGTTAAAATACGATCAAACTCTTGGATTTTCATATCATTATCCAATTGATGAGCGGTCTGAAAATCATCCCATAACTGTTGTACACGTTTAGGAACGTGTGTAAGTTCTATATCACCAGTAGTTTGGCCGTAAACTTCACGACGCCATTCTGAAATAATATTATATTCTAATCCGTTCATGATAATTATCTACCTTCAATGATAAAATTTTAGTTAGACATATAATATAACACATAATTCAATATTCGCATATATATTAGCTATCTAAAAATAAAAAATGAGTGTTTGTAAAATAAATTATAATGCGTGGTTCAGTCGATTGAGAATGAAATAGCTATGGAACAGTATTATCAAAAAATAATCAGTGTAATATTTAAAAAGGTATATTATTTTTTAATGAGAGATAAATGGGCTTAAAATAAACTGTTTAATAGGAGTGAGATAATGAAAAAATATTAGGTGGCAATATTTTATTATAAGTGAACAACAATAAATTAAGTGAGATGCTGTTTTGTGATCTAGTCATTGTTAAAAATCAAATATGAAAAACCACGATACGACTTGTATCGTGGCCGATGCAATCGCAATGACCGCTTTTCCGTTAAGCGGCCAAAACGATCGAATTTGATTCAATAGAATAATTCAAAAGTTATGACCCCCTTTCCTAGATTAACTACATTATATAACCACAAATGTTAAAAATCAATATATATGTTTCTAAACAATTAAAGATATATGAAACGCCTAGATTTGAAATTTTAAAATAAAAATGCTTACTGATTTTGATGATAACGTGTCAAAAAACACCTCTAAGGGGTAAATGATACCAAGAGCATATTTTTAGAATAATTATCAAAACAAATAATGATATAATTAAAGCGTTGAAGCTTGAAAATTAGGCTTTTTTCAGGTATTCTAGTATTAGTTGTAATTGGCGCTTTTTGTGCTGAACAAACTTGAAACGGAGCAAAAAATTGACAGTCGAAGAGTTTATTTTAGCAGTTAAAAACGCTGGTATTACTTTAACAAAACATCAAATACAGCAGTTTGAAGATTATTTTAACATGTTAATAGCCACTAATGAACATGTTAATTTAACGGCTATTACCGAAAAGAATGATGTTTATCTTAAACATTTTTATGATTCACTAACGATTTCATTTTATGAACAAGATCTGCAGACAGCTGAAAAAACATTAATTGATATTGGAACAGGGGCAGGTTTTCCATCCTTACCACTAAAAATTGTTTTTCCACAGTTAAAGATAACAATGGTTGATTCACTTCAAAAACGCATCAATTTTTTACAAGAAGTAGTTACTACTCTTGATTTATCTGGTGTTGAAATAATTCACGGCCGTGCTGAAGACATTGGTCAAAACTTAAGGTATCGTGAAGCATTTGATTATGCTACGGCACGTGCTGTAGCTCGGACAAGTGTATTGGCTGAGTATACATTACCATTTGTTAAAAAAGGTGGCAAGTTCATCGTTATGAAGGGTGCCGCTGCACAGCAAGAATTAGCAGACGGTAAACAGGCCTTAGCCACACTAGGTGGGGTTTTGCATGATGAATTTGAATTTTCATTGCCTAATGGTGATGTGCGATATATTCAAATTGTGAATAAAAATAAGAAAACACCAAAACAATATCCAAGGCAGGCGGGAACGCCTAGTAAGAAACCAATCGGATAACAAACATGTACATGATGAGTGAACATGTTGATAGAAAGGACGTCAAAATCACATGGCACAAATAATTGCATTAGCCAACCAAAAAGGTGGCGTCGGAAAAACAACGACAAGTGTTAATTTAGGCGCAGCATTGGCACAAGCTGGTAAACGTGTATTACTGGTAGATATAGACGCGCAGGGAAATGCGACAAGTGGCTCTGGTGTCGACAAGTCTGAATTGGAACGTGATAGCTATGATGTTATGGTTGATCGTGTACCAATAAGAGAAGTTATTGTGCCAACAGATAATTATGATTTAGTACCGGCTACAATCCAGTTATCTGGGGCAGAAATTGAGCTGGCAAGTCAAGAAAAACGTGAATATCGCTTAAAAAAAGCGTTATCAGAGGTGAACGATGATTACGATTTTATTTTGATAGATAATCCACCGGCTTTAGGTTTATTGACTGTTAATGCTTTTACAGCTTCTGATGCTATTCTTATTCCTGTTCAAACCGAATTCTATGCGTTAGAAGGATTGGGACAGTTGCTAAATACGATTGAACTTGTTCGTCAGCAGTTTAACGCTGACTTGGATATTTCAGGTATTTTACTGACCATGTACGATGGCCGCACAAATTTGGCTAAACAAGTTTCTGAGGAAGTACGTAATTATTTCGGTGATAAGGTTTACACGACCGTTATTCCGCGTTCTGTACGTTTGAGCGAAGCCCCCTCATATGGACAGGCCATTATTGATTTTGATCCACGCTCAATTGGATCAAAAGTCTATAGTGAGCTCGCACAGGAGGTCTTAAAACAATATGGCAATTAAAAAAGGTGGCCTTGGAAAGGGCTTAGGCGGGTTGTTTAATGCAAATAATGTGACTGAAGAAGCCCTAGAACATACAAAGTCAGTTACAAAAAAAGTGACAGACGGTGAAAGTATTGTGCTGATTGAGCTGCCAGATATTGAAGCTAACCCGTTTCAACCACGTCATCATTTTAATGATGACAAGCTGCAAGAATTAGCACAGTCTATCAAAGAAAATGGTGTGTTAACACCAATCATTGTACGTCGTTACAACAACAAGTATCAAATTATTGCTGGCGAACGTCGCGTACGTGCATCAAAGTTGGCCGATCTAGTACACATTAGCGCTATTATACGAAATGTTGATGATGACACGATGGCTGCTGTTGCTTTAATTGAAAATTTGCAACGTGATGATTTAGATGCTATTGAAGAGGCGCAGGCTTATGACGGCTTAATGAAGCAGCTACAGTTGACCCAAACACAAGTAGCTGAAAAAATTGGGAAAGATCGTACGACTGTAACAAACGCCTTGCGTCTTTTAAAACTGCCACAAACTGTACAAACATTAGTGGAAGCTGGTGATCTTTCAATGGGACACGCCCGTGCATTACTGGGTTTAAAAGATAAAACACAAATAGAAAAAATAGCACAATCGATTGTTACGCAAGGTTTGAATGTCCGTCAAGTTGAATCACTGGTTAGAAATATGAATGATGGTTCGACAGACAAGACAGTTAAAATAGTCTCACCATTTGCTATGTCAGTAGCAACCCAACTTGAAGAAAAATTTGGCACAAAAGTCAAAGTTAATGCTGGCAACAAGGGCAATGGTAAAATAGAGATTAATTATATGTCAAATGATGATTTGAGTCGTATTTTAAATTTGCTTGATATTGAGGTTGACTAATATGGTGGAACCATTAATTTATAAATTAAATGATATTGTTGAGATGAAAAAACCTCATGCTTGCGGTACTAATGCATGGAGAGTAACACGTGTCGGTGCAGATATTAAATTGATTTGCACGAAGTGCGGTCGTGGCATTATGATGTCGCGTTTTGATTTCAATAAACGATTAAAGAAAATTTTAGTATCAGCTGAGGCTGAGTAATCTCTTTTAACTAGGAAAGGAAACGTGATTTAAATCGTATTAATGTCGTAAACCTATTTTTGATCATAAAATGGTCTGTGAAAAATAATAAGTTACGGATTTAAAACTATTTGTCACATAATTTAAAATATGGCACTTACAGCTGGAATCGTTGGTCTGCCAAACGTCGGCAAGTCAACATTATTTAATGCAATAACCAAAGCGGGCGCAGAGATGGCTAATTACCCGTTTGCCACAATTGAACCCAACGTTGGCATGGTTGAGGTGCCAGACGATCGTTTAGCGCGTATTCAAGAAATAGAGCCGGCAGACAAAATTATACCAACGACATTTGAATTTACTGATATTGCTGGTATTGTAAAAGGTGCTTCGCAGGGAGAGGGACTTGGCAATAAATTTTTGGAAAATATTCGCCAAGTAAATGCTATTATCCATGTTGTGCGCGCTTTTGACGGAGATGATATTATTCATGTTAATGGCGTTGTAGATCCATTAGATGATATTGATACGATTAATACTGAATTGATCTTAGCTGATCTTGAGACAGTGGATAAACGATACGCTAAAGTAGTACGTGCAGCTAGAGGTTCAGATAAATTAGCTAAAGCAGAGTTACTCGTATTAGATAAAATAAAGCCCACATTAGAAGCAGGTCAGTCTGTCCGGTCGATTAATTTCACTGATGAAGAACAAAAAGTAGTTAAGGGATTATTTTTGTTAACGAGTAAGCCAGTGCTTTATGTTGCTAATTTGGCAGAGGATGACATGGCTGATCCTGAATCATCACGATATTTCAACGACATAAAGGCTTTTGCTGCAACTGAAAAAGCAGATGTCATTGGTTTGTCTGCTAGTGCTGAGGAAGATATTGCCCAGCTGGCAGAAGAAGATAAAGCAGAATTCTTGGAAATGGCTGGCGTAGCAGAACCAGGATTAAATAAATTAATTCGTGCGGCATATCATCTACTTGATCTAAGGACTTTTTTCACGGCTGGTGGGAAAGAGACACGTGCTTGGACCTTTAAATCTGGTATGAAAGCGCCACAGACAGCAGGCGTAATTCATTCTGATTTCGAACGTGGTTTCATTCGTGCAGAAACGATTGCTTTTGATGATTTGAATACGTTTGGATCCGTTAAAGCAGTTAAAGAGGCGGGAAAGTTACGTTCAGAAGGAAAAGAGTATGTTGTCAATGATGGTGACATCATTGAATTCAGATTTAATGTTTAGATCACTTGTTGATTAAGAATAAATGTCGACGTGCTAAAAAACAGTTAAGCAGACTAAACTCTGTGTACATAACTTCGGAGGAATCATAATGTCAGAAAAAAGAGAGCAATTAACGAAAAAAAATGAAGATTTTATTTTTCGTTTTAAAAAATTAATGCTTCAAAATAGCCAATTATCTGCTGACAAAATAGCGGAAGTCACAAATGAAGTTGAGCAAAAGCTAATTGAAGCACAAGGAACTGGTCAAACAGCAGCACAATTGTATGGCACACCAACCCAAGCTGTACAACAATTTTTAGATCCTAGAAAATTGGCAAAAAAGTTGCATGATTATAAATTTTGGAACTTAGCAGCGGATACATCATTAGCAATTTTAATGTTATTTTGTGCCGTATTTGGTTTGTCTTTATTCTTTTCAAAAAATACTACTAATCAAGGTGCTGGTATTGTTTCTCTATTTTTGATTGCAATTCTTGGTGGTTCGATTTATACAGCGGTGATTTTGAAATTAACACCTGATCCAAAGAAAATAAAAAATAACGGGCAAAAAAATTATCGGTGGTTATATTTAATTGGTGCCGTTGCGGCATGGATTATTGGTTTCATTGTTCTTGGATTATTGCCACAAGTTATTAATCCAACTTTGCCACCAGTAGCTTATATTGTTTTAGCTATTGCGGCATATGGTGCGTTCCGATGGAATCGCCAATATTCTGGTTTGAAAGGTGGATTTTTAGCCATTAGTCAATTATCACAACAAGCACGTTTGGAAGCAGCACAGGCCAAAAAGTAGAAGGAGCTGAAAATGAAAATTTTAGTTGTCGACGATGATATTGAAATTGCTGAATTACTTGAGATTTATCTTAAAAATGAAGGCTATGAACCTGTTATGGCAGGTGATGGAAAAGAAGCCATTTCTAAGTTAAATACAAATCCAGATATTGCGCTCATGGTTTTGGACGTCATGATGCCAAATATGAATGGTCTAGAAGTTGTTAAAATTGTTCGAAAAGATAGCCGTATCCCGATATTAATGCTGTCAGCAAAATCTGGTGATATGGATAAAATTCAAGGACTAATAACTGGTGCGGATGATTATGTGACGAAACCTTTTAATCCACTCGAAGTTATGGCACGTGTTCGGTCACTATTACGGCGTGCAGAAAATTCAGTTCAAGATAAAACGCCAGATGTTTTGGATATAGGCTCATTGGTTATTAATAAGGATAGCCATGAAGTAAAGACTGCTGAAGGCGATTTAGTTAATTTAACAGCTTTAGAATTTGGTATTTTTTACTTACTAGCCTCTCATCCTAATCGTGTTTTTTCAGCTGATGATATTTTTGAGCGTGTTTGGCAGCAAGAATCAGTTGTATCGGCTAAAACGGTGATGGTTCATGTTTCTCATTTACGTGACAAAATTGAAGAAGCAACAAATGGTGATCAAGTGATTCAAACTGTTTGGGGCGTTGGTTACAAGATCGAAGTCAATTAATGAAAAATTTTGCGTTGTTTCTTAAGCACAATCGCACAAAAATTTATTATGCGGTAGTGACATTTTTGTTGCTGCTTTTTTTTAGTTGGTCCATTAAAACAGGAGTCACTAGGTTACAATTATATCGCCAGTTAACACCGGTTATGAGTCAATGGTTACTGATAATACTAGTTAGCGTTGGTAGTACAACGATCCTCATTTGGCAGTTTGTTCGGTGGCGACAAGCGGAAAGCTTAAGTCATTTCATTCACGATATGAACCGTATAGCACGTGAAAATTCTGATAGCATGATTGAATGGCATGCTGCATATGCACCTAAAACGCAAGCTTTAATTGACGTGTCAAATCAAATTGCTAAAAATACGCGTCAAATTCGAGAAGAAGAACGTGAGAGTGAGCGATCAAAAGATGAAATGATTACTAATATTTCCCATGATTTACGAACACCTTTAACTGCGATTATTGGTTATCTCGGATTAGTTGAAATGAATGCGGATACATTGAGTGCAGCGGAAAAAGCGAAATATATTCATACAGCATACGATAGATCTAATCAGATGAAGGTTTTGGTCGAGGATTTATTTGCCTTCTCGCAAACACAGGCACATGATGCAGTGCTTAATATATCAACATTAAGTCTCGGCGATTTATTTGCTCAGTTAATTGCAAGTTATGAAATTGAAGCACAAGAAAAGCATATTGAACTAACACAAATTACGAACCCAGAAATAATTATGTTGGAAGCTGACTCAGATAAATTAGCCAGAGTTTTAATGAATTTAATTACAAATGCAATGAAATATGGCAAAAGAGAGACTTTTATAAAATTAACTGCGCAAGTCAAGAAGACCGATGTGGAAATTCGTGTTATTAATGACGGTGTTAAAATTCCAAATAAGGACATTGTCGACATTTTTGGGCGATTTTATCGTGTTGAAAGCTCACGTAATAGTAAAACAGGTGGCACTGGTTTGGGATTGGCAATCGTTAAGGGGATTATTGAGCAACATCAGGGATCAGTATCTGCGTCATCAGATGATGAACTAACATCATTTATTGTAACAATACCGTTAAAGCAACATTAGGGAGAAGAGGGATAATGAAACATATTAAAGTTATTGGGATGATTTTTGCCATACTTTTTTTGACGGCAACAGCGGTTTCGGCAAATGCTATAGCTAAACCACTAGAGATAAAGCAGGATGTCAGTTCAGCTATTGTTATTGATGCCAGTACTGGGCAGATATTAGCAGTAAAAAATGCCGATAAATTGGGGCCAATTGCATCACAGTCTAAATTGTTAACAGCTTATGCTGTCCTTAAGGCAATTGATTCAGGAAAAATAAAATGGTCAAATAAAGTTACTATTTCTAAAAAAGCTGATTTATCTAAACAAGATAGTCATATGTTTTCTCATTTGGCTGTCAAAGTGGGGGATCGATTAACTGTACGTGAATTGTATAATACCATGATTACTTTGTCAGCTAACGATGCCGCATTTGCACTTGCAGAATATATGACACCAAAAAACTTGACCACTGTACAGGCCTTACAGTTGTGGGCTAAAGAATTACAGTTGACCCAATCACAATGGTATAATTCTGCTGGGCAAGTCAACCAAGATGCGTTTGAGAATAAAGTCAAAAATGCACCAGATGATGCGGTAAATTTGGCGAGCCCAAAACATGTTGCAATCATTGCAAGAGAAATAGTTAAGTTAGATCCAAATATTCGTGAATTAGCAACAAATACTCATGTTTCATACCATTTAACAAATAATTATATTGTCAATGAACCAACGGAAATGACAAAAAATTGGCCGTACTTAATTAATCCAAATCACCTCACTATTGAAGGGTTAAAAACAGGATCTACGCCAGAATCAGGGGCAGCTTTTACTGGCATTATTAAAGATAGTAATGGACATGAGTTTATAACTGTTGTTAATGGCGCAGCTAGCTATATGGATGAAGTTCAAAGGTATCAAAAAACGTTGAATATTGTTAATGAAGTCTTAAATGCTCAGAAAGCCACCACTTTTAAAAAAGGGCACGTGTTGCCATACGCTAAACAAGTTAATTTGTTGCGTATGAAACAGTATCATATGCCAGTGGTAGTTGCGCAGACAAGGACAATTTGGATCAATAAGTCATCTAATTTATCTCCAAAAATGACGGTGCTTGATGTCAAAGGCAAATTAGTGCAAAAAGGCCAAAAAATTGGGGATATTAAGTTTAATTTAAGTGGGGCACAATATTTGCCAACCAGTGATGATTCTGATAAATCAGTGCAGTTGGTTGCCACACAAAAGACAAGACAAACTAATTTTATCATTCGTGCATGGCGGGCAATTGTGCACTAATAGTATTTTTGACAACTTTAAAAAGTTGTTTTTTTTAACTTTTCAAAATGATTAGAATGTGTTATTATATTGGTATAGACCAAATTGGTATAGACCGATTAAAATTGGAGAAAATTATGAAAATTATTAAAGTTAAAAATTCAACTGAAGGTGCCCGAAAAGCGTTTGATATATATCAAGCAGCATTAAGTAGTGGTGTTAAGGTACTTGGCTTAGCAACTGGATCAACACCGATTGCCTTATATAAAGAGTTGACAGATAGTGATTTAAATTTTTCAAATATAACATCGATTAATTTAGATGAATATTTAGGCTTAGATGGCGATAATGAACAAAGCTATCGCTATTTTATGAATCAACATCTCTTTAATAAGAAGCCCTTCAAAAAATCATATGTACCGGATGGCATTAGTGAAGACCACGAAGCAGCAGCTGAGCAATATGATAAGATCATTTCAGAGCATCCTATTGATTTGCAGTTATTAGGCATTGGCCTAAATGGGCATATTGGTTTTAACGAACCTGGAACGGCATTTGATTCAACAACACATATTGTTGATTTGACACAATCAACAATTGACGCAAATGCACGCTTTTTCGATAATTCGATGGATGTACCAACTCAGGCAATTTCTATGGGAATTGCATCGGTTATGTCTGCAAAAGAAATTTTGTTAATGGCCTATGGTGCTGATAAAGCAGATGCAATTGCAGCTATGGTCAATGGTCCTGTAACAGAGAAAGTGCCAGCCTCCATTTTACAAAATCACAAAAATGTTACAATTATTATTGATGAAGCAGCGGCGACAAAATTGTGATAGAATAATCTTGTAAGCGCTTAACATATATTAAGGAGGAAAGCATTCACCTGTGAAACTTACACAGGCGAAATTGCGGGTAATACTATGGCACATATCACATTTGATACAAAGAACATCGAAAATTTCGTGGCGGATCACGAATTTTCTGAAATGCAACCATTAATTACAATGGCGGATCAACAACTGCGAAATCGTACAGGGGCTGGGGCAGAGTATTCTGATTGGGTAACATTACCAACAGATTATGATCAAGAAGAATTTAGTCGCATACAATTGGCAGCTAAAAAGATCAAATCTAATTCAAAAATTTTGGTTGTTATTGGTATCGGCGGATCATATCTTGGTGCTAAAATGGCCGTTGATTTTCTAAACCCAGTGTTCAATAATGAATTGCCTGATGACCAACGTCAAGGAGTCAAAATTTATTTTGCTGGAAATTCAACTTCTGCATCATATTTGAATGACTTAGTACGTGTCATTGGCGATCAAGACTTTTCAGTAAATGTCATTTCAAAGTCTGGGACAACAACAGAACCCTCAATTGCTTTCCGTGTTTTCAAACAATTACTTGAAAAAAAATATGGCGCAGATGCGGCTAAAAAACGTATCTTTGCAACAACTGATGCTAACCGTGGTGCATTACATGATGAAGCTGCTTCAGCAGGGTATGAAACATTTGCAATCCCTGATGGCGTCGGTGGACGTTTCTCAGTCTTAACGGCTGTTGGCTTGTTACCAATTGCTGCGTCAGGTGCTGATATTCAAGCATTAATGACAGGTGCAAAAGATGCACAGATTGAATATTCAGATGACGATATTACCAAAAATGAAGCTTATAAATATGCTGCAGCTCGTCGTATATTGTACGATAAGGGTTATACAACAGAATTACTGATTAATTGGGAACCATCAATGCAATATTTGTCCGAATGGTGGAAACAATTAATGGGTGAATCTGAAGGAAAAAACCAAAAAGGTATTTATCCTTCATCAGCTAACTTTTCAACAGATTTACATTCTCTTGGTCAATATATTCAAGAAGGACGTCGTGATTTGTTTGAAACAGTTGTTAAGCTTGATAATCCGGTATCAAATTTAGACTTACCACATGAAGCTGGTAATAATGACGGATTGAAGTATTTAGAAGGTATCACGATTGATGAAGTTAACACAAAAGCATCTCAAGGTGTAACATTAGCACATATTGATGGTGGTGTGCCTAACTTAGCAGTGCACATGCCAACACAAGATGCTTATTCATTGGGATATTTGATTTATTTCTTTGAAATGGCTGTTGGTGCATCTGGTTATACATTCGGTATTAATCCGTTCAACCAGCCAGGCGTTGAAGCCTATAAAACAGCGATGTTTGCTTTATTGGGTAAGCCTGGATACGAAGAAGCAACTAAAGCATTTCGTGCACGTTTAGATAAGTGAACATAGGTTAGACAATATATATTTAAAAAATGCTCAGAGAAATCTGAGTTTTTTTTGTGAGAAAAAACTATCGCGGCCGTATGATGTTATATGATTCAGAAAGGTGTCAATATGAATGGAATTTTAGAGGAAGCAATAACACAACAAGCCAATGATATTTATATATTGCCAATTGACAAGGCGAAATATGTGATTAAATTTCATGTGGACGGTCAATCTTATGCATTTAAAGACATCAGTGAAGAAGATGCGCAACTGATGGTTTCTGCAATTAAATATCGTGCAAAAATGAACATTTCTGAACGACGTCGACCGCAGTTAGGTCGATTTCAATTTGATGATATTTGGATTAGAGTGTCCACAGTAGGTGATTTCTTAAACCGCGAAACAGTTGTGCTACGTATGATTTACCAACAGCAACAAAAACAGCAATGGTTAGATTTTCAGCAATTTCAACAAATAGAGGCAGCCTTGCCGAATTCAGGTTTGTTTGTGATTTCTGGACCAACAGGATCAGGGAAAACAACCACATTATACCGATTATTAGATAAGGTATCAGATGATAAATTAGTGTTGACAATAGAAGATCCAGTAGAAATACAACAACCTAAATTTGTACAACTTCAAGTTAATGAAGATGCGAGTATTTACTATGACGATTTAATTAAAGTGGCTTTACGACATCGACCCGAAGTCTTATTAGTGGGTGAAATTAGAGATGGCACAACAGCAAAGGCTGCAGTACAGGCAGCCTTAAGTGGACATTTAGTATTGAGTACAGTACATGCAATGTCTGCACGTGATGTTATTTTGAGATTACGAGATCTTGGTGTGGAGAAGAATAAGTTGGCTGTCGCGTTGTCTGGGGTTGTGTATCAGCGCTTATTACCCACATGTGATAATCAACAAGCAGCGATTATAGATATGTTACAGGCTACAGAAATTAAACGTGTATTAGACGGAGAACAAGTTCCAAAGTTCTCAAAAAACTGGCAGGAGGTTTTGCATCATGCGATTAAAATTAACAAAATTTCAAAAGCAACGTATCAAGCACTTTAAAACAAGTGAACAAGTATTGTTTTTTCAAGAACTAGGCGAGTTGTTACAATCTGGTTATAGCATTTCACAAAGTTTGGACATACTAGCTAGTGCTCATACGAAGTGGCAGCATTGGCTGAGACGTGTTATAAAAGATTTAAATCAAGGATTTGCACTACATATTATTTTGAGAAAAGATGTGAGTAATCAAATATTATTGCAACTAAAATTGGCAGATCAACATGGTAATTTAACCGAGACGTTGGTAGCGATTGGCGAAAATCTGGCAAAACTTCAGCAGCAACAAAATAAAGTGACGCAAGTCATGCGTTATCCAATCATTTTATTAGGCCTTCTTGGCATGATGTTTGTTGGGTTAAAATATTTTTTGTATCCTATTTTAAATCAATGGCAAGATACATCGACGATGGGGACTAAGGAAAGTCACATTTATTTATACCTCACTTCTGGTATGATTATTTTATTTTTACTAGTGACAATTGCCTCTTATCATAGAAAAAATCCACGTCAAAAGCTTATTTTATTATCGTATATGCCAATTGTTGGTAGTATTGTCAAAACAATTGTCACTTATCAGGTGACGCAACAGTTGGCGACACTTCTCTCAAGCGGTTTAACCATACCAGAAATTTTAGATGAAATTAGTCAAGGTGACGAAAAAAGTAATCATATGACGGTCAGTTTAGCGAATCATGCACGTCAACATTTTCAAAAAGGGTATACAATTGAAAGTTACATTTTAAAGCAACCTTATTTTAATCGTTCGTTAGCAGGTTATTTCTCTCGAGGACATGAGCCCAAAGTGTTGGCTGATTATCTATCTTATTATGCTAAGACGCAATTTCAATTACTGATGCAACAAACAGATCGTTTGATTGGCACACTGCAACCTTTATTTTTTGGTGTGATTGGTGTGGCAATTGTTGGATTATACATGTCGATGTTATTACCTATGTACCACTCTATTGGAGGTTTATATCAATGAAAATTTTTAAAAAAAGTCGACAAGCATTTACTCTGATTGAAGCAGCAATTGTGCTTTTCATTATTAGTTTATTGATGCTCCTTATTTTGCCTAATCTCGGCTCACAGCGTCAAAAAGCAGTTGAAACACATGCAACGGCAATGGTGTCTACTGTACAAACACAAATAGATTTGTATGCAAATGAACATCCTGAAAACGGTTCAATAACGATGAATAATTTGGTGGCAGAAGGCTATTTAACGGCAAAGCAGGCTCAAAAAGTCAAAGATTTAAATATTACAGTTGCAAATAATGAAGCGCACAAATAGCGGATTCACTTTATTAGAATCTTTAATTGTACTTAGTATCGTGGCGAGCATGTTATTGATTAGTTGTACAATAAAACCACATTATCAACAAATGGCACAATGGGAGCCAGCGTTTAAATCTCAATGGCATCAGACTAGATTGACTGCACAGCAAACACAAAAAAATGTTACTGTGACATTTGATAGAGATGTGGTGATGTTTGGTCCTGATAGTTTTAAGTATCCAAAAGGTTATAGCAATCAGGTATGCACACAGATAAAAATATTGAAAACGGGCTACGTTGCGCCGACAACAATTGTGTTAACAACTGGTAAACAGACAATTAAAATTATTTTTAGTTTAGGAGGTGGCGAATATCGTGTTGAAAAGACGTAAATCAGGTTTTGTGTTGGCAGAAGCTTTAATATCTCTCTTACTGATAAGTACTGCAATAACGTTTGAATATGAACAGGTTAGAAATTTTAAACAACAAGATACACGTTTAAAAATAGAATATCAAAATGTTTCGGCGCAACGAGCTACCGCAATAAAGTCATGGCATGATTATGTTGAAAAATATTAGTGCTGCATTTACCTTATTGGAGTCACTGATCGCGGTAATAATTACGGGATTGGTGTTCATGACAATACAATTTAGTCTCTCTTTGTTAAAACCGCAGGTACAAACACCATTAGACATAACATTGCGTGCTGTGACACACCAAATCGAGGTTCAAAAATATATTTTGGTATCGGCACATACAGACCATGTAATTTTAAAAAATAATGAAGAAAAATTAATGAAGTTAACCGTTTACAAAAATAGGTTACAAATATCGGCTGTAGGTGCTGGTCAAATTATTATGGCACAAAATATTAGTCAGTTAACGATTTTTGACCGAACAACTTATTTAGAGCTGGAAGTAGTCAATTGTCAAGGTCAAAAAGCAAGTGGCTTACTTTATCTTAAAAAAGGGGGGAATCGTGTTTAAAAAAAGGCAAGCATCAATTTTAGTGTCCTCATTAATACTCTTGGGTTTACTTGGTGGTGTGATGGTTTTACAAAATATAGCTTTTAATGCGCAGTTAAAATCAAGATCTCAAATGATTATTTTAACAAAACTTGATCAAATACAGCTACAGGCAAGTTTAGCGTATCATAAAAGTAACCATCAAAATCGAAAATTTGGAAATGTTAAAACAACTGTGGTGAAAGACAATATTGTCATTGAACTAGGACATACGATATACACGAGAGAGCTACTTGTGTAAACGTCTTGAAAATAATGTGAAAAGAAGCTAAAATAAGTCTATGACACAAGAAAAAATAGCAACATATTTTGAGGCACTAACAACCAGCACACAAGCATTGGCACGAGATGCAGATATTAGCATGATCGATGCGTTAATTGAGGTACTAGAAGATATTCATGCTGGTAATATTCAACATGAATTAAATATCCCAACAGCGGAGACAATCGATAAAATACAAAGTTTGATCACTGATTTTGATTGGCAAAACATGACACAAGCAGACTTAAGAAAAGTACTGCAGTTAGTTATTTTGAAAGCTAATCGAGACGATAAAACGCCTACTAATTATCAATTAACACCAGATGGAATCGGTTATTTGTTGGCAGATTTTTTGTCACAAACAGCAAATTTATCAGATGGTGACACGATCATAGATCTTACAGTAGGAACTGGTAATTTACTTAATACAATTAACGATGTATTAATAATGAACAATGTGAAAATCAAACGAATAGGGATTGATAACGACGACACGCAATTAGCTTTAGCATCAGCTGTTGATGAGTTACTTAACCAAGGAACAACCGAATTTTACCAAGAAGACGTAATTTCAACAAAAGATGTTCCTAAATCTAAAGCAGTTATTGCAGATTTGCCAATAGGTTATTACCCAATACAACCAGGAGAGGACTATGATACGCGTGCGACAGAGGGGCGATCATTTGTGCATCATCTGTTGATTGAAAAAAGTTTGGAATTTGTGACTGAAGATGGTTGGATTTATTTAATTGTACCAGCCAATATTTTAAACGGAGACAATGCTAAAAGCTTATTAAAACTTGTGGCTAATAAAGCACAACTTAAGGCTTTCTTGCAATTACCAAATGAATTCTTTAAGGATCAACGTGCAGCTAAAGCCATACTTGTCTTGCAAAAAAAAGATGTCGGAACAAAAACAGAGGTGTTAATGGGGCAGTATCCAACTTTAAAAGATATTGTTGCTTTGAAAAAATTTTTGCAAGAAATTGCTGCTTGGGTTAAACTTGATAAAGAACAGGATAGTATATAGTATGTCATAAAATATAAAGTGCTAAACAATATTTTTTTATGGAAGAATCCTATGTATTAAAACGTCATAGATCAGAACACATTCAAGAAAGACAGGTAAAAATCAAATCATGGCTAAGACAATGGCTGTTAATGCGGGTAGTTCATCATTAAAATTCCAATTATTGGAAATGCCAGCAGAACAAGTAATTGCGCAGGGTGTTATTGAACGAATAGGTATGGATGATGCTATTGTAACAATCAAGTATGGTTCTGAAGTGGAACGCTTGATTGATGACTCCGAAGATGAGGATCATATCACCCTTTCTAAAAATGGCAAGGACAAAAAATATGAAAATGTGCTTGCAATTAAAGATCATCAACAAGCCATTAATTTTATGTTACAAAAATTAACAGATCTTGGCATTATCGAAGACTTTAATGAAATTACAGGTGTTGGACATCGTGTCGTTGCTGGTGGTGAATGGTTTAATCATTCGGTTGTTGTGAATGATTCAGTTCTAGAAAAAATTGATCGGTTAGCAGACTATGCACCATTACATAATCCTGCCAATGCCATGGGAATCCGCGCTTTCCAAAAATTATTGCCAGATGCTTTGTCGGTTGCCGTATTTGATACGTCTTTTCATCAATCAATGCCTGAAGAAAACTATCTATATTCGTTACCATATGAATACTACACGCGTTATGGGGCACGTAAATATGGTGCTCATGGGACGTCACACCGTTACGTTGCGATGCGGGCAGCAGAAATGCTTGGCAAAGACTTGAAATCATTGAAGTTAATTACACTCCATTTAGGTGCAGGCGCTTCAATTACAGCTATTAAGGATGGTAAGTCACTTGATACATCAATGGGCTTTTCACCACTAGCAGGTGTCACAATGGCTACACGTTCGGGTGATGTTGATCCCTCACTTGTATACTATATTCAAGAGCGCGAAGGTTTATCTAATGATGACATGCTGAATATATTGAATAAGAAATCAGGTTTACTTGGTTTATCAACTATTTCTTCTGATATGCGTGATTTATTGGATGTGCAAGATACAAATGATCATGCTAGATTAGCAGTTAACATTTTTATTAATCGTATTATAAAATATATTGGTCAATACATCGCCGAAATGGGTGGTGTTGATGCAATTGTATTTACAGCAGGTATTGGGGAAAATTCGATACCAGTTAGACAAGCAATTATTGATAAATTAGAGTATTTTGATGTGTCATTAGATGTTGAAGCTAACAAGATTCGTGGAAAAGAAGTAGAAATTTCGACTAAATCATCACGTGTGAAAGCTTTATTAATTCCAACAAATGAGGAATTAATGATTGCCCGTGATGTAGAATCATTGAAGTAAAATTTTTTAATCTTTTGCGTTAACAAATATGATAAAATGTAACAAGGCGGCTAGTATGAAATATGCTAGCCGCTTTACTATATAACGCAATTTTAGAAGGTGAATTATGGAATCTAGAAAAAAAAGACATCAACATGAAATTAAAGCTGCCGAGTCGCTAGATGCAGCACAAAATAAACTATCAAATGGTAAACAAAGAAAAATACATGGTACACGAAATCGTATAATTGCAGTGGTTTTAGCAATCTTTGTTATTGTAGGAATTGCATTTATGGCAAAAACATTATTGACAGATAAGAATGCGGCATTGAATCCACAAGATACAACTTTTAAAACTGTTACTATACCAACTGGTTCAACAGCTTCACAAATGGGGCAAACGTTACAAAACAAAAAAATAATCAAAAACAGTAAAAACTTTTACAAATATGCCATGTCTCAAGGGGCTGAAAAATTACAAGCAGGCACTTACCAACTGTCACCTTCACAAACAACACAGTTAATTTTTGAACAGATGACGAGTGGACCAGGTGCGGCACCAAAATTACCTAAAGGTTATGTATTAGTTTCTGTTGGTCAAACAGCCGATCAAGTTGCGCAACATATTGCTGATGAAGTCCAAGGTCTATCTGAACAGGACATTCTAACAGCATTAGATAGTAAAGCGCTAATTAATCAAATGCAAAAAAAATATCCTGATTTATTACGTGGCGTGGATCAATCAAATACGAAAACAGGTAAATTATTAGATTATGTTTATCCGCAAGCATTTGATTTGAGTAAAGATAAAACAGCGAATGCAGTTATTTCTAACTTGTTAGAGGTATCTAATAAAACGATGCAACCATATTATGGCACGCTTAAAGAAAATGGTTTGCCAACACCAAATATTATGGCCTTACTAGCTACTTCTGGAAAATCCGAATTTGAGCGGCGCCTAGTATTTGTACACAAAGTGGCTCCCTATGCGCAAGAATTATCGAAAAAGTATGGCTTGTTGGCGTCAGTATCTATTGCGCAAGCAGCACATGAATCAAATTGGGATAATTCTAAATTGTCTTCAAAGTATAATAATTTCTATGGTGTCAAAACACAAGATGAAACGCCGGGTAAATCTGTCGTATTAGATACAACGGAATATGTTGATGGTAAGCCAGAAACACAACAGGCACGTTTTGCAGTGTATGACAGTTGGAAAGATAGTATGCGCGAACATGCTGAAACCATTGTAAATGGTAATACGTGGAATCCAAATCAATTCAAGGATGTTATTGCTGCAAAAAATTACAAGCAGGCAGCTAAAGCGCTTTATGATAATCATTATGCAACTGATGTTAATTATACGAAGTTATTAGTTAATGTCATTGAGACTTGGAATATGCAACGTTATGATAAATAACTAATTGTTTTAATAGAAAAAACCATCGAGAAAGTAAATTTCTTGATGGTTTTTTCTATGTTTAGCTATATTGAATTATGTTTTAAGTAGGGTTATTTATCATAATTTATGAAAACGTTTACAATTTCTTAGAAAAGATTGTGTAAACGTTTTCATTCAGGTACAATAGTCTTGTTAATAAATCATGTAAAATAGCATGATCAGGATAAGGAGTCGTAAAATAATGAACGTAGCAATTCTTCTGGCATTGGTTCCAGCGTTAGCGTGGGGGTCTGTGGGGCTCGTTAATACAAAAATGGGTGGGACAGCTGGTCAGCAAACTTTGGGAATGACATTTGGGGCATTAATATTTGGTTTAGGTACAATGTTTTTGTATGTTATACCAAATCATGCATATTTAGGGCCAGAAATATGGATTGTTGGTATTGCTTCAGGTCTAGTTTGGGCAATAGGAACAGCTGGTCAGTTCTTGGCAATCAAAGATCTAGGGGTGTCACTTGCTATTCCATTATCAACAGCTGGTCAAATAGTTACAAATGCTTTGATGGCCGCTGTTGTTTTGGGTGATTGGAAAACTGGTAAGATGTGGCTTATTGGAATCATTTCAATTATTGCTGTGGTGATTGGTGCAACCTTGATTTCTGCGCGTGATAGGGCACTGAATTCTGGTATTAGTGATCAGGTACAGGCCAAAAGTATGACTAAAGGTTTACTGTATTTAGTCATTTCAACTGCAGGATTTATGATTTACTTTGTGTTACCAAATTTTTTGAATAAAATTAATTATATTTCAGATGATATTAAGAATAAAAGTAATGGCGTCGATTATATGACTGCTATCGTTGGTCCGCAAGCTATTGGGCAAGTTGTTGGTGCATTTTTGATTGTTATTTTCGTGTTAAAAGAAGCAGATAAAATGTTTGGCAAGCCAACTTGGAAAAATATTTTGACAGGTCTAGTTTGGGCGATTGGTAATATTTTTATGTTTATTTCAGCCGCAAATCCCGCTGTTGGCCAAACTATCGCCACAACATTTTCACAACTTGGTATTATTGTAGCGACATTTGGTGGTATTTACTTGTTAGGTGAAAAGAAATCTAACTATCAAATGAGACTAATTACTGTTGGGACAATTTTAGTGGTGATTGGGGCTATTATTATTGGTAGCATCAATAAATTTGTATAATGTAGCGGGCTTGGTTTTTTAACGTTAAACACGTATTCATGATAGTTTAAATTAATAAAACACAGCATCAAAAAAAGACTTACAATTGTGCAGGGAACTAATATCTTAGAATTTATTTTTCTAGAGGTATTAGCTTCCTGCTAATGTAAGTCTTTTTAGCTACTATTTTTCAACTTTTAAAATCTCAACACTAATGTTATCTCCACTAGGTAACGGCACGTTGACTTTGTCACCAACTTTTTTACCAAGTAGAGCAACAGCCATTGCTGATTCGTTTGAAATTTTACCTGCTACAGGATCAGATTCAGTTGATCCAACAATAGCATATGTTTCAGCCTCTTCATTTGGTAATTCTTTAAACGTTACAGTTTTACCAAGTGAAACTTCATCAGCAGCGGTTGCATTTGGATCAATAATTTCAGCATTTTCAATCATTTTTTTCAAAGTTTGAATGCGGCCTTCAACGAAAGCTTGTTCATCTTTTGCAGATTGATACTCTGAGTTTTCTGATAAATCACCATATGAACGTGCAATTTGAATTCTTTTAGTAATTTCTGGGCGTTGGTTTGTAATGAGATCTTCCAATTCAGCTTGTAGTTTGTTGCGTCCTTCAGCTGTCATTGGAAATACTTTTTCTTCTGACATAAAAAAATTCCTTTCAATTTTGCAATTTTATTGCAAATAATAAGCAAAAAGAGCATATCATGTGGAACGTTTTCTTGCAAGTGTTTTTTTAAGTATCAGACCTAGTATTAAAACTAGAAGGGCGAATAGTGACATAAATAATCCTGACCAGAACAGTGGCGGCGTATATTTAAACTGAATAGTATGTTTACCAGGCATTGTGTTAACAGCAATAAAATAGTTTGCAACTTTGTCTGGCGATACCGCTCTTCCGTCTAGGGTAATATGCCAACCCGGTGCATCTGGAATTGTTGTCATGATTAATGGTTGTTGTTTAGTTGTGGTGATTTCGCCTGTTATTAAACGTTCATTTCGCTTAGTGATTTTAATTGGATGTTGCTTTAACTGTTGATTGTTTTTCTGGAACTGATTATTATCGACACGATAAAGTGTGAAATTGTTCAAAACAAGCGATTGTGTATTTTTAAAACGAATGGTAACTGTCTGAGGTTTGTTTTTTGCCTTTGTCACTAAATTAACTAGAACAGTGTGACGATAGGAGCTAAACTGTGTAATGACTTTATTATTGATCAATAGGTCAAATTCCTTGATGGGCAATCCTGAACCGAGTGTGAGGTAGTAACTATCATTTGTTTCTGGAGTGAACTGTAAATTTAATTTAGCAGGTTGTGCTTTGTTTACTTTTGTTAATATGGCACCTGTAATGGCGGTCGGCGCGTTAACATTATGTCCGATGGCTTGCTGAAAATTTGCGACATGAATAGGGGAAGTTGCATCACCAGATAAGTCTTGCCAAAGATTACCTTGGTTTTGTAAGGGATTATTATATAACATAGGGGTCTTTAGAGCCTTTGAATTAGCCGAAAAAGCAATAGGTAATGCATAGGGGTTGTTTAGAACGTTACTTGTACCCTTGCTTGACTGTAAGGTATATTTGATTGTATCCGGGCGGTATCCAATTAGATGCGTGCTAGGCTCACCAGCACGTCCATGGTCTTGGCTATTTGGTGTAAGGACATATTTCATTCCGAGTAAGGCATCTGACAAAATGCTACCATTGCTATAGACAACGTAATTATCCCCATCAGGTTGCCCAAAATCACCAAAAAAATTGGGTGTTGTTTTTGGTAGAGCAGAACTAAAGTGTGAACCACTGTAATAATCAAACATCATGGCATCCCCACGTGTTCGTTGAAATGTTTGTGCCACACGATACCATGAGTTATCTTTTTTAAGGGTCTTATCAGCTATATTGAGAGATTTGACGCTGGTTTGGTATTCTGTATTTGTGAGATAAGAGAAACGATTGAGAGATAATATAACATTTGAAGCCAATGATATTGTTGTTATAAAGAAGAGAATTGGTAGCCATAATCGTTGATGCTGTTTAAAAAGCATCAGTGCTAATGTCAGTAGAAAAAGACTGACAAAAATAGCCACACTTTGGTGACTGATATATGCAATTTGATGATTCATTGTGAGTGCATAAGCGATAAAGGCAACTAACATCAATAAAATGATGATAATGGTACTTGAATTTGGGCGCCAATTGGGCTGCCAAGAGAGCGCAGCCAAGTAGATCATGAAAAAACTAATAATAAAACTGAATCGGTAAGGATACCAAACAGGGTATTGAAAGCCATGGAATATTAAAGTTAACGGTGCCCACGTTGTAGCCAAAAATAACAAAATGAGAATAGTAGCACCACCTAATTTAACTGTCCAATTTAATGTTTTGGTGGTAAAAAAAGTTAGTAATACAATTAATATAAATGCAGAAACATAGAAATTTGCTTGCCCCGTTTGCATTTGGTTAAAATCAAAACTACCAGGAACAAGTTTGAATAGGAGTTTCAGTGGATTGTTATCGAATTTCAAGGACCAATCGGAACTGTATTGTGCCTTACCTAGTTTGAGTTGATAGTAAGTTGGTAATATTAACCAGGCGCTCAAGGCACCACCAACAAGGCTTCCAACTACAAAGTGTTTTAAAGTTTGCCAACGAGGCTGTATTTGATTGGGCCATGTCATACGCCATATAAAATAAATTGTTATAAAAATAATAATCATGTAGGCAATGTAATAGTTACTAATAATGGTTAAACCAAGAATAAGCGCATAACGCCAATAAGTGGGACGATTAAAAAGTTGTTCAAGTTGCAAAATAAGAAGTGGTAACAAAATTGCTGCATCGAGCCACAGTAAATTTAGATCGTTGGCAATAAACCAGCCGGAAAGGGCATAATTAATTGCGAATAATGAAACATAGTAATTTTTTTGCAGTCTTAAACTTTTTAAAAGATAAGCCATTGATAAACCAGCCGTGCCAAATTTTAAAACAGTGACTATTAAAATAGCTGCTGGTAGTTGCATTAGTGGAACAAATAAATAAATTAAATTAAATGGGCTCATTAAATAATATGCCCATTCACTGATCATATCACCGCCTAAAGCATTACTAAAAGAGTAGAAGAAACTACTTGGATGAGATATCAAAGTGTGTTTGAAAGCAGCAAATTGATCAATATATTGTTGACCTAAATCGACTGTGAGAACGGAACTTGTGCCAAATGGGGACATACCACGATATATGAAATAACTGAGCATGATCAATAATGGTAACCAAAAGCTTAGTGCTAATGGTGATGTAAAAATATTTTTTTTATTCATATTACTAATATAACAAATTTTTGGGGTATTTTTAGCGATAAAATGAGATTTGTGGTAATCTAGATAGGTAGTTTATTGATGAAAATGGGGTCAAACATGCAACGTAATCCTTACTTAGAAGATCGTGACAAAAAAAATAACGCGAGTGCCAATCTGCCTGCGCGTTTAAATATCCTGCTTGGCATTGCATTGACATTAATGATTGCACTTATTGTTCAATTAGCTTTTTTGACGATCAAGCAAGGTGCTTATTATCAAAGCGAGGTTAATCGTAATGATGAAACAATTGGAAAAGGTAATACGCCACGTGGTATGTTTTATGATGCGACTGGGCGTGTTATTGTTGGTAACAAGGCGCAAGCTGCAGTCACGTTTACACGTGGTACGTCAGTGACGTCATCAACTATGCGTGAAATAGCTACTAAATTAAGTAAGTTTATGACAATTGATACTAAACGGCTCAGTGAACGTTCGAAAGTTGACTTCTACTTAGCAAATAAGTCAAATAATGAAAAAATAACTAAAATTATTACAAAAAAATATAAAAATGATAAATTATCATTAACTACCGAACAAATTAATATGTATGAAGTTAGATATGTACAAAAACATGATTTAGCAAAAGATGTCGATCAAAATGCCGCTATGATATTTCAACGTATGAGTGGTGCGTACACATTGTCCACAACATTCATTAAAGAGTCAGATGTGACCAATACTGAGTTAGCTGAAATTGGTGAGCGGTTAAGTGAATTTCCAGGCATTAAACTTGGCACGAGTTGGTCACGACAGTATCCAGAAGGTAATGAATTTAAAACGCTTGTCGGCACTGTGACTAATGAAGCCACCGGACTGCCAGAAGATCGGTTGCATACACTGCTTGCGCAGGGGTATTCACAAAATGAACCGGTTGGTAATTCAAGTCTAGAAAAAGATTACGAGTCAATTTTGAAAGGATCAGCTTCACAAACGCTTGTTACAACAGGCAGCGGTGGTCAAATTAAATCTTCTCAAATTAAATATAATGGACAGGCTGGGGATAATGTTAAGTTAACGATCAATGCACGCTTTCAAAGCGCTGTTCAAAAGATACTTGAAGATAATTTACCGGGTGGTGATGTTGAGGGGGCATACGCTACTGTTATTAATCCATACACTGGCGGTATCTACGCGATGGCTGGTGTCGATCGTAATCATGAAACTGGACAAAAGACTGCTAACCCATTAGGTAACATTAATCATGCAATTGTCATGGGATCAGTTATCAAACCGGCAGTATTGGCAACGGGCTTTCAAAAAGGTGTTATTTCACAAAATAATACAGTGCTAAATGATCAGGCAATCAAAATTCAGGGCACGCCGTCAATTACATCTTATTGGAACCAAGCGGGTACACCAACACCAATTGACGCGGAAACAGCATTGGAACGATCGTCAAACACGTACTTTGTACAGTTAGGTATGAAGATTGGTGGGCAAACTTATAGTCCTGGATCAGCATTAGGATTGCGTTCGGATGCTTTCCAGACTTTACGAAACGGATTAGGTCAATTTGGCTTAGGTACAAAAACTGGCATTGATATTGATGGCGAAACAGCTGGTTACCGTGGGGCAACAACTGGTGAAGCACAAGGTAAGTATCTGTATGAAACCTTTGGACAATATGATTCATATACGACGCTGCAATTAGCACGTTATGTGTCGGTGATTGCTAATGGTGGTTATCTTGTGGCACCTCATATTGTTGGTGCTCTTACACAAGGTCAGTCCAATAGTGATAAACAAAACACTGTTTGGACTGCAACGCCAAAGGTACAAGGCCAAGTTAAATTAGATGCTGGTGAATGGGATACGATTGAGAATGGTATGAATCGTGTCGCTAATGGATCTGATGCTTGGAATACGGGTGGTGCAGATATGCATAAATTAACGCCAAAAGTGCACGCTAAGACAGGAACCGCAGAAACTGTTACTAATGGGAACCAAACGTATACAGAATCAATGGTTGCTTATACACCAGGTCAACCATTTGCGATAGCCATGGCTATACCAGGTATGAATAATTATTTAGATGGTACCAACGGGAAAATATCTGCTAAAATTATTGATGCTTATTGGCAATATGTGGAAGCAAAACCAAATTCAAAATAAAAAATTCAAACATTTGTTTGAATTTTTTTATTTAGTCAATTTTTCTGAAATGGCAACAGAGTCACCAATGTAAGATTCGGGATGCAAAATAATTTGTGTCATGAACGCCGCGACACTTGTTCGTGTAATTGGTCCACCAATAATTTCTGCGTCACGTGTTGTTTGGACATTGAGTAATTGCATGGTATTATCATCAATTAATTCATTGGGACGCACAATAGTATAATCTAGTGCAGATTGCTCAATACGTTTAACGGCTGCAGCTTGGTCGCCCATATACGTATTTTCATTGTCGATCGTACCAAGAATATTGGCCCATAAACTGCGTTTATCAGCAGGTAGCTCATTATGAACGCCAATGGTAGCAACCCAGATTAATCGTTTTACACCCACATGATGCATGGCGTTGACAACACTATTGGCCGCTGTTTTTTGACGACCCTCTGCACCAATATTTGCATAAACAATATCGACGTCTTTAAGCGCTGTGATCATGGCGTCTTCGTTAACGGCATCAAGACTCTTAATACCTTTTTCGGGACGCGCATGAAGTGAAGTTAATTTAATTTCTGTATCGGTATTAGCTAGCATAGGGACAACAAGTTTTGCGATCTGACCGTTAGCACCGAGAATTAGTAGTTTTGTCATACTTTTATTTTAGCATGAAACGCTGAGAAGCGGTAAAATTGATATAAGAAAAAAAGAGGGTATAAATGTCACTATCATATCAACAATTATTAACTGCTGTACCATTAGTTTTACGTGGGGGAAATGTACCAACTATTGTTGGTGAAGCAGGTATAGGTAAATCAGCTTTGGTATGTGATGTTGCTAAAAAATTACATGCTAAGTTATTTACAACGGTTGTATCTTTGTCAGAAAAAGGTGACTTGGCTATCCCAATACCACCTCTAACAGACTCAGCTTTTTTGATGACAAAGAATTATGGTCGATTAGCCGATGTGAAATTTGGCTATACACATACATTGATTCAAATTATTCAACAAGCAGAGTTATCACCGAAACAGCCGATTATTTGGTTCTTAGATGAATTTAATCGGGGTTCACAAGCAGTTCAAGGCGAACTCATGAATTTAGTATTGCAGCGTCAAATTAATGACTTAATTTTACCAGATAATGTGAATCTTATTTTAGCAGAAAATCCAGATGATTCGATGTCTGGGTTTGAGAATTCAGATTATGCTGTGCAAACATCAGATGCGGCAATCAAAGATCGCACCACACGTTTGGTGATGTCTGTGTCAGTCAGTGGTTGGTTAACATGGGCAAGTCAAAGTGATAATAAACGTCAAAATATTCACACAATAGTACGTCAGTTTATTGCTGAAAATGCTGAATTACTCTATCCAAATACACGCGGGACAGACTTGAATCCCACCCCTCGTGCTTGGCAACGCGTATCAGATAATTTATTTGAATTGGAGTCGTTACCGGTTAAAGATCAAAATGACTTGCTATTTGACCTAGTGGCTGGCGATTTAGGTCAATTGGTTGCGACACAATTCATGAGTTACGTGCAGCAACAAACGGCGAGTTTGACAGCAGCCGATGTGTTTGAAACACATCCTGACGGGCCAAAATTACCAAATGAAATCCGTCAAAAATTTCAAGACATGCCTGAAATTCAAAAATTAACGGTGATGAAAACCTTACTTTTAACGGCTGATATTGTCTTGGATAATCATGCTAGTCGATTTAGTCAGTTATTAAATTTGCTGGCACCAGATGGTCAGTATGCGCTTGTAAAGCAAATGACTAGCGCACCCATTTTAGATGATTTATACGCTTCTGATGCGCACTATGCTAATGTTTTGTATCAACAAATTATGGATATTGCCACACGATGAATGACAATGAAAAAGACAATTTAATTGTTGATGGGATTAAGACGTTGTTGGATGAATCACCATTATATGGCAGCATTGTGATGAATTTAGATCGTGAAATTGACCTGAACTTAGACCATGCTTTGGCACTTAAGTGGCACAACCACCGATGGTTTTTAGTGATTAACCCAAGCATATTAACGCATTTGTTTACTAATCATAATCAAATTGCGTTGGCTTTGGCGCATGAAGCCCTCCATGTCATTTGGCAACATCCATTACGTTATGCCAAACAACATGACTCACTGATTGACTTAGGAACAGACCTTGCTGTCAATCAGTATTTGCCAGATCAATTAGGTGAATTACCTGGTGCCATGACGTTGCAAACAATTTTTGAGATGTATGGTAAAATGTTACCGGCTCAAGAGGATTCAGCAGTGTACATTGCGCGCTTGTCGAAATTTTTAGATCAAGTGCCGTCGCGTGGTGATAATCAGTTGGATAGTCATAGTGGTTGGTCTAGTGCTGACGGGGCTTTAGATGAAGCTAAAGCAGCGCTTGATATGATTCTTAAAAAAGCAACTGAGGATGCCAAGCATTCAGGTCGCGGACAACTATCACTTGCAGTTCGTAAGCATATTGATGAAGTCATCACGCCCCATCGAAATTGGCGTGCGGTTATACGTACTGGGTTAAGCCAACAGCCAAATAAAAGACGTGAATCACGTGCTAGGTTTAACCGACGACAAGCCTATCGATTAGACCTAACTGGCGAAATAAGTGTTTTTAATGCGCAATTGGTTGTTTTTATTGATAATTCAGCATCAATTTCTGATCAACAAGCTGGTCTGATGGTGGCAAATGTTATAGAGTTAACGAGACAGTTTGATGCTGAGGTGCATGTTTTTTCTTTTGATACACAAGTGTATGCTATAAAAAAAATCAAAGATTGGGTGCGTCATACTGGTGGTGGGACAACTTTTAAAAGTATTTTCAGTGCATTAATTGATCAAAAATTTAATCCAAAACAAACAATTGTGGTCATTTTAACAGATGGTGATGGGGAAGAAGATGAGGTACAAACGGCATTTAAACAAGTTTATTGGTTGTTACCACAAGGTAAAAAATTGAGTATTAGCCAACCATTTGGTAAGGTTGTGGTTGTATAGTGCTTTAGAAAGGAGTACGTTAATTAATTTTGATATGAATGATAAATTACAACCAAATGATCTACGTAGTTTTATTAATAAAGATATGCGTTTCAAACGTGCAGAAGCAGTGCTTAAGGATGAATGGGAATCATTATTATTACCTGAAGGTTGGGGTGTTAACATGATGACGTTATCCGACATTACTTTTGCAAGACACTTAAATCAAGTAAAAGCGGTACCAACAACGATTGATTTGGTAACGTTTGCCGGTGTCAAAAAATTTATTAGAAATAATTCATCTCGGTTATCACCGGATGTTGTGAATTTATTAGAGGAGCCTTTCTTATGAAAATTAATTTAATATTAGCACCTGAACAAGCACCTGCAGAATTGTTAGCATTACAGACTTTAAATCCAGATAAATTCTTCTATTTGGGTAAAGAATCACAATTAGCAGGGACAAATGTATTGATCATTGATGCGCCTGACATGGTGACCCATTTTAAACGGCCAATGTTATTTAATAGCATAGTGACAGTCGGTCATTTAAGTGGTGATGTTATTCATCAAATTGCATTTCAAACTAAGGATAGAAATGATGAACTAATCGCACAACTTGTACCTGAAAATGCCATTCTTGCACAAAACAGTAATGGCAAATCAGACTATATGTTGTGGAGTTTTTGGCCTGATCACAAGGCGTTAGGATCTTTTTTAAATAGTGATAAATTTAATCAAATGAAAAAGCTCATGAAAAATCCTTATACAACCAGTTATATTCATGTTAACTCTGCACAACAGTTATCATTGACCCATCAAATGCGCGATTTTGATGATAAAATGTGGTGGGGATGACTACTATCTTGCATAATTGCTTATTCTAAGCTACAATAAGCTCATAAACTAAATAGATATGTCTGGGGTGCCATTTGGCTGAGAAACACCCATTGAACCTGATCACGGTAATGCGTGCGAAGGGAGATACATTTTCGAATACTAATTTTAAGCATTTTGTGCCTATTTTTGTAGCCGTTGATTGATTTCCTTTTGTGAATTCAATCAACGGTTTTTCTATTGCCTTTAATATTGTGAAACCAGACATGATAGGGAGAAAAATTTATGAAGTTATCAGAAATAAAAGATAAAAAACCGCTTGTATTCAATTATGCAAACTATGTGACACCACAATTTGTGGCTAATGTTGTCAATGTCATTGGTGGGTCACCTATCATGGCACGTGAGTTAGAAGAATTTCCAGACTTAGTTGCTGCAAGTGATGCTGTGGTCATCAACAGTGGCACTTGGCGACGTTCGGAATTACTTGAAACCATTAAACTAGCGCAATTAGCAAATCAAGCCGGTAAAGTTGTCGTTTTGGATCCAGTGGCAGTGGGTATACCTTCACGAAGTTTGCCAGTGACAGCACTTATGGCAGATGCACAAGTTGATATTATTCGTGGCAATGCAGCTGAAATTGCTTGGTTTGCCGGTGTTGATTTTTCAAGTCAAGGCATTGATGCAACTGGTGACGGGGATGTTAGAGAAATTGCAATATTGGCAGCCAAAAAGACAGGTGCAATTATTGCTTTAAGTGGCAAACAAGATGTTATAAGTGATGGCCATACAACTCGAACGATCGACGTTGATGTGCCACTTTTGGCAACAAATGTTGGGACAGGTGATGCACTTTCGGCTTTAATTGGCACCTATAATAGTGATGGTATCTCAATTGAGAATACAATGAGAGCAATGGCAACAATGAAACTAGCTGGTGTAAAAGCAAGTAAAAAAGTTAAAACACCTGGTTTTTTTGTGAATCAATTATTAGATGAACTCTACTTGTTATCAGAAAATGAACTTGATGCATTTATTAATGGTGGTGGGATTCATGATTAATGACACACCGCAAGCTTTGACAATTGCTGGAACAGATTCCAGTGGTGGCGCTGGCATTTCGGCTGATTTGAAAACATTTATGGCACAAGGTGTCTATGGCGGTAATGTCATTGTATCTGTTACCGCACAGAATACGCGTGATGTTCAGCAAGTTCAGATGATACCGCCTGCAATCATCACACAACAGATACAGTCAATTGCTGATGATTTGTCTATTTCTGCAGTCAAAACGGGTATGTTAGGTGACGCTCAAACTGTGAACACTGTTGCAAAAGCGCTACAAACTTATAATTTTGGCAGCTATATTTTAGATCCTGTTATGGTCGCCAAAGGTGGAGCAAAGCTATTGCGCGATGAGGCGATTTTAGCATTAAAAACGCAATTATTACCACTTGCGACTATGGTGACACCAAATATACCAGAGGCTGAAGTGCTAACAGAAATGACAATTCAAACACATGAAGATGTCAAAATAGCAGCATATAAATTACAATTATTGGGTGCTAAAAATGTCCTACTTAAGGGTGGTCATGGTAGTGAAATAGCGGTGTATGATTTTGCGCTACTTGCTGATGGGAGTCATTTTTGGTTAAAGAGTCAACGGGTTGACACTGAAAGAACTCATGGGACGGGTGATACACTTTCGGCCGCTATCGCAGCACAATTGACACTCGGCTTTGATATGAAAACTGCCATTATAAAAGGCAAAGCTTATGTCGACGCAACTATTCGAGATGGCATACAGGTGGGCCATGGTCATGGACCATTAAATCATCTGGCTGTCATTACGAAAGAAAATCAACCGGAGGTTATAAATGATATTTAATCGCGCAATGTTAGCACGGTACTTTATACTAGGCACACAAAATGTTACAGATGAACGCATGTTTTACAAAGTGTTAGAGGAAGCGTTGCGTAATGGTATTACCTTGTTTCAATATCGTGAAAAAGGTTTTGGGTCCTTGGTTGACGATGATAAATTACGTGTGGCACAACGAGTACGAGAACTCACTTCAGCCTACCACGTCCCTTTTGTCATAGATGATGATATTGATTTAGCACATATTGTGCATGCAGATGGGGTGCACTTTGGTCAGGGAGATGGTAATATTGCAACTAATATTGCTGCAAGTCATGGCATGTTTGTTGGTGTGTCAGTGTCTAATCAAATAGAGTATGAACACATTTCATTATTGTCGGGTATTGATAATATTGGTATTGGACCAGTGTTTGAAACTAAAAGTAAGGCAGATGCTAAACCAGCAATTGGTTTGATAGAACTTGAGAGATTAGTCGCACAAAGTCGCTGGCCAATGGTTGCGATTGGTGGTATTAGTCAGGATAATTTAGCGACAGTGTTAGCAACCGATGTTGATGGTGCTGCTGTGATTAGTATGATTAGTGACAGTCCGGATATTGAAAACGTATTAAAGTATTGGCAGCAATTTTAATTGCTGCTTTTTTTGTTGAAAAACAATACTATTTTCCGTATAATATATACTATATTGAAAATAGTATACAAGAGGTTATAATATGATGATACAAACACCAACAGTGCTACTTGATGGCACTGTTTTGGCTATTTTAGATAGGCAAGACTTATATGGTTATGCACTGACTAAAAAAGTAAAACAACATGTGATTGTTTCGGAATCAACGATGTATCCTGTTTTGCGCCGGCTGGAAAAGGGTGGTGAGCTAACCACCTATAGTGAACCTTTTGAAGGACGAATGAGAAAATATTATCAATTAACTGATAATGGTCGTGAGCACTTGCGTGGGATTAAAGATGCTTGGCAAGATTTTTCAACAGGGATTAACGCAATTTTAGGAGAACAAATATGAGTTACTTAAATGAATTAGAGGCACACTTACATGCATTGCCACGTGATGAACGTGACGAAACGATGGCATATTATGATGAATACTTTACTGATGCTAATTTAAGTAATTCAGCTGCACGTAAACAATTTGGGACACCAAAACAATTTGCACGTCGTTTAATTGCTGATTTTTATATGGATGCTGATGACGAATCAGAGATTAAGCCAAAACAACAATTGCGTATGATTTGGGTAGTCATTTTGGGATTATTGGCTTCACCAGTTATATTACCGGTTGCCTTGATAATGGTAGCGTTATTAGTTTCAGCATTAGCTGTTGTATTGAGTATAGCAGTAACGATTGTTTCAATTGTAGTGGCCATAATCATAATAGCGGTGGTCAGCATTGTTACCGGCGTTGCAGTTGTGTTTAACTCACTGAGTGGTGGTATTTTCTTCATGGGTGTCGGAATAGCTGCACTTGGTGTTCTATTATTAATTGGTCCACTGATGATATCATTTATGCGTGCGTGCTTTAATGGCCTAATCAACTTAATTAAAGCCATTGGTCGGCGATTTATTAAAAAAGGAGCAAATTATGAAGCGTAGAACTATTATTGGTTGGTCCTTATTGGCAGTTGGTGTTGTGATGGCAACTTCAACGGCATTGATTGAAAAGCCAGGAACGGTTGTTTGGCATAATGGGTTCTCTTATCAAAAAAGAGGATCTGTTAAAGATTATGATTTATCTCAGCAGTTACCTAGAAATACACAAGATATTCAAAAAATTGCGATAGACGCTACTGATACGGATATTTATGTTCAGCGGGGGGAAACATTTTCGATAACGGAAACGCATGTTGAAAGTAAAAATAAAGCAAAAATTAGTTTTTCAAATGGTGAGTTGAAAATAGAAAAGCCAACAGGGGATCATTCTATTTTGAACTTTGATTGGCGTGAATTGTATCATGACAATTCGCCAAGATTGACGATTACTGTACCCACCCATGTACGCCTTAATACAATTGGTATTACACAAGAAAACTCTGAGGTGACAGTGGCAGATGTTAATGCTAATACAATTAATATCAGGTCAAATAATGATGATGTGAATCTCATTCGTGTGACATCACAAAACACGATGGTTGACGTGCAAAATGCAGCGGCTAATTTGCACAATGTAACAATTGATAAGTTACGGGTCAAATCAAATAATGATGATTTCAAGTTAGCTGGCAGTTCTGTGAAAATACTTGAAGCTGATTTGAAAAATGGCGATGCAGATGTTGAACATAGCAAAATTGAAACTGGCGGGCACATACGCAATCAAAATGGTGATATCTCAATAGAAACAACACAGTTACCCACATTTTCAACGCACAATAATAATGGTGATGTTGAAGTGTCATCTACTTTAACTGGGCAACAGCGGGGGAATCCTACTTTCGTGATTCAGAATCAACATGGCGATATTGAAATTAAATGATACCAAAATCGTCATCTAGTATAATCAAAAAATTAAAAGTTATCGGTGACTAAACCTGAAGCGCGGGCAACAGTTAAGGATGCATAAAAGTTGCTTAAGTATTAAAATTTTGGAACTTGGCTAGAATTAGTTTATAATTATATAGAAATTCTGTTGGGCTCCTGAACTAATTGGAATGTAGGAAATTATGAAAAATGATAGTATTAAAAATTGGTTGACGCGTTTTTTCAAGGGTGTTTTTATTGCCTTGGGATTTATTTTACCTGGTGTATCCGGTGGTGTTTTAGCAGCCATACTTGGTCTTTATGAACGTATGCTTAATTTTATGGCACATATCCGTCAAAATTTTAAACGCGACTTCTGGTATTTCGTTCCAGTAGGATTAGGCGGCATTGTAGGTATTATTTTATTAAGTAATCCATTAGAGTATCTATTAACGACCTACAAAGCGATTATACTGTGGGGGTTTGCAGGTGCAATTGTCGGTACATTACCGTCATTATTTAGAGAGAGTGCAAAAGAAGGGCGTCAACGATCCGATTGGTATATTTTTGCTGGTACGGTAGTTTTTGGTGGCCTGTTCTTGTATAATATGACAGCAATTTTTGGGGAGATGCCAGTGAATTTTTTCTCATGGTTATTGGCGGGTGGCTTAATTGCACTAGGTATTATCGTACCTGGGTTGAGTCCCTCGAATTTATTACTTTATCTGGGCTTATTTGATCCGATGATTAAAGGATTTAAAAGTGCTGATCTCGATGTTTTTATACCAATGGCGATTGGTGGCCTAATTACGCTCGTGCTTTTTTCAAAAATTATGCATTACTTACTACAAAATTTTCATGCGAAAGTTTACCATTTCATTCTCGGTATTGTTGTTGTATCAACACTATTGATTGTTATCCCACCAGTGGCTGACTATTCGGGCTTTACGATTGTGAGCATGTTGATTAGTACGTTTTTATTTGCAATTGGTGTGTGGTTAGGTTATTGGATGAGTCATTTAGAACAAAAGTATAAATAAAAAATAAACTTTAAAAAACGAGCTGTGCAACACACAATATATGATTGTGTACTGTACAGCTCGTTTTATGATGTGTTTGGAAAATTAAATAAATTGCTCGGATAACTTTAAAAATTCATTGATATCTGATTGAATGAGATCAGCGCCGGCTTGCCAAAAGTCGGGTTGCGTGAGGTCAACATTGAGATGTTTGTGAGCCAGTGCCTCAGATTTCATATTGGCTGTATCGCGAAGCAAAGCAATATATTTATCTTCAAAGCCTGCGCCATCTTTTTGTGCTTGGGCATATATGCCCGCTGAAAATAAATAACCAAATGTGTATGGAAAGTTATAGAAAGGCACAGAGTCAATGAAGAAGTGAAGTTTAGAGGACCAAAAATGTGGATGACGCACATCAAGAATACCGTCAAACGCATTTTTTTGTGCTTCGTCCATGAGTTCGTTTAATCGTTGTGGTGTCACAATACCATTTTTACGTTCACTGTAAAAAGCATCCTCAAACAAAAAGCGTGCGTGTATATTTAAAAACATGGCAATAGGATTTGTCATTTTGGCATCAAGCAATACTAATTTTTCGGCGTCAGATTTGGCACCGGAAACATTAGCATCATTGACAATGAGTTCGGCAAATGTTGAAGCAGTTTCCGCAACGTTCATTGCATAAGCGTCTCGCCATAGTGGTAAATCAGTTAATTGTGCTGAATGGAAAGCGTGACCAAGTTCATGTGCAATAGTCGCAGCGTCGTTAACAGAACCTGTGTAAGTCAAGAAAATACGAGATTCATGCAAATCAGGGACAGATTCCATATAACCACCAGGTTGCTTACCTGGTCGATTTTCTGATTCAATCCAGTTATTTTCAAAGGCCTTTCTAGCAAATTTGGCCATTTTTGGTGAAAATTTACCAAATTGTTCAATGATGAAGGCTGCGGCATCATCGTATGATACTTCTTTTGGTTGATAATCACCAATATGTGTTAACGGAGCAACCTGATCTTGCCAACCCATTTCTTTTAAACCAAGTAACTGTTTTTTACGATCAAAGTAAGGTTTAAACATAGACTTATTAGCGTCAACAACACGCCACATTGTGTCTAAAGTAGCTTGAGACATACGATTCATTTCAAGCGGTTGTTCCAAATGGGATTGCCGACCATGGGCATTTTGATTTGTTAAACGAAAACCAGCTAAATGGTTGAGGGTGTCTGCCGTTAAATTTTCAGCATTTCCCCACATTTTTTCATAATTGCTCATGATATTAGCGCGCGTGTCGTTATTGGGTTCACCATCAAGCATATTTAGGGCTTGTCCAGCGGAAATATGACGGGTTTTACTGTCTTCAGAATCGGTGTAATTCATTGATAGAGAGGCGGAAATGGTGTCATAATGTTGTGACCATGCTTGCTGACCGTCTAAGTCAAATTGATTAATTAAAGCTTCAGTTGCATCATCGCGTAGTCGTTTGGCATCTGTTCGTAATTCTGTGAGGTAAAAAGCAATTTGTTCAAGACGAGGTGATGTGAGTGCTTGCGCGAATGACGACTCATCTAGGGACAAGAGTAATTTTTGAAATTTATTCAAGGGTACTGAAAAGGCAACAAATAGTTTACCGAGTTTATTAAACTGCGGGCCATAGATGCTGTTACCATAGTCGACAGATGCTAAACCGTTGATAAAAATACTTATAGTGCCTAAACCTGAGCCAATAGTTTGCGCTAAATCAGCTAAATCAGCAATTTTTTCAGATGTTGGTTCAGATGACATAACTTGTTGGTCAAAATTTTTAATCTGGTCGTCAACTAACTGATATTTTTGTGCCAGTTGAGGTGAGTTGATACCGCCAGGGTAAATACTATCTAAATCCCAGTTTTGTGAATAAGTCATAAGTTATCCTTTTTTATTTTTCTTTTAAGTATACCATTCTTCATGGTTTAACAATTGCAATTAAATGAAATTTTTATAATGATGACCGACAGCCGGTTTTGTTGCTACAACTCTTGAGGTGGTGTAAAATTATTATTTTAAGGGGTAAATGAATATGCACAACTTAGTCAAATGGTTGATTTGCTTTATTATAGTTATTGCTATGATTTTACTTGTGGCAGGCATGTATTTTTTTCATGTTGCTCAAGTACGTGATCCAAAAGCTAATCAACCAGACGTCTTGCGCACAAAAACTAATCCGCTCTACCAATATGAGCATAAATTTTTAGCACGAGACAAACAAACGTGGCATGAAACAACCAAGGATGGGTTAAAGTTAGACGCATGGTATGTGGCCGCTGACAAGAAAACAAATAAAACGGCCATTTTGGCACATGGTTGGCATAACAATAAAACAACTATGGCTATTTATGGTGAACTTTTTCATGATCTTGGCTATAATGTTCTCATACCAGATAATCGCGCACATGGTAAGTCACAGGGAAAAATCATCGGTTATGGCTGGCTTGATCGACGTGATTATAGTCAATGGTTAAACCAAATTATTGACACTAATGGTAATAATTCAGATATTATCATGTATGGTATGAGCATGGGTGCTGCGACTGTCTTGTCAGTTTCAGGTGAATCAGACTTGCCGTCACAAGTTAAGGCAGTTATTGCCGACTCGTCATATACCAGTCTATTAGAAGAAACAAAACATGAAGCAGGTAATATGTATAAATTACCTTGGTTCCCACTTGTTAATATTACTTCAGGTATTTCAAAAGTTCGTGCAGGTTATTTTTATGGGGAGGCGAGTCCGCTAAAACAAGTGGCTAAAAGTACGCGACCAACATTCTTTATACATGGTAGCGCAGATACCTTCGTGCCGACTAAAATGGTCTATTCTTTATACCATGCCTTAAACGCTCCGAAACAATTATGGATTGGTAAGGGGTCAGAACATGTGCAGACTTTCCACGATCATCCCATTGAATACCGTCATAAAATTCAATCTTTTTTGAACCAATATGATAAATAGTTGCAATAACAGTAATGATTTAAATGAAATAGTCCCTTGCTTGTAAGCGTGCTTTTCATGATATAATAATGGATATTAAATGAGGGAATCATTAAACACCAGTTTATGTTATGTATTTTGAATAATAATTGACATAATCTCGTAGAGAATTTGGAAGAAAAAATTATGCAGGTAGTGTCAGAAAAAAGTAGCTCTGCCAATGATTGGCGCCGTATAGTGATTAAGGTTGGTACTAGCACGATTGTTGATGCATCAGGTGAGATTAAATATCCAGTGATTAATCGTTTGTCACAAACACTGACACAATTACAAAAATCTGGATATGACATTATTCTCGTCACTTCAGGGGCAATTGGTGTCGCTTTGCAACAAATGAAAATGCTGAAAAGACCAACAGATATTCCGTCCCAACAAGCATTAGCAGCTATTGGTCAAAGTTATTTGATGGCGATTTATAATCAAAGCTTTGCTTTCTATCAACAGCATGTTGGGCAAGTATTATTAACGTATGATGTTTTTAATAATAAGCAGATGCTACAACATACGATTGATGCGATTGAAGCTATGTTAGCACAACATGTGATTCCAATTATTAACGAAAATGATGTGATTGCAGTTGACGAGTTGGACCATCAACATTCATTTGGTGATAATGATCGCCTAGCAGCTATTGTCACACATGAAACAAATGCTGATGGCCTCATTGTATTAAGTGATATTGACGCGTTATATACTGACAACCCTTATGTGAATCCAACTGCTAAAAAAATACCACTTGTTACGCAAGTAACGCCAGAATTAATGGCTAGTGCCAGTGGTTCATCAGATTTAGGAACCGGTGGTATGGCGACAAAACTTTATGCTGCTGAATATTTGATTTCAAAGCAACGCCAAATGATATTAATTAATGGTAAAAATCCTGCTACGATTCTAGATGTTGTAGCTGGCAAAAAAATCGGTACATTATTTAAAGGAGTGTAATATGGTATTAAGTGTACAAGAAATGGGCCAACGCGCGAAAAATGTCACGAGTCAAGTGGCGATGTTATCACTTGAAAAGCGTAATGCCTTATTGCAAGAAATGGCACAGGCATTATTAAATCAACAAAAAGATATTATAATAGCGAATCAAAAGGATTTGTCAGAACATGAACAAACGTTGAGTGGTCCAATGCAAAAACGTTTGAAGTTGGATGCGGATGCCATTCAAGATATTGCAAATTCCTTGCGAGCGGTAGCTGAACTGCCTGATCCACTAGCTGGGCCTTATGATGAGTGGCGCACGCATGTGGATTTGAAAATTATTAAAAAAATTGTGCCACTTGGTGTTGTAGCGATGGTGTTTGAGGCACGTCCGAATGTTACGGTTGATGCGGCAGCATTGACATTAAAATCAGGTAATGCGGTTATTTTACGTGGTGGCAAAGAAGCAAGTCATAGTAATGCTATTTTGGCAAAAATTTTACGACAAGTTTTAACTGACAATCAACTCAACCCTGACATTATTCAACTGATAACGGATACTTCTCATGAATCGGTTAGTACTTTGCTGCATATGAGAGCGTTTATTGATGTTTTGATTCCACGCGGTTCGGCCAAGTTTATTGATTTTGTTGTGGCTAACGCGACAGTACCAGTGATTGAAACTGGTGCAGGAAATACACATATTTTTGTTGATGCATCTGCGGATCAAGAGGAAGCTATCCGTATTATTCATAATGCGAAGACGCAAAAACCTTCAGTATGTAACTCAGCTGAAAAATTACTTATCCATGAAAGCATTGCTATGGAATTTTTACCCAAAATCGGGGCAAAATTAATGGCTTCTCATGTTGAACTGCGTGGCGATGAAGCCAGTCGCCAGATTGAACCACGTATTTTACCTGCTACAGACTTGGATTGGGATACAGAATATAATGATCTCATTATGAGTATCAAAATAGTTGCAGATACTGACGCGGCAATCGATTGGATTAATACGCATACCACACATCATTCTGAGACAATTATTAGTGAGACAACCGAACATGTTGTCAAATTTATGAATGATGTTGATGCGGCGGTTGTTTATCAAAATGCATCCAGTCGTTTCACAGATGGGTTTGAATTTGGATTTGGGGCTGAAATTGGTATTTCAACACAAAAGTTACATGCACGTGGGCCAATGGGATTACCAGCGTTGACTACCATTAAATATGAAGTTTTTGGTGACGGTCAAATCAGGTCATGATAATTTTTACAGGTACATCAAACCACAGATATCAGGGTGCCAGTTTTTAATATAAAATTGGGAGATAAGATATGACGACTATTAGAGACATTGCTCAAAAGGCTGGTGTTTCAGCAGGGACAGTTTCCCGCATATTGAACGAGGATGATACACTATCTGTGGCAGCTTCAACGCGACAACGTGTTGTTCAACTTGCTGATGAATTAGCATATAACGCTGAAAAATTGCAAACCAATCGCAGGTGGACAAAGTCAATTGCAGTAGTAACCACATTATCGGCAGAACAAGAGCAAGTAGACGAGTACTATCGTAAAATTTGGCGTGGTATTTATGAAGCATCTGAAAAAAAGGGTGTCAAAGTAAGTCACATTTTTCGATTGCAAAATTTATCTGAACCGTTGGATGTCTCTAAATTTGCAGCTGTTATTTTTGTTGGTGCAATCGAAAAATATGCTATCCATGAACTTTACTTAAAAAATCCAAACTTAGTTTTAATTGATGATCGGCTTGTTCATGTTGATGGTGTGGATGCGGTAACCACTGATTTAAAGGAAAAAGTGTTTGAGCTATTAAATGCCTTTTGGACATCTGGATATCGAGATATCGCATTTGTCGGTGGCAAACGTGAATCGATGGATTTGGGTGGTCATTATGTATCAGTTGATGACGACACACGTTATGCGGCTTATATGAGTTGGATGCAATCTAAGCATTTAACGCCGCGTGCTGTTTTGGCAGGGTGGCGGACAGCAGATGCGGTTACTGCAACTAACGAATTGTTAAATTCAGAAGAAAAGATAGATGCTATTTTGGTTGCCAGTGATCCTTTAGCTGTTGGTGTATTGAAAGTATTGTCAGAAAATGAGGATCACATTGCGGTTGCTAGTTTTAATGACGTTGAAATTGGGAAATACTTGACACCATCTCTGACAACTGTTCATATTCCAGCAGAAGAAATCGGACAAACAGCATTAGTACAAGCTGTAGAACGTTCCACAAATACACGAAATTGGCCAATATGGTTGGTTATTCCTAGCTATATTGTTTACAGAGACACGTTTGTTAATTAAGGCAATTTTGATTTAGTGAATTGTAATTTTAAATAACAGCAACCAAAAAATAGTCAATCATCGGTAGTTTTTCGGGGATTGGCTTTTTATGTCAGCATCACGACATATAGATAATGTAGTTTATAAATGAAAGCGCTTGCAATTTTAAAAACAAAGAAGTAAACTTAATTTGTAGTTTACTTATATTATTTTACTAGAGGAGAAAACATGGTTGAGAAACTCATTATATTTGATGAAACCACGCAGTCGTTTCATCTGAAAAACAACGATATATCATATATTTTGGCAATTGAAGAGGGTAAGATCTTAAGTCATGTGTATTTTGGTAAGAGCGTAAAAAACTATACTGGTTATTTTAAATACCCTCGTTTAGATCGTGGTTTTTCAGGTAATTTACCTGGATCGTTAGATCGTGAATATTCGAAAGATACATTGCCACAAGAATTTTCTGGTAATAACACGGGGGATTATCGTGTGCCAGCAGTCATCGTGAAATCTGAAAATGGTGCGCGTACAACAGATTTTCGATATGTGGATTATAAAATTGTTGCGGGTAAACCCGCAGATGAAAATTTACCACATGCGTATGTATTAGCTGATGATGAATCACAAACATTAATTATTACGTTGGCTGATGAAACACTCAATGCAGAAATTGAATTATCATATACAATTTATCGAGACCGTCCGGTTATTGCTCGTCATTCACGTATTATAAATCGCTCAGAAGCCATTTTTAATATCGAAAAGTTAGCCTCCATGCAAATGGACCTACCAAAACAAGATCTTGAAGTGATTAGTTTACCAGGTGCTCATGTGCGTGAACGTCAAATTGAGCGTCAAAGCGTGGCACATGGTGTAACACAATTTGAAAGCCGCCGTGGTTCAAGCTCACATTTTATGAATCCATTTATTGCTTTAGTCGATAGTCACACGACAGAGTTTCAAGGCGATGCAATTGGGTTACAATTGGTTTATTCTGGTAATCATCAATTTACATTGGAACGTGATTATCAAGATCAAACACGTGTGGTTATCGGCATTAATGAGTACAACTTCGATTGGCAGTTACAGCCACAAAAAGCTTTTGAAACACCAGAAGTTTTGATGGTCTATTCAAGTAATGGTTTGAACGCTATGTCTGATACATTTGCGAAATTATTACGCGAACGTGTTGCACGTGGTCAACATCAATATTCACAACGGCCAATTGTGATTAACAATTGGGAAGCAACATATTTTGAATTCGATGAAAAGAAAATTCAAACAATTCTTGATAGTGCAGCACCGCTTGGTGTAGAAATGTTTGTTCTTGATGATGGCTGGTTTGGTCACCGAGATGATGATAATTCAAGTTTAGGTGATTGGTTTGAATATGCTAATAAGCTAAAAGGCGGTTTACATGATTTGGCTAATCGTGTGCATAATAATAAGATGCAATTTGGTTTATGGTTTGAACCGGAAATGATTTCAGAAGATTCAGACTTATATCGTCAACACCCTGATTATGTGTTGCAAGTACCAAATCGTGGAAAGACACCATCACGTAACCAATTTGTACTCGATTTTAGTCGTGAAGAAATAGTCGATAACGTTTACGATCAAATGGTGAAAATTTTGGATAAAGTTGATGTGGATTATATTAAATGGGACATGAATCGTAACATGACCGAAATTTATTCAGCTGCTTATCCAGCTGCCCAGCAAGGTGAAATTTCACATCGTTATATTTTGGGATTATATAATCTAATGAATCGCTTGACAACGCGTTACCCAGAAATTTTATTTGAAGGTTGTTCAGGTGGTGGCGGTAGATTTGATGCTGGCATCTTGTACTATATGCCACAATCATGGACCTCCGATAACACAGATGCTTTTGCACGGTTGAAGATTCAATATGGTACAAGTTTGGCATTTCCAATTTCAAGTATGACAGCTCATGTTTCTGCAGCACCTAATCATCAAACTGGCCGGTCAACGAGTTTGAAAATGCGTGGCGATGTCGCAATGGCTGGCGTGTTCGGTTATGAATTGAACTTGACTGAAATGACAGATGACGAAAAAGTAACAGTTACTGAGCAAATTAAATTTTATAAAGCACATCGTCAACTGCTACAGTATGGTGATTTCACACGGTTGAAGAGTCCATATGAAGGTAACTTCACAGCGTGGCAGTTTACCTCAGAAGATAAAAATGATGTCATGCTATTCCGTTATGCCGGCTTAGCAGAAGCACAGCCTGAGTTTACGACGACGCAGTTGGCTAATTTAGATCCAGAAAAAAAATATGAAGATGTCGCAACTGGTGACGTTTTTGGTGGTGATGAACTCATGAACATTGGGCTATACGACACATTGCAAAAGGGTGACTTTACGAGTGAAGTGACTGTATTTAAGGCAATTGCACCGTGCACAAGAATTTAGTGAAGTTAATAAGAAGCACCGTGATGGGTACTTAAACCAAGTCCTAGGTAAGCTAGTTGAACGGCGTTACTATGTTTAAACTATAAAATTTGCAGGTGACCATGTTCGTCCAAGATTATTTTTGGAGGGCATTAGCACGTGCAATTTTTTTATATAGTTGGAGGTCTGCAATTTTAAAAAGGTATGATCAGGTTGTGTTACAATTGGTTAAAGTATGGGAGAAGAAACCATGAAAATTTATGCAGTTCGTCACGGACAAACAATTTTTAATATGCTTGATAAGGTTCAAGGTTGGGCAGATACCCCGTTAACTAAAAAAGGGGAACAAGACGGTACGGCAGCTGGAAAACGTTTAAAAAATATTTCTTTTGATGTCGCGCTATCATCAGACACATCACGGGCAATCCATACTGCGGAGTTTATTTTATCTGAAAATAGTCACAAAAAACCACATTTGACCTATACTCCGGATTGGCGTGAATTCTTTTTTGGTAGTTTTGAAGGTGGAAAAAATACAGTCATGTGGGGCGCAACGGCTAAGGCGTTGGGTATTGACTCAGAAACACCAGATGACGTGGCACGTCAAGTTGATATGACTCAAATTATGGATACAATTTATGCTGTGGATCCGGATCATCTTGGTGAAAATGCAACTGATTTTTGGCAGAGAATGAGACAATCATTGGCAAAATTACAACAAGATTATGATGAAAATGCGACTGTTTTATTAGTCACACACGGGCAATTAATTTGGAACTTGGCACAACAATATGGCCATTTAAAAACAGCTGATCGACCAAAAAATGGTGCAGTAGCAGTATTTAACCTGGATAAAGATGGTAATTTTAGTGTTGACGATTTTAATGACGTGACAACAATTTTTTAAAGAACAATCATAAAATGNACAACATAATAA
>NZ_AEMI01000027.1 GCF_000166715.1 Leuconostoc gelidum subsp. gelidum KCTC 3527
TGATGAATTCAAGGTATCTAAGCAAGCAGTTAGGAAAAGATTAACCGATGAATTTAGAGCAAACTACGTAGAAACCGTATATAGTAACGGAGTAGAAACATTAGTAGTAACGGTTAGTGGTTATAGGCTTTTAAAACAGCATTTTTCTAGTAGTAACGGCAGTGAAAAAGTAGGTAGCAACGTTGGTGGTAACGGTGGTAATACTAATGTTACCAGTGATAATAAGCAAACAACGGATAATAGCTATGTATTTAAAATATTAGAACAACAATTAGCTGTTAAAGATAAGCAAATAGAAAATAAAGATTCACAAATATCACAAATGCAAAATTTATTAGATCAGCAACAACGGCTAGCCTTACAGGACAAACAACTGCTCGAAGAATACAAGGCAGAAATTAAGGACTTGAAAGCCTTAACGATGGCACCGCATGATGATGGTGAAAAAGAAGTGACGTCAGACAAACAACCGGAACCTGAAAATAGCACCCCGGAGTCACAACCTAAACCTAAAAAGTGGTGGCGTTTTGGTAAATAGTTACAACTAAAAAAGAAAAGAAGACTAGTTAAATGGCGGAAGATAAATTTGAACAAGCTGTAATTGATAAGCTAAAGAGTGAAGGTTGAGAATATTTCACAGATTATTCTGGTGTAACAGTTGATCGGTTATATGATCACTGGCGAGATATTCTGAATGCCAACAATCGCAAACGACTAGAAGATACTCTGTTATCTGATAATGAGTTTGAACAAGTGAAGTTGGAACTAACGAAGAATAAAACGCCGTATGATGCGCAACTCATGTTGGCGGGTGCGGGTGGTGTTGGGACCGTACCGTTGAATCGTGATGATGGGACGCAGCTAGAACTTGAAATATTCTATGGTGATGAAGTGGCTGGTGGACATTCACGTTATGAAGTCGTTAACCAAATTACGTTCACAGATTTAGCGACTAGTCTAAGCTCTAAGCGGCGGATTGATATCTTGCTACTGATTAATGGGTTACCTGTAGCCCACATTGAAGAAAAAGATGAGTCCTTACAAAACCAATGGAATGCATTTGAGCAATTCCAAAAGTATGACGGTGACGGCATGTACACGGGACTCTTTTCTTTTGTGCAAGTGCAGTTTGTCTTGTCGCAAAATTCAGCGCACTATTTTGCACGACCAAAGAATAGCCACTCTTATAACCGTGATTTTGCCTTTGGTTGGCGTGATGATGACGGCAAGGATGTCACCCAAAGTGTAAACTGCGCGACAATCAACCACCACGAAAACAGAAAGTTTGCACGTGGTTATTATTATAATTTGTCCAATTCATCTACTCAATATTTGATTAGGTAGGACACTTATTCTATATCAAAAACGGTATTTCGAAAATTATCCGAGTATGAAAAAATCAAAATAGAACTAAGGAAAAAAAATTTTATGCGATTGAATATTAGAATTCAAATTGGAGATGTTGAAAGCAAAATTTAAAACATAAGCATTAATTGACCCAATAATTTTAATCACTGAAGAAAATTTTGAAGTCTAAAATTATGTTTGTTACGTTTTTGATAAAAGTGAATTAATTGTTCAAATTATGAATGTTTATGTGGTAAATGTGATTTATTTGTGATATTATATCGTTGTTGTAAGCGATTTCATAAAATGCAGAGAGGGAATTTATATTATGTTTAAAATGCAGAGAGGGAATTTATATTATGTTTAAATGGTTATTAGCTTCAACTAATTCTAATGTTAAAGTACCAGTTGAAGAAATTGATAGTACTTTTAGACGGAAACAGTTAGGGGTTCTAGTTGCAACCAGTTTTTCTTATGTTGCCTATTATATTATTCGATTGGTTTTTACGACGGAACAACATTCAATTATGAAAGAATATGGTTTTTCAATTAGTCAAGTTGGCCTTATTCTCTCAACTTTTGGAATTGGTTATGGGATTTCTAAATTATTTATGGGTGCTTTATCTGATAAAGCGAATACCAAATACTTTTTGGTATTAGGTCTGTATCTATCTGCTTTTTTTAATGCCGGCCTTGCTTTCAC
>NZ_AEMI01000026.1 GCF_000166715.1 Leuconostoc gelidum subsp. gelidum KCTC 3527
ATTTTTTCTAAATTGATGAAATATTTCTTATTGGTTTCATGAAATAATCATATTTCACTAAGTAAGATGATTTATTTTCTTGAACAGAAGGTTATATTGTCAAGTTAATTGACAAGTTTCTAAGAAAATTAAAAAAAATTTGCGAAGCTTGTGAAAAAGTGGTATTCTAAAAATAACTGATTTCCGTTTACAATGTTTTCATGCAAGCGTACGGTGTAAAATTGAACGAAGGTTTCTGAAAATGGATAGCACGAAAACTGTTTTTCGATTGTCACCTTCACCAACATAGCTTTACAATAGTAATTGTTGTGTTGGTGAATATCGAAGGATGACTCATGGAAGAAAAATTATTTAACAAAGGTTTTATTACGATCACAATTATTAATTTTATTGTGTATCTTGTCTATTATTTGATGATGGTAATCATAGCTGTTATGGCCCATAATGAGCTACATGCGTCGTTTGCTCAAGCAGGGTTAGCATCAGGTATTTATATTATTGGCACGTTGCTTGCAAGGTTAATTATGGGTAAAGAGCTCGAATTGATTGGGCGCAAGCGTATAGCACGTTGGGGTGTCATATTTTACCTCATCACTACTATTGCTTATCTAGCCATTCCATCAATCGGTGCGCTGTATATTGTGCGTTTATTAAATGGGTTTGCGTATGGCATGACGTCAACAGCGTTGAATGCCATTGTAACCGAGTTTATTCCAGATAGACGTAAAGGTGAAGGAATTAATTACTACGGCTTGAGTACCAGTTTAGCAGCAGCTATTGGACCGTTCATAGGTTTGCTATTGTTTCACGCGACAGGATTCCATTTCATTGTGATTATGTCAGTTGTTTTGATTGCTGTTTCTATGTTTGCATTGTTCGCAATTCAAATTAATAACGTTAAGTTAACAGATGAACACAAAAGTGAATTAAAATCATGGAAATTGTCTAGTTTTATTGAATATAAAGTTTTGCTGATTTCATTCATTGGATTTTTGATGGGCTTGTCTTACTCAAGCGTATTGTCATTTTTGGCATCGTATGCAGAAACTTTGAATCTTGTTTCAATTAGTTCATTTTTCTTCGTGGTGTATGCAGGAATAGTCACATTAACACGGCCAATGTCTGGGCGCATATTTGATCGATTTGGTGAGAACTACGTGATGTATCCAAGTTATATATGTTTGACAATTGGTTTGATAATACTTGGTATGACAAATAGTGCTTGGATGTTGCTATTGTCAGGTGCATTTATTGGCTTAGGATATGGCACGTTTATGTCAAACGGACAGGCTGTTACTTTGAAATTAGTAACGAGTCATCGTATTGGCATCGCCTTGTCAACTTACTTTATCGGTTTAGATTTAGGATTAGGTGTTGGCCCATACATCTTTGGTGCACTTCATGGACAATTACCATTCCGTGATTTGTATTATATTGCAGCTGTCATTCCAGTTGTATCTGCTATCTTATATTTAGTGTTTTACAGACCAAATAATAATAAAATAGAAGAAGTTAATCAATTAGCTTAATATAAAAACGACTGTTTCTACGT
>NZ_AEMI01000025.1 GCF_000166715.1 Leuconostoc gelidum subsp. gelidum KCTC 3527
AGATGAATTGGGAGTTTCAAAGCAACGAATTCAACAAATAATCGCCAAATTATCGCCAAGTAAAACGCCAAATAAGGATGGCAATAGATATGTTTTGAACGCTCGAGATGTTAAAAACATAAAGGAATCTATGGGTTTTGAAAATGACCAGTCACCAACAAGTGAATCGACAAATAGACTTGTCGATTATGATGTTTACTTAGATGTGATAAATTCGATAAAAGAAAAAGATGAACAGATAAAAAGTTTATTAGACGTTCAAAAACAAACACAAAATCTTCTGGATCAGCAACAACGATTGGCTTTGCAAGACAAAAAACTATTAGAAGAGTACAAAGCAGAAATCAAAGATTTGAAATCCTTAGCGATGCCGATTCGTGAGGATGAAAAAGATGTGTCACCCCAAAGTGAAACAGAACCAGCAGAAGCGCAAACTAAACCTAAAAAGTGGTGGCAATTTAAAAAACGAGGGCAAAAAAATGATTGATTCAAAAGTTATGGAGACAACAAAGTCCATTTTGAAAGATTTTGGTAACACCTATTTTTCAGATAAAGGCACTCTAAAGCGCAACAAAGTAATAGAAGACCTGGATGCTTATACACCTATGTTGATGAAGGCACTACTAGCTAATCAACTAATTCATGATACCTATACGGAATCAATTCTTATAGATGATAAAAGTGTAGAACTGTTTAAGCTAAACCAGTTTATTGAAATGTTTACGTATAAAGAATACTGGCAAGATAGCTATACAAAATTTGAGAATAAAATTGGCCTTACTGCTGGTGGTAAGTTCATTGATGAGACTGCTGATGTTGTGCTAGATTTTCCCTTCAAAGATACCGTTTTAAAAGCTGGTATGACGAAAGAAGATCAAAAAGATGCTGATGAACCTTTTTTACATGAAACGATAGCTAAGGCTGAAATTGATCAATTATTGGAGCCTAAAATATTTGTTAATGCTACTAAGTATGATCAAGAAAATTTAGACGGTGCACCAGTTGATACTTTTGAGGATAATAATTTGATTATCAAGGGAAACAACTTGATTGCATTGAATAGTTTGAAGAAACGTTATACAGGCTGTGTTAAATTGATTTATTTAGATGTTCCATATTTTTTTAAAAAGACGATTTCAGAGGATGCATTTAAATATAATTCAAATTTTCATCTTTCAGCATGGTTAACTTTCTTGAAAAATCGTTTGGAAATTGCGAAAGAGTTGCTATCCGAAAAAGGGTCAATTTGGATAAATATTTCTGAAGACGGTATGCATTATTTAAAAATTTTGGCTGATTCTGTATTTACCAATGATAAATTTGTTGGTACGATACCACGTAAAACTCGTAATGGTAAATCAGATGTTCCGTATAATTTATCTCAAGATTTTGACTGGATATTGGTGTATACTGCAGGATTTGAAAACGATGAAATTATTGGACGTCAAGTTAAACGTCAATATTTGGAAACTGAAGACTTTCCTAATAGGCCCTGGCGTAAGGCTGATATAACGAAACAGACAACAATTCAACAACGGCCGAACTCTAATTTTACAATGATAAATCCAAAAACGGGTAAGGAGTATCCTGTAAATCCTAAACGTTCTTGGGCAGTTGCTAAAGACACATTTCAAGAATGGTATGAAAATGGCGGCATAGGTTTCCCGGATGATTATGATTTCATGTCAGGTGATAGGCCGTTTCGACGTATTTTCAAAGATGAAGATGATGATAAAAATAAGTCCTCTGCTGTTTATTCTGATTTTTTACTCAAATTATATAGTGGGAAAACCGTTAATAAATTAGGTAATGATCAGATTGACAACTTGTTTGAGAGAAATGACTTTGATTATGCAAAGCCAGAGGAATTACTGAGTGAAATCATGAAAGTAACCACAACTGAACATGATATGGTCCTTGATTTTTTCATGGGATCTGCGACAACTCAAGCCGTCGCTATGAAGATGAAGCGACGCTTTATTGGGATTGAACAGATGGATTATATTAAAACTGTTTCTGTTGAACGCCTCAAAAAGGTGATTGCTGGCGAACAAGGTGGTATCTCTAAAGATGTTAATTGGCAGGGCGGCGGATCATTTGTCTATGCTGAATTGATGGAAAAAAATCAAGGTTATCTCAAAGATGTCCAACAAGCGGAAACAACGAAGCAATTAGAAGATGTCGTTAATCGCATGATTGAAGGTGGCGCTGATTTTGATTTCCGAGTCGATGTTGAAAAAGTCCTGCAAAATCCTGAATACCAAGCCATGTCATTGGCTGATAAAAAGCAGCTGATAGTCAAGGTCATTGATAAGAATCAGTTGTATTATGCGTACAGTGATATGGACGATTATAATGTACAAGAGCTGATGGCTGATAGTGATATTGCGTTTAATAAGAGCTTTTATGGGGAGCGTGATATGTAATGGCCAAAAAGAAAGCACGAGAACTTGTCTTACCAATTATTCATGAGATTAATGACTATACGAGTGATTTTTTAAAAAATGACGAACCCAGGCACGCCTTTGTTTATCCGGACTACATTAAGCACAATCTCAAGCATCAGTTACGTGATTATCAAAAGCAGTCACTATACAATTTGAATTACACGCAAAAGGATGCCAATGTTGCCAGTCGCTTTAATCAATTGTTATTCCATATGGCCACTGGTTCCGGAAAAACTGATGTGATGGCAGCTGATATGCTGTATTTTTACCATGAATTTGGCTATCAAAATTTTCTGTTTGTCGTTAATACAAACGCGGTGATTGCTAAAACCCGTGAAAACATGCTGAATGTTCAGTCACCAAAGTACCTCTTTTCACAACCACTCAATATTGATGGTACTCCGATTGAATTGCGAGAAGTCACCCGCTTTCCAACAAACAGTGAACCAGGCGTGATTTACTTGCGGCTAACAACGATCCAAACTTTAGCAAATGAATTAAATACACCACGCGAAAATGGTTTAACTTATGGTGATTT
>NZ_AEMI01000024.1 GCF_000166715.1 Leuconostoc gelidum subsp. gelidum KCTC 3527
CGAAAGCCAAGGAAACAAAACCGTGGCACGTCGGGATAAAGCGCTGCCGACTTAGCTCAGTTGGTAGAGCACCGCTCTTGTAAAGCGGGGGTCGAAGGTTCGAGTCCTTTAGTCGGCATGATCCATGCGGAAGTAGTTCAGTGGTAGAACATCACCTTGCCATGGTGGGGGTCGCGGGTTCGAATCCCGTCTTCCGCTTATATGCCGACGTGGCGGAATAGGCAGACGCACAGGACTTAAAATCCTGCGATAGAGATATCGTACCGGTTCGATCCCGGTCGTCGGCATATATGCACCTATAGCGCAATTGGATAGAGCGTCTGACTACGAATCAGGAGGTTGCAGGTTCGACTCCTGCTAGGTGCATAGAGGTTGAAGTAATTCAAACTCTTTTTTTAAGTTTAAAGGGGCAGTGCTCCGAAAAGAACTTATCGGGACGTAGCTCAGCTTGGTAGAGCACCTGGTTTGGGACCAGGGGGTCGCAGGTTCGAATCCTGTCGTCCCGATTGACAAGGAATTGTCAAAGAAGATCGCGGTGTAGCTCAGCTGGCTAGAGCGTCCGGTTCATACCCGGGAGGTCGAGGGTTCGATCCCCCCTGCCGCGATAGGCTCGATATAGGACCTTTAGCTCAGTTGGTTAGAGCAGACGGCTCATAACCGTCCGGTCGTTGGTTCGAGTCCAACAAGGTCCATGCAGGACTATACTGTATTGAAACACAGATGATGGAGAATTACCCAAGTCTGGCTGAAGGGAACGGTCTTGAAAACCGTCAGGTCGAGAAATCGGCGCGTGGGTTCGAATCCCACATTCTCCTTAGGTAGTGATACCTGAATACTATTATCGCGGGATGGAGCAGTCTGGTAGCTCGTCGGGCCCATAACCCGAAGGTCGCAGGTTCAAATCCTGCTCCCGCAATTGGTCGCATGGTCCAGTTGGTTAGGACGCCTGCCTGTCACGCAGGAGATCGCGGGTTCGAGCCCCGCTGTGACCGTTTAGTGTGGAAGACATGCTAAGATGGCGCTGTAGCTCAGTTGGTAGAGCATACGATTGAAGCTCGTAGTGTCGGCGGTTCGACTCCGTCCAGCGCCATAGATGTGCCAGCAGGGGCATCGGCAGAAGTGATGCGAATGTAGTTCAATGGTAGAATTCCAGCCTTCCAAGCTGGCTATGCGGGTTCGATTCCCGTCATTCGCTTTTATGCACCGCTGGGCATAAAAGAGATAAGGGCTATTAGCTCAGTTGGTTAGAGCGCTGTGTTGATAACGCAGAGGTCCCAGGTTCGAGTCCTGGATGGCCCATAGGTAAGTGAGTGACTGGTTTGTGCAGTTGGCTTGCTTTTTTTGTTCC
>NZ_AEMI01000023.1 GCF_000166715.1 Leuconostoc gelidum subsp. gelidum KCTC 3527
TTTTCTGCCGGCACAAAGAGCAAAGACAGATACAAAAAAATAAAGCGTGGGAATACGTCTTAGACCGTATTCGACAAGCTAATAAAGATAATCGACAGTTAGAATTTACAGCTACAATTGATTTGAATAACGAGTTTATTTACGAAAAATATCGAGATAAAGTCATTTTTCAATATGATTTAAAAGAGTTTCAAAATGCTGGTTATTCAAAGAAAATTTCTCGCTTACAAGCCAATGCTGATGATAACGAAAAGATGCTGAATGCGGTATTGTTATCACAATATCGTAAGCACATGGCGACCCAGGCGGGTGTACGAGATTTTAAGCCAGTTATTTTATTTAAATCAAATAAAATTGACGTTTCAAAAGCGGCGCGTGATCAATTTTTGACGCTGCTGGATCAATTAACTACTGAAGATCTGGCGCAATTTATTGCAAAACAACGCCAAACCACGCAATCATCTACTTTGCGCCAAGCCTATACGCATTATCAAACAATTGATGTGGGGAGATTGGTACGTGAATTGCAACGCGATTTTCAACCAATGAATATAATTAATGTTAATGATACGAGTAGCAATGGTATTTTAGGTGACTTAAATGATTTGCGTAATTTAAATACCTTAGAAGAACCAAGCAATCCATTTAGAGCTATTTTCGCAGTCGCCAAGCTTTCTGAAGGTTGGGATGTCTTAAATTTGTATGATATTGTCCGCATTGGAGAGCAACCCATTACGTCAACACAAACCAATAGTGAGGCGCAATTAATTGGCCGTGGTGCGCGCTACAATCCCTTTGTCTATGATAAGGCAACATCGTTTACGCGACGGTTTGACCATAGCACGCCAGAATTACAGATATTAGAGTCCTTACACTATCACACGATTAATGATAAAAAATATATTGATAATCTGACCCAATCTTTTGAAGCAATGCAGCTCCAAGTTGAAGATGATAAAGACTTTGATATTTTAACCACGACAGTTAAAGCGTCCTTTAAGCGTTCCGATGTCTATCAATATGGCAAGCTGTATTACAATGACGTCGAAGATGTCCCTGAGAGTGAATACAATGGGTTGGCAAAATACGGTGTTCCCGTTGCGGAACTACCTACCGTCAATATTGAGACGGCAACCCTAGAAGCAACTGCCTTTGATACACAAAATGTTGCTGGTATGAATGAGACACGACTGGTAAAGATTGATGATGCCCTCGTAAAAAAAGCAATGGCACGGAATCCTTTCTTCAGATTCAATACCATGAAAAAATATATGCCGACGCTAAATTCTATCTCGGAATTTATGTATGAGGCACAGTGGTTGGGGCAAATAAAAGAAATCCAAGCAACGGTATCGACGGGTTCAGATGCAGTGCTTAGTCGAGAAACACAGCTATTAGTTGTTGAAAAATATCTAGCCTATATTCAGCGCATGTTAGTCATGAACTATAAGCGCCAACGTGGGACCAATAAATTTATTGGATTACCAATTAAAGAAGCTGTTCAGGACTATCAAAAGCGTGTCCCAGTTAACTATTCTGATGCTGGGGTTCATGAGTTAATTCAAACCTATGACTATAAAAAGGCACCTTGGTTTGTCTATAATGAGGCTATTGTCGATAAATTGGAACGTAGTTTAATTGAACTGATACAAGGCTATGTCGAAGAGCTGCAAAACAAGTATAAAGATGTTTACCTCATTCGTAGTGATGAGCGTAATACTAAGCTAAAATTGCATGAATTTGCTGGAGATGTGTCTCACTATGCTGGTTTCTTACCGGACTTTGTCCTGTATTTAGCTAACGAGTCTTACATTTATCAGATTTATATTGAACCCAAGGGAACCCAATTACTGGATCAAGACCAATGGAAAGAGGACTTGTTAACGAGTATTTCTCCTGAGAGTGTCGATGTTATTGGCGAAAATGATAAGGTAAAGTTATATGGTGTTAAATTTTATGTTGCTGGTGATAATCGAAAAATTCGTAAAACAATCTATAATATTTACCAACAATAAGTATTCACATATTGGGAGATGAGAAATGAAAAAAGGAAAATCTGTTAATGGGTTAATGAAACACATTAGAAATCAACATGAGATATCCATTTCTGGCACTAAAGACAAGCAAAAACTTTTAGAAATGGGTTACTATCATGGATATAAATCATATAAATATATAGGAAATGTAAATAGTACCCTAGGTTTCAAAAAATTTAGTCAGATTAATGCATTATATGAGTTCGATAATAGTCTCAAACACATCTTTTACCCAGTAGTTATGAACTTTGAGACATCTTTAAAGAATTTAGTGTTGGATATTATTGTTACTGATTCTTCTCCGTATATGAACGATGTATATGTAGAGCACTTAAATCGACATAAAATATTATCTCGTGAATTGGAGACTACTAGGGCGACTGGTAATAATCTGAAACGTTTAAGGAACGCTAAAAAAAATTCTGAACAAGCGTTTTTGAGAATAAAATCCAATGTAGCGAAACAAGTTTCCTACAATTATAAAAGAGATGTAGTTTCACACTACATACAAAACGGAGAAGATTTCCCTGTTTGGGCGATATTTGAGTTAATAATGTTGGGAGATTTTGGTGACTTTATTGGGCAATTAAATACAACCGATGAACTAACGCTGTTGGGCCGTTTAGAACTTAACGAGCCCAGAAATATAGAAGCTAATATAGACTTACTACAGGGATACATTTACTTAATTAAAGATCTCAGAAATGCGGTAGCTCATAATTCTATAGTTTTCGACACACGATTTAAATCATCATTACCATCTAGTTCTATTAAACAGCAAATTAAATATGCATTTAATTTGGAAGCAGAACCTAATTTCAATAGTATTATTGATTATGTTTCTGTATTGCTATTTTTTATGAAACGTTTCAACTATAGTCTTAAAGCAAGAAGAAAATTTATTTCTGAAATAAAGCTCAGCCTTGAAAAGACGTGTCAGTCTGTATCTGATGAAACAATGGAATTGATAGTACCAAATTGGAAAAAACATATTGAAATGATAAGTAAGAGCGTTTGATTTTGGCAAACATAATATAGTATAATAGAGCATAATTAATAGAGGTACATTAGCTGCGGCGTGTACAACAAAAAGAGGAGATTTGTTGTCTTCTCTTTTTTAATTCCAAAAGGGACCATAATTATATAATCGCCCCTAAAAAATACTATTAAAACAGCCCCCATTATCTACCGGTTAGATAATGGGGGCTGTTTTTTTGTTAAGTGATATAATAAACCATAAAAGCAGTTTAGAAATACGGTCCTGGTCATCAATAAATAAACAATTTAATTATTTATTTAATTTCAGAAAGGTATATATGAATCATGGCGCAACAAATTGTCCTACCCATCAAAGACTCCAACGTCTTAAAGATGGTACAAGATACACTTCTCGATAGTTTCCGTGCTGGTCGCCGAAATTACACCGTTTTTCAAGTTGGTAAGGCCACGCTACTACGTGTGAGTGATGTCATGACATTAAAAAAATCAGATGTCTATAATCCAGACGGCTCTGTCAAAAATACAGCCTTTATTCATGATAAAAAGACCGGTAAAGCAAACACGTTATATTTAAAGCCTGTTCAGCAAGACTTGTTGCAATATCATGATTGGTTGGTCCAAGAAAATATCAATTCTGAGTGGTTATTTCCCTCGATAGCCCATCATGATCGCCATATCACCGAGAAACAGTTTTATAAAGTGATGGCGCGTGTTGGTGATCTACTAGGCATCAACTATTTAGGCACGCACACTATGCGTAAAACAGGTGCTTATCGCGTCTATACACAATCAAACTACAACATTGGCTTAGTCATGCATTTATTGAATCACTCAAGTGAAGCCATGACACTGACTTATCTTGGGTTAGACCAAGCTAGTCGCGAAACGATGTTAGATCAAATTGATTTTGGTTAACCTGTTTATCTACATCTGTAACAGTAGTTATAATAAAATATGGATTTTATTTGTGTTACATTTAATCTTAAATGATAATATGTTTGGGGAATGGCGATGTATATTAGTAAATTGGTTATTAATAATTTTAAAGGCTATAAAGGGAAACATACCTTTAGCTTCAAAAAAGGCGTGAACTATTTATCAGGTTCAAATAATGTTGGCAAATCAAGTATTCTTGATGCGATAGAATGCGTGTTCGGTAATAAAAAATCTACTATTTCTGATTTTAGAAATACTTCAATCGACCCTTCTGAAGAGGTTTCTATTGAGATTACACTTACATCTGATAGTGTTTTGCCAGATTTAATAGATAATATAATAGACAACAGATCAATCAGTACAAAAATCAAAGATCGTATACAACATACTTATAA
>NZ_AEMI01000022.1 GCF_000166715.1 Leuconostoc gelidum subsp. gelidum KCTC 3527
TNTTTGTTTGTTTTATTTATTTTTCACTAGCTGCTATTTTTGGTAAAATAAGATTCAAAACAATACCTAGTAACGTGGCAATAGCAACACCAGAAAAGTTAACCTGCGCACCAAGTTGTAAATGAAAATCACCAATACCTACAACCAAAATAGGTGCTGCAATCATTAAATTACGTTTCTGACTGTAATCAACTTTATTATCAACAATGACTTGTAAACCAGCTGCTGCAATAACCCCATAAAGCATAAACCCAACACCACCAGTTACAGCCCCTGGAATAGTTGAAATCAATGCTGATAATTTACCTATGAAGCTAAAGGTAATTGCAAAAAATGCTGCACCACCAATGACCCAAACAGAGTACACACGACTAAGTTGCATCACACCAATATTTTCACCGTACGATGTGACTGCTGGTCCACCAATTAAACCAGCTACAACGGAGGCTGTGCCATCTCCAGTTAAAGTACGTTTCAAGCCAGGGTTAGCAAAGAAATCATGACCTGTAATTTTTGATAACACCATTAAATGACCTAAATGCTCCGACAAAGTGACCAATGCCAGCGGTGCCATACTTAAAATAGCGGCTGGATAAAATTTAAAGCCATCCTTGCCAATAAATGTTTCATAGTCAGGTAATTGGAACCAGTGTGCTGCTGCAATTGGTGATAAATCAACCAGACCAAATAGCAACGCAACAACGTAACCAAAAATAATGCCTAATAAAATAGGTAATAAACCTAAAAACCCTCTCAAAAACATGTTAAAAGCTATGGTTGCTAATAAGGTAATGAGCGCGACCACAAAAATCTTCCAATCATATTTGCCATTGACTGTTGTTGCTGAACTCGCTGCTGAACTCGCCAAACTTAAACCAATAACCATGATGATTGGGCCGACAACTTCTGCTGGAAAAATAGCATCAATCCATGCCGTGCCAGTAAACGTAATGATGAAAGCCACAATCAGGTAAACTAAACCAACGGAAATAATACCCTGAGCCACTGCTGGATAACCAATCGTCTTCATAAGTGACGCCATTGGAATGATGAAAGCAAAACTTGATCCCATGTATGCTGGCACTTTACCCCGTGTAATTAACAGGTGAAGTAGCGTTCCCACACCTGAGGTAAACAATGCCACTCCAGGATTTAAGCCAACCAACAATGGTACCAAAACTGTTGCACCAAACATCGAGAAAAGGTGTTGCAATGATAGACCGAGCCATGTAAAAAATGGTGGCTTATCATATAAATCATAAATTGCATTATTTTGTTTCGTTGCCATACTTTTATTGTACACGCCTATATTTTCGTGCACATCCTCCTAAAATATTCAAAATATGATGCCCAATGACAAAGTTTCAAACATTTTAATTATAAACTAAAAACCCAACATAATGTTTTACTATGTTAGGTCCTAAGTTTATTTAATTATGAATTGCGCTGCAAACGCATCGTTGATGCTGAAATATCCACAACAGACTATCGTCTTGCTTCTTGCCAATTCATCACAACTACACCATCGTTATTTAGTGTCCAGACAACTCTTTGTCTGCGTTTAATTTTATTATTTGTAGTTGGTGAATCTTTGTAACTCTAGTTAATCACTCAAATCATTTGTCAATGTTATTCCTACAGGAATTTATTATTTATTAACCGTCGTCTACAATATAATAGCCCATGAAGTTTCAATTTCTGTCAAATTATTTTGCGTCATTCATGGCCTCCTCTTTATTTGTTAACATTATTATATCACACATTGTAAGCGCTTACAATGTATTTAAATAAAAATAGCATTTACGCCTTTTTACCAAATAATTCACTCTCTAATGACCTGTTTTTTACATTTTTTCTTCTAGTATGACATCTGGATACTTATCGTGAAACCAATTCATAGCGAATTTGTTTTCAAACAAGAACACAGGTTGATCATAGCGATCTTTTACTAGTAGGTTACGGCTAGAAGCCATCTTTTCATCTAGTTGGTCTGGTGAAATCCAGCGCGCTACTTTTGAGCCAATTTGTTCAAATTGAATTTCAACATTGTATTCATTTTCCATACGAAATTGAAACACTTCAAACTGTAGTTGACCGACAGCACCAATAATGTACTCACTACCTTGCCAAGATTTGTATAGTTGAATCGTTCCTTCCTGTACCAACTGTTCAATCCCTTTGTGATATGATTTTTGCTTCATAACATCTTTAGCAATTACACGATTAAATAATTCGGGTGTAAATGTTGGTAGATCCGGAAATTGCACCGCCTTTTTACCAGCGTAAATTGTATCCCCAATTTGAAAATTACCAGTATCATAAACACCAATAATGTCACCTGGCACTGCCGTCTGAACATTTTCACGTTCTTCCGCCATAAACTGCGTCACATTTGATAATTTTAACTTTTTATTGTTTCTTCGTAGTATAACATCCATGCCACGATTAAACTCACCAGACACAATACGGACAAACGCAATGCGGTCCCGATGGCGTGGATCCATATTCGCCTGAATTTTAAATACAAAACCAGTAAACTGTGGCTGATCTGGCGTAATTATTTCACCATCATTTGTTTTAGTAGCAGCGGGTGCTGGCGCATAAATTAAGTATTCACGTAAAAATTCTGTTACGCCAAAATTAACCAATGCGGATCCAAAAAATACGGGTGTTAATTTACCGTGCGCAATTGCTTCTTGATCAAAGGCATTTCCAGCATCACGTAAAAGTTCAACTTCATCCATTGTTTCTTCAACAATTTCTGGATGTGCGGTCGCTTTTTTAAATGGTACCATCGTGTTTTTTTGTAAATCATAAATACCTTGTAATATTTGTCCTGAACCAACCGGCCAGTTCATTGGGTAAGCTTGGATACCCAAAATCGTTTCTAATTCATCAAGCAAATCTAAAGCTGGTCTGGCATCACGATCAATTTTGTTAAAAAATGTGAAAACAGGTATACCGCGTTGCGCAACAATTTCAAACAATTTTTTAGTTTGTGGTTCAATACCTTTGGCAGCATCAACAACCATGACAACTGAATCAACAGCCATCAGTGTACGATAAGTATCTTCTGAAAAATCTTCATGACCCGGTGTATCCAAAATATTAATGCGCTTGCCATCATAATCAAATTGTAAAACAGAGGAAGTCACTGAAATACCACGTTGCTGTTCTATCGCCATCCAATCAGATGAGGCTAATTTATGTGATCCACGGCCTTTGACTGTGCCGGCTTCACGAATAACGCCACCATGTAGTAATAATTGTTCTGTTAACGTTGTTTTACCAGCATCTGGATGCGAAATAATAGCAAAAGTTCGGCGATTTTTTAGTTGTTCTTGAAAGTTTTCCATAATGTTTAGTTTACCTGATATAGCGGTGTTTCACAACAAAAAAATGAATCATTCTGTGACACAAACTGATAACACATCGCGACCAGCAATATCCTGCACATTTCGATAATTATTAGGATAGTGTTCATGTATGACTGATAAGTCATCTTTTCCAACTGGAATTGTTTCCTTGAGTATCACCCAAGTGACATCTTGACCAAGAGGCGGCGTTGTCAAAGAGCCAATATAACTATAATATGAATGGCTTTTAGGTAACCAATTAGCCAATATTTTTGCATCTATTGTATCTGAAAATACATCTTGAATATGTGTATCAATTGGTTCATCTGACACATCGCCAAATACAGCCAAAACCAAAATGCGACCCTCACGTCGATATACAAAATGAATTTCGACATCATGACGTATACCGTCAACAGTATGTTCAGCACCATCATGAAAATGAAAACGTTCTAATGACCACAGTTCTCCTGTAATCATTAATTCACCAGAAACTAAAAATTGCTCGCCTACGATACGATCATCATATTGTGTCTGCCCATTAAAAGCGATCACTAAATCAGACGACTTAATGACAGGTTGTGTGTGTTCACTATTAATTGCAATGGGTGATTGCAATGGCGTGTCTCCTGCTTCACGCCAATCCTCTTGTTGACTGTAATCTAAGTGTTTCATATGATCCTCGCAAAACATTTATTTTATATTGTATCAAATTTAGACCCGAACATTACTAAATTCAATAAAACGCGTCCACTTGTACATCATTATCCTGTATAATAAAAATAAGATTGAGAAAGAAAAGTGACTATAATGCAACTTGTAACTGCTTCTGAAATGCAAAAAATTGATACTTATACTGTTAACACGATTGGTATGCCTCAAGATGTACTCATTGAGCGGGCAGCCCTATCAGTAATCGACGTCATTGGTGCGGGCCATTTTAATTTAGAACACATTTTAGTGCTAGCTGGACTTGGCAACAATGGTGCTGATGGCGTTGCCATCACGAGACTCTTATACGCACAGGGTTTCAATGTTTCTTTACAATTTGTTGGTAATGTCTCGCGCGCCAAAGAAAGTGTTCAGCGTCAATTGGCTATCATTGAAAAATATGGTCTTGTTCGATCTGAAAAAAGTGACTTTAACGAGGCGACACTCATCATTGATGCTATTTTTGGTACAGGATTGAACAATCTACTGCCCGAAGGATTGCAAAAAATGATCAAAGCTGCTAATCACATCGAAAAAACAGTCATTGCCATTGATACACCAACCGGAATTGACGCCACAACTGGCGAAGTCCGCGGTGCAGCATTAAAGGCACACACGACTGTCACATTTGGCTATAATAAAATTGGTTTAACGCAACGCGTTGGTGGCTATTTATCTGGTAATGTGATTGTGAAAGATATTGGTTTATTAACACCCCCAGATTTTTCGTTTTCAGATACAGCAGACAAGCATTCGGCTACAGATGTTTAATAATAGGATAAAAAATAAAATGTTGTCATCTATCTAGATGACAACATTTTATTTTTTAACGTTTACAACACTTTTATTTAACAAAGCCAACAAAACCAAGTAGCAAGAAGATAACACCAATTGCAATACGATACCAACCAAAAATCTTAAAGTCATTATTTTGAATGTAACGCATCATAATTTTAATAGCAAAGAGTGCAACAATCCATGATATTACAAAGCCAACTAGCATCACAATGCTTTGCATACCTGTAAATCTGCCACCATGCAATAGAAATGTCCCAACCTTTAAAATTGTCACGCCAAACATAACTGGGATAGACAAGAAGAACGAGAATTCTGCCGCTACGAATCGTGAGGCACCTAGGATAACAGCGCCAAGAATTGTAGCTCCTGAACGCGATGTTCCAGGAACTAAGGACAACACTTGAAACAGTCCAATGAACAATGCCAGTTTGAATGTTATTTTATTAAGATTCGTAATTTTTGGTGCGATGTTCTTTTGACGATTTTCGATCAAAATAAAAGCAATACCATAGATGATTAGGGTTGCGGAAACAACCCAGAAATTAAGAAGATGTGCATCCATAAAATCATTGAATAAGAAACCAAATATCACTGCCGGAATGACACCAACAACAACTTTGATCCACAATCGCCAAGTTTGAAAACGTTCTTTTGGCGTCTTTTGTTGTGAAAATGGATTTAACCGATTAAAGTAGAGTTGAATAACCGCAAAAATGGCCCCAAGCTGAATGGCGTAATCAAAAACCGCTGTAAAACTATTAGTCCAAACGTTGCCGCTAGGTATCCCAATTAAAGCCTCTGCCAGAATGATGTGTCCAGTAGACGATACTGGTAAGAATTCGGTAATGCCTTCGACGATACCAATAATAATTGATTTTAATATATCTAACATATGCTATAGCTTATGTGAGCAGTCATTAGGCTTATTTAGCCTAGAAAGCGTCACGTTTCCTTCCAATTTAACTCTCTTTATTCTATACTATATTGCAACGTTGTGCCACAATTCGCTGGTTTTCAAAAAAGTATTGTAATTTAAAAATTCACATGGTATTATATTATATGTTGTAAAAAATAATTGTTTGGACAGCTAGCTCAGTTGGTAGAGCAACGGACTCTTAATCCGTGGGTCCAGGGTTCGAGCCCCTGGCTGTCCACTAAGTTAAACCAGTAGAAATACTGGTTTTTTTAATGCCTATATCGTACTAAAATAACCGAAGCAAGTGCTTCGGTTATTTGTTTATAAACTAATATATATACTGGCAAACATTAAACCTGCACCAACTAAGACAAATACATGCCAATACACATGTCCCATTGGAATTTTTGGTACCAGATAAAAAATAGTGCCTGCAGAATACGTCAATCCCCCGGCGACTAAGAGCCAAAAAGCAACTGGTGACAAGACACCCCACAAAACTGGCATCGCTAAGACGATTAGCCAGCCCATGACCATGTAAATTGTGACAGATACCCACGGCCAACGACCTACAAAAAATAAATCATAGGCAAATCCCGCTATCGTCATCGTGAGAATTGCGCCCCAAATTGCCCAGCCTTGCCACCCTTTAATCAGCAACCAAGTGTATGGCGTGTAACTTCCTAAAATAACCAAATAAATACCAGCGTGATCAAAAAACTGAAATAATTTAGCAGCACGTGTAAATATCAGAGAATGAAAAAGTGTTGAAGCGAGTAAAAAGAAGCCAATTGTACTAATATATATCACAATGGCTGTCATTTCAAAAGCTGTCACAGGTCGTCTTAACACATGAAAAATCAAGGCAATACCAGCTAATACAGCTAAGAAAAATCCCAGCCCATGTGTTACAGCGTTTAAAACCTCGTATGTAATTTGATAACGTTTAGATCGTTGCATTTAGTTGTCCCCATAAATCAATTTATTGTTAATATTATAACATGCTTACCTGTTTTATTAATCATAAAAACCCCATAACTTTTTCAGCTATAGGGGTATTATTGATCGCGGATTTTAAATAAGTGTCTCCCAATCACGAGCCCATATGAGCCCCATAGCACCATCACCAGTGTGCACACCAATATACGCACCAATTACACCACGTTCAAACTTAACTGTTGGATAATCATGTTGTAATTCCTTCAACCACTTATCCCCCAGTTTAGCATCATTTCCATCTACCACAATGACTCGAACTGGAAAATCAACTTGCATTAAGTATTGATCAAGTGCTGTCTTAATTTCTTTTAGCGCACCACTCATTTTGCGTGCCTTACCAACAGCACCAATTTTGCCCTCATCTTGAATATCCATAGACAAAATAGGCTTAATGTTAAGCAAACCACCAACTAACGCTGCCCCACGTGACAAACGACCAGTACGTTGTAAATGTGAGATATCATTAACTACAAAGCGTACATCAAATGTTTTTTGTAAAGTTTCTAACGCTGTTATGATATCGTCTAATGTTTTACCGTTTTCTGCCATGACCGCTGCCATGACCGACTGCATGCCAGATCCCATCACCGCAAATTTTGAGTCCCATACACGAACATCTGATAGCCCGTCATATGATTCTGCTACAAGGTTCGCTGTCTGATAAGCCCCCGAGATGCCTGAAGAGATTGGTATAATTAACGCTTTATCATATCCCGACGCCTTGGCAACACTTAAAACCTCTTCCCAGTCACCCGGAGCCGGTTGGGACGTTGAAGCTACCATTTTTTTATCTTTCATCATCTTAACTAATTCACCAAGATCATGAATATCAACTGTTTCTTTATAAACTTCTTCCCCAAAAATAATCGGATCATTCACTTGGAAAATGTGGTAGCGATTACGAATTGTCGCTGGTATTGCTGATGCTGAATCACTAATTATTGCTATCTTAGACATTGTTTTTTTCTCTCCAGAATGAACGCATCATGAATTGCGTTCTCGTTAAGCCATTGTACCAAATATGTTGACCATGATAACACCCATATAAAAGCAAAGCATACCACCAATTAATTGTATCATTAGATATCTCAATTGCTTATTAAACGGCAATTGAGCGCTTTGCACCATCATCGTACTAAACGTTGTAAACCCGCCTAATAATCCCACAGACCAAAAGCCGTTCAAAGCTGACAGCTGTCCACTAGCAAACACGATTCCCATGCCAAGAGCACCGACCGAATTAATGATCAAAATTGCTGTAAAATATGATGATTGCACTGGCCAAATCATAATAATTACGTATCGCAGCATGGCACCAAGCGCTGCACCAACGAAGACTGATAATAAAGTCATTTAATTACCTCATCAAATTGTTTTCCTATTTTTCGGCCAATGTTAACCATGATAATGCCACCACAAATAGTAAAGAAAACATACCCCCCTGCGATAAGATAGTTATGACTCGCTGATTGATTGATTTGTAAAATCATTGCGCTAAATGTTGTAAACCCACCGAGAATGCCTGTGCCAATAAAAGGTGGCCAAAGTGATAATTGTTTGCTTACTTGCGATATGTAGACACCAAATATTGCTAGCAATAATGCACCCAACCAATTAATAACCATTGTTATTAAGAACATGTGCCCAATTATTGGGATTAAATTCAACATATAGCGCATACTACCACCAATGCCACCGCCTAAACCAACAATTACCAATTCAATTAAAAAGTTATGCTGTCTTTCCATAACTATTATTCTATCAAGTTTAGATATAATGAGCAAAAAAAAGAGTTTCACCCCATCTTGTTATGATGAGCTACTCATAGGTTAGAATGATGAATATTGCTTTTTTATAGTGCGCATGTAACAATTAAAATACTGGTTTTATTGATTTTTTCGAACAAAAACTCACATCAACACTATAGGAGCATCTATGTTTACATACTATATATTACCAACAACTTATATCATATTACTTTTCATCTTCTCATTACTAAAACCTGTTCGTTTTGCGGTCACCGCTAATGAGTTTCAAGGTCTCATGATGAAATCATTATTACTGGCACTACTTGCTATGACCATTGCAGATAGTAGTTTAACACGTTTTTATGGTTTATGGTTTAACATCACATTACTATTTTCAATCGGCCGTGTCGTATCACGAATTAGAAAAAACAATAAGTAACCTGTTTTTTTAAAATGCATCAGCCATGGGCCATAGCGTTCTGAACTGATGCATTTTTAATTGCTATAAATAGCTAGAACGTTATTAACTATGATGCGCAATGAATCATTGCTTACTATTTACACGATACCTCTCTAGAATGGTAAGTAAGACTTAGGAGGAATTTATTATGACATTTGGTGAACATTTAAGAAGCGTGCGATTGAAAAAAAACTTAACCCAAGATCAAGTGGCTAAAGATTTTTTTGTTACGCGACAAACGATATCAAGTTGGGAAAATGAAAAAACTTATCCCGATATTACTAATTTAATTAATTTAATTAATTTAATTAATTTAAGCGACTATTATCATATTTCATTGGACACATTATTAAAGGAGGACGCTGGCCTTCGTGACTACCTTGAGAAAAAAGATGTTTCAAAGAATCTCAGGAAAGTACGAATCAGTTTACTAGGTATTGATGTAATTCTAGTATCAATCTTGTTATCGAGTTTACTAAATTGGATTCAAATTGACAGTATCGTCATGTCATTAATTTTGATAATAACTTCCTTGACAATGGTAGCACTTAATGACATTAATAAATTCGACAAAACATATCGCCTCAACCTGCAACAAACTTGGCAAAAATATTTATCTGGTGATTATGGTTTGTTATATACAAGTATTATTCCTATCCTATTCGTTTTGCTGGGTATCATTGTCATCTGGAATCAGCATAGTCTTACTGGTCTTTACCCGATAATCATTGGTTTTTTTATTTTTATCGTGTTAATAATTCGGAAATTCAAAAAGTATTAAGGGCTATCGTCATGATTATACTCGATAGCCCTATTGAAACAAGTGAAAAAAATCCCACAATTATCATCCGTATTGCTTTATTAGGCGCTATTTTTTATTCCAATCCTAAATCCTTTTTCACATGACTAGTAAACCACCAAACAATCAAGTTAATAAAAAAACAATGACTAAAAATTATGAAGTCTCTGCTAAATCACAAGTTTTCCCTACATAAATGATGTGAACGGTACTTTTCTAGCATTAATATAGTAAAAAGTGATTATACCGCTAAATATATAGCAATATAATCACTTCTTATCAGAATAAAAATGTCTATTGATTATCATGAACATTACCCGCCGACTGAATAACCTAAAAGGTCATCATTTTGTGTTGCATGCTTAAATTAATTTTTGAACAATTTTATCGAAAACTTTTGCTGGCAAAATGGTGTGCAAAAACACTGAGAATTTGGCACCATAGCCGACGAGATAGCGGGCACGTGGCCTTTTGCTTTCGACTGCTTTAACAATAGTACCAGCAATCACGCTTGGATCGGTTAGTTTATCTGAACTATAAAGTTTATGCATGCGATCTGCAGCTGCTAAAGCGTGCTCACTATACGCTGTATTTTGCGATGTATCTCTGAGGTGATCTGCCGCAATAATACCCCAATCAGTTTTAATACCACCTGGTTCCACCAAAACAACCGCCACGCCAAAAGGCTTAACTTCCATGCGCAACGCATCACTAAATGCCTCTAAAGCATACTTAGTAGCATGATACCAAGCACCCATATATGTCGTCACGCGTCCTGCCATCGATGAAATATTAATGATTTTACCTGCATGCTGTTCACGCATATAAGGCATCACTAGTTGTACCAACCTAGCTACACCGAATAGATTCGTATCAAATTGGCGTTTAGCTTCTTCAAGTGTCACATTTTCGATAGCACCATATGAACCGTAACCAGCATTATTAATCAAAATATCAATACGCCCTTCTTGATCAATAATTTCTTGCACGGCTTGCTTAATTGATGTTTCGTCAGTCACATCCATTTCAATCGGTGTAATACCCAGCGCTGATAGCGGTACCATTTTTTCAACACGACGCGCCGCCCCATAAACTTTATAATCTAGTGATGCTAATAACTCTGCTGTTTTGTATCCAATACCACTGCTGGCACCTGTAAGTAAAACTACTTTTTTAGTTGTCATTTGTTCTTACTTGTCCTTCACTATGAATGAACCCATTCTATCATATCATGCTGATTAGCGTACTCACTTGATTAGTAATAGTTTGATGACATAACTCACCTTAAATATTGTTGCAGGGTTTTCTGAGCAATTTCAAAACTAAACTTTCTAGCATTTAGCGGAACAATAGTGCCATTTTCATCAAAGAAAACACCCGATAAATGTTTGATATCTGGGCTAATTGCCAAATATTTGCCAACTGGCACCGCTGTATTAGTCAAGGTCTTCGTGTAATCCATTAGTTCACTACGGACATCCCCAGGAAAAAAGCTATTCACTGTTGTCAATTGATCTTTTAATTGATCAGCTAATACAAACATCAAAAGTGTCTTATGTGTTACTAACCAAGCCGCTCTTGCCAAAGTATTATTTTGTATATCACAAACCGGTACGAGGTTAATTACTCTAGGATTACCTGTCACGATTAATATACGACTGTTAGACAAAACATCTCGCAAACCCAAAGTTAAATAGTAATGTGACAATAAATTACTATTTATATTTTCACTAGCAGTACGTAGCATAATCCCTGCGCTATGAATCAAAACATCAATATGTGGAAAAATTGTCTTAATTTGCGCGATCACTAGCTCACGCTCAGATTGCTTAGACAAGTCCCCAATGACAGTCTTAACATGACTACCTAAGTTATTTCGAACAATCGTAGCTTTATTTTTGTTCCGACCAATAATAATGATGTTATTTTCTTGCGCCAGATCCTTGGCGATTGCTAATCCAACACCAGATGAGCCGCCTGTTATAACAATATTTTTCATAAATCCCTTTCAAAATATGTGGTTAACCACCGACAACATTGTCTACTGCACAAAAGTATCATAAGCAATATTAATAATTTTAGGTAGTTGCCCCTGACAGCCAACTACTACTTTAGCAATGCGTAAATGAAGGCGCTGTGACAAAAATGGTTCTGCTAAAAGCGCCAGATAAGCATCAAAAGTCCAAAATTCTGTTAAATTATCAAAATAATCATTAACGTCATGAGATAGTGGTTGATTAGCATGGACACGCGTTTCCAGAATGCGTTTAAAAACCTGTTCTTGTCTTAATAAAATCGCACGACGATTTAACTCATTTAAAATAGTTTCTAAAATAGCTGGGCTATTTTGACATTCATATGCTTTTTCAGCCATTTCATTAACGACAAACTCAGTAAACATGGATGCATGACATAAGTCTTCTAATGTTAACGACATCGCACTCAAAATCTTAATCATACTGCTGAACTGAATGTCTGTCTGCCCTCTTTCAAATTTAGAAATAACACTATGTGACAATCCTGTTGCTTGTACAAGGTCATTTGCCGAAACACCGCGTGACTGACGCATTTCGCGAATTAAACGGCCTAAATTTTGTATTTCTGAAAATGTATTATTTACCATCATCACCTGACTGCTCCCCTTTAATTGCCTCAACTATTATAAAAGTCATCTTTGTTTTATATGGTTATTATACACGCCCAGCATACGGATAATTTTGATTTTTCTTATGAGAAAATATTCCTAATAGTTATTTCAAAAAATGCTAATTAGCATTTTTTAGACTTCTTGTACATATTTGACGTACCTTTATAATTATTAAGTTTATATTAAATTGAAATTCAATAATAAAAACCATTAAAATTAGTCTATACCATTTAAGCTGTAAGCGACTTTTTCATGCTCAATGTACACCTTCTCTTCTTTTATTTGGTATACATCTGCATTTTAATACGTTGCACAAAGTCTCTAGACACGAACTATGAAAGCGTTTACAATTTAAATACAAGGAGGATTATACTATGAATAATAAAATATCATTTTAGCTAGAAAAATATTTGCAGCCAGTTGGTGCTAAATTAGCTGCCAATAAACCACTGAATTCTATACGTGATGGTATCGCTTTGAGCATGCCGCTAGTCATTGTAGGCTCAATGGCATTACTAATTGCTAATGGATTTTCCATCGATCCATTTAAAAACTGGTTAATGACAACTGGGGCTATCAGGATCTGGTAAAAGCATTAATGATATTATACAAGAAGGATGCAAAATAGATCCTTAATCATTACTAAATTGCTACAATTATAAATTTATCTCAATTGATACAAGATGATGCACTAGATAAGTTACCGATATGTAACAAGGTACCCTACTAGTGCATTTTTATTAGCTATTATTATAGATGATATGCCTATACTAAAATGGGTATGTGCTAAATTTCAAATATTTGTTGATGAATATCGAATAGCACATGTTATAAATTCATGAACAAGTTCATTTTTAGAATATATTAGAGAAGCTAGCCCATAAATAAGGTCTTCTTGGTAATTTAATGGTACTACGCGGAAATCACTTTGTCGTTTCATAGTTACAAAATCAGGCATAACTGAAATGCCTAATCCCCCTTGAACCATCGTATGACTTAGCATAATTGAGTCGGAATAAGAAAATATCGCGTTCGAGCAATTAGTTTCCAACCACCGTTGCACTCTTAGTTGTTTTGGTGGGCACTGATTGGCATTTAATAGAATAATATTCTCATGCATCAGATCTGTTAAATTAATTATTTTAGCATGAGACAACAGATGATCCTTAGGAATGATGCAAACAAATTGTCCCTGCTTTAAAGGTGTAAATTTCAATTCACTGACTTTATCAATACTATCTATGGTCTGAAATATCACATCACACTCATCATTTAATAAATCTTTTTTGAGTATATTATAATTAAAATTTTTTAAATAGATTTTTATCTGCGGATGTAATTTTTTAAATGCACTAATAATTTTAGGAAGACTTTGCGTTTCAAAAAAAGTCCCCGTATAACCAATAGTGAATGAATTATTTTTACGTTCATTAATAAACCGTATACGTTCAACAGACAACTCTATTCGAAATATTAATGGTTTAATATCTTCATAGAACGTTTCACCACTCTCTGTAAGCCTGACATGTCGCTTATCTCGATTAAATAACACAGTATTTAATTCATTTTCTAAAGAATGAATTACCTGTGTAACCATAGGCTGAGTGACGTGCATATTTTGAGAAGTTTGTGTAAAGTTTAACGTTTCTGCAAGATCAATGAATATTTTAAGATGATCAGTTTGCATAAAATTATCCTTCTTTTTTTATTCTTCATAACAAAACGTTATCTGCCATAACAAGTATTGATTTCAAAAACAACTCGGTATGTGATAAGTTTAACATATAAAATAAAAAGGTAGGTATATTATGATGCGTTATATTGTGACAGGTGCAGATGGTAAATTAGCTGGTCGTGTTGCTGACAACATGATTAAAACAGTGGGTGGTGAAAATGTAACACTGACTGTTTGGAATATGCAACATGTTGCTCAAGACAGGTTAGACAGATGGCATAAGGCCGGTGTTAGGCTTTTTGAAGCTAATTACGATGATGTTGATGCTTTGAACAAAGCATTTTCTGGTGGCGATCGTGTATACATTGTTTCTGGACTAGAAGTCGGTAAACGTGTGCAACAGCATAAAAATGCGATTGATGCTGCTATTAACCAAAACGTTGGACATATAACTTATAGCTCGTTTGTCGGTGCTACAGATCCAAAATATGCTCATTTAGATGTCACGCCTGATCATACAGCAACAGAAAATTATTTAAAAGAAACAGGTCACCCTTATACAGCACTTCGTAATAGTCTTTATATCGAAAACTATTTAACAATGTATCCTATGCTGGCTCTAGCTTCTAACAACGTATGGGCCAGCACTGCTATGGAAGGTCGAGCAACCTTAGTCGCAAAAGATGATGCAGCCGATGCAGCAACTGCTGCTTTGCTAGGCAAAGTTTCAGATTTTAGATCGTATAATATTTTTGGTTCACAGTCTATTTCAGTTCGGGAACTATGTCAATTGGTTAACAACGTCTCTGGGTTGAATTTAATGTATGATCCAGTTGACGATGAGACATATTATCAGTATTTAGAAAAGCTACACATCCCGCGTACCATTACTGGTGATTTTTCACAGTCTCCTGTACCATTTTCTGGTAATGATATTGTTTCTAATGATGACTCCATCAGAGATGGATTGCTAGACATTCCTTCAAATGATATCGAAATTTTAACTGGTCACAAACCCAAAACAGCCAAAGATATTGTTCACGAATCTAGTTATGTTTGGGAAAATCATATTACTAATTGGTCTCAGATGCGTTAAGAATATAGTATACTGTCACAAAAAAATCTGTAATTATTAT
>NZ_AEMI01000021.1 GCF_000166715.1 Leuconostoc gelidum subsp. gelidum KCTC 3527
GCAACAACTAGCTGAATTACGACCTTTTATAAAGTGGGTCGGTGGAAAAAGGCAACTGTTACCAGAATTGGCGAAGTATGTTCCAGAGCACTTTGGAACATATTTTGAGCCGTTTTTAGGTGGCGGTGCCTTTTTGCTTGCTTTATCACCTGAACACGCGGTAATCAACGATTTTAATCCAGAATTAGTTGTTTCGTGGATGATAGTGCGAGACAGGCCAGAAGAATTATTAAAACAACTTAAACAACATCAACTTAATCATAGTAAAGAATATTATTTGCATTTACGTGCAGCAGATCGTGACGGCAGATTAGAAAAAATGACTCTAGTTCAACGCGCGGCTAGATTTATTTATATGAATAAGACCGGATTTAATGGTTTGTGGCGCGTTAACAAAAAAGGTCAAAATAATGTACCATTTGGTAGTTATAAAAATCCAAATATTTCAGATAAAGATACTATTAAACCAGCATCTAGATATTTAAATGATGCAAAAATAGCGATTACAAATTCAGATTTTGAAAAAGTCATTTTAGACGCTCAGACAGGTGATTTTGTTTACTTTGATCCACCCTATATTCCAATTTCTGAAACAAGTAGTTTTACAGCTTATAGTTCAGATTTTGGTTACGATCAGCAAGTCAGATTGCGTGATGTATTTGTAGCACTTCATCAAAAAGGGGTACATGTGATGTTATCGAATTCGGATGTACCATTAATTGAAAAATTATATGGTCATATCGATGGTATAGTCATCGAGCATGTGAGTGTTACTCACATGGTTGCTGCAAAAGCTTCTTCACGTAAAAAAGTTGGGGAGGTTATTGTGCATGGTAAGTAAAATGAATGTATATGAATATCGTAATTTACCGATCAATCAACGCTTAGAGTATTTTGTTTCAACATTGTCAAATATAGAAAAGTTTGCTGATTATTGGGTTAATTTTGATAACGTTTATAAAAATGTACCTCAAAAATTAGCGCCTGATCTATTTACGCTAGATTACCTAATAGGTAAAGATCAGATGGAAATTGAGTCTTTTTTCCATGAAAGACCATACTTATTGATGTTAGTACCTCTATTATTAGGTATCCGAAAAGATAAACTAGACCAGTATGGTAATCTTTCAGTTCAGGATATTCAAGAAAAGTATCAACTAAATTTTAATGACATTAATACCGAAAATATGAGCGCTTACTTTGATTTTTTAACTCATTCTGGTTTGATGAACTTACTATCTCAAGGATTAAAGAAAAGTGTCTTTGACTATTCTGTTGGTGTTCAGGCAGGTATGGATTCGAATGGTAGAAAAAATCGATCTGGAAAAATTGGTGAAAAATTTTTAGAGGAAAGGTTATCCGCTATTGCTTCTAAAAATGATTTGAAATGGATGGGGCAATCAACACCTAGTAAGATAAAAAAAGAATTTGATGTTGACATTGAACAAATTTTTGAAAATCGTCGATTTGATGGCGCACTGTATAATCCAAGAAAATTAAAAATTATTTTATTTGAAATAAATCTATTTAATGCTAGTGGTAGCAAATCAAAATCTGCTTCTACAGAATTTCAAACATTGCGTGATAGACTAGCTAAAACAAATCATGAATTCATTTACATTACTGACGGTGAAGGGTGGTTGAAAGATAAATCTCATTTGAAAGAAGCATTAGAATATATTGGAAATGTTTTTAATGTGAGTATGGTCGAAGATGGCTATATTGAATCTGTTTTAGATTTAAAACGATAAGCTGTGCTTTTTGACAGTTTATTGTGCTATTCTATTTATAAAATAATAAGGAGTATTTTATGACATATTCAATTGGTTTAGATATTGGAACAGGTTCTGTTGGATGGGCTGTTATTGGGGATGATTATCGTTTAAAGCGTGCTAAAGGTAAAAACTTAATTGGCGTACGACTATTTGACTCAGCAACAACAGCAGCTGAAAGGCGTGGTTATCGTACGACGCGTCGACGTTTATCACGCCGCCATTGGCGTTTGCGTTTGTTAAACGATATTTTTGCATCAGATTTAGCAGAACAGGATGAAAATTTTTTGCCACGACTCAAATATTCATGGGTCAACCCAGATGATGAGCAAAATCCGCAGTTGAATAGCGATGTTGCAAACGGTGCGTTGTTTGGATCAAGCGAGACAGATAAAGCATTTCACAAAAATTATCCAACGATTTATCATTTGCGACATGAACTTATGACAGATACGGCTAAACATGATTTACGTGAAGTTTATTTGGCAATTCATCATATCGTAAAATATCGTGGTAATTTTTTAAATACAGCAGATAAAATTAACGCAGAGAATTCGTTCAATGTTGACCTATTTATAGCAGCGTTAGACGAATATAATGAATTTCTAGAAACACCTATTACATCAATTAAGGATGCGCAATTATTTTCAGATAAGCTAACTGACATAAACGCTCGTAACAAATCTGTCCGTGTAGAAAATGCAATGTCAGAAACTTATGATGATAAATCTAAAATATTTAAAGCTATATTGACAGCACTAGTAGGTAATACAGCTAACTTTCAAACTATTTTTGACTTATCTGATCTTGAAAAAGATGAAGCTAAAAATTTCAAATTTAAACTTGACTTAGAAGATGTCGAGACAAAACTAGATGTTGTGCGAGCAAAACTTTCAGATGAACAAAATGCTTTTCTAGAGGCTGTTTTAATAGCGTATGATGGTATCACTTTAAAAATGATTTTGGGTGATTATAAAAGTATTAGTCAATCAATGATTGAAAGTTATAAGTCACATCAACGTGATTGGAAGTATATTAAAAATAATGTGCGATTAAACGAGCAAAAAATTGAACCAGACAAAAATAGTGTTAAATTTTTTAAATTAGATCCAAAAAAATTGATATATCCATCAAATTTGGCTTATTTACAGGTGATTTCGTCAAATGAAGATGAGCATAGAAAGGGTTTGGACTATTTTAAAACAGCTATTCAAGATGCGGATATTTTACAACGTATTGAGAATGATACTTTCTTACCAAGACAACGTACAAAACGGAATGGCGTTTTGCCATATCAATTACATTTAGCAGAGTTAGAACAAATTATTAAAAAGCAGAGCAAATATTATCCATTTTTAGCTAACATATACACGCAAGACAATAAAACAGAAAACAAATTGATCGGGTTATTGAAATTCAGAGTACCATACTATGTCGGGCCACTTGTTGAAGCAGAAAAAGTTACAGGAGATGGTAAAAATCATTGGTTAATTAAAAAAGAACTGCAAGAAAACACACCAATTACACCCTTTAATTTTGATGACGTTGTAGATAAAGATAAAAGTGGTGAGCAGTTTATCAAACGCATAACTGGTACTGATAGTTATTTAATTGGAGAACCAACGTTACCAGAAAATTCTCTTTTGTATCAAAAGTATAACGTGTTACAAGAGTTGAACAATGTGCGCAATGAAAGACATCAACGGTTACCGATTAAAGTGAAACAAGATATATTTGAACATGTTTTTAAAATTGATAAAAATGTTAATGCTAAAAAAGTGATGGCCTATCTCAAATTAAATGGATATGGTGATTTTCAAATAGCTGGTTTATCTGATACACGCACAGGCAAGTTTAATAGTAATTTGTCAAGCTATAATTACTTTGTTGACCTACTCGGTCGCGAAAAAACCGAAAAAATTAGGGAAGATAGATTAGAAGAAATTATTGAAATACAAACTGTGTTTGAAGATAAAATTCTCGTCGCTAAACGACTATCTAATCTAGACTTTTTAACGCCTCAAGAAAAAAGCAAGCTATCAGCAAAGCATTACACTGGGTGGGGCAGGCTATCGCAGAAATTACTCACAACGCAATTTATAAAAACGGCTCTATCTGAAGCAGGGGATATCATACCACAGTCACACAGTATAATAGACTTGCTCTACTATACTGATAAAAATTTAATGGAAATTTTGAATGATAAAACATTCAATGTACGAAATTGGCTGACAGAACAGAATAAAGGAACAGAGTCTGGCAATAGCCTCTATGATCAAATTGATGCTTTGGCAGGTCCAAAGGATATTAAGCGTGGTATTACACAAGTGTTTAGTATTATTGATGATATTAAAAAAGCAATGGGTAGCAATCCAGAAACAGTGTATTTGGAGTTCGCCCGTGAAACACAAACTTCACGTTTAACAAATTCTAGGTTAAATCGTGTGCAAGAAATATACAACAGTCCAGAATTAAAGACTGAATTTGCATATCTAGCCAAGAAATTAGAAGCTGAAACAAAAGAGTCAATTCATGATGATAGATTATATCTATATTATCTACAAGAAGGGCGGGATATGTACACTGGAAAAGAAATTCCGTTTGATCAAATAAGCAGTAACTATGATATTGACCATATTATTCCACAGGCATTTACGAAAGATGATTCACTTGATAATCGTGTACTGGTCAACCGTGCAACAAATGCGAGAAAGTCTAACTCGCCAACCTTTACGAATGATATTATTGATAACCGGAAATCTTGGTGGCAATCATTGGTCAAACGTGGTTTAATGTCAAAAGAAAAATTTGAACGTTTGACTGATAAGCGTAAAACCTTTAGCGAGAACCAGACAAATCATTTTATTGCCCGGCAATTAGTTGAAACGCGCCAGATTATTAAAAATGTTGCTGACTTGATTAAGAATAACTATGATGGCACTCAGGCAGTCGCAATTCGAGCATCATTAACTGGTGAAATGCGCCGTTATTTGGATTGGCCAAAAAATCGTGACATGAATGATTATCATCATGCACATGACGCGTTAATGATGGCAACTGTTGGGAAGTATGTTGATAGGCGTGGCTTTTTTGATAATGGCAGTGTCAGTGATGGTGCTGGAAATGCCTATAACTTATATACTAAAGATTGGTTAGTCGCAGCTCGTGTAGGAACTAGAAATGATAGTCAACGTGTTAATCCTTATGGTTTTATTGTTGGGTCAATGAATTCAAAAGCAGTTCGACAACAGGTAAATAAAGAAACCGGCGAAATAGTCTGGGGTAATGAAAACTTAGATTATTTACGTCATGTGTTGAGTTATAAAAAAATATTAGTTACACGACGATTAAGTGGCTCATCTGGCCGATTGTATGCGGAGACGTTGTTCAGCCCAAATCCCAAAGCTAAATTAATTGCACAAAAAGCTAATCGTTCGGTTGCATTATATGGTGGTTTCACAAAAGCTGAATCTGCCTATACGGCGCTGGTGGAATTTAATAAGAAAGGCGACAGGTCGTACAAGCTGATAAAGGTGCCTATGGCAATAGCCAATCGTGTTAATGATAAACAAATAACTGTAACGGCATACATTGCATCTTTAAATTTACGTGATTTTAGTCGCGTTGTTCTTGAACATTTACCGCTCGGCACTTTGATTCGAGAATCTGATGGTAGTGAATTTTATGCAGCTAGTTCAGAATATAAACATAATGCGAAAGAACTTTGGGCGCCTAAAGAAATTTTGAGAAGTTCAAAAAAATTAGATAAAGCAACTGCTGATAATTTAATTGATATTTTTGATTTTTTGACCAATGATAAAACAATCAGTAATTTTAAATTTTATGAGAAAGATTTATTACACTTGAAAAATGTTCGTGATAAATTTGTTGAAGCAAGTGATGAAATCAAGATTAAAGTTTTATCGGATGTTATTTATGAATTGCATAATGATGCTGGGTGGCGCGATCCGTTTAAACATATTCAGGAGAAACCTGCTTGGACTATGTTACAAGTCAAGGGTGGGATCAAGTTGTCTGAGAAAGCGGCAATTGTATATCAATCACCCACAGGGTTATTTGAAACAATCACCATTGTTGGTGAATAAAAAGAAATCCCGTGCTGTTTTGTAACAACACGGGATTTTATGTACGGCCATAAGGCCACTCTTGATGAGTAATTAAGCTTGGCATAAAGCCTTGCGTTACTTCAATATTGTGTATCAGATCAATGAGGTTAAACCTCTAAGGAACGACTAATTCCTTAAACACTATTTTAGCATAGATATCCGGAGGATACAAGATGGCATGGCGTACGGTCGTGGTAACAAAGCATAGCAAACTGAACTACAAAATGAATCATTTAGTGGTTCAAACTGCTGAAAAAACGTATCAGATCCCAATGGAAGATATTCAAATTATTTTAATTACGACCACACAAGCAGTTGTCACAGCCTATGTTATTGCTGAAACAATCAAAAGAAATATTAAAATTATTTTTTCAGATATTAACGGTCAACCAATTGGTGAAATTAATCAGTATCACACAAATGGTAGGCATAACCGTAACATCAGTGAACAAATTATTTGGACATTGCAAAGAAAAAATTTGTTGTGGGGTGAAATTGTAAAACGTAAAATTGAAAATCAAATGCAGGTTCTCTTTGCTTATCAGTCGGCAGATAGAGAAAAATTTCAGGCTTTAATTGCTGGTATTAAAGTGGGTGATGAAACTAATCGAGAAGCAGTAGCTGCGAGAATGTACTTTAACCGATTATTTGGTAATGAGTTTGTGAGACATGAGGCAGGCATTGTTAATGCTATGTTGGATTATGGTTATCAAATTTTGATGGCCGCAGTTGCCAGAGAAATCGTGTTACAAGGTTATTTGTCAGAATTGGGCATTCATCATAATGGGGCACAAAATGATTATAATCTGGCTTCCGACTTAATGGAGCCCTTTAGGCCATTAGTTGATGCAGTCGCAAAAAAACATGAACACGAAACGGCACTAAACTTAGACATTAAATTAGCTTTGGTAGATATCATTAATCAAGTTATTGAAATAAATGGGCAGCAAATGTTAGTTGTAAATGCGATTACTATTTTAGTGCGTGATGCAATGAATTATTTAAATAGTGGATTAAAATTACCAGAATGGCGGTTTGAAATTTGAGGTATCGAATAATGAGAGTGATGATTTTCTTTGATTTACCAACTTTGACTGACGCTGATCGGCGAAATTATCGCCATTTTCGGAAAAGCTTAATTAACGAAGGTTTTTTGATGATCCAAGAGTCTGTTTATGTACGCGTAACGACTAATCGTCAAGCAGCAGCACTGTTGGAAAAACGGATTCAAACGATTACACCAGTGGATGGCTTAGTACAATCTTTAATTGTGACAGAAAAGCAATATACGATGATGAAATTTCTTTCTGGTACACCCAGTGATGATGTCAGAAATTCAGATGAAAAGATGGTGGTGATATGAATTATTCGATTGTTTGTTTTCCTAATAATCCTATAAAAATAGATTCAGGATTGACTATGATTTCAATTGCTAATCATGAGTTATATTGGCAATTGAGTACAGGATTAAAAGAGACTAGTGAAGACGTAACATTAGGCCAAAATGGCCATATTGTTGATGTTAATAAAACTGTCATGTTTATTGGCGATATAGGTGCGCAACTTGATGTGAATAAGTTGTATCAAAAAAATATCGTTAATACAATGAAAAATTATGCAGATGATCAAGCGTTAGAAGTGTTTTATAAAATAAATTCCGAATTAAATCATGTCTTAGAAAACATTATATTAGAGAACAATCTGCCCTTTTATTTTCAAACAGAATTCAATATTGTCGAATTAATAAATGAGAAAAAAATTAGGATAGAAACACTGACAAACAGCTCTGGATTTGGTAAAATAGAAGATGTAGTAAGCGTTGCTGGTGAGTTTTCAGAGCAACGTTTAATCGTTTTTACGAATTTGTATTTGTTGTTATCGGTTGATCAGATTGACTATCTGAATAATCTAGCGAAGACAATGAATTTATGTTTAATTTCTCTTAATTTGACACAAAACCCTGTTATGACTAAACAGGGTCTACCTCCAGAAATCTTTATTGATGAGGATTTCGTTCAATTTGGTGCTGACTAGCTGATGCGAACAGGCGGTCTGCTTCAGATGTGTGTCAGATCAATGAGGTTTAAACCCACCCTTGGGTGCCTTTAATTCAGCAGGTAGCTTCAGATGTGTGTCAGATCAATGAGGTTTAAACCTATATGATAACTGTACTGTGTGTATTTCAGGCTTCAGATGTGTGTCAGATCAATGAGGTTTAAACCAATACAGATGAGTTATATAGGTTATTTAGTGCTTCAGATGTGTGTCAGATCAATGAGGTTTAAACCTAAAACATATTATCTTGAGCAGTACATTGTGCTTCAGATGTGTGTCAGATCAATGAGGTTTAAACCAGAAATAAGCAATCTGTCCTACCTTTGCATGCTTCAGATGTGTGTCAGATCAATGAGGTTTAAACCTATCATGCATAGCTTGATACAACTGCCTAGGCTTCAGATGTGTGTCAGATCAATGAGGTTTAAACCTCAACGCGCGAGACTAGAGTTTATAATTCTGCTTCAGATGTGTGTCAGATCAATGAGGTTTAAACCAGAAATAAGCAATCTGTCCTACCTTTGCATGCTTCAGATGTGTGTCAGATCAATGAGGTTTAAACCTATCATGCATAGCTTGATACGACTGCCTAGGCTTCAGATGTGTGTCAGATCAATGAGGTTTAAACCTTAACTTTAGGAAAAAATCAGTGAGCATTAGCTTCAGATGTGTGTCAGATCAATGAGGTTTAAACCCCGTTTCTGTATACAAGCCCCAGAAACGGGGCTTCAGATGTGTGTCAGATCAATGAGGTTTAAACCGCCAATATTTTAAAAATCTGCCTAGTTGTTGCTTCAGATGTGTGTCAGATCAATGAGGTTTAAACCTGGGCTGATAAGCAGAAAAACAACACGACTGCTTCAGATGTGTGTCAGATCAATGAGGTTTAAACCTTCACGCGTGGTTGAAGCTGTTTATTAGTAGCTTCAGATGTGTGTCAGATCAATGAGGTTTAAACCAAGCTGTTAATCCACTACCAGACACTTGAAGCTTCAGATGTGTGTCAGATCAATGAGGTTTAAACCTGCAATATATATTAGAGCCTATAATTCTAAGCTTCAGATGTGTGTCAGATCAATGAGGTTTAAACCCAACATCAATCAGTGGAGCGTTGACTTCTTGCTTCAGATGTGTGTCAGATCAATGAGGTTTAAACCAGTATAACGGTAGCTCCGTGATAATCTCATGCTTCAGATGTGTGTCAGATCAATGAGGTTTAAACCAATTATATTAAACTTACTAAGTTTCATACAGCTTCAGATGTGTGTCAGATCAATGAGGTTTAAACCTTTAAACCGCGAACTTCTAGCAAAGCACTGGCTTCAGATGTGTGTCAGATCAATGAGGTTTAAACCCACGGCTAAAGCCAACAGTGACGCTAGTATGCTTCAGATGTGTGTCAGATCAATGAGGTTTAAACCCTACGTACGTAAGGATAAGGACTCAGATAGGCTTCAGATGTGTGTCAGATCAATGAGGTTTAAACCTAGTAGCCAACAGTTCTATTACCAACTTGAGCTTCAGATGTGTGTCAGATCAATGAGGTTTAAACCACTCAACTGGCTTTGAGCCATCAATCACGTGCTTCAGATGTGTGTCAGATCAATGAGGTTTAAACCGATCACGTATTGTGCTTCTTCGATTGAATAGCTTCAGATGTGTGTCAGATCAATGAGGTTTAAACCTAATACATTAGGTCAAGTGTATAAGTCTACGCTTCAGATGTGTGTCAGATCAATGAGGTTTAAACCGCAAACGGATTGGACTTCAAGGCAAATTGCGCTTCAGATGTGTGTCAGATCAATGAGGTTTAAACCTCTAACATCTTCAACGTTTTCATTGAGCATGCTTCAGATGTGTGTCAGATCAATGAGGTTTAAACTCATTGGTCGCATCAGCAAGAACACCATTCGGCTTCAGATGTGTGTCAGATCAATGAGGTTCAAAACTTATATACATGGCAATCTATATTGAAATTAAATACCATATTAATAAGATTAAAGCGCTTAGGCGCTTTTTATATGCCATACATGTCAAAAAAGAAGTTTACGCGAATAACGATTATGGTATGATATATTATGTTATAAATAATCACGTCAAACGTGAGATGGAGAAAGGGAGATTTTCCTGTTTTGGTAAATAAAAAATTGCAAGTGAAAGAATTACTTGTTTCAACAATAATTATTGGTGGCGTTCTGGGCACGATGTCTACGGTTAATGCTGCTGAAAATACAGCACATGTATCGACACAAGTGTCAAGTACAACCGTATCAGGTTCGAGTGCTGTATCACAAGCGCCAAGCACTAAGGCATCAAGTTCAACAATAAATGAGTCTAAAAAAAATGATAGTTATAATGTAACGCCGTCAACTCGATCTATTCAAATATCTCCAGCCAAATTTAAAACCGGTTCTGTAATCGCATTGACTAATTCAGCAAAAACGTCCAATGGCACACAACTTCAAAATTATGGTGATCAATCAGGCGTGGTGACAAATGTCATATCGCCAAAGCATGCAAATTTAGATTATACATATGATGTTAAATTAGATAATGGCATGGTAGTTTCTAGTGTCTTAGAACAAGGCGTTGTTTCTTTTGATAAAATAAGTGTATTTAGTATCAATAATCACGTCGCGATAAAAAAAGACGCGACTCATGATCCTGATGGCAAAAATATTTCTGCTTATCGTGGCTTTAGTGGTACGATAACCAAAGTCACACGATACCACCAGTTATCATCAAATTTCTATTACCAGATTACTTTGGACAACGGGGTTGTTGTAGCTAAAATATTGGAACAGGATTTACAACGATACACGAATAAACCTGTACATAAAGATGGCTGGTCCAGTGAAAATGGTGTGACCAAGTACTATGTTAATGGCGCATCTATCGTTGGTGAAAAGAAAATTGATGGGCATTGGTATAATTTTGCCAGCAATGGGGTGCAATCAAAAGGTCTGACGACACTTGCACATAAAACTGTATTTTACGATATGAAGTCTGGTCAAATGGCATATGGTTATGTTTGGACTAATGGCACGCTGATGTTTTTTGATACATCTGACGGACACGCTTTAACTGGTGTGAGACACTATAGCGGTGGCGTGGAAGTTTATGGGACTGATTTCAAGCAAATTCGTAATAATTATGCAACCGTTGGTAGTTCAAGATATTACTTGACTGGCAATGGTGACGCGTTTAAAGGCTCACGAGAAACAAACGGTCAGTTAGAGTTTTATGGCACTAATTATGTTCAAGTACGCAATAATTACACTTGGTTAAATGGCTCATTGATGTTCTTTGATAGTAATGGTCATGCCGTGACAGGTGTGCGTTATTATGGCTCGAATATGGAGTATTATGACGCTAATCACAAACAGATTCGAAATAGCTATATGCGAACAGGTAACACTTATTATTATTTGAAAGCTAACGGAGATGCGTTTAAGGGTCTACGCCAATATAGTGCAACGGGGCTTGAGTGTTACGGTTCTGATTTTAAACAAATCCGTCATAACTACGCTACGACTAATGGTTCAACGTACTATTTCAATGGAGATGGAGATGCCATTAAGGGTACACGGATAGTCAATGGCAAATTGGAATATTATGATGATAATTATAAGCAGGTGCGCAATAATTACGCTTGGTTGGATGGGTCACTGATGTTCTTTGATGGTAATGGTCATGCCATGACTGGTATACGTTATTATGGTTCAAATATGGAATATTATGACGCCAATCACAAGCAAATTCGAAATAGCTATGTGAAAACAGGCAACACGTATTATTATATGAAGGCTAATGGAGATGCGTTTAAAGGTCTACGTCAATATAGTACAACGGGGCTTGAATATTATGGTTCTGACTTCAAACAAGTCCGTAATCAATCAGTGACTATTGGGGATAAAATTTATCATTTCAATAAAGATGGAGATGCTGATTCAATCCAATCTAAAAATCCAACTACTGCTAGATATGCAAAAAATACGAGTGTGTATATCACAAACAATGCTGACCAATCAGTTAATGGTAATCATAATTTAAAAAAATACGCTGGACAAAATGTTAAGATAATTAGCGTAACAGCTAACAAACAGTCAAACTGGCTGTACACGGTTGAACTTAACAATGGCACTATTATAAAAGATGTACTCGAACAAGACCTGCAGGAAAGTAAAGTTAATTTTAAAGTGAACACGAATAAATTAATTGATTGGTTCGAAAGTCGTAAGGGAAAGTTAACTTATTCAATGTATGGTTCTCGTAATGGAACAGATGGGACAGCTGATTGCTCCGGATCTGTTGTACAAGCCATTCGTGATGCTGGTGGTACACCATTTACATGGTTGTATAATACCGAGGCAATTCATGCTTATTTAAAAGATAACAGCTACCAGCTCATTGATAACAATGATCCTTATGGTTGGCTGTCAAGGCGTGGTGATATTGTTATCTGGGGTCAACAAGGACATAGTGACGGTGCTGCTGGACACATTGGTATTATCACAAATAACTTAGATAATCCACTGTTCATCTCAACATGCTATATAACGCAAGGACAAAAAGGGACAGCAGTCCAAGAAGTACAATACAATCAATTTGCTTCCAAAAATGGCTATCCATATTATTATGTCTATCGCTTAGCACAATAATATCAAAAAATAATTTTAACAAAACCGCTTGAATTAGTTATTTCTATTCAAGCGGTTTTTATATAGAAATCGGTGCTTAAATGAACTTTACAAAGTGTGATAATTGAAATGATCATACTAATATATGGATGACTTTTAACAAATAAGATAAAATTGTTGTGATTTAGTCGTATTTAAGATAAAATTAAAAGGTATTTAAAACATTTGGAGGACTTACAATGTCTAACTGGACAGTAGCTGAGGATCAAAAGAACCAAGGCACATTAGAATTTAAAATTTCCCGCGCACAAGTTGAAGCAGGCTTAGAAAAAGCTTTTCAACAAAACAAGAATGACGTTTCTATTCCTGGATTTCGTAAGGGAAAAGTAACCAAGGCTCTCTTTTTCTCAAAGTTTGGGGAAGAAGCCTTGTACCAACAGACAATGGATATTGTTTTACCAACTGCATATGAAGCAGCTGTTGATGAATCTGGTATCACACCAGTCGGACGTCCTAATATTGAACCAGTGTCAATGAACAAAGGCGAAGACTGGACAATGAAGGCTGAAATCACAACTGCACCTGAAGTGAAGTTGGGCGAATACTTGAACCTTGAAGTTGAAGCTGCTGATACAGAAGTAACAGATGCTGATGTTGAAGCAGAAATTAAGCATTTACAAGATGGTCAAGCTGAATTGGTTTTGCAAGAAGCTTCAGTTAAGGCTGAAAATGGCGATACTGTTATTATTGATTTTGATGGTTCAGTAGATGGTGACCATTTTGATGGTGGTCAAGCTGATGACTTCTCATTAGAATTAGGTTCAGGTCAGTTTATTCCTGGATTTGAAGAACAATTAGTTGGTCATTCAGCAGGTGAAGATGTTAACGTAACTGTAACATTTCCAAAAGACTATCAAGCAGCAGACCTTGCCAATAAGGAAGCCTTGTTTGAAGTTAAAATACATGAGTTGAAGCGTAAGGAATTACCTGAAATTGATGATGAATTTGCCAAGGATGTTGACGAAGAAGTTGAAACTTTAGCTGAATTGAAAGAAAAGACAGCTAAGAAATTGACTGAAGATAAGGCAGAATCAGCACAAGCAGCTTTTGAAGATGCAGTGATCAAAAAAGCAGTTGATAACGCATCAATTGATGGTGATAAAGTGCCTGAAGCAATGATTGATGAAGATGTTCACCGTCAAATTGATCAGTATTTGGCACAATTACAACAACAAGGGATTTCACGTGAGATGTTCTTCCAAATTTCAGGTCAAACTGAAGATGATTTGCACAAGCAATTTGAAGAAGGTGCAGAAACACGTGTTAAAACTAATCTAGTTCTTGAAGCAATTGTTAAGGCAGAAGCTATTGAACCAAGTGAAGACCAAATTAATGAAGAAGTAACTAACTTGGCAACACAATACAAGATGGAAGCTGCTCAAGTGCGTGCAAACTTGTCAGATTCATTATTGAAGCATGACATTGCCATGCGTGAAGTCATTAAGAGAGTGACTGACTCTGCAAAAGCAAAGTAATATTATTTTTAAAAGCCGTCAGGCTTTTTTTTAATAACTAAGGTTAGGATACATCAAAACGATATTGTGATGATGACTAGCTTTCATACGATAAAATTTGTACTAAAATTATTGTGTAATCTGTTAGAATAGAATAGTATTTAAACTTGACATAATTGTATGATTTAAATGAAATTAAAAGGAAGATAGTATGGCACAGACACCAGATTTGGAAGAAGAAATTTATTGCAGTTTTTGCGGCAAATCTGCGAGTGAAGTACGACAAATTGTTGCTGGACCAAGTGGCATTTATATTTGTAATGAATGTGTGGATTTAGCAAAAAACATCATGAGTGAGGAATTAACAGTGGATCAAACAGTAGCAAAACCGATAACACTAGCATTACCTACACCACATGAAATCGTTGCAGAATTAAACGATTATGTGATTGGACAAGATGATGCCAAAAAGACGCTTGCAGTTGCAGTATATAATCATTATAAACGTATCAATGAAAACTATACACCAACAACTGATGTTGAATTACAAAAATCCAATATTGCTTTGATCGGGCCTACTGGTTCTGGTAAAACATATTTAGCACAAAGCTTAGCTCGTATTTTAGATGTACCTTTTGCGATAGCTGATGCCACAACATTAACAGAAGCTGGTTATGTGGGAGAAGATGTTGAAAACATTGTATTGAAATTGTTGCAGTCAGCTAATTTTGATATCGATGCGGCACAACATGGTATTATTTATGTTGATGAAATTGATAAGATTGCAAAAAAATCTGAAAACGTTTCAATTACACGGGATGTTTCGGGTGAAGGTGTCCAACAAGCACTTCTAAAAATGCTAGAAGGTACGATTGCTAGCGTACCACCACAGGGTGGTCGAAAACATCCACAGCAAGAGTTGATTCAAGTAGATACGACTAATATTTTATTTATTGTTGGTGGCGCTTTTGCTGGAATAGATACAATTATTAAAGAACGTTTAGGTGAACGAGTTATTGGATTTGGGTCGGATGCAAACGATAATGCTATCGCCCTAGAATCTGAAAATATCCTTGAACATGTTCAGCCAGAAGATATGACCAAATTTGGTTTAATTCCTGAATTTATTGGCCGTTTGCCAATTGTAACTGTATTGGATGAATTAAAAATAGACGATTTGACACGAATTTTGACCGAACCTAAAAATGCTCTGATTAAACAATACACAGCTTTACTGGGATTGGATGATGTCATATTAGAATTTCAACCAGACGCACTAGAAGCGATGGCTGAATTAGCTATTAAACGACATACTGGTGCGCGAGGTTTACGATCAATTATTGAATTAACTATGAAAGATGTTATGTATGATATTCCCAGTCGTGATGATGTTTCAAAAGTCATTATTACCAAAGCCAGTGTTGTTGATGGGGAACAACCAGAATTACAGTTAAAAAAGGTGAACTAATGGATGTACACAATGTTGATATGGTGATGAGTGCAGTTTCGGCCGCACAGTATCCAACAGACGGCAAGCCCGAAATTGCATTAGTTGGGCGTTCGAATGTTGGTAAATCGTCATTAACTAATACGTTGATTCAACGTAAAAATTTTGCACGGACATCATCACAACCAGGGAAAACTCAGACACTAAATTTTTATAATGTGGAAGATAAGTTGTATTTTGTTGATGTCCCTGGCTATGGCTATGCTAAAGTTTCTAAAAAGCAACGTGAAGAATTTGGTCATATGATTGAAGAATATATCACATCACGTAAACAACTACGTGGGGTTGTCAGTTTAGTTGATGCACGCCATGAGCCAAGTGATGATGATGTGTCAATGTATGAATGGTTGCATTATTATAATATTCCAATTTTGATTGTAGCAACAAAATCAGATAAAATTTCAAAAAGTAAATTTAACAAATATGCATCAAATATTAAGCAAACACTTGGTTTTAATGAAGACGAAAGTGATTTTCAATTTTTTTCATCTGAAACAAAGTATGGAAAAGACCAAGTTTGGAAATGGATTGAAGCGCATATATAAACAGAAAAGAGTCGGTATTAACGACTCTTTTTTAGCGCAATAGTGTAGGTAGTCTTAAATTGATGTTAAAAAAAGTTAGCCTATTGTTGATTTCAACATGAAGAAAGTGACATATTTTACGTAACAACTTTATGCTATTGACAGATTTGATACAATAAGAGTATGACGAAATTACAGTATGCACAAATCATCGTTGACGTACCGACGATGCAAACTAACCAACCGTACACCTATGTTATACCAGAATCAATGGTTGAATCAGTGCGGCCTGGTATGCGTGTCGATGTCCCCTTTGGTCATCGACATGTTATGGGATTTGTTGTTGGATTGCGGGCAACAACGGATTTAGAGACGAACAAATTACGTCATATTAACAATTTATTAGATTTAACGCCAGTTTTGAACACAGAATTATTAAATTTATCAGATTATTTGGCACAAGAAACGTTTGCGTTTCGTATTTCTGTCTTGCAAACGATGTTGCCTAATGCTTTAAGAGCAAGTTATGAACGTATTTTGAAAATTATTGATGAAGTTGATGACGATGTTCGAGACCGTATTTTTAAAGGATTAGATGAGATTCTTTATCAAGCACGCGAATTTAATGTGCGTGATATTGCTACGTTGACTAAACTACAACGTGAACATAAAATCGAAGCGTCGGTCAACGTGACTAATCGGTCAAAAATTAAAACACAATTAGCCTATCAATTTAATGGTGATGTGGAGTTTTTGGAAAATGAGCGCCAAGACTTGAGACCAACTGCAAAAAAACAGTTTGAACTATTAATGTTCATTATGGGTCATTTGGAAGAAGTATGGGTAAAAAAAACATTGCAAGAAATGATTAGTGTGAGTGATGCCACACTAAATCAAGGTGTCGAAAAAAAATGGTTAAGCAAAAAAAAGGTGGAGCAATTACGTGATCCTTTTTCAATGAATGACATTATACCAACAACAGCTCTAACACTTAATGAAGAACAACAAAATGCATTGAATCATATCGTTGCCAGTTCTGATGCGCAACAATATCAACCTTTTTTGTTGGAAGGTATTACAGGTTCTGGTAAGACAGAAGTATACTTACAAGCAGCGCAGCATGTTTTTGATCAAGAAAAAACGGTATTATTTCTAGTGCCAGAAATTGCATTGACACCGCAAATGGTACGTCGTGTGAAATCTCGGTTTGGTGCACAAACTGCGGTATTACATTCTGGTTTATCCGACGGTGAACGGTATGATGAATGGCGCCGCATTGAACGTGGAGATGTTAAAATTGTGGTTGGCGCCAGATCTGCGGTTTTTGCACCATTGGATAATATCGGGCTCATTATTGTTGATGAAGAACATGAAACAACCTATAAACAAACAGATAATCCACGTTATAATGCACGAGATATTGCACTTTGGCGTGGTGAATATTATCAAATACCTGTTGTATTAGGTTCAGCCACACCATCGCTGGAAAGTCGCGCGCGTGCGCAACGTGGTGTTTATGAATTATTACGCTTAACAGAACGTGCTGGTGGGGCTAAGTTACCGGCAGTTGACGTAATTGACATGAAGGCAACATTAGCAGACGGGCCTGAAACGAATTTTTCTGAGCAACTGAAAAATAAATTGCAAGAGCGCCTAAATCGTGGAGAACAGTCTGTATTAATGTTGAATCGACGTGGTTTTTCTAGTTTTGTCATGTGTCGTGACTGTGGCTTTGTGCCACGTGATCCTAATTGTAACTTGGCCATGACGTTACATATGGATTCGCATACGTTAAAATGTCATTATTGTGGACATGAAGAACCTATTCCAATAGTTTGTGCTAATTGTGGTTCAAATCGCATTCGTTATTACGGCACCGGCACTGAGAAAGTTGAAGCAGAACTAGCAACGCTGTTGCCTGAGGCACGTGTCATCCGAATGGATCAAGATACAACACGTAAAAAAGGGAGCATGGATAAAATGCTGCAAAAGTTTGGGGATCATGAGGCTGATATTTTACTTGGGACGCAAATGATTGCTAAGGGTCTTGATTTTCCAGATGTTACTTTAGTTGGTGTCTTAAATGCTGATACGTCATTAGGTTTACCAGATTTTCATGCGAGTGAACGAACTTTTCAGTTATTAACACAAGTTAGTGGGCGTGCTGGGCGTGCTAAAAAGGCAGGTGAGGTATTAGTTCAGACGTTTAATCCACAACATTATGCTATCGTTTATGCAAAACAACATGACTATGAAGGATTTTATCAGCAAGAAATGGCTGTCAGACATGCAGGTAATTATGCACCATATTACTATACTGTTCAAATTCAAGCTAGTCATGTTACGGAAAATGAAACTGCAAAACAGATGATACAAATTGCGCGTTGGTTACGTTCTCGCGTCGATGATAAGGTTATTATATTAGGTCCATCACCAAAGCCGATTGCGAAATTACGCAATCGTTACTATTTTCAAATTATTTTAAAATTTAAACATCGGCATGAAATGGACGTTTTATTGACGGAATTGCAAAACCGCGCCCAAAAATCAAAAAACGGATTACAATTAATGATCGATCGTGAACCGGTTTCTTTTATGTGACAAATGTATGACAATATTCTATGTTATAATAATTAAGAAGCGAAATACTCGTATTAGCGAGTATTTTTTAGTGATTATAAAGATATAACATGTGCCGGCTTGGCAGTTTAGTCATTGAACAAAGCAATTAAAATGATTGATTCATGTATTGTACAGAAAAGAGGTTCGATCTATCATGACATATTCAGTTGTACTAATGGGAACCCCACAGTTTGCAGTTCCCATCCTAGAAGCATTAATTGCTGATGATAAATATGACGTCAAGGCTGTGGTTACGCAACCAGATAAACCACAAGGACGTAAACATGTTCTAAAACCTAGTCCAGTTAAGGTTGCAGCATTAGCACATAATTTGCCTGTCTTGCAACCTGAAAAAATTAGTGGTTCAGATGACATGCAGCAAATTATTGCACTAAATCCAGACTTTATTGTGACTGCGGCTTTTGGCCAATTTCTACCCGATAAATTATTGGAAGCAGCTAAAATAGCCGCTGTTAACACGCATGCCTCATTATTGCCTAAATATCGTGGTGGTGCACCAGTGCATTATGCAATTATGAACGGGGATACCGAGACAGGTGTTTCGATCATGTATATGGTTAAAAAAATGGATGCTGGTGACATTATTGATGTTGTTAAGGTGCCAATTACAAATCAAGATAATGTGGGTACTATGTTTGATAAACTGAGTTTGGCTGGACGCGATTTACTATTGGCAAGTCTACCTAAAATTGCTACTGGTGACATTTCACCGGTTAAACAAAACGATAATGATGTGTCATTTTCACCTAATATTCCACACCATATGCAAAATTTGAATTTTACAAGTGAGACAGCACAACAAATTGACTGGCATTTGCGTGGCCTTTATCCAACGCATCCAGCACATGTACAAGTTTCAGGACAGCGGGTCAAACTTATGAAAGTGACTCCGCTGGACGAAAAAACTGACTTAGATGCGGGACATGTTGTTGAAAAAACCAAGAAGCAACTAAAAATTTCGGCAGCTGATCAAACCGTGGTTAGTATCGATAGACTACAGCCAGCTGGAAAATCTGAGATGGATATTGTGGCTTATCTCAACGGAGCAGGCAATCAGTTACAAACAGGAGATTTGTGGGCAGAGGAGCCAATTAATGAGTGATAAACGTGTTTATAGTGATAATCCCCGTGTATTAGCAGTACAAACGTTAGCTAAAATTAAAAATGGTGCATACTCTAATTTACAGCTGAATCAAGTGATTAAACAACACCAACTGAGTGAAGCGGACAAACGTTTGTTAACAACACTTGTGTATGGTGTTATTCAACACCGTATGACATTTGAATATTGGCTAGCGCCATTTGTTGGAGATAAAAAAATTGATGCCTGGGTGCGTGAATTACTGTATTCAGCCATTTTCCAGATGAAATTCTTGGATAAAATTCCAGAACATGCCATTTTTAATGAATCCATTGAAGTTGCTAAGATACTTGGTCATGTCGGTACTGGAAAGTATGTGACGGCTATTTTGCATAATATTGGTCGCCAAGGTTTACGAAGTACTTCTGACATAAAAGAACCGATACAACGTTTGTCTATTGAAAGAAGTCTACCGATTTGGTTAATTGAGGAGTTGATCTCACAAAATGGTGAAGAGACAACACGTGCGATGCTTGAAACAATCAATGACGCACCACAGCAATCCATTCGTGTGAATACGACATTAGCAAGTGATGAGGAAGTGGAACAGGCATTGGCAACTGAAAAATTTACCACTGTCAAATCACGCGTAGCGGCGCATGCTTACATTGTTTCTGGCGGACATGTTGCTGGTTCAAAAGCTTTCCACGATGGTTTATTAACGCTGCAAGATGAAAGTGCTATGTTACCAGTTGAAAGTATGCATTTGACAGAGAATGTTAAAACGATTCTTGACGCAGCGGCCGCTCCTGGCGGTAAAACGACACAAATTGCACAGTCTGTTGGTGAAAATGTTACAATTACTGCATTAGATATTCATGAACATAAAATTAAATTAATTCGAAGCAACGCTGAACGATTGCATGTGACAGAAAAAATTCATACGCGCGTGTTAGACGCGCGTAAAGTACCAACAGAAATTGATCAAAAATTTGATCGTATTTTAGTTGATGCACCGTGCTCAGGTTTTGGTTTACTACGGCGTAAACCAGAAATTCGTTACGACAAAACATTAGCAGATGTCGAAAATTTAGCGCATTTGCAGTTTGAAATATTAGATTCTGTTAGTCAAAATGTTACTGATAATGGTATGATTGTTTACAGTACATGCACAATTTTGCGTCAAGAGAACGATGATGTTATCACAAAATTCTTATTGAAACATTCAGATTTTGAACTTGTACCAACGCAAACATCCAAAAACTTGAAGCCAAACCGTTCTGAAAATGTGCTACATGTTTATCCAAACGATTATCAAACAGATGGTTTTTTCGTTGCAACATTGCAAAGGAAAATACCAACTGACAGCGTATAATCAATTGTTAAAAGAAAAGTGAAAATATATCACGTGAAGCAAGATTTTCTAGTCATTCGCCAGAAAATCTTTAGCAGATACGTTTTTAGAAGATAAAATAATCCTATGCAAATAGCATTTCATACTGATTCAGGCGTCAAACGTAATGAAAATCAAGATTACGTTGGCGCATTTACAAACCAAAAAGGCAACGTGATGGTTATGGTAGCCGATGGCGTCACTTCAACTGAGGGTGGCGAAGTTGCTAGTGCTATGGCTGTAGAACATTTTGGTCACGCCTGGGAAAAAACAACAATTGAAACAATCAAGCCATCAATCGCTTGGATCAAAGAAACAGTTGCCTTTGAAAACGATGTCATTATAGAGGCAGGACAACGATTTGATGATTTAAAAACAATGGCTACGACACTTGTACTAGCAATTCTGTTTGATGAGCAGGTCGTTATTGGTAACTTGGGTGATTCTAAGGCATTTTTGTTGCATCATAATAGCTTAAAACAAATATCGTTTGACCATAACCTTAAAAATGAACTTGTTCGCACCGGTACAGTTAGCCAAAAGCAAGCCGAAAATATACCTAATGCGAACAGTGTGACAAGGTTTTTAGGTGTTGATAGGCACGCAGACATTGAAATTGGACAGCATAAATTTTCCGACGAAGATATGTTGTTTTTAACATCTGATGGTATTACTAAAGTGCTTAATAAAACAACAATTAAGCAAATTATGAGAACAGCAACAACTTTGGATTTGCGTGCACACGAATTGATTCGGTCCGCTAACAATAATGGTGCACCAGATAATGTTACTGCCCTCTTGGTGAGCCGTAACAATGAAGAGGATACAAAATAATTATGTTACCAGATACAGTGATAGACAATCGTTATAAAATTATCAAATCGCTTGGCGGGGGTGGCATGGCCAATGTTTATTTGGCACATGATGAATTTTTGGATCGCGACGTCACATTTAAAATGATGCGTTTGGATATGAAAAACGATGTTGAATTAGCCAAGCGTTTTCAGCGTGAGGCTATTTCAGCAACGGAATTGGTTCATGATAATATTGTTCAGGTATATGACACTGGGGAATACGAAGGAACACAATATTTGGTGATGGAATATGTAGCAGGTAATGATTTAAAGTCATTCATTGCCGAGCATTTTCCAATTCCGTATCAACAAGTAGTTGACATCATGACGCAAGTGTTAAGTGCAGTGCAAGCAGCACACGACGCTGACATTATTCATCGCGATTTAAAACCACAAAATATCTTAATTGACAAAAATTGCCAAGTGAAAATTACCGATTTTGGCATTGCAATTGCAAAATCAGTTCAAGATATGACACAAACAAATACTGTTATCGGGTCAGTTCATTACTTATCACCTGAACAAACGCGTGGCGGGCTTGCGTCAGCAAAATCAGATATATATGCGCTAGGCGTTATGCTTTACGAAATGCTGACCAAACAAGTTCCTTACGAAGGTGACACACCAGTTGCAGTTGCAATGAAACATACGACTGAAGAGATGCCATCTGTTCGTGATTTTGATCCGCGAATTCCGCAAGCCTTAGAAAATGTTATCTTAAAGGCAACAGCCAAAAGACCACAAGATCGTTATTTAAGTGCTGCAGCGATGTCTGAAGATTTGAATACGACGTTATCACCTAGGCGCTCAGACGAAATACGATTTGCACCGATGTCAGACACAATAGACGAGACACGCATTATTCCAATGGCTCAAATTCAAGATCAGTTAAAGACTGGTGTGTCATCTGATAAAATTTTCCCAGACGAAGTACCTGAAGAACCCTCAATAAAAGATGTTATTATATCACATGGTAAAAAGGGTTATTCTGTTAAAGATATTGCGCATATTGTTGATCGCACACCCAACTACGTCCGTAGTGTTTTGCGAGGGAATGGCATTAAATTTCGTAAGTCATCTAAATGGCCTTGGGTGCTAGTAGGACTTATTTTAATGGCTGTTGCTGTGACCGTTTTCTTAAATTATCAATCCAATAAAACGACTGTACCAAATGTCATTAATTTGACACAAGATCAAGCGACAATGAAAATCAAAAAAGCTGGTTTGGTTGTTGGCACTGTTAGTTCAACACCGTCAAAAACAATTACTAATGGGCATGTTGTTCGTACAACACGAAGTAGTGGTGCAGAAGCAAAAAAGGGAGATACAATTAATTTGATTATATCTTCTGGACGTGCTAAAGTACGTTTTGGTGATTATGTTGGTTCAGACTATGATGTGACTGCGACACAACTTCGTGCCCAAGGGTACTCTGTGACAAGAAAAGATAGTCCTTCTGATAGTGTGTCAGAAGGTAGAATAATTTTACAGTCTGTTGACGCTAATGGCAAAGTGGATCCGACTGCAACAAATGTTGAATTCACAGTTTCTACTGGTGCGCAACGAATTAACGTACCAGATTTTACCGGAAAAAGTACACAAGAACAAGTACAAAGTTGGGCCAGTGAGCATGATATTGTGGTTAACTTTAATACACAATATGATGGTAATACAAAAAAAGATCATGTGATCAGTCAGTCCATTCGTGGTGGCTCAAGTATTACTAAAGATATGGTGTTACTTGTGACTATCTCACAGGGTCCTCAGGTTTCATCAAGTGATTCTTCTGATGATTCAAGTTCATCGGATGGATCATCTTCGTCAAGCAGTTCAAGCTCATCTAGTTCATCATCATCTTCATCAAGCAGTGCCTCAAGTAGTAAAAATAAGAACTAAAACAACATCAGTCGATTATAATCGGCTTTTTTGTTATAATAATGATATGAAAACAGGACGAATTATTCGATCATTAAGTGGTTATTATGATATACAAATTTCAAATGGCGAGGTGCAGCGCACGCGCGCACGTGGTGAGTTTCGAAAATCAGGACAAAAACCGCTTGTTGGTGATTTTGTTGACTTTGAGAGTGAAAATGATGAAGGGTTAATTTGGAAAATTTATCCGAGAGAAAATGTGCTAGTTCGGCCACTGATTGCAAATATTGATGTTGCCGTAATTGTAACAGCACTTAAAGAACCAGATTTTGCACCGAATTTGCTAGACAGGCAGTTAGTCGCATTAGCAGCAGCCCGCGTGACACCATTGATTTATTTTACAAAGGCAGATTTATTAACTGAATCAGAGTATATTCATGCAATAGAAGTGTCAAACCGCTATTTGAAAATAGGCTATACGACAATATTACCAGCCATGAATAATATAAATGGTAATTTTTTTGAATTACGCTCTGAACTGCGAGGTAAAGTTGCTGTATTCATGGGACAAACGGGTGCTGGAAAATCAACACTACTAAATCATTTGTCACCTGAGTTAGGACTTGAAACAGGTATTGTTTCAAAGGCCCTGAGTCGTGGGAAACATACAACTCGGCAAGTGACACTTATTCAGGTTAATGATGCCTTGATTGCTGATACACCAGGATTTTCGTCGTATGAAGTTTTTGATTTTCCAGTTGAGCAGTTAGCTGATTATTTTCCTGAATTTGTTGCTGTACGTCAAAATTGTCGTTTTCGTGGTTGTTTACATCTCAATGAACCGGGATGTGCCGTCAAGGAAAGCGTAACTGTTGGCGCTATAGCACAATCACGGTATAATAGTTATAAGGCCTTTTATGATTTGATCAAATCGCAAAAGCCAAGATATAATACAGATAATCGAAACATTTAGGAAGAAGGAATAGTAACATGGCAGGAATTATTGCACCATCTATATTAAGTGCTGATTATACAAATTTAGAGCGTGATGTGAAACTTGTGGAAAGCGCTGGCGCTGAATATTTGCATATTGACGTGATGGATGGGAATTTTGTACCATCGATTTCTTATGGCCCAGGTTGGGTTAAACAGTTACGTCCAGAAACAAAAATGGTGTTGGATGTGCACTTAATGGTCATGAATCCCGAAAAAATTGTTGATGAATTTGCCGATGCTGGTGCGGATATCATTGGTGTGCACGTGGAGGCAACGCCACATATCCATCGTGCATTGCAAATGATTAAGAATAAAGGTGTTAAAGCCGAAGTTGTGATCAATCCAGGAACACCTGTATTAGCAATTGAATCAGTTTTGGATATGGTTGACCAAGTACTTGTGATGACGGTTAATCCTGGTTTTGGCGGACAGAAATTTTTGCCCTCTGCCATTGAAAAAATTGCACAATTAAAAGCTATCCGTGAAGAATTAGGTTATAATTTTGATATCGAAATTGATGGTGGTGTGAATAATGAAACGATCACTGCTGCATTTGAAGCAGGTGCAAATGTCTTTGTTGCGGGATCATATGTATATGATAAAGTTGATCCTGCCGCTAAAATTACTACCCTGAAAGACCTGACAAAATAATGCAAATTAACATTTTGGCAGGTGGGGAAACGACGTTATGGCCGAGTGATTTGTTTAATCTTCCAGGCCTCTGGATTGGGGCTGATCGCGGCGCATGGCGATTATATCAGCATCATATACCGATGTTGATGGCTGTGGGCGATTTTGATTCACTGACTCCTGATGAGTTGCATGTCCTTGAATCGCATCTAAAAGCAAACGAAATTACACGTGTCAAGGCTGAGAAAGATGAAACTGATACGGAGCTTGCGTTATTATACGCGCAAGCTCAAAATCCGGATAGCATTAATATTTTTGGCGCAACAGGGGGACGACTTGATCATCTATTAAGTAATTTATGGTTGTTAGCAGACCCCACCTTTGAAAAAATTGTTGAAAAAACAAAAATTATTGACAATGTTAATAGTGTGAGCTATTTAAAACCGGGTTTAAAAACAGTTAGCAGGATACCAAGTGCAAAGTATCTTGGATTTATGCCGCTTAATTCAGTTTCTAACTTTAAGATAATTGATGCAAAATATCCGTTGACCTTAACGGATAATGTTTACAAAATGTGGTCGTCAAATGAGTTTGTCAGTAATATGGTACATGTGAGCTTTGATACCGGCGTTATTATGGTTACGCAAACAAGAGATAAAACATAATGGTATTAGAAAAGTAAGTAAATCTATGTTTATGAGGATAAAATTATGACAGTGGAAATAGTTGAAGATGCAACATTTGAAAAAATGACAGCCAGTGGAGTCAGTATTACAGACTTCTGGGCAACTTGGTGTGGCCCTTGTCGTATGCAATCACCAGTATTAGAAGCGCTCTCTGAAGAGGTGGACAACGTTGATTTTGTTAAAATGGATGTTGATGCTAACCCTGATACACCAGCAAAATTTGGTATTCGTGCTATTCCAACGCTACTCGTTCAAAAAAATGGTGAGGTTGTTGAGCGGCTAACTGGTTTCCATACGAAAGATCAATTAGCGGCTGTTTTGTCAAAATATACAAAATAACTTGCCAAAGTGCTTTTAATCTGGTAGAATTTACTAATGTTGTAGAAAGAGCCTTTTTTAAAATAATGGCTCGAAAAGGAGGGTCGAACATGGCAAAAGATGCTATTACAGGCGCACGCACACGTTTTGGTAACCAACGCTCACACGCGTTGAATTCAAGTCGTCGTAGCTGGAAGCCAAACTTGCAAAAAGTGACTGTTAAGATTAACGGTGCTCCTGCAAAGAAAGTTTATTTATCAGCGCGTACTTTGAAGTCTGGATTGAAGACCGGAACTATCGAACGCGTATAAACGGCAGTACGATTGAAGTTGTGCTAGAATATTGCGCATAACTGACATAAAACGACCACCACTCCGGTGGTTTTTTTATGTCAAAGAGTTGATTGCTAGGATACGTTTATTGTTGAGATATGTTAAAATAATAGCAGTAGACCTTTCAAGGAGGAAATGCATTAACTCGATTGTTCTCAAACTATTCATGCTACAAATTGATATGATTATTTTGTAGCATGACTGTTAGCGTATTTCTGAGTTAATGTTTTAAATATTATGGCAATCAAAATTAAAACTAAAATTGGTGAAATTACAATTGAAAACGATGTTATTGCGACCATTGTTGGTGGTTCTGCTATTGAGAATCCTGGGGTTGTTGGTATGGCTTCTCGAGCAACATTCCGTGATGGTATGAACCAGATTTTAAATCGCGAAAATTATGCTAAAGGCGTTGTCATTCATCAAGAAGAGAACGGCGTAAACGTGGATGTTTATTTGGTTGCGCAGTATGGGACAAAATTATCAGAAATTTCTAAATCAGTTCAAGGTAAAGTAAGATATAATCTCGACGCACTACTGGGAATTCACGCAACGGAAGTTAACGTGGTTGTTCAAGGTGTTCGCGTCACGGACTAGGAGTATCATGACTAAAATTACGACAATTACCAATGTTGAATTTGGTAAGATGATTAATGCTGCAGCAGCAGCGCTTGCCGCAAATGCGGATACGATTAATAAATTAAATGTTTTCCCTGTGCCAGATGGTGATACAGGGACAAATATGAGTCTGTCAATGGCAAGTGGCGCACAGTATGAGCGTGATGCGCTAGATACAGATATTAGTACGCTTGCTAAAGCAACGTCTAAAGGGCTTTTGATGGGAGCGCGTGGTAATTCTGGCGTTATCTTATCACAAATATTCCGTGGATTTTCTAACTCAGTTGAAGGTAAAAAAACGTTATCGGCACGTGATTTGGCTGACGCCCTGATGTCAGGGGCTCAGGTGGCTTACAAGTCTGTTATGAAGCCAACAGAGGGTACAATTTTAACAGTCATTCGCGAAGCAGCATCAAAAGCAAATAAAGTAGCTGATGAGACGGATGATTTAGTTAAACTAATGCATGCTGTCAATGAAGCAGCACAAATTGCGTTGGCATCAACACCAGATCTATTGCCTGTACTAAAACAAGTTGGCGTTGTGGATTCTGGTGGTCAAGGACTTGTTTTTGTGTTGCAGGCATTCTATCAAGTATTAAGTGGCGACTTTAATGAAGCAGACCTTAAAACGCCTGATAATGCTGAATTAGATCAAATGGTCAAAGAACTACATGCGGGTGCACAAGCGAACAGTCATTTAGACCCCCGAAGTATAGAATATGGTTATTGCACAGAGATTATGGTGCAAATTGCTAAGGGGACAACATATGATCACGAATTTGATTATGAAACCTTCTATCATCATCTATCACAACTTGGTGATTCATTACTTGTCATCAATGATGATGAAATTGTTAAAGTTCATGTTCATACAGAAGATCCAGGAGAAATTCTGCGTTGGGGAACTCATTTTGGTTCATTAGTCAAAGTTAAAGTCGATAACATGAGAGATCAACAGCAAGCAGTTATTGATGCACAACGTACAGAAGAAGCACAAATGGCTAAAATGGCTGCAGCAGCAGTACCTGCTTCTGATACGGCAGTCATTGCAATTTCAGCAGGAGATGGTGTCGCTGACTTATTCAAAAGTTTAGGGGTGCATACAGTTATTTCTGGTGGACAGACGATGAACCCATCAACGGCTGATATTGTTGATGCCATTAAAGCTACGGGTGCTAAAAGTGCTTTGATTTTACCAAATAATTCAAATATTTTCATGGCTGCTGATCAAGCTGTTGATTTGGCTGATATACCAGTACGTGTTGTCAAAACGCGCACCGTTCAGCAAGGTTTAACAGCTATGATGGGATACAATCCGGAATCAGAATTATCAGACAATGCTGATGAAATGGCTTCAGTGATGTTAGATGTCAAGTCAGCCCAAATCACAAAAGCTGTGCGAGATACTAAGCTAAATGGTATGACTATTAAGCATGGTGATTGGATGGGAATTCTTGATGGCGAGATTGAAGTTGTGACAAAGAAACTACTTGATGCTGCCAGTCAATCGGTGGTAAAAATGATTGATGATGATTCTGAAATTGTGACGATTATCTATGGTGAAAACACCAATCAAAAGGATGCTGAAAAACTGCAAGAGGCTATTTTAGCTCTTAATGACGGTCTTGAGATTGAAATTCATAATGGAAAGCAACCATTATATCCATTCTTGATTTCAGTTGAATAAGCGATGTATAGCAATTAGTATTTAAAAACTCTGGCACAATTATAATTGTGCCAGAGTTTTTAAAT
>NZ_AEMI01000020.1 GCF_000166715.1 Leuconostoc gelidum subsp. gelidum KCTC 3527
TATACTTGACTATTGTTATTTATAAATCCATTTTGAACATCATTGCTCACAAATGTATTACTATCACCATAAACCAGTTGACTTAACAGTGCACCGTGTTCATTAACAATTTCTTGATTATTTATATTAGCAGAAACTGTTGTTTCCTTAATGATCATAATAGTAATTAAAACAAATGGTATCATTATAATTTTTAAAAAAGTATTTCTACTCATTATTTCTTCTTTCTTTTTAGAAAAACATTTACGTGTATATTATGCTGTTGCTGAGTATAAAACGTTAAAGCTAAAAACAGTTAACTTCAGTAAACTAAACTATTAAAAAATTTATTTCATTAAAAATAATTAAATTATTTACTATCCCAAATTATGCGCGACTCTGAATGAACAATACCAAAAAATGTTAAAAATATACAATATTGGTTTAACCTCAAACTATATGCGATTTAACATGAAATTCATTTTTTATGAAAACATTTCCCAACTCTTTATACAATTCGTCCTATGCCAATCTTTCGTGCCAAAAATTTTCCCCCTTTAAGCAGCCAATTTTGTCTTTCCATAAAAATCACGGGAACTTCTTGATAATTGATATGATTTTTATCCAACCAAACATCCAACAAACGCTCACTTAAAAATCCGTAAACTCTTTGTTCATAGTTATCCCACTGCACAACATCATCTTGTATTTGCACTTCAACTGCAAATAGTATATCAAACAACCAGTCCATATACGCGTCAAATTCATTTCGCTTCATAATAAACATATTGAACATATGTGCCCAGCTACGTGCCATATTTCGATCGTAAACATCTAAATATTCTGGTTGACGTGTTGCAATTACAGCACGTAACACATCTAATGATTCACCATGATGTGCATGACGGTAATGTGACTGACTACTTTCAATCCAGTATCGTCGCTTTTTAGGTACGATAACAGTGGTTGTTTTTAACAACTCACGTAAATCCGGCTCAGACAAAATTGCACTTAAACTTTTTTTCTTCGAAATTGAAAAAAACCGGCGATAATGTACAAGTCCAATAACGTCTGCATCAGAATTATGTCTTGCCCAGTATAAAGCCGTCAATTCATTGAAATATGGATTTTTAGCAGAAATATTGACTCCATTATCATCGAATAAAAATCCAGCAAATCTTTCAGAAGCAAGTGCTGATCCAACTTGAATCGGTGTATACATACATTCTTTTTGAGGCATTGGTGCTTTTTTGTGTGCTGCTACCAAGATTTGAATTTTATCAACCATAATTTTTTACCAAATCATCTAGCTCTACAATATCGAATTAGCTAGTAGAGACTATATTTTATTTTAGCGTTACCTATTTTTTGTATGAAAGCAGCGTTGACTTATTTAATTCTTTCATCAGTTAATAGGCCCCTTTAGATTTAAAAATTGCAATCACGTTTCTAAATACAATACTAATATCATAAAAAAAACCTGCATTTGCAACATATTCTAATTCTATCTGTGTCCGTTCTGGATACTCAATTAGTGACCGGCCACTAGCTTGCCATAGACCCAATGCACCAGGTCTAACTGACAAAAATATATCCTTTTGATCACCGTATTCTTTTAACTCTTCAGCAACGATCGGACGTGGCCCTACTAAACTCATATCACCAATCAACATATTCCAAAATTGTGGTAATTCATCAATTGTTGAACGACGCAAAAAGGAACCTAGTTTTGTAATTCGTGGGTCTTCTTTTGTTGGCAGTTTATAGCCACTAGTAACATATTTTTCGTATAATACCTTATCTGCTTTTAAAATTTCCTCAGCATTTGGCACCATTGATCGGAATTTATAAATGTGAAACGGTTTACCATTTTTACCAATCCGTTGTTGTTCAAATAATGCCGATGATTTTGGACTATCTATTTTTAAAATCACAAATACGATCACAAATATGGGAGATAACACAATTAATCCAAGTAACGCAAAAGCCACATCAATGAGTCGTTTAGTAATTAAATATGATTTGTGTTTTGGCTTGATTTTCAAATTTTTAACCTACTTTTACAAATATTTTGCATCGAATTTTGCATCTTGACTTGTTAGTATTTTTGGTCCTTCTTTTGTAATTGCTAGTGTATGTTCATATTGCGCTGACCATGAGCCATCACTAGTTGTAACAGTCCAACCATCTTCAGCCGTATCATCAGTATCAACTTCCCAGCCGCCAATATTAATCATTGGTTCAATAGTGATAACCATGCCTTCGCGTAAACGAATGCCATGGCCTGGTTTACCATAATGTGGTACTTGTGGCTCTTCATGCATTGTTGGCCCAACACCGTGACCAATATATTGGCGTACATCACCATAATGATTTTCAACTTCAGTATATTGCTGAATTGCATTGCCAATATCGCCAATGCGATTACCAATAACTGCTTGATCAATTCCTAAATACATGGCCTTTTTTGTCACAGCCATTAACTTTTGTATTTCAGGCGTTACTTCGCCCACAGCATAAGACCATGCTGAATCCGACACAGCGCCTTTAAGCGCAACAACTGTATCTACTTTGACCAAATCACCATTTTTTAAATGTAACCCTTTACGAGGCAAGCCATGAGCTACTTCATTATTAACACTAATTGTTGTTGCATATTTAAAGCCTTCAAATCCAACTTGTGAAGGTACGGCACCATGACTTTCAATATAGTCACGTGATTTTGTTTCAATTTCCCATGTATCAATCCCAGGTTTAATTAAGTCTTGTAACATATGATGCATACCAGCAATAATTGCGCCGGATTGGCGCATTGCTTCTATTTCTCTTGGTGATTTTAAAGTAATCATGTTGTATCTTCTTTCTGTAAAACAAGTCGATTATAGCTTATTATTTAATTAACAATACCTTACATTATACCTTTTTTAGCTGATAAAATGTTATTTATTAAAAAACGCGTCAAAAAAAAACAACCAGGTGGTTGTTACTAATCCTACTTATTTAATTAGTGTTAACACGTGCCAATGATGCTGCGCCAATGACGCCAGCATCATTACCTAATTCGGCTAATTTAACACGTGTTGTACTTCTGACTGTTGGAAATGCAAATGTTTGCCAATTTTTTTCTACACGGGCACGTAAAAACTCACCCGCTGCGGCCACACCACCACCGATAACAACGGCTGATGGATTTAATATGTTAGACATAGCTGCTGTAGCATAGCCTAAGTAATATGCCACTTTATCAATGACCTTATTAGCCAAAAAATCACCATCTTTTGCTAAATCAAACACAATTTTTGAAGTGACTTCATCCCCATCGGCAATTAATTGTTTTAGCTTTGATGAACCAACATACTCTTCAGAAAAATCTTGTGCTAAGTGTACAACACCAGTCGCCGAAGTATATTGTTCCAAGCAACCTTTGTTCCCACAAGTACACAAGTAACCATTGGGCTCAACAACAACATGCCCAATTTCACCCCCTGCACCGGCAGTTCCATGAATCAGTTGGCCATTGGACACTAAGCCCCCACCAACACCGGTACCAAGTGTGATAAATGATACTTCGTCATCATTATTACCAGCACCTCTCCAAGCCTCACCAAGTGCTGCAGCGTTAGCGTCATTGTCCAGTGTCAACGAAAACCCAGTACCAGATTCAATGTCTGCTTTAACACTTTGTTCTGTCTTCCAATTTAAGTTATAAGCCCCAGTCACAGTGCCAGTTGTCCGGTTTACCGTCCCAGGTGTGCCCATACCAATACCAATCACACGTTTTGGATCTAATTGATATAAGTCAAGGTGATGATTAATTGATTCAATAATATCTGGTACAATATGTACACCATCATCAAAAACATTCGTTTTAATTGACCATTTTTGTTGAATTTCGCCAGCTTCAGTCAAAATAGCAAACTTAATTGTTGTGCCACCAAGGTCAACACCGATTAATTTATCTTTAGCCATTATCTTAAAAGTGCAACGTACCGCCATAGACGAGATTAAATCTCTATCAAACGGTACAGCACACGTTTCCTCCTAGTAAGTTGATTACCAACTCATTTTAACAGAAAACGCCTGCAAATTGCAAGCGTTTTCATAACTTTCAGTAAACAATTGTTTATCAGAATTAATCACTTGGATTTTCTTCTTCCAACCGATGTTCATGTGCCAATATTAACTTCATTACGGCATATTTTTTATTATCAATAACGTCTGCTTTTTTTAAATTATCAACCTCTAATGCAGCTATCTCAATATCCCACAGCCGTTTGCCAACATGAATATAAACCCCAAACGTTTTTAAATAGGTTAGTATGTCATAAAAACTTTTCATGAAACGCCTCCTTTTGCAATCAAAGCGAGTGCAAGTATCAAAACCGTTACCACAGCCACTGTCAGTCGCCAAGCCATTGGATATTTTCCAGAACGGCCATAGAAACCAAACATAACAGCAAACATCATGCCACCGATTAGACCACCAATATGTCCCCACATATCAATACCTGTTGAAAAAAAACCAGACATTAAATTTAGAACGACAAAAAGTCCCATCATTGTGCCTTGCGCACGGATACGAGGGTCGTGCTTAAACTGTATAGCATATAATATCAATCCACCAAACATGCCAAAAAGTGCCGAAGAGGCACCGACGGAAACTGTCAAGGGTGCAAATAAATAAGACATAATATTACCGACAATACCGCCAAATAAATACAATCCTAAAAACTTACGACTCCCAAATGTTTCTTCAGCAATGGGACCAATGAACCATAACGTCAGCATATTGGTCAGTATATGCATAACTCCCGCATGTAAAAATATTGGCGTCACTAGTCGCCAATATTGATCATACGCTTTAATATATGGTCCCCATTTTGCACCAAAAGCGACTAGCAGGCTGCCATTATCGGTTTGTCCCCGTCCAATAAGAAATTCGGCGAAAAAAACAAGGACAGTTAAGACAAAAATACTAATTGTCACTGGTGTATTTTTAAATTGTTGTTTCAGAGTTAATAACATAGTCTTTATTTTACACTATTCTTGACAAGAAAGATAAATCAAACGGTCTGACTGCATCTATCCAGTCACATGAGGTGATGTCACACTGATAACTTGACCAACACTTAAGGCTATAATTTGTGGGTCATGAAAAGTATATGTTGGAAATTCTTGCTGCAAGGCTTGCCGATATAGTCTTAGCTGTCCTTGGTACCGCGTTTGCATTTTTTGTAACTCTTCTATCACACGATCATGCCTAATAAAGTCTGTCTTATAATCAAAAATAGTAATTGATTGTGTTGTTTCATCAATAAAATAGCCGTCAATAATACCATGAACTAATACCGGGGCATCATCAGTCAATGTATGGTAAATACGATTAGCTGGCATAATCATCGCAAATGTCGCTTCTCGCTGCAATGTATCTGCATGCTGTTTCAAACGCTTAGCGAATGATGTGTTTAAAAAAGCCATTAATTGTTCAATATTAATTAATGCTGCAACTTGTGGCAAGATGCGTTTACTATTGACTAAATTATCACGTAATTTTTCTATTGTTTGCTGTGTTTGTATTTGCTTAAAATCAATGAGTTGTAATAATAGATGTGTCGCTATACCAATTGCAGCACTTGATGGTTTATGCGAGCCATCGGTCATAAATCCCGGTAGCATTAAACTTTGGTTAACCAATTCATTAGCAGGTTTGAAATCACCATCTTCATTGATGTCTAAGGTCTTCAAGTTAAGACGATCTGGATCTTCAAACAAGCGTTTCATTTCAGTAACAGATTGGTAAGCCGCTGTGTTACTGGCAGCTTTGTTTTCATAATCATAAGCCAAAATTTTTTGAGCTTGCACATAGTCATTTGCATCATAGGATGCGTTTATTGTCTTTTCATCAGCACTGAATGTATCTGATGATTGTTGTAAAACAATGTCGTTTTCAGATATAAAATTCACAGTTAATTCGGCATCCAGTGCCGTTTCTGAACCTAATAAACGTGGTGCATCGCCATCACCTAACCAATTTTCAAGGACATCATTTTTAGTACGTGCTAAACTAATGATTAACCATGCCAAATAAGATTTGGCCGTCAAACGTAAATCCTCATTTAAAAATTGTCCGACAGTGTTTTTAGCACGTTGCCATAGGTCAGATAGCTGTTTGTTTTGCCCATTCTCATCAATTGCAACCGTGCCAATGACATATATTTGTTGTTCAGCACGTGTCAATGCTACATAAAGCAACCGCATTTCTTCCGACCAACTTTGCCGTTTAATAGCTTGTTGCACTGTCAATTTTTGTAAGGTTGGCATAGACACCAACGCGTCAGGTTGTAAGTAATCAATACCAATGCCTGCATCTTTTTGAAGTAAGACCTTACCAGTCAAATCTTTTGTATTAAATGCCTTATCAAATTCTGGTAAAATTACGATTGGAAATTCTAGTCCTTTTGAGGCGTGAATCGTCATCAGACGAACTGCTTGTACATCAGATTCTTGTGGCGCTTCACCTAATTGACCATCATTTTCTTGCAACTGTTCGATATAACGCACAAATCTAAACAGCCCAGCATTCGTATTGTTTTGATAAGTGCGTGCATATTCATACAAAGCATGCAAGTTAGCCTGCCGCTGTGTCCCACCAGGCATACCTGCAACATAATCCAGCCAGGCAGTATCATCAAATATGGTCCAAATTAAAGTGACCAAATCATTTTGAATAGCCAGTAAATGCCATTTATCAAACAAAGCGATAACTTTTTTACTATGTGTATCGTTTTTAGAAAATTTTTGTAATGCTGACCAATAATCATGCTTCTGATCTGCTAAACGCACAGCTGCAAGATCATTTTCTGTAAAATCAAATAGTGGTGAACGTAGTACAGCAGCCAATGGTATATCTTGATGTGGATTATCAATCACACGTAAAACATCAAGAATTAAATAAACTTCCATGGTTTGAAAATAATTACCCACAGATTCCACTTGGACAGGAATACCTGCTTCTCGCAAAGTAGCCACTAAGTCTATATAACCAGATTTTGATCGGGTTAAAATTGCGATATCAGCATAATTCACAGGCCGCATACCTGCTGGCGTCATTTTACGATCAAATAGCATTGTTTCCCGTAACTTCAAAATTTTATCAGCCAAGTGTGCATACTGTGCTTGGCGTTTTTCAAATACCTGTGTCTCTTCTTGATCGTTCACTACAAGATTCGAATCCTGTTTTGTTATGATGTCAATATCAAATACCGCCGGTACTGCAGTTGGATACGTCGCTTTTGGAACTAATTTCGCCTCACCAGCATACGCAATATCCCCTAATTTTTCATCCATTAATTGCGTAAATAGCAAATTTGTCATTCGTGTCACGTTGTTTTGTGATCTAAAATTATCAGCTAATTCAATTCGACTATCGTCATTTTCTGTCGTGGCAAATTGCTTATACTTGCTTGTAAACAACGTGGGATCTGCTTGACGGAAGCCGTAAATGCTCTGCTTGACATCCCCAACCATGTACATATTTTTCCCGTTTGATACTTGAGATAGTAGTGTTTCTTGTAACTGGTTGATATCTTGATACTCATCAACTAATATTTCAATAAATTGTCCATTAACTGTTTTTCGTGTTGGCTCATCGGCTAATATTTGTAATGCTAACGCACCTAAATCCGGGAAATCAACCAGTTTGGTTTCCCGCTTAGATTGCGCAAAGGCTACACGAAAAGTTTGTGTAACGACAATGAGTGTGTGCACTAATTCGTCCGTTGCGCATTGTATTTTTTGCCAATTCGCTTGATCAAATCTAAAAAATGAGTCTATTAATTGGTTTAAATCAGATTTGGAACCAACAATTTTATTTTTAACCGCTGTCACCTGAGCTAAAATAGACAACATGTCTGGTTCGTCTTTTATCCCCTTGCTTGCCCGAGTTTCAATACTTATTTTTGGCATTTGAATCACTTTGTCACGTAAGTTATCCCATGTTACATCCATCAAATCTAGCTGAATGCGCTGCAAATAGTCAATAATGGTAATGAACCCTGCTTGTGTTTTTTTAAACTCGGGTATGCCCTCAACTAAAGATTGTGCAGCCGTTGCTGAATCTAAAAGGTGGTTAATCATATCAGATACAATTGGCAACACGTCATTTTGATACATAGTTGACTGTGTGATATCACTATTTTTTGACATCTCATTATCATTTAAATGTTGCAACCACGCGTCACCATCTGGTCGTGCTTCTGCAAAATCTGCTAATTTTAAAACAATTTGTTTCAATTGCGTATCATCACTTGGACTGCTGAAATTAGTGACCAGCGCCAAAAAATCTGCATGATTTTCGTGAGATTCTTCATAAAATGACGCAAATACTTCGTCTAACACATCTTGGCGCAATAGATCGCGTTCCGCAGTATCTGAAAGTAGGCGAAACTGTGGATCTAAGCCAATCACATGATAATAGTTTTCAATTAAACGTAATGCATAGGCATCTATTGTTGAAATATTAGCCGCCGGTAGTAACAACAGTTGTTCTTGTAAAAAACGTTTCGTCTGGTTATCAGCCGTTTGCATACGTTTTTCAAGCGCTGTCTCCAAACGTTCTCGCATTTCCTTAGCCGCTGCATTAGTAAAGGTCACAATTAAAAATTTTTCAACACTGGTTCCAGATAAAATTTTTTGAATGAGACGCTCAATTAAAACAGTTGTTTTACCAGAACCAGCTGAGGCTGCAACTAAAATATTATGACCTGTTTCTTCAACTGCACGTTGCTGATTAATTGTAAATGTTGTCGCCATTATCATCTGCCTCCTGTAAAATTTTTAAAATATTGGCCTTGCCTTTAGGTGCTTCTGGTCGATAAGTATCACCTAATGATCGATCAAACCGTAAAATATCAACATATGGTGTGTACTGTAAGCTTGCTGCCGTAGGTTTTAAAGGAAAAAGACCCGCCAATATTCTCTCTCCGGCAAACATAATATTATCAGTATTACGTTTTAATAATAATGCAAAATCTTGCGCAGCTACAAAGTCACTATTGGCGTAAAGTTCGCCATCATTTTTCTTCTTGAGTTGATAAAATTGTGAGCTGTTACTGTCAGATAAATTATCTAAACTATCGATATAATCTTCTTCTGAAACAAATAGACCGCGATATTTAAAAATATCTGGTCTCACTTGCCCATCTAAAAGTGCACTAACATCGCCTTTGAAATCTGATATCAGTCGCTTTTGTGGGGCTATTTGTGCAAAAAATGCACCTCCAATGGCTTCGACACCAAGTGCTTCAGCATTCATTTGCGCTGCCTGCCAGTATGTTAATAATTGCATTTGTAGCCCATCAAATGCTTGTCCCCAATCAAATTGTTTCCCACTCGATTTATAATCAATAATTGTACCAAATACTTGTGTGTTATCTTGAATATCAAAACGATCAATTTTACCACGTACTTGCATATTAAAATTTCCTCGAGAAAATTTTAAAGCTGGTAACGCATTTTTATCCGGAAAGCCAAATAATTTTTCGACGGCACTAGGTCGCGCAATATTAACACGAGCAGCACGCTGCAAATTGGTTAACAATGTTTCACTCACTTTTTGCAAATAATCTCGTATCGCACGCATTTTACCGTTTTCTTGTAACAAGTTATATTCTGGTAACATGAGTTGAGAAGCCAGCTCTTGCTGTAATAACACTATCAAGGCTGATGTTTTTATATCTCGTAAGCTAATATTTTCTTGAATTAATCGCTGCAGGACACCTTCAAGCACTGCATGATAAAGTGTGCCTGTTTGGGACACGTTCAACTCATTGGTCACACGTTCTTTTAATTTCAAACCATATTGCAAAAAATAGCCTAAGGGATTATTATAATAACTTTCTAGTTGAGATATGGAAACATTTAATTGTTCACCAAATAGCGCCTGCACAAATTCCGGTTTTAAAGTCTGAATCGTATTGCGATAGTTTGGCGCCTGTAAAACACGTATCAAACGCTCTTTTTGTTGCTGACTAATAGCATTTTGAACTGCTTTAAAAGCTGCTGTTGTTTGTTGTGTTGGTATGATTTTCACTAATTCAGACAACGTCGCTCTAGGTGTACCAATATAATGCTTTAACAAATCAACACTGCTATGTGGGACATTACTAATTTTTTCAATCGTAATATCAAAAGTATCTGTTAATCTTTTGAAAAAAGGCGATATTTCTGATATTTTACCAGTTGCATCTAAAATAGGATATGAGAATGTTATCCCACTTGTTGTTGTAGCCAAGGCACCATAAAATAGTAGGTTTTCTTCTGCCATTTGTTGTTGTGCTGTATTCTGTAAATACTTTGCTGTGCCAGCTTCTTGCAAAGCTGGTTGTACAATTAATCTTTCAGCATCATTAATTAACGCATTTGTTTTTGTTTGTGCTGGTAAATTTGTGCGTGTACCACCAATAAAAAAAAGTTGTTTATAATGATTGCTTTGAACAATACCTGCTTCAGATATTGTCAATTGGTCCAAATTATTAGGAATTCCAGAAAATTTTGCCGCAGAAAAACCAGTGCGCAATACTTCTTTAAATACTGTCAGATCAAATGTTTGTTCACCATTGATTGCTACAATATCATCAAGTGTTTGAATAAATAGTTGCCAAACCTGTTCCCCTTGACGTGAACGTGTTAATTCACCTGCCGCAAGTAAGACATCACGTTGCTCTAAAATAGCATCGACAACATGGTATTTTTCCAGCCACAATACCAAATTTGTCGCTGCTTGCCGCATTGTTTTTGCTTGATCCAATTGTCGTTGTAAATCGTCAAATGCTGACAATATAAATCGACGCATGGTTTCAATTCGTCGATTGACTATACTGTCATCTGAAGTAATTGTTACATCATCCTCGTCTACTTGATCAACAACTGTGAATAGTTCAAATGGTTTATCTAAATTACGCCAAGTTGTTTCATACGGTCGATTTGCGTAAAGATAATTGTCAAAATAACCCATCACATCGAAAAATTCTTTTTCAGGAACTAATACACCATCCAAGTAAGGACGTAACAAACTTGTTTTCAAAATAGCCATCACATTTTGATATTGAAATCTATCTTTTTGAGGTAATAACAAATTCAATAGTAACTCAACCAATGGATGATTAGCCATTGGTTGATCATTATCTAGAAAGTAAGGCAAGTCAAATTGTGCCATCACTTCTGGTATATGTGCAGTATATGGTGTTAAATCACGCGCCAAAATTAAAATATCACGTAAGCGCAGTTCAGGTTCATTAACTAGTAACCGTCGAACGCGTCGCGCAACTTCTTGTATTTCAACAATTGTATTTTTGGCAGCAAATGTCTGTAAGTTAACATGCTCTTTTTCACCATTAAAAGCGCGGTATTCACCTAAACTTTCCCAAGCCAATAAAACTTGTTTTGTTGTTTGGCTTAGATGACGTAACTGTTTTGGCGCGTTTATCTGCACTTTTTGATCGCATGTTTGAGCAGTATGTATGAGTTGTTGCGCTGTATACATCGGTTTATTAAAGACATCGCCATCTTGTTGTTTTCCTAATCTATCAGCCTGCCCTAAAAGTGCAATTGACACCGGATATTTTGCAACCAATTGCGTGATCACTTGCATCTCAGCACTCGTAAAGCCATTAAAACCATCAAAATAAAATGCCACATTTTTTAGGGATGATTTTGCTAACTGCATAGCAAAAAAAGGCAAAACTTCCTGCGCAGTTATGTATTCCTGCCCTATTTTTCTATCTAAGGCATCCGCAACAATTGCTAAATCACGTAACTTGCTGCCAAGTGTTTGGTGTAAAAAAGTTGCATCATGACTCGTATCATTTAAAATTTGCAATAAATCTTGTGGTGTAATATGACTGGCACGTAACTCTACTAACTGTTTGACTAGTGCTGATATGAATCCACTTTTAGATTGCATACGCGCAAAAATGGGCAATTGTCCTGCATAGTCCCGCAATATATCTGATACCATAATAAATAAACCTGTATTTTGTATGATATTTGGTTGTATATCAGGCAAATTTTTTAACAACGCCCACGCCAATCGTGACAATGAGTATACTTGTAAGCGACTTTGTGCATATAATTCTTTTTTAGGATTTTGACCATTTATTATTGCAAATTGTCTTAGAACATCGACCTCACTATCAAACTTAACATGATTTGGTACGATATAATAAACTGTTAACGTTTTATCTTGTTGCGTTTTCGTCTGCACATCTTGTAATAAGGCATGCCGTAGATCAGTGCGTGCATGATTCATATAAATTGTTAGTGCCATTTGACCCTCTTTTCATATGTGCCCAAAAATTAGTACATTATCTCACACATCGTTTATTCTTTCTATATTTTATCACACAAAAAGGCACACAAATATTTGCGTGCCTTTCTTTTCAACGACGATCTTTAAGCCGCTGCTGCATCAAATGCTGATATCTTGCATACCACACATCAATATAACCTTGTGAAAAAGGTCCTGTGCCTTCATTAATCCAGTCCACTAAAATTTTGACATGTGCTTTCAAAATTTGATCGATTTCTGGTGGGTAATGCCATTTTTTACTATGAGCAGCATATTCATCTGCATCAAGTAAATGCTTTTCCCCATCTGGAAAAACTTTAACATCTAAATCGTAGTCAATATATTTTAGCGCCTCTTTATCTAGAACATAAGGTGATGCTAAATTACAGTAGTACGACACACCATTATCACGTATCATTGCAATAATATTAAACCAATACTTCTTATGGAAGTAAACAATCGCCGGTTCCCTAGTCACCCAGCGACGACCATCATCTTCCGTTACTAAAGTATGATCATTTAATCCAATAATAGCATTTTCACTGGTTTTCAAAACCATGGTATCGCGCCAAGTTCGATGCAACGAGCCGTCATGCTTGTAACTTTTGATCGTGATGAAATCACCCTCGCGTGGCCCGCGATTCGACTTATCAAAGCTCATGATCGTACCTACTCTTCTGACACCGAATTTCTATTTAATTGTATCAAATTTCACGATCAAATGATAGACTACAAGTCATTGCGATGGTTATTACTACGCACAAAATGTTGCGTGTTTGTTTTTTGGTTAGACTTTTTAGCAGAAATAAGCTGTTTTTTTAACTGTATAATAATTAATTTTAAATTTGGCAGTTGATTTTCCAATGTCTTGATTTGCTGCTGCATATAATTATCAATGCTGTCTGCTTTTTGTAAACTTTGTAATTCTTGTGCTATCTTACCCGCTTGTTGCTCTGCCGCCGACAGCTTTATTTGTATGACTTTTGAATCATAAATCTGCATGATTAAGACTCACTTTCAAGTGCTAGCATGATGATATCAATAACTTCACGATTATAACCTTTGGTATAAAGATGACTTTTTGTCTTATACTGTCGTTGACTCACTGGCTCATTTCGATAACGATGCCAGAGCTTTTCTGCTTGCCTTTTAACATTATCTAACTCAGTTGTATCATCATTCCCAACATCAAGTTCTGATACAACAGTTTGACCAATATCAAATGAAAAACCTTTATTCGCTAAGGCTTGGATAATTTTTTGTTGCTTAGCGCGTGTGGACTCACGTTTGTAAGTATTGGCAAATTTAATCGCCATTTTTTGAGCAATTTCAATTTGTTCTTCATAAGTGTAAGACGCAAGTGCCACCTCAATATCGTCTTCTAATATTCCGGCCTGCTTCAAATCCATTTTTATAGTATTTGGCCCTTTAGGACTAATTAACTTCTTTGTTGACACATAGTGCATGGCATAATTGGCATCATCAAGATACCCTAATTCTTTTAACTGTGCAATCGCCTGGGCCTGTATATCTTCAGAAATCTCTTTTTCAGTTAATTTTTGTTTCACTTGTTTAATTGTCCGTAAAGCATGGCCTAAATAATTTATTGCCGTATTAAACGCTTTAGCAATTTCATCGTCATGCTTGATTTGTTCAATTAACGTATCATCAAGCTCACGACCTTTTGCCAAGCCATATTTAATTAACACACTTTCAGACACACCAAACGCAAATTGTTTATCTAAATCAATGCTGTAACGTCCTGATTTTTTTTGTGTTGCAATTTTCGTAATCGTTTTCATATTTCTATTGTACGCAAAAAAAGACCAACGTGCTTATTTTGTTGGTAACCTGTGTATTAAGTTGACGCACACATTGTAAAAATTCTAGATTAAAACAGATGACTTGTTACCCATGAGGTTCTAATCTTCTATTTAATCATTCAAAGATGAAAGAAAGTATTCTATAATTTTTTAATGAAAACTAGCTATTTTTTTGTTTTTTACCAATTATAGTTAATTTTAATGTTGATAAGGTATAAATATATCCAACATCATGGTGATTTTATTAATCATTAGCTTTATGTTTTAAAAACAGTTATCACTATCTTTAATCTTGTCAATATATCAAAATAAGAGCACAAAAAAGTGGATTCCACCACTATAAATTAAGGCTCTGAAAATAGTCAGGTATTTGCTGCCAAGGAAAGATGAATGATTTTTTGACTACTATAAAACACTATCAAGTCCAATCTTTAAATCATTTATTTTTTCAACACCAGCTAATGAGCGCAAAACGCCTGGTACAAACGCCAATCGACTCGTTGTACTTTGTGTTAATGTTAATTGTTCATCAATACCACCAAAATAAACACTTTGTTGTGCGATATACCCTGGCAAGCGAAGCGCATGAACAGGAATATCTGAAACACGTTGCCCACGTGCCTCACCATAACTTGTTTTTTGTGCTGAATTAATCCGTTCGTTTGCAATCAATTTAGCAGTTTGTACAGCAGTTCCTGAGGGTGCATCAATTTTTTTAGGATTGTGCGTCTCAACAATTTCCACATCAGGAAAATATTTCGCAGCTTGTTGTGCAAACTGCATTAACAATACAGCGGAAAGGCTGAAGTTAGGTACAATTAAAATACCATGTTCTGATTGATCACGTAATTGTGTCACTTGCGCCTCAGTCAAACCAGTGGCACCAATAACAATAGCCATATCATGTTTTATAGCCCACTGCGCGTTTTCAAATACAGTAGCTGGTGTACTAACATCTAGAAAAATATCCGCTGTTTCAGTTATTTGATCACGTGTTGTCCAAACCGGATACTGACTTTCATGGTTATGGCCACTTAAAATACCGACAATTTCATAATTGGTTGCTGCTAAACCTTCTTGAATGGCCAAGCCTAATTTACCAAAACCACCAGCCAAAATTATTTTTGTCATGAATTAGTCTCCAAAAGTTCATCAAGCGTTTTATTTTCTTGTTTTGTCAACGGCAAAATTGGTAATCTTGCAATATTTTTAACCAAACCTTTTTCGCTTAATTTTGCTTTGACCGGTGATGGTGATGGGAATGCAAATAAAGCGTTCATACGTGGTGTGAGGTAACGTTGTATACGACCAGCTTCACGCCAATTATTAGTATTCATTGCAGCAAATAAAGCAGTCATTTCCTCACCGTATAGGTGTGATGCAACTGAAATAGTTCCGGCACCACCTTGCGCATAAGCAGCTAGTGTTTGTGCATCTTCACCTGTATAAACAGCAAAGTTTTCTGTTTGTGTGCGTTCAATTTCAGCACCTATAAATTCCGCTGAAGTTGTCTCTTTAATTGCATTAATATTTTTGTGTTGTGCTAACTTTACAACACTGTCAAGAGTAAGTCCTACTGCCGAACGACCTGGAATATTATATAGCATCACTGGCTTATTAGATGCATCTGCAATTGCTGTAAAATGTGCGATCATACCACTCTGGCTTGGTTTATTATAATACGGTGTCACAGCTAGAATACCATCAACGTGAGTAATAGCACTCAATTCACGCGCATTTTTGATAGACTCTGCTGTATTGTTTGTTCCAGCATTAGCTATCAATAGCACTTTATCTCCAACATAGTCCGCAATGTATTGCGTCAATGTTAACTTTTCTGAGTGTGTCAATGTCGGTGATTCACCAGTTGTCCCAGCAATAACAAGGCCTTGCGTACCATGAGATAACAAATAATCAATCACCTGTTTTAACGCTGAATAGTCAATCTCATTTGCTTCATCAAAAGGCGTAATAATAGCCGTAATTAAATTAATGTTCTCATACATCGCTTTTTCCTCTGAATTATATTTATTTGTTTACCTGCAATAATATAGCTGATCTACTGATTCATTCGCCATTCAATAAAATCCCTTAATGCTGTAAAACCAGGTAATAACGCAGCTTCATCTATATTTAACTTAGGACTGTGTAATGCGTGCTTATCATTGACACCTAACCATAACATGACCCCTGGAATTTGTTGTAACAAATAACCAAAATCTTCGCCAGTCATCGCTGGCTGTGCAATTTCAAAAGCAATATCATCACGCGATTGCATGAAATCAATCAATTGACTTGCCAACTTTGGATTATTTTCAACTGGTAAGTAACTACCACTTTCTAACACAACATCAATTGTTATATCATTGGACAACGCAACGCCCGCTGCAATTTGACGAACGCGGGTTAGCATAATATCCAAGTCAGTACGTGTCATACTACGGACAGTTCCTTCTAAATGGATATTATCAGGGATCACATTATTAGCTTGTCCACCGTTAATAACCCCAATACTAACCACGCCACCTTTAATCGGATCAACTGAACGGGAAACAACAGTCTGCAGCTGCATAATTAATTCCGCAGCTGCAACAATAGGATCCTTAACCAAATGTGGATAAGCCGCGTGCCCACCTTGACCATGAATATCAACTACCAATTCAGCAGTGCCAGCAAATAAAGTGCCAACTAGTGTGCTCAATTTTCCTGCTGGTAAATCTGGTTGATCATGAATACCATAAAATTCATCTGGACGCCATTCATCTTCAAAAAGTCCTAAATCATAAGCCAGTTTGCCACCGCTCTTTGCTTCTTCAGCCGGCTGAAAGAACACAATAAAATTATCCTTAGGTTGGTGCTGACTAAAATATTGCACCATTCCCAAAGCCAAACTCATATGCACATCATGTCCACAAGCATGCATGGCACCGGCATGAATTGACTGAAATGGCAGATCTGTTTGTTCTGTGATTGGCAAAGCATCAATATCTGAGCGATAACCAATCGTTCGCTTTGGGTCACTACCTTCAAAACGTACCAAAATGGCGGTTGGCAATTCTGCTACTGTACGAATAGTCATCGTATCGTTTTGCCAACTTCTTATTTTGTCCATTAAATAAGCATGTGTTTGGAATTCAACCAACGCCAGCTCAGGAATTAAATGCAAATCTCGACGATACTGTTGTAAATTTTCAAAAGTTATCTCAGCCATTATAATCCTCGTAAGGCGTCAATTAAGGCAGTCTTTTGCTGTGTTTTTGAATCAATTTTTTTAATCACCTTGGCTGGCACACCGGCCACAACAGTATTAGATGGCACATCTTTTGTCACAATGGCACCTGCTGCAACAACCGCGCCATCACCTACTTGAACGCCTTCTATGACCACAGCATTAGCACCAACCAAGACGTTATTGCCAATACGAACTGGTTGCGCAGAGGCTGGTTCGATAACACCTGCCAAAACAGCGCCCGCACCAATATGTGAATTGGTGCCCACAATTGCACGCCCCCCCAGTATTGCACCCATATCAATCATTGTGCTAGCGCCAATTTCAGCACCAATATTAATGACTGCTCCAAGCATAATGACAGCATTATCTCCAATTTCAACTTGTTCACGAATAATAGCACCGGGTTCAATACGCGCATTAATGTTCAACTTATCAAGCAGAGGTACAGCCGAGTTGCGTGACTCATTTTCAATATAAACATTTTCACTAGGTAGACTAGCAATCAGGGGTTGTACGTCAGACCAATCACCAATCAATTGACCAAATGAGACACCACCAAATTGTTGCACATTGGCTGGAATCTCACCATCTAAAACACCTTTATAAGTAACCTTTACCGGTGTCACCTTTTTAGCATTGGCAATAAAATCGATCAATCGTTGCGCATCATTTTGAATTTCTGTCATGAGTCCTTAGTTCCCTTTTGTTTGTTTTAGTTTTACTGCCCTATAAACAGCGTATTACTTATCGCTTTTTTTCAACATATAATCATGATCCAAGGCTATTAAATGCGCATATGATTCACGCGTAACAATTAATTGATGCTTGCCGTTTTCAACAAATACGACAGCTGGTCTTGGATTACGATTATAATTTGACGCCATAGCATATCCGTACGCGCCAGTTGCCAAAACAGATAAAATATCGCCAGGTTTGGTTTTCGGTAACGCTTGTTGCCATACTAACACATCCCCTGATTCACAATATTTACCTGCCACACGCACAACTTCTTGGGTTGATGCGTTGGGGTTATTGGCTAATATTGCGTCATAATTTGCCTGATACAACGCTGGCCGAATATTATCCCCCATACCACCGTCAACTGCTAAGTAGTGACGTAAATCAGGAATATCCTTCCTTGACCCAATCGTATAAAGTGTTTGCCCTGCTGGACCGACAATTGAACGCCCTGGCTCAATCCAAATTTCCGGCATTTTCCAATCATACTCGGCTGCTTTACCCTTCAAAGTACGGATAATCGCATCTGCATACTCACTTTCAGGTAATGGTTCATCTTCTGACGTGTAACGAATACCAAAACCACCACCAACATTGATAACTTCTGGTTGAAATCCCCAACTTTCAGCCGTCTCTGCGAGTAGTGCAGCATTTTTTTCAAAACCGGTCACATCAAAAATTTGTGATCCGATGTGTGCATGGAGTCCACGCAGATTAAAATTTTCATTCTGTTTAGCAATGTCATAAGCTGCCTTAGCTTGTCCCGTTAACAAATCAAATCCAAATTTAGAATCTTGTTGCCCAGTACTAATGAATTCATGTGTATGGGCCGATATGCCTGGTGAAATTCGCAATAATATATCTTGTTTCACACCATTTTCAGTAGTAATTTCTGACAATAATTGTAATTCCAAGAAATTATCGACAATAATTGTTCCGACACCCTCGGTAACTGCCATGGTGAGTTCTTCCCAACTTTTATTGTTACCATTAAAACTTAGATGTTTAGGATCAAAGCCAGCTGCTAATGCCGTGTAGAGTTCACCACCGGAGACAATATCAGCATGGATTCCTTCTTGCTGTGCCACTTGATAAATGGCTTTGGTAGCAAATGCTTTAGACGCGTAACTCACGACATAAGGAACATGTTCTTTTTCAAAAATAGCCTTAAAATCACGCATAGTTTGACGAATTTTAGTAACATCGTATACATATAATGGTGTCCCATAAGTTTTTGCTAATTCAATTGCGTCAACCTCACCGATTGTCAAATGTTGTGCCGTATTTACTGGGTAGCTCATATACTCTCCTAAGTTCTATTTGTGTCAACAATTGTACACAAACTAACAATTCCCCTTTATTTCACATAAAAAGCCTTTTGTTCGAGACTAGGTCACGGACAAAAGGCTTTTGTGTTTAGCAATTTTGACTGTTTCCATAGCTCACCGTTATTTCTAACGACAGTCTAATAGTTATTAGCTATTAGCCCAACAAATATCTCCTTTGAAGACGATTCATTTCGGCGATATCCCCTTTTACTTGGTTAAACTGTTATAACAGTTTAACCAAGCGACTCATGTCAATCGCGACCTCTATGTGAAATTAAATTTTTATATTGTAGTAATCATAACTTATTGAGTAAAAAATGTCAAACCTTTAATCTAGTATTCTGTATCAATAAAAGTTAGACCAAGTTCTTTACCGTACTGTCGAATGGTTGATTCTGCCAAATTCATTTCAAAGGACAAATCAATGTAACTCGTCATGCCAGCATTAAACAAGGCAGCTACTTTAATTTTACGTTCATCTTTACCAATAGCAGACTCGGTTGCAAGCGCCCGAAGGCCATGTCCCACAACATCATTTTCAGGCTCACTGTCTGGTTTTTTATCTCGTTTTTCACGGTCACGGTAGGCCTGTGCAGCAGACTTGACATCAAGCATTGTCACTTCAACTTCATCTTTTAACGCAGCTTCTTTTTTAAATTGATAATTCATGTCAATACCTCAAAAAAGTGTTCGATCAATGACATCATTGCCATTAACAGATAGTATCTTACCGTTTTCATATACTGTTTGTAATAAGTCTTGACCAGGTTCATTTTGAGAAACAGTCACGATGTTCTTATCACGTAAAACAACCTTAAGTAGTCCAGCTTTTGATGTTTTTGCAACATCAGTTTTAGGCTTTTTTTGGATGTCGATTTTGTCACCGGCGGTATTCTCAGCATAGGCTGCTTTAATCGCAAATCTTTCAGTGTCTCGGGTAAAGCCTTCTTGTAACAAACCACCGCCTGAACCAACGACCAAGTTGTCTACTGACCAACCGTCTTGCATGATTGCTTCATAAAGTGACACAATCGTGTCTGCTTTCATGCCATCCCCCTGAATCACACCAACATTATGTTGCAATACCTTATAGCCTTTATCATTGGTTGTCGTGCCAAAAATATCCTCTAATAATGATAATACTTGTAAATCAATCGTTTCTGGATCACCGGAGTCAGGTCGTAAAACAATTCGTCCGGCGCGTTTGATGATACGATTTTTAATTTCTGGGGAGCCAATAACTTTTTTAATAAAATTCAATGCATCATATGAATCAATCACAATCGACAAAATAGCACTATCGGGTGCACGATCCAATTGCGCATTAACGTAGTCAAACTCGCCTTGACCCACACCATAAGCAGTTGCGACTGAATGTTCAGTCGCCCAAACTGACAAAGCACGCCCTGAAATACCATAAACATCATTAAAATACTGTGATGCAGCCATGTTATCGGATCCTTGGAAATGTAATAAATGCGCAGAACCACCACGTTTACCGGATTCAAGCGATGTCGCACCACGTAAACCAAAATCATTAACAGCTAGTGATATTCCAGCTATTGTACCTGACTTTTCAAACAATGGTAGCAAACGCTTTTTAATATACAAAGAGTTTGTAGCAATCGTCGTTGGATACCAAACATGCATCAGCACAACCTCTAACGCATTCAAACTCGTTGCAAACCAGTCAGCTGTTGATTCAATTGTGAACAGTGCATTACCAGTTGGTACTTCAAGCCCTTCAGGTAATGCCTTAATTTTAACCGGAAAATAGCCTAAATCGCGCACTTTTTCCCAGACTGCACGATTAAAATAAGCCGATGTGTTAAACGTCATTTTAGATACTTGCTCGGCTTCATCAATCATAGCGTCTGTAATCGGGTTATGAAAATAATCATGCAAAATCATAGACATGCCAAACCAGCTGACTGTATCAAAACGACCACCCACACGTGCTTCACCGTAAGAATAGAGTTTTGTAATATTTGTTGGATACTGTAAATGGTGTGTTAGCTTGTAGGCATCTGTTGCCAAAATTAAATTTTCCATCATTAACTTATCACCGGTAAGTCCGTTGTAATTATTGTTTGCGTCACATCTGTGAAGTGATCTTCATTTATACGCAACAAACGCCAATCATATTCCTTGTCATCATCAAATTCGTCAATGTATGGTTCAAACTCGCCTTCTGTTTGTAAGATTAAATAACCAGCAAAAGCAGTAACAAAATCCATACTAGACGTCACAACTCGTGTTAATTGACCTTGATCGAAGAAACCAACAGCCAGCTTATCACCTTGCCATTTTCCTTCAAATGCCCATTTGAGCGTGATCCAGTCAGAAGTTGTGATACCAAGATTCATCAAATAATCCAATGACAAACGAATATGTATTGGATGCTTTTCTGATTGTGTTTCAATGCCTTGTGCATCAAGTTGGCTAGAGAAGATACCAACTAACGCCTCTAATTCACCAACCGTTGGCATATTTTCTTCATTCTCAAACGATTTAACTAAGGCCAAATCAATGTCCAAAGCATCGCTAATTTCTTCGGCAGATATGCCAGTTAATTGTTGTAGTTTTTTTAAATTATTCATAACTTTATTATACTAAAAAAGCCACCTCAAAGGCAGCCTTATTTTTTTGATTTTGTTATTTTTTTGGCACGTTGGCTAATAATCACCGACCGAATAATTCCAATAATTGTTGGCAACAGTGTGATTAAAGCAATTCCTAAAATAATCACTGAAAAATGTGCACTGACAAAGGGAATATTACCAAATAAATAACCTGCCCCTGTTGCAATCAGACTCCATGAAAAAGCGGCGATAACATTATTTCTTAAAAAATGACTATATGGAAACTGACTAATACCAGCCACAAAAGGAATAAATGTCCGCACAATGGGCATGTACCGACCAATAATAATCGCTGCTGCCCCACGTTTTTCAAAGAAAGCCTCTGCTTCATGAATATGAGTTTCCTTGATAAAACGACCAATAACTGGATGTCTAATAAGCTTGTAGCCACCCGTACGACCAATCCAAAAATTCAAGGAATCGCCTGTCACTGCGGCAACGAAGAACAAGACCATGAATACCCAATGATTTAAACCAGCATGTAGGCCAGCTGGTGTTGCCGCAACCGCGCCAGCGGCAAAAAGTAATGAATCACCAGGCAAAAATGGCATGATGACAATCCCTGTCTCTATAAAAATAATGGCAAATAAAATGAGGTAAGTCCATGGTCCAAATTGTGTCACCAGACTAGCGATGTGCGCATCAATATGGAGGATGAAATCTATTAAAAACATATGATTGATGTATTTCGTCAAACCAAACAAGGCTTGCGAGAAACACGTTCCCCTAACTTAATTTTTTTGAATAAGATTAGTGTACCACAATTTTTATGTCAAACATAATATACAAACGACACAATGTCTTTTAAATACATGATAAAATAGATTTTAGACAAAATTTGTCCGTTTACTGGATATTACAACACTTACAAAATAATCTGTTGTACAGTTATATTATGTTGCAAATCAAAGGAGAAAACATATGAACGAAACAAAGCTTATTGCTGATCTTGAAGAAATCAATCGTCATGTTGACAATGATAAAAAGCTACCCGGGGCTAAAAACATTTATTTGGCAGCGGGCTGGTTCTCAGATACACAAGAAGCATTATTGAAGGATGCTTTTATTCAGCTCAGTGCTAATCCAACAATTGCACACATTCACGTGCCACTGTTGCATCAATATGGTGGTATGGCATTAGGTGATGCCAATAGCGAACCAGATTTTGAATGGGGCGCTATGACTTACAAAGCAGACATCAAAGCAATTGATAATTCTGATCTCACTGTTGCGGTTTTTGAGGCAGAAGATGCCGACACAGGTACGGCAATGGAATTAGGTTACTCGGTAGCCTCAAACACGCCTATTGTGTCAGTATTTTCTGGTAATATAGACCAACATCCAATCAACCTTATGCTATCATTTGGTACAGATGCTCACGTCACATCAACTGCTGAATTAGCAAATTATGATTTCTTTGATATTACACCAAATAAATATATGGGAAAACTCATTTAATTTAATAGTTCACTTATAATAAGAAAGGTGCCAAGCCGCTCTCTCAAAGTACTGTCAAGTTGCAGACCATCCAGAGTGCCTTAATCTTGGCAAACATAAAACTATGCAAAACGCCTCATCTAAACAAATTTCTCACTGGCAATTGATCAACCCCCTTTGGTATGCTGAACAATTCAAGGGTTGGACACGATTATCTTACACACTATTAATTATTGGTTTACTAATTATTGCCTACACTAGTTTTGGCATGGGTGCACCAATTAGTGGCATGACTTTTGCCACATTTTTTGCGGCAGCATTTGGTTGGACAACTGTCCTCGGTTTAAAAGAGGCAAAGCCTATGAATGGCCTTTTTGGTCTATTATCGGCCGCTATCTATATTTATGTTGCGTGGTTACACAGTAATCCGGCTGACGCGGTATTACAATTAACCTATGTTATCTTGCTAGACATACCTGTCTTAGTCATGCCATCATGGGTTAAAGATACTGACAAACATGTCCGCTTTATTCATGAAACAGATATTCGCGGCGAAAAACATGGTAAATCGTTTTGGTACACTATTATTGCGATCGTGGCTGTTGTCGCTTTTGTTGCTGCTTACCTATTTGAAACTCAAGTGCTCCATACACCACGCCCAATATCAGATTCATTAGTATTAGGTACTGGGTTAGTTGGTGCTGTCTTAACAACTTTTCGCTTTTCTGAAAGCTGGTTTGCTTGGCTACTACAAGGTATTATGCAAATTGCCTTGTGGGGCTTGACAGTTGCGGCCGGTGGTGCACTAGGCGCCTCTGCCTTGGTTATTTTAGTCACTTATCTTATGTATTTTGCAAATGATGTTCTAGCTATTGTCCAATCATCATGGTTTCATCATAAAGAAATCACGGCACAGCTAGCACAACGACATGTCAAGTAAAATACCTTGACATTGTTTTTAACAAACCTATTGACAAAAGTGTTAAATTTCGGTAAACTTGACTAGTTGATAAATTGAAACGAAAGGAGGTGCCATTTATGGCTACCCCATCAAACAAGAACTCAAAGTCTCACAAACGTAACCGCCGCGGACACATTGGTTTGAATGTTCCTAACATTATGTTGGATCAAACAACTGGTGAGTACCGTGTAGCTCACCGTGTCTCACCTTCTGGTGTTTATAACGGTAAGCAAGTTATAGAAAAGAAGTAATCACACATGAAAACCTGTACCATTGTGGCACAGGTTTTTTGTTTGCAATTTTATGGTAAAATGGTGACATGACAATTACAATTAGAGAAGCAGCGGTTGATTCTGTCGAAACTGCCAAACAAATGCGTCAAAAAGGCGCTAATCGTATTGAACTAAATAGTCGGTTAGACTTAGGTGGACTCACACCAGACACGCGCACAATCATTGATACCCTGATTGCCATTGACGATGTGCCAGTCATTATTATGGTGCGTCCTCGTGGTGGTGATTTTGCCTATTCTGACATTGAATTGCAACAAATGCAAGATAGTTTACAACAAATTGCTGATCTTGGTGGTCAATTTGTGACATTTGGTGTTGTTCGTGACGGTCTTTTAGACAAAGAAGCCATGTCTACATTAATTATGCGTGCTACTGAATTAAATTTACAAGTTATTATGCACATGGCATTTGATGCCATTGATCAAGACCAACAACAACAGGCTATGTATTGGTTATCAGATCATAATGTTCGTCGCATTTTGACACACGGTGGTGATCTCACCACACCAATTATGATCTTATTACCGCATCTACAAGTGCTTGTGAACGCAGCACCAGCGAATTTAACAATCTTACCTGGTGGTGGTATTACAGTTGCCAATTCACAAACCATTGCTGATACACTCGGTGTCACTGAAGTGCACGGATCTAAAATTATTTAATTTTGAAATGGTCTCTTTAACAATATAGTTAAAGGCTTTTTTAATAAGCAGATTGAATTATATGTTATTATTTCCGCGTTACGATACAATAGAATAATAAGCGAGGTACTATATATGCCATTAGATGGCCTTTTCACACATGCACTGGTGCATGAACTTAATGAACTAATCGTTGGTGGTCGTATCACAAAAGTGCACCAACCTTATCCAAATGAAATTGTCCTAGTTGTACGCAATAACAGTGTTAACTACCCTGTTCTTTTAAGTGCACATCCGACTTATGCACGAACGCAAATCACACACATTCCATATGAAAATCCACAAACTGCCCCCAATTTTGTCATGTTTTTGCGACGCTATTTAGAAGGTGCTAAGCTACAAAAGATTGAACAAGTAGAAAATGACCGTATCATCAACTTCTATGTCAATGCACGTAACGAATTAGGAGATATACAACAAATTCGTTTAACCCTTGAAATGATGGGACGTCATTCTAATTTGTTTTTAATTCGTGAGACTGATTCTCGCATTTTAGAACTTATTAAACACGTACCCGCAGATCAAAACCGTGTGCGCTCATTAATGCCTGGTGCTACGTACGTGTTGCCTCCAGCTCAAAATCTCAAGAATCCGTTTATCACAGGCGCCTTAGAAGCATTAGCACCGATGATTTTGGATACACCTTTTGATGACTGGTCCAAGTTTATTCAATCTACATACCAAGGATTTGGTCGTGATTCCGCTCAGGTTTTGGCTCAAACCATTAATCAAGATGGTGATCATTTAGCACACGCTAACAATTGGTTAGCACGTTTTAATGATTTAAAGCCAACACTTTTCACTGCCGAAAATGGCACCCTAAGTTATGCTGCTTTTGACTGGTTGCAAGATTATGCGACTAGTGAACATTTTCATACACTTGGTGATATGCTAGATGCTTACTATATTGGAAAAGCAGAACGTGAACGTGTCAACCAACAAGCTGGTTCACTAGTTCGTGTTGTCAAAAATGAACTCAAAAAAAACAACTCAAAACGAAAAAAACTACTGGGAACACTTGATGATGCAACAAACGCTGATGACCTTAAAGTTATGGGAGATTTGTTGATTACATACCCTCATCTCGTTAAAAAAGGCATGACATCAATTGAAATTGAAAATTACTATGATAACAATCGTTTACTTAAAATCTCACTAGATCCTAAATTAAATGGCTTGAAGAATGCTGAAAAATATTTTACCAAATATCGTAAATTACGAACAGCTGTGGCCTATGTGAATGAACAAATGACCTTGACAGATGCTGAAATTGACTATTTTAATAACATTGTCGCACAACTTGATGTTGCTTCGCCAAAAGACGTTGAAGATATTCGCTTGGAATTAACCAACGGTGGTTATATTCGTGCTAATAAAAAGAACAAACAAAAACCAAAAGTTTCAAAACCAGATAAATTTGAAAGTTCAGACGGTACATTAATTGAAGTCGGTAAAAATAATTTACAAAACGAACGTCTGTCTCTAAAACAAGCTGATCGTCGTGATATTTGGCTTCATGTTCAAAAAATACCTGGTTCCCATGTTATTATTCACTCAGCAAATCCTTCAGATGAAACACTAGTCGAAGCTGCAAAGCTAGCTGGTTACTTTAGTAAGGCACGTGACTCCGCCAATATTCCAGTTGATTATTTGCCAGCCGGCAAATTGCGTAAACCAAATGGTTCAAAACCTGGTTTTGTCATTTTTGAAGGACAACAAACCATGTATGTGACACCAGACGCAAATTTGGTCTCTCGTTTAAAAATTAAATAATGTCACACTGATTTTTTCTCCGCTTCTTTTATTCTTATTTAGAAAAAATAAGGGCCTCAAATGGTTAGTTATAAACTAACTGTTTGGGGCCCTTTGTCGGCTCTGCCACTTATTTCAAATATTGATGTACCACTGATTCATAAATATCTATAAATGAATGATACATACCGGCATCAACAAATTCATCAACTTGGTGTGCTGTAATGTTTCCTGGTCCAAAAATAACAACTTCCATATTTGGATTAGCCTTAATAAATTGTGAAGCATCAGTACCGCCAGAAACACCAATAAATGGTAATGATTGGTGTATTAACTTTTCGCCAATTTTTTTTGTAATTTGGCTTAATCTACCATTCGGATTAGAGTAAACAGGCTGATTTTTAAAATTAATCGTCAAACTTAGTACAGCTTTCCCACTAGCATTTATTTCATTAATGATTTTTTCAACTTCTGATACTATTTTTTCATGGGGTACTTCTGGAATTGTCCTCACAAAGACACCCATTGTTGCACAACCAGGTACAGTATTGGGTTGTTCTCCACCAGCTATTTGTGTCACAACCGGTGTCGTTTTGCCCAGTAATTTGTTTTGAATTTTAGAGATATCGTTAAATAGTTCTTGTTGCTTATTATAAAATGTTAACAAAGCGTCAATGGCATTGACGCCAAGTTCAGGCATTGAACTATGTGCCGTAATACCTTGACTCGTAATACGATAAGAAATTGCACCTTTGTGTGCAATTTCTAAAAAATGTTGCTCAGTTGTTTTGTTTTTCTCACTGATGTCATGTATGTTTTCTGCCATTACAATGCCAGGTAACGATTGTTCTACTGGTAGTGATTTAATATAGTCTAGCTGTATGCCACTAGGTTCACCAATTAATAATGCATCAATATGATTAGCCAACCCAGCTTCAACCATTTGCTTGGCACCTAATTCACCAGTTTCTTCACCAACAGTTGCATATAATTTAAACGTACCATTTAACAACTGTTCGTTTCTCTTTAATCGAATCATCGCTAACACCCCGGCCGCTAAACCTGATTTCATGTCAGTGATTCCTCTGCCAAATATTTTGTCACCAATTTTAATGCCACTTAATGGGTCTGTTTGCCAACGCGTTTTATCTCCCAAAGCAACTGTATCTTCATGCCCATCAAAAGCTAAAATTGGGCCATGTCCATTGCCAATTTCAGCAATGAGACCTGCTCGTCCATCGTCGAATTCAATTATTTCATTGGTAATATCATGCTCATCAAGTAACTTTTTCAAATATTTAGCAATCGCCACTTCATTTTTTCCAGTAGTATTAATTCGAACGAGATCCTGCAAAACTAATTCATCATTATCCATAACATGATACCTCCAATTTATTCTAGTACAATAATAACATAACTCATGAGTTATTACTGTTGTATTTATTGGCGTACGCGTGTGATAATCATATTCTTTTTGATCAAAATCGTCATTTATTTGAGTTTCTTATTGACAAACTAGCTTCGTTTCTGTTACATTTATTTAAGTTGTTTCGTACAGATAGCGCGGATTAAATTCGTGCCGACAAAAGAGGCGTGACATTATCATTTTTTGATAATGTCACACCTCTTTTTATTTAGTTAAGGAGAAAATCACAATGAAAACAAAAAATTGGCGCGTTATTCCAGCCGTTATTGCAGCAGGTATTCTAAGCTTTAGTGGTGTTTTAATTGAAACTTCAATGAATGTTACCTTTCCTAAGTTAATGTCGGAGTTCAGTACGAATGCCAACGGCGTACAATGGGTAACCACCGGTTATTTACTGGCGATTGCCATAATTGTCCCAATTTCAGCATTTTTAATTCGTAATTTTTCAACTAAAGAATTATTTATTTTATCAAATTTTTTGTTTCTCTTTGGTACAGTTCTGGACAGCTTTTCTCCTTCACTCACACTACTGTTAGTTGGCCGTATATTGCAAGGAATCGGTACAGGTATTGCATTACCTTTAATGTTTCATATTATTTTAACTAAATCGCCAATTAAAAGTCGTGGCATGATGATGGGGATTGGCAGTATGATCACATCCCTTGCACCAGCAATTGGCCCAACATATGGCGGCGTTTTACTGAATACATTGGGTTGGCGATCAATATTCTGGTTTTTAATTATTTTAATTCTCATTTCTTTAGTCATTGGACTAAACAGTATCCCATCCGAAAAAGTACAACGGACAGAAAAATTTCCTTTCAAAACATTTATCTTTTTGGGACTTGGTTTAAGTTTCGTGCTATTATCAATTGAAAAAATGTCACTTTTAATGGCAATAGTTGGTATTTTTTCCCTCGTTATTTTTTATATCATTAATCAAAAACAAAAGTTATTACAACTCACACTATTTCAAAATAATCGCTTTAATTTTTATATGTATGGCTTCTTAACCTACCAAGCCATTTTGTTAGGCTTATCGTTTATTTTACCAAATTATTTACAATTAAATTTACACGTGAGTGCAGCTGCTGCGGGCGCATTTATGTTTCCAGGTGCGCTTATTAGTGCGGTTTTGGCACCCGTATCTGGTTCATTGCTGGACAGAATTGGTCAGTATCGTCCCATTTTATTAGGTCTCGTTATATCGACAGTTGCGCTAGGTCTCATGTTCCTTTACTTCCCTAGACTTAATTTTTGGACGTTAATGTTGAGCCATATGTTATTGATGGTTGGTATTGGTTTATCATATGCTAACTTGATGACTGTGACATTGGCAACATTACCTGCAAATGAAACAGCTGATGGCAATAGTATTTTAAACACGACACAACAATTTGTTGGCGCAACGGCAACAGCTATTGTGGCCCAGGTGATTACGACTGCCATGCATAAAAATCCAATAAATGGTATGATAATCGGTTCCAAACAAGGCATTGGCGGTTTAACTATTTTGATTATGATATCACTTATCTTGTTCATCGCTGTCAATAGACATCGAAAATAAGAGACTCTCATTATCAACATGCTAAAATACTGCGTCACCAAAATTAGTGATCGATAAAAAAAAGATGACCTTTTGGTCATCTTTTTTTATTCACGTTTCTGGTATAAACATATTGCCTAATGTTGCTGCCATTACCGCTTTAATCGTATGTAATCTATTTTCTGCTTGTTCAAATTGATGTGCATAAGCTGCATGAAATACTTCGTCTGTAATTTCCATCTCCGAAATACCAAATCTATCATATATTTCCTGTGACATTGTGGTATTTAAGTCATGAAACGCTGGTAAATCATGTAGCACAATGACGTCATCATTATGAGTCATTGCTACCAACTGCCCGTTAATTTGATAAGGTGTCAGCAGTTTAATACGCGCTTCAAATGTCTCCTCTTCGCCCATAGAAGCCCAAACGTCTGTATAAAGTACATCAACCCCAGCAACACCTTTGGCAACATCATCGGTCACCAAAAGATTTGCGCCAGACATGGCTGCTTTTTGTGCTGCCAATGACTGAATCTCTGCTGTTGGCTGTAAACTTTTAGGTGCCACAATATGCACATTAACGCCTAAAATGGCACCGGTAACCAGTAAAGAGTTAGCCACATTATTTCGACCGTCCCCCATATAAGCCAGTGTCACGCCTTCTAATCGTTTAAACTGTTCTTTAATTGTTAAAAAATCGGCCAACATTTGTGTTGGATGCCATTCATCTGTTAAGCCATTCCAAACCGGCACACCAGAATATTTTGCCAATCCTTCAACCACATTTTGTGAAAAGCCACGATATTCAATGCCGTCATACATACGCCCAAATACTTTTGCTGTGTCTTCTAATGACTCTTTTTTACCAAATTGAATATCATTTTTACCTAAAAATTCGGCATGAGCACCCAAATCATTAGCGGCTACGGTGAAACTTGAACGGGTTCGTGTTGATGACTTTTCAAAAAGTAACGCAATATTTTTACCTTGAAGATAATGATGTTGTATATTATGTTGCTTTAAGTATTTAAAATGCGCCGCTAAATCAATCAGCGTTTCTAATTCTTTTTTTGTAAAATCACTTTCCTTCAAAAATGATTTTCCTTGAAAATGTGAATTCATTAACGCGCCTCCAATTCTTTTTCATGTCGTGCAATTTCTTTTTTGACATTTTCAACTGCTGTACCACCAATAGACGTGCGCCGATTAACTGCTGTTTCTGATTGCAAAACGTGATAAATATCATCCTCAATTTGCGGTGCCGCTGCTTGTAAAGTGGCCAGTGGTGTCTTTTGTAAAGGTGTGTGTGTCTGCAAACCTTGTAATACAAGTTGACCGACAATGGCATGTGCTTCACGAAAAGGGACACCCTTAGTGGCTAAATAATCAGCTAACTCTGTGGCATTAGAAAAATCATCTTGTGTACTAGCTAGCATGCGTTCTTCATGGACTTTTAAGCCATTTAACATACCGGTAAATATTTTGATAGATGCAATCACTGTATCCATCACGTCAAAGACTTGCTCTTTATCTTCTTGCATATCCTTATTATATGCAAGCGGCAATGATTTCATTGTCGTCAATAAAGCCATTAAAGCGCCATAAGTTCGTCCCGTCTTACCACGAACAAGTTCCGCAAAATCAGCGTTTTTCTTTTGAGGCATAATCGATGAGCCCGTCGAAAAATCGTCTGATAGTTCAATATAGTTGAATTCATATGTCGACCAGAGAATCAATTCTTCAGCCATTCGTGATAGATGCATCATCAAAATTGCTGCATTTGACAAAAACTCTAAAGCAAAATCACGATCTGACACCGCATCTAGTGAGTTATGGTAAATATCACCAAATCCTAATTCATCTGCAACAAATTCACGATCAATAGGAAAAGTGGTTCCCGCAAGGGCTGCTGCCCCTAAAGGTAAGATATCAGTATGTAACTGATTAAATTCAAAACGATCATAATCTCTTTGGAACATGTCAAAATAGGCTAATAAATAATGACCATATGTTATTGGTTGCGCGTGTTGTAAATGCGTATACCCAGACATAATTGTCCCTGCGTGCCTAGTGGCTAATGTTAGTAATTCTTGTTGTAAATCAGTTATTACATCCAGTACATGTGGCAAACGATGTTTAACCCACAAATGAAAATCAGTTGCGACTTGGTCATTTCGTGAGCGCGCCGTATGTAGCTTTCCAGCAACTGCACCAATTTTTTCAGTTAACAAAGATTCCATGTTCATATGAATATCTTCATTTTTGACATCAAATGTTAATTTCCCAGCGATTAAATCTTGTTGCAGTGCTTTTAAACCAGCAACAATTTGTTCTGATTCATTAGAAGCAATAATACTTTGCTGTCCTAACATTTTAGCATGAGCAATTGATCCTTCAAGATCTTCTGCTGCCATTTGTTGATCAAAATGAATTGATGCCCCAAACTCATCTACCCATTCAGCTGCTTTAGCAGTGAAACGACCACCCCATAATTTCGTTGTTGCCATAGTTACTCTCCCTTATGTACGGCGAAAACGCCTTTTCTTTACTTAATTTTATTCTTCTTATCTACTGAATGGACATGGTTAACTTGCTCATAAACGGTATTGCTTAATGTCCACAACTTAATAAAGCCAACTGCTGCTTCTTGATCAAACGATGAGGCACTCGTATAAGTTGCTAAATCTTCATCATATAATGAATTATGTTCTGATTGACGTGCAACAGCAATGGCATTGCCCTTGAACATTTTCATTTTTACAATACCATTAACATTCTTTTGTGTTTCATCTATAAATGCCATTAAACTATCAAACAAAGGTGATACCCATTTAGCTTCATACACCAAATTAGCTAATTGCTGTTCTATCATTGGTTTAAAATGAGCAACATCACGCTCTAAAGTCAAGTCTTCTAGATCCTTGTGTGCTGTCATCAATACGGCTGCAGCAGGTGCTTCATAAATTTCACGTGACTTAATACCAACTAAACGGTTTTCAATATGATCAATCCGACCAATGCCATGCGCCCCAGCAAGTTCGTTTAATTTGATAATCAAATCAGCTAATGGCATATCAATACCATCGAGTGCAACTGGTACACCAGCGGCAAACGTCACATCAATAAATTCTGCTTCATTTGGTGTTTTTTCAATTGGTGTTGTTAAAGCATACGCACCTTCTGGTGCCTGGTTCCAAGGATTTTCCAAAATACCAGCTTCATTAGCGCGACCCCAAAGATTTTCATCAATAGAATAAGGTGATTCCAAACCGACTGGTACGGGCACATTGTGTTCAGCAGCATAGGCAATTTCTTCTTCACGAGACCACTGAAATTCACGAATGGGTGCTTCAATTTTCATATCTGGATCCAAAGCATGAATTGCTGCCTCAAAACGGACTTGGTCATTGCCATGACCTGTTGAGCCGTGCGCAATGGCAACAGCGTCATTTTCATGCGCAATATCAACAAGTTTTTTAATAATCAATGGTCGTGATAATGCTGATACCATTGGATATTCACCTTCATACAACATGTTAGCTTTAATTACTGGTGCCACATATTGATCAGCAAATTCTGCCTGTGCATCAATCACGATTGACTGAGTAGCACCAACCTGTAGTGCCTTTGCTTGAATCATGTCCATATCTTTGCCATGTTGACCAACATTCAAAACAACAGCAATAATTTCATAACCTTTACTTTTTAACCAAGGAATCGCCACCGATGTATCTAAACCGCCTGAATATGCTAATACTAATTTTTCTGTCATTTTTTTTCCTCCGTATTTATGCTATGTAATTATATTACCGCTTAATGTTTATTTATTCAATACTTTACTGACTATATACATCAAAACAGTGTATATGTATCTTTTTTTTGTATTTTTTTGCAAATAAAAACAAGTATCGCTACTTGTTAGTTTACTATTCTGTCATTTGTTCTGAAATAGCGTCATGAACCCGATCAATTTCTGTTTGGTTCATCACTTCTACTGAACCCAATGATCCCATATTTTGTGTCGTACCACGCATCTGATCTTGTTTAATATTCCCAAGAGCTGAGCGGTAACTTAATGCTAAATTCTTCATCGATGATGTTGATACATCTGTCTGAACATTATTTGATAATGTGTTTAGTAGTGAATCATTAAACAAACTACCAACACTTGCTGAATTTTTTAATACGCCTCGCAGAATAAGTTGTTGACGCATTTGACGACCATAATCGCCATTTGGATCTTCATGTCGCATACGTGAAAAGGCTAGTGCTTCATTGCCATCCATATGATATGTTTGGTTAGCCGTGAATGAATACTGGCTTTTAGAATCTGCTTGCGTGTCATCCCCCTCTGTTGTGAAGGTCAATGGAGATGTCACATCAACACCACCGACAGCATCAACCATTTTAACCAAACCACCCATGTTAACTAAAATATAGCCACCATTGATTTTAATGTTTAAGAGGTTTTCAACTGCTGCCATGGCAGAGTCAGCTGTACCATAAGCATAAGCTGCATTAATTTTCATTTGTTGTCCATTGACAGTAGCTAACGTATCGCGTGCAATAGATGTCATTGTAGTCACATTAGTTTTTGGGTTAACCGTCATAACAATCATCGTATCTGTACGGCCTTTGTAATCACGGCCTAATTCACCAGTATCTGTACCTAATAGTAAATAAGATACTGGTTTTTTATTGGCCGTTATTTTATCCGCTTTTTTAGTCGTTTGCGATGGATTTTGTATTTTTGTAATCGTTCGATTCATGTTGTAGTAGGCATAACCACCCGTACCTAACCCAATTAACACTAACAAGCCAATAATTAGCAAAATTGTATGACGAATTCTGTGCTTTTTTGGTCTATTCTGTTTTCCCTTATTAGCCGATCGCATTTGTTCACGTGTTGGCATATTAATTCACTCCTACAATAATTTATATCATTTATTTTAACATAACAAAGATTAATTTCTGATTAAAAAGTCAACTCCCAACAAAATGAGAAATAAACAACTGTGCAACATTAAAATAAATCAAAACAGAGGTTAAATCAGATAGTGTTGTAATAAATGGCCCGCTGGCAACAGCTGGATCAAATCCCATTTTATCAATTAAAACCGGAATTAAATAACCAGCTAGATTGGCTACTATAATGGCCATTGTCATTGCAAGTCCAACTGCCAATCCCAGTATACTATTGTGTTTCCATATTGCCACAATAACAAAAACAGAGCATCCAGTGGCTATCCCAACAATAATACCAGCAAGAATTTCACTAACAAAATTTTTCCAACCACTATTGTCACTACCAACCGCAATACGACGAACCGCCAATGCAAGTGCTTGCGTACCGGCATTTCCAGCAGTTCCAGTAATGAGTGAAATAAAGGCCGCTAAGATTGAAGCCTGCTGCACTAATTGATCATATGAACTAATCAGTGTTGCTGTTGCCATACCAAGCACAAGTAAGGCAATTAGCCATGGTATTCGCTTAATCGCAGAATGCCATGGTGTATCATTAATTTGACTCACGTTAACGGCAGCCAAACCAGAATAATCTTCAACTGCCTCTTCATCAATAACATCAACAATATCATCAACAGTAATAACACCTAACAAACGATTGTCGTCATCGGTTACAGGAATTGAAAGGAAATTATAATCAGCAACAATTTGAGCGACATCTTCTTGATCATCACCTGCTTTAACACTAATAATACGATCATTTGTAATTTCGGAAACTGCTAAATCATCTGGATGCGTTAACAAATCACGAAGTGAAATAACGCCAGCCAAATGTTCTTGCAAATCTAATACGTAAACATAGCTAATAGATTCTGCCTCTAGCGCTTGTTTTTTAACCAAGCGCATGACTTCATCAACATGCAAATCCTCTTCTACTGCCAAATATTCAGTAGACATTAAGGAACCAGCTGTTTGTTCATCATAATCAATTAATTTACGAACAGTATCAGCTTCAGATTTTGACATTAAGCTCAGATACGTCGCAACAAGTCTTGCTGGCATTTCTTGCAATAAATCAGCTTCATTATCGGCATACATTTCCTGCAAAACAAGCACACCACGTTGTGGTGGTAATTCTTGCAAGAGTTTGACAATATCTACTTCGTCAATGTCTAAATTATCAAACACACGTGCTAAAATATCAATGGATAACAATCGCCATGCAACTGATCGAAATTGTTCTGGTAAATCGGCATAAACCTGTGCCATTTCAAAATCGTGTAATGACTCAAAACTTTCAATAAATTCAGTATCTTGACCTGAATGCAGTAGATCAGATAAAAATTGAATGGTTTGATAGCGTTGTTCAATTTGATCTGCCATAGTTACCCCACTGTTTTGACATTATAATTTCTGGACAAATAGATTGCCTATTTATTTGTCTGAACTATCAAACTGCTCACCAATTATGTCAAATCGTGTAAGCCTTTTAAATCTTCCGGTAATGTTGTGTTAAATTCTCGATACGCTTCTATAAAGGGATCATAAAATTTCATATGATACGCATGTAACGCCTGCCGTTTTAAACCATACCATCGTGGTCCACCGTACAAGTTATCCCCAACCAATGGGTGCCCTAGATTCTGAAAGTGAACTCGAATTTGGTGTGTCCGACCTGTATGCAATTGCACTTTGACGCGTGTCATCGGTTGCACACCACCTTCATCATAACGGCGTTCTACCCAATACTCTGTACGCGATGGTTTCCCATCATCTCGTACTTCGCGTTTAATAAAATCATCATCCATACGCCCAATAGGAGCATGAATATCGCCATGATCTTCTGACAAAATACCACTGACATAAGCCACATAAAACTTTTCAACCGTATGTTCTTGTAACTGCTGATCCATCACTGCGTGAGCAAAACGATGCTTAGCTAATAATACAATGCCAGATGTATCTCGATCTAATCGTGTCACAACATGTGGTACTAAATCCTCGGCTTTTATCTCTTCTAAGTGACCTTTTACCTGATTAACTAGCGTGTGTAGCCTGTCAGCATGTCCAGGCACGGTTGTGAGACCATAAGGCTTATCAACAACCAACCAATGCTCATTTTCAAAAATAGTAGTCAAAGGTTTGTAATCTGCCACAACAAGATCATTACTCTTTTCTGTTGGCATAATAATGGTCACTTGATCGCCATCATCTAAATAGTCAGAGGTATACACCTGCTTGTCATTTTTTAAAATCGCGCCACCATTATGTTTCATTTGGCTAAACATACGATGTGAAACGCCATGTGCCTGTAAAAATGTTCGTACCTTACGCTGCTCACTGCCAGAATATGTCCATGTAAATTGCATTACTATGTCATGCGTTTAACGATAAATTATCAAACGCTTCCCTTCATTATTTTAAAACGGACAGCATCAAAAATGCCCGAATATGTCATTCGATATCACTAATAAATGCTCGATGCACACGTTGCCAAAAATCAACATGCCGATATGCTGCAAAATGCACTTGTTTATCGGCCACACGAAACCGTAATTCTGTAATACTTTTAACTTTAATGTCGCTTTGATCATACATGACCAAAAAATGGTCACTTTTTGGTTTCATAATAATCTCTTGACCTTGCGGTACTATCAATGGTGAACCCAAAGTCCGAAACACACGATTATTAATAGATGCAATTTCAGACATTTGTATAGCGGATAAACTAGGATGTAATACTGCGCCGCCATTCGCCTTGTTATAGGCAGTTGAACCCGTTGGTGTTGCAACAGAAATACCATCACCACGAAAACGTTCAAAAATTTGATCACCTAAATAAATATCAGCAACCAGTGTACCAGTTGGTTGCTTAATAGCTGCTTCGTTCAAAGCCAAAAAATGATAGTGCTCCCCACTGTCATAAACTACGGTCATATCTAATAGTGGATAACTCACGCTTTGACTGTTGTCATTAACGAGACTATTAACCAATTCATCAAGTTCTGTACTCAACCAATCAGTATAAAATCCAAGGTGCCCAGTATGTAAACCCACAAATCTTATATGATCAATTTGATCAACGTAATGTTGAAAAGCACCCAAAAGTGTGCCATCACCACCAACAGTGACAACGATATCAGGCTCATTATTATCAATCACAATATTATTTTTTTTTAAAGCCAACGTTAATTTTTTTGTAATTGCTTGCGAACTCACAGCATCATTGTTAAAAATTGCTATTTTCATTCTGATGCCCGAATCTCACTGACTCTTTGATCCCATTCAAAATTATCATCTGCTAAAATTGTTAGCTGCTCGACCATAGGCGCTGGCAAATTATCCCCATGTTTATAACGTAAGTCATGCTCAATTGTTGCCCAAACATTCATAGCAATTGTGCGTACTTGAATTTCGGCAAGTACTTTACGTTCACCACTATACATTTGAACCGGATATTCAATAACAATATGGTATGATCGATACCCCGATGGTTTAGCATTGGTAACATAATCACGTTCTTCTAATATTTGAAAATCTGTTCTGCCACGCAATAATTCAACAACTGTATAAACGTCTTCGACGTATTTTGTCATAATACGCACACCAGCAATATCTTGCAAATCTAAGGACAAACGCGTTTCATCCAAATGGCGACGAATAATTTTTTCTTCAATTGATTCTTGCGTTTTCACACGACCTGTAACGAATTCGATGGGTGAATTTTTACCATCTTTTTCGAACTGATCACGTAAACCGCGTAATTTAATTTTTAATTCTGTTACCGTCTGCTGGTACGGAACGAAAAACCTATCCCAATCCATGCCGACACCTCTTTCTAGATATAATTGTCGCATGGCCTTGACCATAAGACAATTATACATGTGTGTATTAATGTTCAAAAATAAAATATTTTTAAGCCGTTATAAACAACCTGCGTATAACGATCTAATATCATACGCTTAATTTTAACACATATTTGGTGTTGATTTGAGCATATCAGTCGACAAGTAATCATTTTACGGGTAGAATTACAATTTGGATATTAAAAAACCTATCAAACAAACTTAACGGAGACCAATCATGATTGATATTTATCATTTTTCAAAACCACTTTCAACACATTGTCTGACAACGGAACAATGTTTAACAAACATAACCAGCGACATCGCGCAACACGCGCATTTGCATTTTGTCCCACTCATCAATATGGATTTCATCGCAAATTTAGAAAATCACGCACTGACTCCCTCAAAAAGCCATCGTATTTCCGATAGCTCCGAAATACTTTTTAATGTTATTTTAGACTTTAAAGCTGCTCAACTTGAAGGTAATAAAAAAGCACGCACCTTTTTGGTTCAATTACAACACGAATTACTCATTAATCAAAAAAATTATACAAGCACACTTGTTGCTCAGCTTCTGGATAAAATTGGTATCAATCATGCTAATTTTTTAATTAATCGCGCTAATAAGGAAACAATTTCAGCGATTATTAAAGATCAAAAGTTTGCCGAAAAAATCATGCAAAAAAAATGTGCAACCATTGCCTTGACGTTTTCCCAAGAAAACGACACCCAAGTATTAACTGATTTTTCTGTTAATGATCTAGTACTCGCATTTGCACCGCACTTAACACCAACAGTTGATACAGACAGTTTATTACAGAGCCTAAAATCTTATGCTTATTAAAAAATAGGCGTTCACATTTAACATATTTATGCTATGGAGGTCAACGTGCTATCACAAATGATGATTAGCGAATTAACCAATTATGCGACGGAATTTCAGAATCAACCGGTCGCTTATCAAAAAATAATAGCTGCTCTTTCAACATTACATGCCCTTAAAAAAAAGCAACTCCCCTTGACACCACTACCCTCACTTATTTTTAGTGAGTCACAAATTCTAAAAGATTTACGGCTCATGCCAGTTGATGACTTGCTCTCTGAATTTCGACAAACACTGATTACTGATTTTGGTATTTGGCATTTACCAAACCAAAGTTGGATAACAGATTTACATCATTTCATCGCGGGTCGACAGGTACTTGAAATTATGTGTGGTAATGCAATTATGACCTATGCACTACGCGCACTCGGTGATAAAATTATCGCAACCGATAATTTTACCTGGCAAGGACAAGATATACAAACCCCAAGACCTTGGACAAAAGTAACCAAAGTATCAGGACTAACAGCAGTCAAAACCTTACCGTTTGATGTCGTTATTATGAGTTGGGCGCCAGATACAGATACTAGTGATGCAGCTATTTTGACAGCACTACGTGACAAGCAATTCACCGGTGACTTTATTGTTATTGGTGAAAAAAATCAAGCAACTAATTCAAAAAAATTCTGGCAAATTGCTGATCTCACTGTCTCAAAAACTCTGAACCAACATCATAAACAATTTGATTTTATTCATGATCAAGTTTTTATAGTCAAATGATTAACGAAAAGGCTTCAAAGCTGTTAGACAAAATCTAACAGCTTTGAAGCCTTTTCTTGTTTCTTTTTTTAATATGTCATCAAAGCTAGAAATGGTACATCCCCAGCGCGCATGATTTTTTCACGACCTTGTAAATCTTTTAATTCAATAATAAAAGCAACCCCAGCAACAACACCACCAAGTTCCGCGATAATTTCACGCGTGGCATTGATTGTACCCCCAGTAGCTAACAAATCATCAACAATGAGTACACGTTGACCAGGCTTGATCGCATCCTTATGAATTTCAAGCACATTTTCACCGCCATATTCCAAGGAGTAAGATGCACTCACAGCCGCACGTGGCAATTTACCACCCTTGCGTGCTGGCACAAAACCAATATTCAACGCATATGCTAACGGTGACCCGACGATAAAACCGCGCGATTCAGGACCTGCAATTAAATCAATTTTTAAATCTTTAGCAAAATTAGCGATTGCATCAATCGTTTGTTTATATGCAACGCCGTCACCCATTAATGGTGATAAATCACGAAAACTTACACCATCTTCTGGAAAATTCTCGACTGTTGCAACATAATTATGTAAATCTACTGTCATTTTTCTCTCAGAGTGCTGCGCAATGCTAACGAACACGTTTCCATGTCCAACACTCATGCTTTCTGTTTAATCATTAACGGTTTGCTAGAAATTTATGATAGGTTTTTGACGTTGTCAATGCTTTTTGTGGTGCATTTGGCATCACTTTTACAAAGCCGCCATCAATCACTTTTACAAAACCTAATTCAATAAAGACTTGTACCATAATATTAAGATCATTTTTAGTAATATTTAGTTGCCCTGCTATTTTATCCAAATTTTGTGCAAAATTCAAGTCCTGATGCGCATAAATAAATTTATAAACGTGACCAAAAAATTTCTTATGTGCATCATTTTCAACCACGGCTGGCATAGAAACGTCTGTCAATAATAATTGTAATCTTTTCTTACCACGAAAATAATTCAATCCCAATGTTGCGACAAACGATATATTGGCTGGATGAGCAACAATTGTTGTCCACTCAGGATGATTAAAACCAACTGCTTCGATTTGATTAGCGAGTGTTAACTTAAGATGTTGGTTTGTTGATCCCATTGTGACAGCTTTTTCAATCGTTGGTTCTTGTACACCAAAAGTTGGTTGTGCATTTCCTGTCCCAAAAGGTTCTAATAGTGTCAACCCATCATAGACAGATATTGCCATTTTAGATACCGGTAACATCATATTAACAGCTACTGATATTTCAGGCACATCAAGTGTTGGTAATTCTGCTAGTTGCTCACGTAATTTAGACAAGTTTTCCGGAGATATTGCCAACCCTAGTGCACTTGCGTGACCACCAAACGTGTCATAAAGCGCACGATATTGACCCATCAATGTATACAAATCAAAATTATTGTAAGTGCGACCAGAACCTTTGTAAATCCCATCTATTAAGCTCAACACAATCACTGGTTTGTGCAATAATTCAACCAATCGGCTTGCCACTATACCTAAGATGCCTTGATGCCAATTTTCACCTGCAACAACAAGCACTTGATCGTTAGCATGTTTATCCGATAACGCAATTTGTTTGGCAGCACCAAACACTTCTTCTACAAATTCTTGACGTTGCGCGTTGATTGCCTCCACTTGTGAGGCAATTTCAATGGCCTCATCAGAGTCTTGGCTTAACAATAAATCAAGTGCTAGCTGGGCATCGCCTAAACGACCAACAGCATTCAAACGTGGTGCAATTTTGAATGACACCGTTTCTGAAATAATTGGTTGATTCGCCATTTGCCCAGCATTTTTAAGTAACGCGACTAACCCTGGACGTGGATTATCATTTATTTGTTTCAGACCCCATGATACTAGGGTTCTATTTTCATCAGTCAACGACACCATATCAGCAATTTCGCCTAAAGCCACCAAATCCAACATTTCCGTTGGTAGTTCACTTTTATCTGTAATTGATTGGCCGTCTGTTAAAAGCGCTTGTGCGACCTTAAAGGCCACACCAACACCTGACAAATCATCGAATGGATAATGACCGTCTGGGTGTCTTGGATGAACAATAGCATAGGCCTCAGGTAAGGATGGCGGCATTTCATGATGATCAGTAATAATAACATCGACGCCTTGACTCATTGCATAGGCAACTGCTTCATGACCACTAACACCATTATCAACTGTGACAATAATTTGCGCGCCTTCAGTTATTAAACGTTTGTAAACATCAATATTTGGTCCGTACCCGTCTTTAAAACGATTAGGTATATATGCAGTCACATCAGCACCTAACACTTCGAGCGCCTCAACCATGACTGCGGTACTTGTCATGCCATCTAAATCATAATCACCATAGACAACTATTTTTTCACCACCAAATGCTGCTTCGGTAAGCCGTTCAAATGCTTTATCCATATCATGTAATAGCATCGGATCATGTAACTGATCAATACTTGGTTGTAAGTATTGAAAGGCGGATTCAGGTGTTATAAAGCCTTTTTGAGCGACAACGGTTGCAGTTAATGGATCAATATTTAGTTTTGTTGTAAGTTGACGTACTGTCTTTTCTGTTGGCTGTGGTAATATTTGCCAATTGTTTTGACTCATTGTAACCTTCTTTAATGTGTAAGATCAGCCTTACACCTCTTTTTTAAATGGGATATCGATCACATCAAAATCTCTGGCAACGATTGTATTTGGAAAAATACGACGCACATCAGTAATTAATGTTTTGACCATTGGGCCAATATATCTTGCTGATAAATGCGTCAACACCAGTTTATCAACCTGTGCATTATGCGCTGCCATAGCTGCATTAACACTCGTCGAATGCGCATGAGATTTGGCTAATTTTGCTTCCTCATCTCCAGCACCATAAGTACTTTCATGTACAAGTACATCTGCATGGTGAGCTAGTATACCAATATTGTCATTGGGTCGTGTATCTAAAATAAACGTCACAACGCGCCCTTTTTGTGCCGCGCCAATGTAATCATGACCATCTAGCCGACGGCCGTCTGATAACGTTACTTTTTTTCCAGCCTTTAGTTGTCCAAATATTGGTCCTGAGGGTACGCCTTCATGCCGTAATTTATCAACAAGTAATTCACCTGGATGATCTTTTTCTTCAATACGATATCCCCAAGTTTCAATACGATGTCGCATCTTTGCAGCGATCACACGGAATGTTTTGTCTTCAAAAATAACACCTTCAACGATTTCAATATATACCACAGGATATGACAAACGTGTTTCTGAAACGCGTAGTGCTGTTTGCACAAATTCTTTAACCCCTTTTGGGCCATAAATTGTTAGTGATTCATTTTTATTAGCGCCTTGAAAAGAACGGGAACTCAAAAAACCTGGTAGCCCAAAAATATGGTCACCATGTAAATGTGATATAAATATTTTTTCAACTTTACGTGGCCGTATGGTTGTTTTTAAGATTTGATGTTGTGTGGCTTCACCAACATCAAAAAGCCATACCGCATTACGTTCATCAAGTAAACGCAAGGCAATACTAGTAACATTTCTAAATTTTGATGGTTGGCCTGAGCCAGTCCCTAGGAATTCAAGCTGCATGGTATTTTGATCGTTGCATCCGACAAAAAACAACCCTTCGGATGCAATGTATTCTCCTAATCAATTAGATGTATGTGGATCATCTATAACTTATCCATTTTACCATATAACAGCCTCTAATGAAGTCACAATCCAAATACAACATAAAAAACAGCTTTCGCTGCTTAATCTTTATGCCAATTTTTTTGTTGAAACGCCAAACGTTGCGACATTTCTAAGGCCTCACGTGTCGGATCTTTTTTGTAAAAATCCTGATGATATTCCTCGGCCTCATAAAAGGGTTTAGCATCCTCAATTGTCGTTAAAATAGGTTTATCAAATCGACCAGAAGCGGCAAGCGCTGCTCGTGACTTTTCAGCAATTTGACGTTGTGTATCATCTGCAACAAAAATGACTGGTCGGTAACTGTCGCCACGATCTTGAAACTGACCCATAGCATCGGTCGGGTCAGTTTGTTCCCAATAAATTGATACTAATTCAGCATACGTTAACTTTTGCGGATCAAACACTATTTTAACAGCTTCGGTGTGACCCGTGGTATGTGAACTGACTTCTTCATATGTTGGATTAACAGTATGTCCACCTGTATAACCTGATCGCACCTTCTCAATCCCTGGTAATGAATCAAATGGTTGTACCATGCACCAGAAACAACCGCCAGCAAAAACCGCGGACTCAAATTTTTGTGTCATATTTATCCTCCATTAATCCTATTCTACAAATTATAAACAGTTAGTTTTTCACATCATACTATAATCTAAATTAAATTTCAAAGGTTTCTTGCTTTTTAGCCAATTTAACACGTTCAATGTCTTCCTTAGCATGAACAAGCGCCGTTACTAACGCATTAAATGGTGTGTCAATGTGTTCCTGACGACCAATTTTAGCAAAAAAGCCGTTCAGGAAATCAATTTCAGTGCGCTTCCCATTTTGAATGTCTTGATACATGGATGGATAATGATTTCCCGCATTTTCGGGTTTTAAGAGATCAGTTAAATCATTCATAATACCAGTGATATCAACCTTAACACCTTGCGTTGCACCAACTTTTTGAATTTCATCAAGTATATGCAATGCCAAATCCATACCATTGCCTGCTGTACCAAATTCTGAAATGTTGGCATTTAATAATACGGATAATGGATTCAAAACTGAATTAATGCCTGCTTTATGCCAAATAGCGGTTAAAACGTCTTGCGTAATTTCAACATTTAAACCAGCTTTGTTTAAGGCTGCTGCTACAGAAATAGCATCAGCATGTCCGATCGCTTGTAATTTAATTGAACCCGTCCCAGTTGTATGTATTTCACCAGGCTTAACAAGTGAAGACGTCCAAAGTGTTACACCAGCTAAAATTTGATCTCGAGCGACGTGCTTTTCAATTACCTCAATGTTACCCAAACCATTAGATAAAACCAACAGTTGTGTTTTCTGAGTAATAATTGGGGCAATATCTGTCAACATTCGGTCTAATTGCGGGGTCTTTGTCAATAAAATAATTAAATCAAATTCACCGGTAACTTCTTTTGGGGTTACCACTGGTACAAAGTATTTTTTGGGTGGTAAATCATCGTGCACAACTGTTAAACCGTTCGTATTGATTGCAGCAATATGTGCTGGCCAACCATCAATGCCAGTCACTTCGTGCCCAGCTGTTTGTAGCTTCACGCCTAACCGTGAGCCAAGCGCACCAAATCCTGCAATTGCTATTTTCATACTTAATTATACTGCGCACACGATTGCGTACGCTTCCTCCATTTCGTTTAAGTCAGCTTCGTCTCGATTAACTCATTGAAACAGTGACAATATCATCAATATTACATCTCTAGCTTATCATATTTTCGACAGGCATGTTTAGATTAACCATCGCTTTTTTAAGTTAAAAGCACCTTTTTGTCTATACTATCTATTGAAAGCGCAAACCAGGTATTGTGACATGAAAGCGTTATAATAGATGTTAAGGAGGCTTGATCAATTGCGATCAATCATCCAATACTTGCTTTTGAAAGGCGGTTTGAGTTCATGAATAAATCTTTAGGTACACTATTATTTGTTACTGGTTCACTAGTCATCATTGGTGGCTATTTGGCAAAGAAATTGTCACTTTTTAAGTGTGACGATTCAGAAGATTATAAAAAATTTGAAAGTTAATATGACCCATTTGTGGCTTGTTAACTCAGAACTATTTTATGAATAGGAGATTTCTAATGCGCAAAAAGAAAGCTGTAATGATCGGTGCTGGCATAGCTAATATGGCAGCTGCCGTTTATTTGATTCAAGAAGGTCATTGGTCAGGTGAGAATATCACTTTTTATTCGCTTGATCAGCATGGTTCTAATGATGGTGACACAACTGAGTCTGCCACTGATGATTACTGGAATAAAAATCACCCCTTGGAAAACAACAAAGGTTATATTGCTCGAGGTGGTCGTATGCTAAATTACCGGACATATGTCGACTTGATGGACTTACTCAATCGTATCCCATCAACAACTGAAACTGGTATGACAGCTGCAGAAGATACACGGGATTTTGATGCCAAACACCCAACATTTGATAAAGCACGCCTTCTGCAACCTGGCCACGGTATTCTCAATGCCAGTAAATTAGGTTTCAATCGTTTGGATCGGCAGTTGTTAACACAGTTAATTTTAATGCCTGATGAAAATGAGACAAAACTAGATAATATCACTATTGCACAATATTTTGAAAACGACCCACACTTTTTCGAAACAAATTTTTGGTTTATGTGGGAAACAACTTTTGCTTTCCGCACACAAAGTTCAGCACAAGAACTACGCCGTTATATGCATCAAATGATCTATGAATTTTCACAAATTGAACATCTAGTTGGTGTTAATCGCACACGTTATAACCAATATGAAAGCATCATGTTGCCCCTGATTAATTATTTAAAGGCACAAGGTTGCCAAATTATTTTAGATCGTCGCGTGACAGCATTCGAGTTTAAAGAAACATCGATGACGGACGAAATTACCGTAACTGGTTTAAAAATGATTAATACAACCACAAACGAAAAAGAACACGTGTCAATTGATGATGATACTGGCGTTTTATTTACAAATGGATCTATTACAGATTCCGCAACGCTTGGTGATTACAACACACCGGCGCCAGAAAATATGGATTATGGTGCGGCATCTAGTTTATGGAAACAAGCAACAAAGCACTTCTATAATCTCGGAAATCCTGATAAATTTTTTGCAGATCGCGACGCAAGTGAATGGGTTAGCTTTACACTGACAACCAAAAATCATTTATTATTAAACGAAATTACACGTATCACAACACAATTACCTGGTAACGCACTAAATTCATTCTTGTCTACAACGCCCATAACACCATTAGGACAAATTGACGTTGATATGTCAATTGTCGCTCACCATCAACCTCATTTTACGAGCCAACAGCCCAACGAAACGGTTATTTGGGGATACTTCTTGTATCCTAGAAGAGATAGCTTGCTTTTTGGAAAACCTTACTTAGAATTAACTGGGAAAGAAATGGTGTTAGAATTAATTTCACACTTATCTCAAGTCGACTCCGGTCCAATCAATATTAAAGATCGTGAATCAGAAATTTTAGACAGTGTTGTCAATAATATTCCTGTCTATATGCCTTATGCTTCAGCGCTATTTAATAATCGTGCTAAAATAGATCGTCCGGAAGTCATTCCGGACCATTCGACTAATTTAGCCTTCACTGGAGAATTTGTTGAACAACCCTATCAAATGGTGTTCACAGAACAAAGTGCGGTTCGTTCTGGTGAAATTGCAGCCTATCATTTCGCAGGTGTACCTATGAGCAAACTGGTTAAAACCCCTAAATATGACCATGACATTAAAACGTTGCTTAGAGCAACAAAAAAGATGTTTTCTTGACTGAAAAAATCATCTGAACAAAATATAAAAACAGTTACTTTTTGAATGGCATTCAAGAAGTAACTGTTTTTATATTGTTTAATCTATTTTTTATAAATTCACATGCCAAAATAATCGAAATACTGTTTCAAAGTAGCATAGTTTGTTTTGTGTCGCGCTTTTTTTGGATTTGGATCACCTACTAAAAAAATTTTGACGCTTTTTTCAAAGTAATGAATTAGGGTATTAACATTTTTAACGGATAAATTTTGTGCCTCATCAATAAAATCACAGCTAAAATATTGTTATACTATATTTTCCCCATAAAAAGAACCGCTTAATTCAGATTTTCCCAAATTAAGCGGTTCACTTCAAGTTTCTTATCATTTATTCGTATCTTTAAATGGTGACTACCATCTCATTATTTAAAAAGTTTCTGATAGGCTTCGTAAATATCATTTGTTGCATTGAAATGACCATCAATTTTTTTATCAATGAGTTTAACTTTTAGGTTTTTTCCAATCGCATCTGTAAAAATACTCATGTTCTGAGATGCACCGCCCAATATAATCGGCATGCCTTTAAAGTTAGTATCAATATAGCTGACAATATCTGGCGAGGCAGCTTGGTAAAATCTTATCTGATCGTTCTTCTTTATTTCTTTTGCTGGATTGTGTCCATGTACTGACACAGATTTGTTGCCTACAGATACATGATTGCTCTCACCTATACGAAATTCAGTGCCCAGATACTTCTGTAATGTTAACTCACCAAAATCTTTGGTTATGTCTTGAATACCACGGTCATCTACTAGATAAACAGTAATTGTCTCATAATCAACATCAAGAATTAAATTGGTTGGAAACTTAAGACTCAAGGCTTCTAGTCTTTCTAAGCGAGGCGTTTTGTCAATGACGATCTCATCGTCTTCAATCTCCAAGTGTGGACTCGTGTAGACGTGTACCTCGTCTCCCATCACAAAGATAGCTGATGTTACCTGTCGCATTTCAGTTAAGCGGTCCTTTGCCATGGCATCTTCAAATGACTTTATATTAATATCGACACTGATTTTTTTCTGAATTTGATTTAAACGCGACTTGTTCTCCGAAAAATTATCGTTAGATCTAAAATAGATACTAACAGTCCGGTCAATGTGCTTGCTTTGCTGAGTCACGTTCTTCATGAATTCTTCTAAATAGACACTTTTCATAAGTTCCTCCATTGTTCTGCCTGCTTCGATTTATATTTCATCTATAATTATATCATAAAAGCAATGTAAACGTTTTCACAATTTAATACAGTTGCTTTCGTTTTATCTCTGCCAAAAAGTAGCATTAAATGCGTTCAAGGTTTAAAATAAAATCAAGGTTATAATGATTCTATCATGCACACTGACGCGCCACTCATACTATCTTGGTATTTAATATCATTTAAATTGGAAGCAATAATGGATAAATTTATTAAACAGCAAACACCTCTTTCACAATCTCATCACATGGCAATTCCTTGGCAAAGTCTGATTCAAAACGATAAGCAACCAGCTAAAGACGCCAGTTTGCCAGAACGTGCTTCAATTGTTGGTCGTATTGGCATCCAAATGTTGTCATGTGGTACTGGTGCATGGCGCGTTCGAGACGCAATGAATAAAATAGCTAGAAAATTAGATCTCAGTTGTTCTGCTGATATTGGTTTAATTAATTTAACATATACTTGTTTTAGTGATGGTCATAGCTATACACAACAACTATCATTACCTAATACTGGTGTAAATACTGACAAATTAAACACACTAGAAAACTTTGTCAAACATATAGGCGATACTTTTTCGACGTTAACCGTACGACAGGTTCACAACAAAATCAACGACATTCAAAACAAGCCCAAACAATATTCGCCTATAGTCGCTGGCTTAGCAGCTGCTCTTGCATGTAGTGCCTTTATTTTTCTACTTGGTGGTGGCATACCAGAAATGATCTGTTCTTTTATCGGTGCCGGTATTGGTAATTTTGTCCGCGCAACCCTAGGAAAACACACGATTACTACGCTCGTTGGTGTCGCTATCAGTGTTGCCATTGCCTGCTTAGTCTATATGTTTGCCTTCAAAATATTTGAAACCTATCTTCATGTCTTAGTCCAACATGAAGCAGGTTATATTGGCGCAATGTTGTTTGTTGTCCCCGGTTTCCCTTTTATTACCAGTATGTTAGATATGTCAAAATTAGATATGCGCTCCGGCTTAGAAAGATTAACCTATGCTATCATGATTACTCTGGTTGCAACCCTAGTTGGTTGGTTAGTCGCGTTATTTTTTGATTTTCGACCTGAAAACTTTTTACCACTCGGACTATCCCCCATCGTTATTGGCTTACTCAGATTACCGGCCAGTTTTTGCGGTGTCTATGGTTTCTCCATTATGTTTAATAGTTCACAAAGGATGGCTATTGTGGCTGGCTTTATTGGTGCACTTGCCAATACTTTACGCTTAGAATTGGTCGATTTGACAACCATTCCACCAGCAGCAGCGGCATTTGTTGGTGCACTTGTTGCTGGATTAATTGCTTCAATTGTCACACGTTACAACGGCTATCCCAGAATTTCATTAACGGTCCCAGCAATCGTTATTATGGTTCCTGGCTTATATATTTATCGCGCAATTTACAATATTGGCACAAATCAGATAGCAGTTGGCGCGCTTTGGATGACCAAAGCTGCTTTAATTATGATGTTTTTACCCCTTGGTCTATTCGTAGCACGTACACTGCTAGACAAAAATTGGCGCCACTTTGATTAATATTAGTGTTTAATATAATTGTTATTATGCCATTCAAACAATTTCCCAAAAAAAAGGCCCTAGTCAGGCCTTTTTTTGATGTGTCCACACACTGTTATTACTGATGGGGGCAGTCACATGACACGCGACTAATGCTATTCAGATAGGGCTTTTTTAGTCCAGTCCCATCAAAAACGCATTCAAAGCTTCACGCCAATTCAAAATTTCAAATCCAGTGGATTCAGCTTTATCTAAGCTCATGACAGAATGTCTTGGCCGATAAGCCTTTTGCGGGAACTCGGCACTTGTGACTGGTGCAATTTCAACATCAGTGTTTTTCAAAATCTCACGGGCAAAGTCAAACCATGTTGTTGTCCCCGTATTAGACAGATGATAAACACCATAAGTTGCCTTAACATCAACTAAATGTAACATGAATTCAGCTAATGTTCGCGTCCAAGTTGGTCGGCCTAATTGATCATTAACAACTGTTAACCTAGGATGTGTTGTGGCTAATCGCTGCATTGTATAGACAAAGTTATTCCCAAACTCACCAAATACCCAACTGGTACGTACAATATAAGCATCAGCGCCACTTTCCGTGACTGCTAATTCACCGGCTAACTTAGCACGGCCATATGCGTTTTGCGGGTTCACCGGATCTGTTTCAACATAATCATTATTTTGGGTGCCATCAAAGACATAATCTGTGGATACAGCTACTACCTTAGCTCCAATTTTTTTAACCGCATCAGCGACATTTTTAGTGCCATTAACGTTCACTTGCCAATTCACTTCACGGCCGTCATCTTCTGCCAAATCAACTTTAGTATATGCAGCAGCATGTAATATAACATCTGGCTTGACTGATTCAAAAGTTGCAAGTACTGCTTCACGGCTTGTAATATCTAATTGTGTCGAGTCAAAAGCCACAAAATCTAGTTCACGTTCACGCAATAACTTTTGTAATTCTTGACCTAATTGGCCGTTTGCACCTGTGATTAAAAACTTCATTTTACTTCTCTCCCTCATAGACAAAAAACTCACATGATGTGAGTTTTTAATCGTCTTTACTGGTTGTTTTGCGCGTACTTATCTTCAACTTCAGATTTTTCTGCTTGCCACCATGATTGGTTATCTTCATACCATTTGATTGTGTCAGCTAAACCTGTTGCAAGTCAGTATATTTTGGCGTCCAACCTAGTTCTTCACGAATCTTTGTGGCATCAATAGCATAACGCAGATCATGGCCTGAACGATCTTGGACAAACTCAAAATCATCTTCGGACTTATTCATATCCTTTAAAATAGCGTGCAAGACAGAAATATTGTCTTTTTCACCGTCAGCACCAACTAAATAAGTTTCACCAATTTTACCTTTTGTTAAAATTGCCCAAACAGCTGTTGCGTGATCATATGTATGAATCCAATCACGAACAAGTAAATCAGAACTTAGATATACAGACCACCACGTTCAGAAGAATTCACATTGACTGCAATATCGACAGCCCCAGTATCATAAAAACAAAAACCTGTCACGGCATAATTAGGTTTTAGTTGTGCTGACTTTTATACAATGTAAATTGCTGTATCACTACTATCAACTTCTAACACACCTAGCCGTTGTGCTAATTAATATTTATTGCCTAATGATTATATTTAAATATACATCAATCAAAAAAAACTTCCCATTTTAATAAAATATCTGCCTTAACAAAAAACAAAGCAATAATATACACAATAATTCCCAAAGTTATTTCCAATATAACTGCACATATAGTTTTTGGCAACCAAATATCAACCAGAATTATAATTAGAAACATAACCAAACTGCTAAATAAATACTTATGTATATTAGAAAATAACATTTTTTTAACGTTTAACTTGTTCTTTATGCCAAAAAGTAAATATGCAAGTACTATCAACTCACTAATTAAAGTTGAGATTATTGCACCATAAACCCCATAATTTCGGATAAAAAGTAAGTTTAGTATTATATTACTAATTGCTCCAGCAAAAGTTGATCCGATATATTCTTTGTTAAGACCTGATGGGATTAAGTATTGATTTGTAATGGCGATACTCCAAGAAATTAATATAATAATAGGGCTTTCAAGAATAATTAAATTACTTACAACGCCAAAACCTTTTCCTAAAAATAAAGGAACAAATTTTGATGAAATTGCTATTAAGCCTAATACTAACGGAAATGACAAAAAGTTAATAAATTGAAAAGATTTATCCATATAATGATTTACGCCCTTTTTATCTCCTTTTGCTAATAAGTTAGCAATCCTAGGCATTAATACAGCTGATATTGAAGACACAATGGTTAGTGCTAAACGTACAAGAGTATCTGATGAGCTAAAGAAACCAACCGATTTAATAGAATCCATTTGTCCAAGCATTGTTTTATTAACAACTAAATAAATTTGAGTAGCTAGTTGTGGAATAAATAACAGTAAAATAGGCATTACGTGCTTTGAAAAATGGAGCTTGTTTACATCAACAAAATAAATCTGCCCCTTTAAAAAAGGTATCAATATGAAATTTCCAATTAAAGTAGAGCCTGTAATAATTAAAATATAGATAGTTAAATCACTTTTAGTATGTACCAATGAGAATATAAGTGCTAAAGAAATAATCTTTACTGCAACATTACGTGTAATAGTCTTCTTAAAATCTTCAATGCCTATAAAATACCAAGATACATCGAACATATTGGCAACAAGTGTTAAAGACTGCGCGATTATCAAACTCGTATATTCGTTGTAAATTGTTAAAAAAAAAGCTAATAATAAAATAGATATGACTGTTGTAACAATCTTTAAAATAGCAACATCCCAAAAAACTTTTGATCGATTTTCTTTGCTATCTTGAACATAAGCAACTTGTCTACTTCCGTATAATGATATACCTAAACTCCCTAATAGAACAAAATAGGACATTATTGAATTAGTATATGAATATTTTCCCAATCCGTCTGGTCCAAGAACACGGGACACGTAGGGCATAGTTACCAGAGGGAGAATAATTAATAAAACTTGATAAGTCATATTATAAAAAAAGTTTTTTAGAACTTTCATGATTTTTCTCCCACTGAATTGAAATAGATAATATTCATTGTCCAAGACTACGCATTCTACTAATTTTTTTTATTATAAAATCAAATTTTAAATCTAAACTTATTATTACTATTAGGTAAAGAATAATATCTTTAGCTATCCTTGACTTAAATATTCCTAATCTAATTTTAGATTTTTTTATCTTTTTAACTATTTTTTTATATGAATCATCATGATTTGATACATTTTGATAGTCTAATAACAAATAAATCCATGATAAACTCAGAAAATAATTCATCCTATTCAATTTTTTATTCAGTATATATGAATTTTGCGTATACTTTTGTATATTTTCTTCAAATTTATCTAAAGCTAACATTCTATTATCGACTTCTTCATCTAATTTATTAGAAGTGATGGATCCAATCCTCTCACGTCGATAAAAATAGCCTACTTTTTCAACTTTAACAATACTTTTTGCCAAAGCCATAATAACATGTATAATTGCGGTATCTTCGTAAGTAATACCTTTGTTAAATTGAAAATTATTTTTTATGTAAAAAGACACATTAAAACATTTGTTCCAAATGACTTCTCCATAACGTTTTAGTTGTTTATCAAAATGGGTAACCAATTTAACTTTATTAGATCCATCGTCAAATTCCCCGTAATCAAACACCAAAATATCTGGTTGATTACGTTTAACAATATATTCGTTTAGAATAAATAATAGGTCGACATCAATATAATCATCAGAATCAACAAATAGAATGTAATTTCCTTGTATATATTTAGTACCATAATTACGTGTCTCAGCTAAGCCTGAGTTACTTTTTGAATACATTTTCACTTTGTGACCTACATTTTCAGTAGATTTTCGTGCTACCTTAAATGAATCGTCAGTTGATCCATCATCTACTAAAATCAATTCCCAATCAGAGTAGCTCTGTTCAACTATGGAATTAATAGTATGGGCTATATATCTCTCTGAGTTAAACATGGGCACAATAATAGAAAAAAATGCTCCTTTATTTATATCATTACTCATTCGTTTTCTCTTTCTGTCCACTACTCGTTTGAATTACTACGAATAGACTCATTATGAAAAATAAAGCTGTCATAATAAAAATCAGCCCCATTATCAAATCCAATTACAAACTTATACATCCCAACGAACGACACAAATACCAATAAAGAATACCAAAATATTTTATTGATTATACTAATTTTTACAATTAAGTAATCAATAATCACAGGATATGTAAATAAAAAATAAAAGCCATAACGAACCATAATTGGTGATGTGGCAAATACAGAATAAATTGGAAGCAAAAGCATAAAGAGCCTAATCATTAGTAATTGTTTTTCATCATTCAATTTCAGCTTGTTAAAATTTTTAATTAAGAAAAAATCAACAATTAAAAATTCTATAAAATGAAGAATGCTTGATAAAATACCCACCTCGCCATACAACGTTCCGTTTGAAGCTTCTGAAATTTTCTGAGCACCTGAACCAGATACTATATTCGAAAAAAAGCCAAACATCGATATAACATCTACGTGTAGAAATACTAAAATAAAACTGAAAGCAAATAACATTGTGTACCATAATAATCTTTTTTGAGTTATTTTTATTCTATTAATCCAATATATCGGTATTAAAATTACAGCAGAAAAATGTACAGTTGCTGCAAAAATAATTAACAACATGTATGGAACAATTTTTTTATTTAAAATGTATCTCAGAGATAAAGCGAATATTGCGACTGCTACTGATTGACGCATATATATAAAAGAAACATCTAATAAATATTTATACACAGCAATAACAATAAAGATATTAATGTTTGTCATATATTTTTTTAAAACAAAATATAGCGTAAACCAAAAAAATATTGCAACAAAAACAGTTAGTCCATAAAAATTGAATCCCATGCTTTTAATGGTTGAATTAATGAATGTCCAACCAACATCACTTCCTATTAACCCATTTTGTTGAACATAGTTAACTAGATTTAAATGGTTCAAGGTTGGCGCCAACTGGAACATATACTCGTAATTACTGTAATCGTAACCACCTAAATGGTACCTTGTTCCCGATAACAAGGCTAATAAGATAATTACTATACTAGCAAAAATATTTTTGATTGCGCCGATATTTGTAATTCCAGAGATTATCATGAATATTCCGGAAATACAAAGTATTGAAGTATAAAAAATCAATATTTTTCCCTCATCTTTTTTTCCAATAGTAATAAATAATAATTGCTGGTAATTTCAAAAGTCTTTCAGTAAGTGTATCATGTCCAAACTCAGTTTTAATTTCATTACCGGTCAAAGTATGTATAAATTTTTGATTAGACAACTTATAGACATTGAAAGCTAGTGCGTTTTTAATCTTATACTTTAGTGATATAACTTTAACATTTTCAAGTAGTCTATAATATTTCATTAGTCCCACCGGAGATTGAAGTCTCATTAGTCTCCCGCGTTTGCTCAATCCGTCATCTTGATAGCCCCCAACTACAATTGTATATGATATATTTACTGTACTATACAGTAGAGCCACATTTGTCCAAAGCCAACCTTCTGGAAAAAATTTTTCCTTATTTTTATATACCGGAAAAGGAAATTTTTTAAAAACAGATGCCCTGATGGTTTCAGCAAAGTCACCCGCAATAGCTTTTTTTATTCTGTAATCTAAGTCAGATCCAGAATAAATTTTTTTAGGAAACTCACCAAGTTTAACTCCGGATTGATTTACTCGCTCAAATACAACTGTTGCATACTCTTTATTCTTATACACGGAATCCCAGTAATGCCTAATAGCGGCTACAGCATCAGGAACCAAAATATCATCACTATCTACAATAGTAATGACGTCTCCAGTTATGTAACTATGCGCATAATTCAGAGCTGTATGTTTACCACCATTTTCTTTTCTAAAATAGTTAATTCTAAAGGCATTTTGTTTTGTTGAAATTTTTTTAATTACTTCAAAAGTATTGTCTGTACTCCCATCATCAATAATAAGCCACTGAAAATCTTGGTCTGACTGTTTTCCTAAACTATCATATAATTTTTGTAAAAGCTCAACACGATTATATGTTGTTGTGAGTACTGTAATATTTATTTTCAACACCGTATACCTCTCTTAAAATAGATTGGAAATGAGAAATACTATTTTTCGTTTTTACGTTTTCTTTTGCCATACATGATTTTTTAGCTAAATAGGTTTCGTTACTTAACAGTTGAATAATTTCAGCAGACATTTCTTTAATTGAATTTGATAACATACCAACATCCTCATTTACCAAGTCTACAACACCACCAACTGGTGTTGCAACGACAGGATTTCCTAGTAGCTGTTCTTCAAGAATGCTAAGACCAAACCCTTCCCATTTTGAAGTAGACACACCTATCTTGGAAGATTTAATATAAGGGTATGGGTTAGAAGTAAATCCAATTAACTCAATGTTATCAGTTAACTCATTATTCCATATAAATTTCTCAGTCTTTTCTCTTAAAGGACCATCCCCAAGTATATTAGCCTTAACATTAGGAAAAACTTTAGTAATTAATTTAACTATCTCTAAAAACATGATAGGATTTTTTTGCTCAACTAATCTTCCAACATAAATCAAATCAGATCTTGGAGCAACAAACATATCAGCCTTTCTTAAAATAATAGAATCATTGACTATGTTCTTTAAAATTAAGACATCTATATTCTTTTTAATGTACTGACTAAATATATATTCATCAATAATTGACTCGGAAACTACTATAATTTTATTATATTTAGGAATACTCCATCTATATAATAATGGTAACAGTCCGAATCTCCGCATTCGAGGATCATTATTATGAAGATGTGAAATCACAAATCCACCATAACTGTGTATGTAACTTGCATTTCTGGCAATCATGATACTTGCTCTAAAATCATGAGCATGTACTATAGTTGGTTGATTATTCTTAATTACATTATAAACTGTCTTAGATGTTAATTTTTTAATTACAATATGACGAATATTAAATTCTTTTAAAATTTTGTCAATCGCTCCTGAAGGAGAAACATACACATGCTCACAATCATTTATTAACGTAGCTATATTAATTACAACATTCTCAGCACCAGAATAATTTCCAGTGTTCAAAAAATGAAACACAACCTTTTTTGACTTATTTAATCTTACTATTTTATCTTGCTTATTCATAAATTTTCTTCATTTCATAATCAACTTTTCTTTTGTCAAAATTAATCAGCTCGTCATTATCTATTGTATTTTTTTTATAATTGTATTTCGATTTTTCAAATATAATAGCAGCAAGAATATTTGGGTCGCTCGGTGGGAAAGTTTTACCTATTGACTTATTTAATATATAGTCCCGTATACCACGTATATTACTTCCAATAATGTATAGTCCAGCAACAACTGCTTCTAAACCAGCAACACCAAGGCCTTCTTGAAACGATGGAAATATAGATATATCACTAGCATAATTAATATCATGTACATCCGAGCGGTAACCTAATAATTTAAAATGTTCACCAAAATCAAAACTTTCAGCAAGTTCGTTAAGCATTGCACCATTCGCACCGGTTCCGGCAATAATGTAATAAATATTTTGTCTTTGTTCTGGCGTCATTTCTTTTAAAGCTTGCAACACAACTCTATGATTTTTACGATCACTTAACTCACCAACTGATGATATCAAAAAAGCGTCTTCTGGAATATTTAATTCTTGACGTACTCTTTTTCGTGCTTCCTGCTTTTCTTCATCAGTTACACGCCATGCTTTTTCTACATCAACGCCTATGCCATTAATTTTAACAATATGTTTGGCATGCATATGTTTCTTAGCAAGAGTATAATCTTCATCATTAATAGTGATCAGCGTATCTGTTATGAAGGAAAACAACCATTCCAGCGGATAGAAAACGAGCCAACCACTCTTAGGTCCACCTTTAAAGAAGTGAAAGCCATGTGCTGTATAAATTGTTGGCACCTTAAATTGTTTTGCAACAAGGCGACCTAAAATGCTACCTAACGGTGAATGTACATGAGTGAAAGTGAAGTCATATTGTTGAAACAATCGACGCAGTTGCTTAATCGAACGTAAGTTTCCCTTTAAAGAACCCATACGCCTTTCAAAGTCAATCTGATGCGCAATAACATCATGATTAATCATCCACTGTTTAAATCGTTCATCCTCTTCTGATGACATAGATCCAAAGTCTACCATATTTGTAGCAACATGAACTTCATAACCTAAACCTTGCAAAATTCCAATATTGCGATGATTAAATTGTTGAATCATATTAGCCTTTGCTGCTAACATTAATACTTTCTTAGTCATGCTTCACCACGTCTTTACCTGCATCATCAATATCTGTTTCCTTGAATATACCATCACGCTTCATAACAGATACAAACGTTTCAACAGTTAACAACATGTCTACTCTAAAACTTAGATGTGCTGCATACTTAGCATCATAAGCAGCCTTATCTTCATCAGAAAGATTATTACGACCGTTGACTTGTGCTAATCCTGAAATGCCAGGTAAGACTTGATCAGCACCATTATGTTTACGTAGAAATAAAACTTTTGAATCTGTTTTAGCTAAAGGACGTGGTCCAATAAAACTCATATCACCTTTAATAATGTTCATTAATTGTGGCAATTCATCTATCGAAGTTTTTCGAATGATCATACCAAAAGGTGTGACATAACTGGTAATATCATCGAAATCTGAGTTTGCTTTTACCGGTGCCTCATCTGTCATCGACCGAAATTTATATAGCAAAAAAGGTTTAGAATTCATACCGTATCGTTCTTGTCTAAATAAGGCGGGTCCCTTTGAAGTAAACTTTATAATTAGCCCGATAACAATTAGTGGGATAAATAAAATAATAGCCATTGGAACAGCAAGTAATAAATCAAGTACTCTTTTAACAACTTTTTTATACAACATTGCGGCTCTCCTGTATCTCATCTCTCATAGATAACTAATTATTTAGCTGTAGTATCCCCGTATCCATAGCCATATCCATAACCGTATCCAGCACTCCCCTTCTTTTTACGGTTCATATCATTATAAATAAATCCAAGTACTGGTGATCCAGCAATTTTTAGAATGTCATTGGTCCGTTGTAATGCCCCCTTAGTCGTCTTATCTGCGCTGACCACAATAGCAACACCATCCATTTTACTCATCAATACTTGCGCATCTGTTACCATCAAAAATGGCGGTACATCGAATATGACCAAATCATAATGTGCTCTTAATTCACTAATAAGCGTCGTCATACGTCCTGAACCTAATAGTTCAGCTGGGTTAGGTGGTACAGGACCCGAAGTAACGACATCCAACTTATCCATACTTGTTTTATGGATAATCGCTTGGATGTCACTGTTAGCATCTGCCAGATAATTGGTTAGGCCATGGTTATCAGTAATGCCAAAAGTTACCGCAACTGTTGGTCGACGTAAATCAGCATCTACTAGTAAAACTTTTTTACCTTGTTGCGCGCAAGCGACAGCGAGATTAGCTGTAATAGTTGACTTACCCTCTGATGGCAGTGCGGATGAAATAAGTAGTGTCTTGACATCCCCCTTGGCAACAGATGCAAATTCAATGTTTGTTCGCAATGTTCGAAACTGTTCTGAAACTGGATTTTTAGGCTCTGCTGCAGTAATTAAGCGTGCACCCTTAGTCATTGTTTCAGTTGATAATTTATCGCGTCCAATTTGTGATCGTTTTTTAAAAAAAGCCATAACTATGTGTCTCCTCTATCACTCTCTATTTAAGCGACTCACACGTGAGCGTGAGTGATTACCAGTAGAACGATTCTCTGCCTGCATATATGCCACATCAAAATGCTTCATAGCCTTAATATGGCCAATGACACCTAAGTTAGTCATGCCAAACAGTTCTGTCACCTCATCTGGTGACTTAACTGTTGTATCTGACAACTCACGAACTAATACAATCAAAAATGTCAGACCAACCAAAATCACAAGACCGGCTAAAGTAAACAGTTTTTTATTTGGACCAACTGGACTATCAGGTGTTTTCGCTGAATCAATAATAGAGACATTATTGATTTTCATAAAATGACCAATCTTATCTCTAAATGAGTCAGCAACAGTATTAGCCACCAATGCGGCTTGCTTGGGATCGTTTGACTTCACATTGATAGCAAATACTTGTGAATTCTGTTGATTACTAATAGAAACCATCTTTTTCAGGTCATCAACTGTGAGATTATATTTCTTTTGCGATGATGCGCGTGTCACCTCTTTTTGTTCTGGTGTGACAAGTCGACGTGTGCCATCCGCAAGTGTGTCAAACACTGCCGGTTGATATTTTTGCACAACAATGCGATCTGGTTTCTTTAGGGTATTTGATACATCCCCCAAAACATTGCTTGAGGTAACCAAGTTTTTATAGGTATTGATAATTTGCACATCAGCTTGCTGATCAGATAAATTCGCTGTTGTCTGTGCATTATCTGTTGTCCGGTTGACTAACATGCTAGTTGAAGCGCTATAAGTAGGTGCTATCACGAATTTAGCGATACCAAACCCTATAGCACCACCAATAATCGCCATTAAAACGAGCAGGAAGAAATGCTTACGGATAATATCCCATAATTGGCGTAGTTCAAGTACATTATTCATTATTTAATTAATCCTTTATTATTATATATTCTAGAAACCATTAAAAAAGCGACGTTTAACAATTGGTTCAGGCACTAATTTTTCTACATTATTACCATCCAAAATTGCCTCAGCATTTTTTTCAAATAATTGTTGATATTCCCGTCCTAGATGACTTCTCAATTTATCAAGTGCTTGACGCATTTCATAATCACGATTCGGCAAATCATGCGCATCAGAGACAAAAACATGTGCCAAATTATGTTCTATGATTGATTCACCAAATTTTTGCACTTTTTTACCAAAACTGCCCACATAAGAACTAGCAGTCACCTGAGCAATAGCACCTTTTTCAATCAAACTATACAGTATATTTGGGTCAGACATGATTTTTGTATTGCGTTCTGGATGGGCAATTTGAATACTAATGCCCCGTTGCATAATCTTAAAGATCATATCTTCACTGTATGTTGGGACATCATCATCAGGGAATTCCAATAACAAATAGCGATTACTGTCATCAGCAAACAAAATATCATCATTATCTAAGGCTTCAAGCAATCCACCGTTAATACGTACTTCTTGTGACGGGAAAACTTGTAACGGTATATTTTCTTTATCTAGCTGGTCTTGAAATTGACTCGTCAACTGGATAACATCTGCCTTATGGTTGATATAGTGACCGTTCATATGATGTGGTGTCATAAGTGCTGCTTCGATACCATTTTCAACAGCTTCATTTGCCATACGCAATGATGCACGTAACGACTTCGAACCATCATCAATATTAGGTAAAAGATGACTGTGTAAATCGATCATATTTTCTCCTCACTAATACTGCTGTGTTTAATCTTAATTTAATCCGTACTTGTTAAGTATACAGATCAATATTCAACAATACTATTACAAAAATATTACAAAGAAATTATTCGTTATAAATCTTGAATTATGTAGGTCTTAATATCAGTTCTAAATTAACAGACCTGACTTATATCATTTAGTATTATTGACTGAGAAATACGCTAACTTCCTGCTTACTACCACCAATTGCATAAACTATTTCCCTCTGCTGATTTTGTTGTTGGCATACGTAGCAAACTCAGCTCTTCGCCGATTTTATTTTTCAAAATAATTGTATCTAATGCATTGGCCATCATTTTCTCCACATATTACCTATTTAGATTTCTTCTTTAATTATGACACGAAAAACTGATCATTCCTATTTTAACGATGCTTTTATTCTAGCTCTGTACTGACTCAGTATTTTTATCAATTATTTTATTCAAATTTTGTAAAGCATCATAATTCATACCCGCTTTAATCCCTATCACTAGCCATTGACTTTGTTGACAAACATGCCAAATATCATTTTCTTCCAGATATTTATCAATTATTTCTCGCAACCCAACAATTAATTGCTCGCGTTTTTCGTCATTTTGCTGAATTTTAAGTATGGTTAGTACTGTACCATAAGAATGGAATAATCTCCCAATATACATCGCCTTAAGTAATGACTGTTCATGTTGGTTCCAAACTGGTGACGCTTCAATGATAGTAAATATAGCCGACAAAATGTTTAAATACTTCCAAGGCTCGTTATAAGCATATGTAGGACTTTTACCCAGATTGCCGAAATCATCGCGTTGGTTCCAAAAATAATAATCTTGATCTGCCAATATTGAAATTTTTCTAGCCACCGAGTAAGCTTTGATATTAAAAACTTGGTCTTCTTCTACTGGGATATAGTCACTATCATAGAAACGCACATCATAGGTATTTAACATAGCTCGTCGGTACATTTTGTGCGGCGCGAGTGAATTTAAGATGTGGTCTGTTAACATACTGGCATCTTTAATATTTTTGCCTGTTTTAAATGGCACTTGTGTCCCGTTATAATGTGCTCCTTGCGCATATTTACCAATAATGACATCAGAATCATCCCCAGCAAAACTAACAAACCGCTCAAGCGTATTATCAGCAAGATGATCATCTTGGTCCATCAACATCACAAACGTGCCACTTGCTTGATCTATGCCATGATTTCTAGGTATACTCGGATAACCATAATTCTCTCCTTCTCTAATAATTTTTAGATTGTTAATTTTTCCATGATAAGCAAGAATCACATCCAAAGGTTTGGTACTTTTATCATCAACAATGATAACTTCAAAATCTGTTTGAGACATCGTTTGTCTAGCCAGCGAGTCCAACGCTTTTTTGATATAATTCCCAGCATTATAATGTGCAATGACTACTGATACTCTATAATTGTCTTGATTCTTATTCATGCCAGTATCTCCAATTCGATTCATATCTACTTTGTTAATAACAGACGCAATCAATTGATTTACTTTGAATATCTAATCTAATTTTAATGTCCTTATTATTAGTATAGCGATTTTCTAACCACTTAACCATTACGTCAATATTACAAAAAAAAGAAGCACATATTTGTGCTTCCCGATTCTATTAGATGACAACAGATCAATCTACAGCATTACCTGCATTATCGAAGTAAATTTTTCGGCCATCGATTTGTACAGATTGGTTCGAAACCCGCTCACCTGAATTAGCATCATAATAATGCATATGACCTGCTTCATCAATATGCGTACCGCCCTTAAGTTGTACACCGTTATCATTGAAGTAAAGAACTTGATTATTAATCGTTTGTTCTCCTGTTACGGCATGTCCTTGATTATCCAAATATAACCAAGAACCATCCGGTAACTCACCAAAGTCATTTGTTATTTTTTGACCATTGATACCTGCATAATAGCTTATTGTGCCATCACTATTTTTGACTTGATCATTTTTGACTTGTTCGCCATTCTGGTTAAAGTATACGCGGCAGCCATTAATTGTCTGTTCTCCTGTCACAGCATCACCTTGGTCATTCAAGTATAACCATGCACCATTATCTAAACGTTTGAAAGCGTTTTTGATTTGCGTACCATCATCATTGAAATAAACAATTTGACCGTTAATGTTTTGTTGACCAGTAACAGCAATGCCTTGAGCATTCAAATAAATCCACGATTTGTTTGCTAATTCTTGCCATGTATTAGTCAAGAGATTGCCTGTCTGATCATCGAAATATCGCAAATTACCCGCAGTATCTCTAATGTCAGTTCCTTTAACCTGTACCCCATTCTGATCAAAATATTGCTCAGACGTTGAACCATTATCTGCAGTAATGGTTGTTAATCCTAGCGCCATGTGGCCATCCGCAAAGAAATAACGCCAATTATTGTCAGGTCCTATATAGTATTGATTTGAGACTGCTTTACCAGTCTTGTTGTAATAATACTGATTTTGGCCATCAGACAAGTAGGCATCTTGTAATTCAACACCATTAGGTAAGAAGTAATACTTTTTACCATTAATTTGTTGCGTACCTACAACCATGTGGCCATCGTTGTCGAAATAATACCAATTTGTATTATCTTGAATAAAGGTATTCTTCGCTTGATAACCGCTCGTTGAATAAAATGATGTCTTACCATTCTCATCAATTGTAAAACCAGTGCTTGTCTTTTCACCTAACAATTGTTTAGGTAAGAAATTGTTATCACTCGACACATTAAAGTATTGATTCGTTGCCCAATCCTTTAGTACATACCAAGCACCACGACCTTGAATATTTGAACCATTAAAGTACTTAGCTGACCACTCTGTGATTTTAACATTGGGATTCATTGGCTTATCTGTAGAGATTTGCTTTGTTTCAAACAGAGTCGGATAGTCCGCCTTCAATTGATCTAAGAATGCGCCACCGTACTGTGCCTGATATTGACCACCACCGATTGTTGATGAATCATATAAAGTGTGGTTGATGACGGAATCAGCGTCATCTTTTCCAGAACTATTTGTACGATCTGCTGTCACAATCTGTTCACCTGGCAAATTATATATTTGGTCAGGCACCCAATCATTAATGGCTTGAATGCCTTGTGCATGTAAAGCCCTCAAAGTATTTACCAATTGATCAGCTGTACCATATTTCGTGGGTGTATTGTAGCCAATGTCATACCGATCTGTAAAAGCGTAACCATTTTGAACAATTGAATCTAAGAAACTTGTGTCCGTACTTGAACGGTATTGCGGTGCTAATTCAAAAGTGGTGATACCAAGACTCTTAAACAATGCCGCATTTTGTACTATTTTGACGTTAGTATACTCGTCGGCATTGGTTGGCATGGCTTGAAAATTAGAAAATCCTTCATAGATAACTTGGGAGTCTAACGCTGCATTAGAATGATAAGTCGCACCATCTGTTGAAATAGCCTTACTACTTGCTGTTCTCACATCTTGATTGTCGCTAGCACCAACAGGTACCCATGCAGCAAGGTAACCTGAAACTTGCGGATCATTGACACCATACACCATATCTGATTTGAAAATCAATTGCCCCAAATCATTTGTACGAGCAATTGGTGCCCCAGCATCATTATTATAAATTTTCAAGCCATCTTTAGTACTTAACATCAAGGCGCGATACTCTTGATTTTTATGCGCAGCCCCCATATTCAACACAACTTGTTCATCGTTATTTAGATTCAAATCAGTCTTGTTACTAATAACCAGACCAATACCTTCTGTACGTGTCTCAGCATTGCCAGCATCTGTCGCCTTCATAGAACCGGTTCCATAACGGACCGAAGTAAGTACGCCTTGATTATCATGTAGATAAGACATGCCCATACTTTGACCACCAGAAACGTACTTTACACGAGACTGCAATAGTGAAGTAATAGCATCATAATATGGTGATTTTTTAGCCATATATTGCCCATCATCAGTATATAAATCACCATAATACACACGTGGAATTGTATCCTTATTAGTTAATAATAATGCATAAGAAGATGGTATATTATAAGCAGTGTATTCTTTATCCGATTTTAATTCATCTGCATTATATATTGCAAAAGCTTTTTCAATTTCATCAGGTGTAACAGTTAAGCCATCTGATTTAGGATTGATTTTATCTTTGACAATTTGTGCAATAACTGTTTGTACTTCACTATCATGTGCACGGATAAACGAGTAATTTGGTTGCGCTGTATTTTCAGCTGCGTCTTCTGTACGATTAACCAAGCTATTCGTAATTGTTTGTTCTAAACCACTACGTTGGCTAACTGGCACATTTAACGCATATTTCAAGCCAAGATGAATTGGAAAGTCCATTGTCAATTGATTATTACCATGTGCTTTGATATAAGCTGCATCTTTGGATTCCCAATCTTCTAAAATTGAGAGATGCGCATTGGCTTGACTATCGCTTTGATCTATTTTATAAGCTGCTTTGAAGTAGTCGCTAGCAATTTGTAACAAGTCAGCATCCACGTTATCAACAGCATCAACTCGGTAACCATCAAAATTAGCAGTTGGATCATTTTGTGTGATAGTTCCAATGTTCATCATGTAGTACAACCAATTTAATTGTTCAGCTTGCACAACTGGATTTGAGTTATCCACATCGTTAGCTAACAACATCTCATAGCCACCCTGTTGTCCAAAATCAGTAATTTGACCTTTTTGATTAATCGGTGTGCGGTTTAATAATCGGTCATCTGAATTTGCATCTAGTGTCTTGTCACTGTTAACATATAACAACGCCCCACCTTGAAGATGATCATTTGATTTAGCTTCACTGGTAATATTCCAGTTTGGTTGTGTCTTAATCCATTGACTGATATCTGTTTTTAGCCAATCAGTATTTCCAGACAAACTAATTCTCTGTTCAATATTTTTTTGGACTGACATCGCATTATTAGTCAGGTCACTTGTTTGCGTATTATTTGAAATGGCCACATCATCTTCTAGAAGTCCAAGTGACTGCATATATTTGAGGTAAGCAATTTGTGTATCTTTGTCAGGCCACCATGACATTAACAATGGTCGAAAATCAGTTACTGTTGATGGTGTCCATGTGGTACCTGACTTGAGAATGTCCTTAGGTCGGTACCAACTACTAGCTGTCAGGTAACCATCAACATTTGTGAAGCTATCAGATGTTAATGAATATGCAGCGTTATGCTCATTGGCTATATTCGTAAGACCTTCAGCATATTGACGATCATTCGATGTCAATTCACCTGTTGTCTTATCAAAATAAAGCACTTGACCATCAATAACAGCAGTAAAATTTTTCTTAATTTGACCATCATCACCTACAAAATAGGTTTTTCCATCAATTTGTTTGATATTTGGTGATGCGCTTTCTACTTGCTCAAGTTTTTGCGTATCACTTTTATTTGTTGTGGCTGTTTTTGAAGTTGCTACAACTGTTTTGTCTGATTTTGTGGTGTCAGTCGTTTTGTAAACTGTCGCTGCTGTCTGCGTGTCAGTTGTTTTGGTTGTTGGTACTGTCGTCGTATCTTTTGCTGGTGCTTCAACTGTTTTGTCTGTTGTTGGTACTGTCGTGATATCTTTTACTGGTGTCTCAACTGGCTTATCTGCTGTTGGTACTGTCGTCGTATCTTTTGCTGGTGTCTCAACTGACTTATCTACTGTTGGTACCGCCGTGGTGGCTTTTGACGTTGCTACTACTTTGTCTGTAACTGGTTCTACTGACTTTTCCACCACCGGTGTTGATGCTTTATCTGCAACTGTTGGTGCTAGGTTGGGTTGGCTTTTTGCAGAATCTTCTTTAACAGCCATTGTCGTGCTATTTGTATCTATTGTATCAGCACGACTATCAGATATTGTAGCGCCGAATATGGCTAAAGAAAAAATTCCAGCTGTCACCAATATTTTCCCTGATTTATACAACTTCTTGCGTTCACATACTACTCTTTCATTCCTCATTCCATTGCCACCATTCTTCCCTTTTCTGATGTTGTTCTTTAAAATTCCATTACATTTTTTAGGAATTTTACGTACTTGTAAAAGTTATTAACCTTTACCATGTCATTCTACAACGCATACTGTGCAGTTTTTCACTTTATTCAATATTGATTATTCAATAATGAATAAGTAGAAATTATGTCAAAATGCAGGATAATAATTAATTGTTATATTTTTTACAAACAGAAAGGAATTACTATGCAAAAAGATGTCAATTTCAATTTAATCAAGGAACGGCGTAAGATCAAAAACATTTCACAAAGTGAATTAGGGAGGATAATCGGTTCACAGGCAATGGTTTCAAGAATAGAAAATGGTCAGATACTACCAAACCTTCAAACCATTCATCTCATTTGTAAAACATTGGATCTTACAGTCGAAGAATATTTTTACACATATTATAAAGTTGGCACAGATATTACTGATTTTAGAAATGATCTCAATGAAAAATACATGTCTACTGATACGACAGCTTTAGAACAGCAATATTCAGACATAAAAGCAACCAACACGCTAACACTTAAACATAAACACCAAATGCTTATGATACAAGCAACCATCTATCATAAGACATTCAAGTTAGCATCATTAAATGATCAAAATTTCCTTTTAAAATACTTTGATCAAATCATGAGATGGCAACTCTATGATATTTATTTATTAGAATGTACATTAAATATGATGCCTTCTGAAAAAATAAAACCATACATTTCTGATATTTTAGTGCAATACATAAGAACAGAAAATAAAGTGTATGTGAGCGATATCATTCTGACATTAATTGTCAAATATTTAGAAAGCAGTATTGTGCAAAAAAAAGATGTGATTACTGATTGGATACTTTTAAAATTAGCTGACTTAGAAATCAGAGAAAATTCAAATTTCAAAGTATGGTTTTTGTTTTTAATTGCACTATATCAGCATGATACAAAGAAAATAAACCAAGCGTACACCGTTACAGATTATTTGAATAACCCTTGTCTTAAAAAAAAATTCAATCTTATTCAGTCGATTTACTTAAGATAACGCAATTGATAATTTTTTGATCTCCCGCTATTAAAATGATACTTTATTCATTTTTATCATTTCATATAAAAAATATAATAAATTCTAAATGTGAAAGCCCTAAAATATTTGACAATATTTTAGGGCTTTCTTATTAATATATATTTGATATTAATCATTGAACAGTCTCAAATAAAAAAATGACAATCATTAATATGATTGTCATTGAAAAATAAAGATTATTTTAACACATATTTTCAGATATATATCATGCTACTTTTCTATACAGATAAGTCACGGTATCGCGCTCAAGCGCTTACTCGTGCTTTACCACCACTTCGCTGAGATAAGTCACGGTATCGCGCTCAAGCGCTTACTCGTGCTTTACCACCACTTCGCTGAGATAAGTCACGGTATCGCGCTCAAGCGCTTACTCGTGCTTTACATCATCTAGTAAATCGCGTTCTTTGTTGGTGAGTTGGCGTTTTTCTAGTAAGTCAGGACGGCGTTGCCAAGTTCTTCGTAATGACTCTTTTAGTCGCCATTCAGCGATTTTTGCATGATTACCACTCATCAGTACATCAGGTACTTTGCGACCACGAAATTCTGCTGGCCGTGTATACTGAGGGAACTCTAACAGATCATCTTGAAATGAGTCTTCATCAGCACTGACATTATTACCCAATACGTCGGGCAAAAAGCGTGCTGTAGCATCAATAATAACCATTGCGCCAAGTTCACCACCTGTCAAAACATAATCGCCCAACGATATTTCATCATCAACTAACTCACGAATACGCTCATCGTAACCTTCATAGTGTCCCGCAATAAATGTCAAATGTTCTTTTTGTGCTAACTCTTCTGCTACATGGTGATCAAATTTACGACCTGCTGGGTCAAGCAATACAACATGTCCTTTGTCACCGGCTTTTTTTTCAACAGCAGCCATTGCATCAAAAATTGGTTGTGCCATAAGTAGCATGCCCGCACCGCCACCAAACGGATAGTCATCAACGTTGTTATGCTTGTTTTCAGTATAATCACGAAAATCTGTCACATGAAAATCTAAGGCACCTTTATCAATCGCCTTACCTAAAATTGACTGTTTTAATGGTGTAAACATATCAGGAAATAAACTTAAAACATCAATTCGCATTAATCCAGCAGTCCTTCCAGTGCATCAATGGTTACTAATTTACCAGCAACATCGACGTTTTTTACAACATCATCAATCATCGGAATTAACGCATCTGACTGACCATCACGTGATACAACCCAGACATCATTTGCCCCAGTTTCCATAATTTCAGAAATAACACCGATGTCATTACCCGCCAAATCAATTACTCGGCAACCAATGATTTCGTTATAATAATACTCATCAGCACCTAACGCTTCACGTGCACCACCAATAACATAGATATCATGTGTTTTATACTTTTCAATTTCATTGATGTTTGTCACACCTTCAAAAAGAACCAACCACATATTTTTATGCATACGAGAAGCCTGTACTTTAACAGGTACAAAACCTTGCTTCGTATTAATTTGCAATTCTGTGCCTTTTTTAAAACGATCGGCAGCAAAATCTGTAATTGCCATGATTTTTACTTCACCACGGATACCATGTGTATTAACAATCGTGCCAACTTTAAAATAATTTTCTGTATTTGTCATAATGTTATTATATCAGATTTTTCAGCCAGCTTACTAACCATCATGGATTGATCTAATTGTCTTAACTTTTGTTTCATCTCTGACCCATAACGGTATTGACCAACACCCCCACTTTTAGGCAAGATACGATGACATGCATTAATAATTGTCAAAGGATTTTTCCCAACTGCCGACGCCACTGCACGAATAGCTGTTGGATGATTGGCACGAATGGCCAGCTCCCCATACGTTAAAGTTTCATTCGGTAGCATATCATGCATGGCAGTCCATACATCACGTTGAAATAACGTCCCTTTCAAATAATTAATTTTTAACTGTGAAAAATCACTTGCCCTACTAGTCACATAGCGTTGAAAATCAATCATTTCGATTAACGTTGCTCGCATGACTTGTTCATTTGGATAGAACAAATGAAATTCTTTCACACCATCAATAGCGAGACTCACAAATACAAGCGCATCATCTTGTTTAAAAATTGTCAATTGCCTGTCCAAAAATGCCATTGTGTCATAAATTATCATATTTTACTTGCCCCTATTATTTAATCATAGTAGTCATCTAAAAATTAAATTAATTTTATTTTAATCCTTTAATTGTCATATCATCAATTGTTGCGATTTTCGCATTGTCTAGTAGGTTAGCTTTAAAGCTAACTTCGTCGCCCATCTTCAGGAAAACAACTGTGGGACTGCTGTCTGAATCGATTTTAAAGACTGTTGACTGGTTTTCAAGCATAAAATTCACAATCGTTTTTTTACCATCATTGATTACCGCTACTCGTGATACCTTTCCAGTAATTTCTTTTTCTGTTTTAGGATCGGTTGATCGATTATTAGAAGTAGACTCCGCCAAATCTTTACGATAATCATCCAAAGCTTCTTGTGCGTTATCACCATCAATGACAATATCGTTATCTATGGCGTTAATGTACACATATTTTTTAAAGATACCTTTTGTATCCAGCAATGACACAACCCAAGTTGGCGTACCATCAATGTTATACAAAATTGGCATATGAGCCTGCCACTTCTTTTCTGGATATATTTTATCTGCAATACTAATGGCGCCATCTGAATCCATTAACCCTGAACGCGTATCACGATAATAGGTCAACTTACCAGTTTTCGCATCAATGAGTGAGTATCCTAAGGCTGAATCTTGATCATTATTCCCTGACGTAAAGTCAGTAAAATAGACTAAATGACCTTTAGCATCAATTAACGGTGTAATTTGTCCACCAGAGTAAACGCCATTATTCGTTGGTATTTTAACATTACGTTTCGCACCAAAAGATGTTTGGTTCCACCAACCCTTTTGATAACGGCCGTAGAATTCATTCATTTGATTAGCCGCAGCACTTGTAATTGGTGCATCAATAAACTTCGGCGCGTGATTGGCCTCATAAACTTTAACTTCCCCGGTTTGTGCATTAAGGACTGCAGTCTTAAATTCATTGAACTTCATGCGACCTGACACACCATATTCACGATACAGTGTTTGCACATAGTAAGGCTTACCCTGATCATCAATTTCTAAATTCATACGCCCAGTACTAGCATAAGTTGGTGCATTAGCATAGATTTTACGCGCGGCATCATCGTTCAAGTACGCGGATGTTGTATATTTCAAACGCTCTGTTACAAATTTAGGTTGTGCATTAACATCTGTAGCACTAATGATGAAATAACCAGGAACGGATTTGTTCTTGAGCCATTTGAAGAAACCATTGAATTCCACTGTGGCCACATAAACATACTTACCATTAACCATTTGTGCTGTTATACCATCTAATTTATACATATTTGAATTGGGAATAACGCTAAATTTTTGTTGCATTTTACGCTTAGCTGTATCTGGTGCCAACGCAATTGGCATGTCTTTGGCAGAGGTCAATAATTCAGCAGAACGCTTTGTTTGTGTAGGAATTGAATCATATACGTTGTTAATACTCGTTAACCGTGTGACAAACGCAGTGGCACCAACAATTATCCATAATACAATTGGAACCAATAATACCAACAAATAACGACGCAAAAAATGAGCTTGTTTATCAGTTACTTTAACGTGTCGTTCATGCTGCCCAAGCGCGCGTACTTTATCCACAGCAGATAAGCCAGCATTCCCAATAAAATTAATGATTGCTGCAACCCCAGCTAATAAAATATTGACATTTAGTAACGTTGTCAAATTTTTGGGTGGTAATTGGATGTAAAGTACCAAGTACACAAATAGTAGTTCGATAACAGTCGTTATAACGAACCACAACCAACGACGATTTAAAATAACAGCAGCAATATTAACTAATAGTATCCCAATACTAAAAACTAACATCACATTGATAAAATTTAGTAACATAAAAAATCTCCTTCAAAGTGTGTAATAGCATACCTATCATTATCAATTATAAAGTAACAATGATAACAAAGATAGTAAACTGCCATCATTACGAAGATAATCAAAAACCTAATCGACAGTTATCGATTAGGTTTTAAATTATACTGCTTTTTTGAAGAACCCGTAGACTATGCCAGAAACAACAGCCCCAATTGCTATAAAGAGCAAGTATAGCAATGGTGAACTTGTCAAGGCAATCACGAAGATACCACCATGTGGTGCTAACAGTTTAATGCCAGCCAAACCAACTAATCCACCAGACAACACTGATCCAACCATGAAGCTTGGAATTGCACGTACTGGATCTGCAGCTGCAAATGGAATGGCGCCTTCTGTAATGAAGGATAGTCCCATCACTATATTAGTTAATCCTGCTTGTCGTTCTTGCTGATCGAACTTATGTTTGAACAATAGTGTTGCCACAAAGACTGCTAATGGTGGCACCATACCACCAGCCATGACAGCTGCCATAATCACCGATCCACCACTTGCAACTGTTGCAGCTAAAGTGCCTGTTCCAAAGACATAGGCTGCTTTGTTGATTGGACCACCCATATCAATTGACATCATACCGCCAAGTATCGCACCTAATAGTACGGCATTGGTACCATCCAAACCAGATAAGAAATTATTCAAGCCAGTGTTAATTGCCGACATTGGAATATTAATGAGTAGCATCGCAAAACCAGTTAATAGGACACCTAATACTGGATAAAACAAAATTGATTTAATACCATCTAATGTCTTAGGCAATTTTTGGAATGCCTTTTTGAGTAACAGCATAATGCCACCGGCTAGGAAACCACCGACTAGGGCACCTAAAAATCCTGAAGGAATTGGCGCATGGTTAGCATTTAAGCCGACATTATAAAGATTGTAACCATTTGCAGATAATGCACCAGCTACGAATCCAGCTACTAACCCTGGCTTTTCAGCAATTGAATAAGCAATATACCCTGCCAAAACTGGTAACATGAAACCAAATGCTGCGCCACCAATTTGTTTAAAAAACGCAGCAATTGGATGATACGTACCCAAACTTGACAATGCACTGTTTGGTACACCCAAACTTTGGTCAATTAAGAAGGCAAACGCAATTGCAATACCACCGCCAATAACAAATGGTAGCATACTCGATACGCCGCTCATGAGATGGCGATAAAACGCCTTACCAATTGACTGTGGTGCTTCTGTTGATTGTTGCCTAGGTTCATTACTATGATAAACAGGTGCTGTCTGACGAAGTGCTAAGTCGATTAATTCATCTGGCTTACGGATGCCATCGGCTACTGGTCGATTAATTAATGGCTTACCATCAAAGCGTGCCATGTCAACTTTTTTATCGGCAGCTATAATCACCCCTTGCGCGTGTGCAATATCTGCGTCTGTTAGTTTGTTCCCCACACCACTAGCACCGTTTGTTTCAACTTTAATGCGGATGCCCAGCTTTTCAGCATGCTTTTTCAACGCTTCTTCAGCCATATAAGTATGCGCAATACCAGTTGTACATGCCGTGACAGCAACAAGGAAGGGTGCATCATCATCAACTACTACCTCAGTTGATTCTGATTCTTGTGCTGTAAACAGACTAACTACTTTAGCTGGTGTTTCCGCCTGTTTTAATTTATCCATAAAGCCATCTTGCAACAAATAACGTGATAGACTGGCTAGTGCTTCCAAGTGTGTGTTATTTGCATTGGCTGGCACTGCTATCATAAACAACAAATGGACAGGTTGGCCATCCATGGCATCATAATCAACACCATTTTTTGATCGCGCAAACGCCACCGTAGGCTGCTTAACCGCATTATTTTTAGCATGTGGCATCGCAATACCATCACCTAAACCAGTCGTTGTCTGTGCTTCACGTGCCAAAATACCCTTTAAAAATTCTTGCTTATCCGTAATGCGATCGGCGGCATAAAGTTGATCGATCATTTCGTCAAAAGCTGCTTGTTTTGTTGTGGCTTTTAAGTCTAAAAGCATCACATCTGGTAATAACAATTCACTTATTTTCATGACGTTTCCTCATATTCATCAAATAGTTGTGATACTAACTTGCTGATAAATTTCCTCAATTTTTTGTTTTGTTGCTATATCGTTACTAAAGGCTGTTGCAGTACCACTAGCTACAGCAATTTTAAAACTTTCTAACACATCTTCTGACTGTAACCATGTACCGATAAAACCAGCAATCATTGAATCACCAGCACCGGCTGAATTTTGAACTTGACCTCTAATTGGTTTTGCAAAATATTGTGTCTGCTGCGTGAAAAGTAGCGCACCATCACCAGCAAGTGACACAATAGCATGTTGCGCACCATCTATTATCAATTGTCTTCCCCATCGTAGGAGATCCGCTTGCGTGGCTAAATCAGTATCATAAAGTTGTGCTAATTCCCTACGATTTGGTTTTACTAGCAATGGTCGGTCGGCCAAAGCCGTTTTTAACTGTTGTCCAGTCGTATCAATGACAAATCGTGCCCCACATAATTGAATTTTATGTAGCATTTGTTGATAAACATGATTATCCAAACTCTTAGGCACACTGCCTGAAAGAATAACAACGTCGTCATGTGTTAAACAATCAAATTTTTGGAAGAATATTGCTAATTCTTGCGCCGTAATCGCCGGACCAGTTGCATTAATTTCCGTCTCGTTGGCAGCTTTTATTTTTAAATTGATACGCGTATTACCAGCTATTTGTGTAAAATCTTGCGTTAAATGTGTGTCACGTAAGGTATTTTGTAAATGTTGACCGGTAAATCCACCTAGAAATCCCCAAGCTGTATTATCAATAGCTAACTGACCTAGCAGTCGACTCACATTAATGCCCTTACCACCTGGAAAAATAGTTTCTGAATCAGCGCGATTTGTTTCACCTAATGTCAATGTTTTCAAACGTGTTATAAAATCCAATGATGGATTCAAAGTGACCGTATAAATCATAATTTCCCCTCTTCTATACTACTAACACTTTCATGACTTGCTTAAGTTCATCACGTTGTTTTGACACTAAATTAGTTGTGACCAAGACAACTTCATTCAATGCCACCGCCTTAGCAAATGAAGCAATTCCAATTTTACTCGCATCAGCCAAGACGTAGCTTACATGAGAACGTTCAACAACTGCACGTTTAACGGCAGCTTCTTCCAAGTCCGGTGTTGTTAGTCCAAACTCAACAGATATGCCATCAGCACCAACAAAACTGACATCAAATACCATATTTTTAATTTGTTCAACTGCGGCGGCACCTATTACGGCATCCGTTGTTTGTTTTACTTGTCCACCAATGATCAACACGGGTATCATCAAATCTGATAGGTTAGCTGCATGATGAACAGAGTTTGTGACAACGGTAATCGCGGGCTTCTTATCCGCTAAATAAGCAATAACTTCGCCCGTTGTTGACCCAGCGTCTAAAAAAATTGTCTCGCCACCTTGCAACTGCTGCACCGCTCGTTTCGCAATTTTTTGTTTATCAGCTTGATAAATCGGTCTGCGTTCACTAACTGTCGATGATTTTTTATTCTGAGCAATAAATTCAACACCACCATGCACACGTTTTACTAGTCCTTTATCGGTTAACGATGCTAGATCGCGCCGTATGGTTGAAATAGATGTTTGCGTGACCCCTTTTAATTCCTGAAGGGAAATAAACTGATGCTTTTGAATTACAGCTAATAATCTTTCCTGTCTTTCTTCTACAATCATTATCTTCCTCACTTAAATGTAAGCGCTTTCTTTATAAGATTATAATACCTTTTTTTAAATATATTTGCAACATTTTTATACCATATTTGTTCAAAATACGTCAAAAAAAACAGCAATCATTATTTTGATTACTGTTTTTACTATTCCCAATGCGCTTTTTCAAAATGATCATTTTTTCCAAAAAGTTGATAGCCTGTTTGTTCTGCTACCGCTTCTGCGCTTAAACGTAACGTACCAGATGTCTTATAGGCTTTGGCAACTGCATTTAAATAATTCACCAACTGGTCTGACCAAACTAAACGGGCGTCATATCCATACTGAATCCACAAGCTATCCGCTGCCTCATCATTCCATTGACTTGCGCCATGATAAGGACGATCGTCAATTAAAATACCACCAACACCATGCGCTAAACTTTTATCATGCGTCAACGTCACACGCTTATAAAATGGGCTTTGTTTATCATTCCCAAAGTACTGCGCAAGCCAAAGTAATTTATCCTGCCAAGCACTGGCATTTTGCCATGGTGCGGTCGATAAAATGTGCAGCTCATAATTTTCTGCCAATGATTTAACAGCTTCAACAGCACCAACCATTGGTGGTAAATTACGAAAAATACCGGGTATTTGATCAGGCTTTTTTACTTTTTCCGATCTCATATCAATAACATTTAAAATGGATAACGTATCGACTAATACATTATCCATATCTAAAAATAATTTAGGCTTCTTAACCATTTATCTTCTCCATTACTATCAGAATTAAAGAAAGCGTTTCCATAATTGGATAGTTTCATTATAGCCGATGTGAGATTAATTGGCAAAATTGTTTTACAAATCTATTGGCATCATCCTAACAACAGAAAAAAAGACAGCTGTCATAAATAATTATGGCAGTTGTCTTTTTAGTTAATTATACTAATGCTAACAAATCAGCTTTTTTTGCTGATGAAGCAAATTCAATGCCCTTAGCATTCAAATATGCTTTAAGTTCAGCAACAGTATTTTTTTCTGTTGGCTTTGCTACTGATGCAGCAGGCTTAGCAACAGCTGGCTTCTTGCCAGACTTTGTTTCAGTATGCTTTGTCAAGATACCTGCATTGCTCAACAAATTGCGAACAGTTTCTGATGGTTGTGCACCATTGCTCAACCATGACAAAATCTTTTCTTCGTCTAACTTAATTTCTGCAGGTTGTGTAATTGGGTTGTATGTACCAACTGTTTCGATGAAACGGCCATCACGAGGTGAGCGTGAATCAGCGATCACAACACGGTAGAAAGGACGCTTCTTGGCACCCATACGCTTCAAACGGATTTTAACTGACATATTTAATGTCCTCCAAATTTCTTTTGTGCTTTTTGCACTTTAATTTACTTATTTAGTATCCCACTAACCGGCACCGATGTCAAGTACTTTTACTTGACACGTGTTACCCAATTTTCAATTTTATGTATCTCTGACTGCTTAAGATACCGCAATGTCACGTGTTGCGTTGAATCACTGTCACGTAGAATAATAGTAAGATGCTGTGCTTTTTTATTCACCATAAAACAACTTTGTGCCGTTTCAAAGCCTTGAATTTTTTCACGTGGGATAAAATAGGTGTGTTTTGTGAAGCTTAATGATGTTTGTATGATTAAATAATCAGCATCAAAGCAAATCGCTTGATCTAACATTTTTACATATGTGGCCATTAATGAATAACAGAATATAACTACAACTATTAAACTTAGTATTGGTAACTCATGTGGTACATTCATATTTGTTATATATTCAATTAACCTATACAAAACAAATGCGATGCCAATTCCGAGACAATCAAGTACAAAAATGTAGCGTAACTGATAGATCGAAGACCTGGAAACTGTTGGTGCTTTTTGTGGTCGTAAAAAATGATATTTAGGTAAAAAACGTTGTAAAACATTTGTCGTCTCATTTTCTTTTACAACTGGCATGATACGTGTTTGTTTCGTTTGATCATCCTTATCTACCACTGATGATGCTAATAAAACATTGACAGATACAAGATGTACTAATCGGCGCAACAAGGATTGTTCATAATGAATAGCTTGAATACGAGAGATCCGTAACTGCATGTTTTGTTTCGTTAAAAGGCCACGTGTTATGTTTAAGTGTGCACCCGTGCGAAAAATGGTGAATTGAAAATAGCGATTATATAAGCGCATGAATGCCCCGAAAAAACCAATGATTACGGCAGCTAATATTAGTGCAGCATATATTTCAAATGTTTGATTATTTATCCAATTGTCAAGATCATTTTGAAACCATTTAGGAAAAAATTCATTCACTGTTGTCAGGGTTGCAAATAGCACACCCACAGTTCCTAAACTGCCTAACGATGTTAAAGCATATACACACAAATCGTGATTATTAATTTGATACTGCGCATCTACCTTGTGTGACACCAACTTAGTAGTGTGATCTGAACTTTTTGTTTGAGCTTGCTTACGTAACGCTTCAATAGCTTCAATTTGTGGTAAAAGTAAGGCCTTGAATTCAAGCTTATCATCTTTTTTTCCGGAAGTCTCTATACTAACCTTAAATACTTCAAACGGTTGAAAATAAATTGGTTGTGTTCGCGTGATTGTCTGAACACGTTCAAACGTTATATGTGCACGTTTTTTTACAAATATTCCCTGAGTCAGGCTGATTTCATGAGGCGTGATTTCATAAACAAAGAACCACCAATTCAAAATACCAAATATTAACGATAGTGACAACATACCAATAACTATAAGTAATTGCATTTGCCACCGATTGTCACCTTTAAAAAAAATCAAAAAAGCAGGAAAAATAATCATCCGAATAACGGCAATTGATTCAGAAAGAATCGCAATTTTTGGTTGATGTTGGCGATCAGTCATCTGTATCTACCTCACGCGCCTGTCTTGCCGCTGTAATCAACTGATCACGTAAGTATTGTGCCACATCTTCATTAATTGTTGCAATTTTAAAAGCATGTGCCGCTGTAACGATTGACACATTTTGCAAATGATATATTTTTAAGATTGGTCCTTGAACTGTATCAACATTTTGTATACGATTCAATGGAATTGTTTCTGATTTACGTAGAAAAAATCCTTTATAAATAGAAATAGCTTCCTGCTGCAGCAAATACTTGTGAAAGCGATAACGGTAAGGAATCAAAATAGCATTACCAATAATAAGCAACAAAATAAAACCAAATAATACATTAACCCCAATTGTTAAAGGATTATACCCATTAAATTTCAAAAATATGTTAGTTATTAATCCGATTGCTAAGAGCACTAATAAAGCAATCATATCATACATTAACCACACTTTTTTAGCCGCTTTTGGTAAGCTCTGTGCATGCTTTGGTATCATCACTATTGCGCTCTAATCATCTTCACGCTTGGCATTAATTTCTTCACTTAATATAATCAAGTTATCTAATGCACGACGTGCTAATCGTGAATCATGGGCACGATTAGCGTCATTAGTGATACCACCTAGTGTGTGTGGCGTATTAACATCATTAATGATACTAATAAGCTGTTCATGCCATATGGTCAACTGTTCTTTTTCATTCATAATTTTTCTCCTTCAAACAATTATGTTTATTCTATCATGACTACAATTGTATGTCATGATAATGCTCATAAATTTTATTGACAACGTGCAATTACCTAAGAAATATAATATTTTTTAAAAACATATTGTAATCCTTGTATTTTCAGGTAAAATATTTATATAGAATGTAGAAATGAAAGGAATGTGTTTATAGACACTACAATACTATAAACACAAACAAAAATATGCTCTCAGAATTTAAAACATTTATCATGCGTGGTAACGTGCTTGATTTAGCAGTTGGTGTGATTATTGGTGGTGCTTTTACTGGATTAGTGAAGTCTTTGACTAACAATTTAATTGGTCCGATTTTGACATTTTTCACTGGTGGTACTTCAGATTTAGCTAGTTTAAAGCTTGTTATTACTAAAGAACTCACATTTAAGTATGGTGCCTTCATCAATGACTTGATTAATTTTTTGATTACGGCCTTTGTCGTTTTCCTTCTAATCAAAGTTATCAACCGCCTCTTCCGTACAAACAAGGAAAAGGCAGTAGAAGTTAACCCTGAATTAGAAATTTTAACCGAAATTCGTGATTTATTGGAAGCTGAAAAAAAAGCATAATGTTCGCATTTTGAAGCAAATCCGTCCAAGAAATGACCTTGTTGTTTGGACGGATTTTTTGTATAGTTATTAGGTTACTAAATTATTGGAGGTCGTCATGGTGATTATTACCGCAGGCATGATTGGCGTTGGAAAAACAACATTAACTGGGTTAATTGCTGAACATTTTGGCACAAAAGCCTTTTATGAACCAGTGGGCGACAATCCCGTACTCCCACTTTATTATTCCGACCCAAAACAGTATGGTTTTTTACTACAAATTTATTTTCTTAACCGACGTTTCGATATGATTAAGAAAGCACTAGCAGATGACAATAATGTGTTAGATCGCTCAATTTATGAAGACGCTTTATTTACATCTGAAAATCATAAAGATGGTAACATCACAGATGCTGAAATGAGTGTTTACACACAACTACTCAATAATATGATGTCTGAGTTACAAAAATTACCTAAGAAGGCCCCTGATTTACTCGTTTACGCTGAAACTGATTTTGAAACTATCTTATACCGGATTAAAAAACGTGGACGTGATTACGAACAGTTTGACGATAATGATGCATTACGTCAGTATTATTTCCGTATGTGGTCAGCATATCGTGATTGGTTTGATGCATATGATGCGTCACCAAAAATAAAAATTGATTTACAAACATTTGATCTTGAACAAAACAAAAATCAAGAAGTGATTTTACAACAAATTGATCAGGCATTAAAAACAATACATTAAAAATACGTTCATCACTGATTAATACAGTGATGAACGTATTTTTTAATTAACTAGCAATTTTAATGCTGAACGGATATAACCATCTGTTGTATCGTGTTTTGCTGCTAAAGTTTTTTCCAGCTTAGCAACCTCTTTAGTACTATAACCTAATGAATTTAAAGCTTCTAAGGCATCAGACAATGCCTGGTTTGAATTTGGCTGCGAAACTGGCGTTGCCATACCAACAGAGGCAGCCAAATCATCCAATTTCCCTTTCAAATCCAAAACAATTTGTTGCGCTGTTTTTTTACCAACACCTGGAAACTGTGTTAAGTAAGTTGCATCATCATTTGCAACAGCATTAACTAAACCAGCCGCATCATCACTAGCTAAAATGGCCAAAGCACTTTTAGGCCCAATACCGGAAACATTTAATAGCTTATTGAACAATATTTTTTCATTTTCATCAATAAAACCATACATCGTGATTTCATTTTCACGTACAATTTGTTCCAAGTAAACATGTGATTCCACATTTTGTTCAAAACGATATGGATTAGCTACAAATAGTTTGTAACCTACACCACTGCGGTCACAAATGACCAAATAAGCTGGGTAAATATTCGTAATTAAACCATTAATATATTCGTACACTTTTATTTCCCCCTTAAATCACATCTTTTTAGTTTATCATAAAAATCAAGTGATGAGATACTTTCTGAAAACTACCAGTTGTTAACAAGCATATGGCAATAGTGAATCACAATGACATCTAGCGCTTGATAAACATTGCATCCCCAAAACTAAAGAAACGATACTTGTCATCCACAGCGTGCTGATAAGCATTTAAAATATTATCACGCCCTGTAAAAGCCGCGACTAACATAACTAACGTTGACTTAGGAAGATGAAAATTTGTGATAAACGCATCAACCGTCGTCCATTGATATCCTGGTTTAATAAATATATCTGTCCAACCTGAATCAGCTTGTAATTGCCCATCAAATTTTGAGCCAATCGTTTCTAATGTACGTATAGAAGTCGTACCTGTAGCAATAATACGACCACCAGTAGCATGAACCTTATTCAAAGCATCAGCCGCCTCTGAGCTCAACTGATAGAACTCTGAATGCATTTTGTGATCTTCAATATTTTCTTCTTCAACCGGTCTAAATGTTCCCAAACCAACGTGTAACGTTAACTCAATTGTTTGGACACCCTTTGCTCGCACCTTATCTAATAGTTCTGGTGTCCAATGTAACCCAGCTGTTGGTGCTGCGGCAGAACCGTCAACTTTGGAATAAACAGTTTGATAACGTTCCTGATCTGCCAGCTTTTCTTTAATATAAGGTGGCAGCGGCATTTCCCCTAATTTTTCTAGTAGCTCCATGAAAATACCTTCATAGTGGAACTCAATATAACGACCACCATGCTCTAATTCCCCAACAACAGTAGCAGTCATGACTGGATTGTCAATGTCGTTACCAAAAAAAATCGTTGACCCAACTGGTGATTTTTTTGCGGGTTTGACCAATGTTTCCCAGACATCGCCATGATCTTGACGTAATAATAACACTTCGGCATGTCCACCTGTTTCAGGACGTACGCCATGCAATCGTGCTGGTAGCACGCGAGAGTTATTCATCACAATAGCATCGCCTGGGTTCACATAATCTAAAATGTCATAAAAATGTTTATCTTCATACACGCCAGTATTCGCATCTAGCACTAACAAACGAGACGAATCACGCTGTTTTAAGGGCGTTTGGGCAATGAGTGTTTCTGGTAAATCATAATCAAAATCTGCTAATTGGTAATGTTGTTCTTCAGTCATTTTTTTCACCTATATTGCCTTGTAGATTAGTTTTTTTTTCAAATTCAAATCCTGTTAAGGCAACCTTTTCTTTTGCCTGATCCGATAATACTTTATCTTCATTAGGAATGTTAAACGCTTTTAAAACATCTGCATATGTCAAATCATTAGTATTGAGATAGTCCACTAACAGCGCTAATTCATGTCGCTGAGTAGCAGTTGGTTTATTAATTGTAATCGTTTCATCAAATGCCCGTTCTATCAAGCGATCATAACGTTTGTTTTCTGATTCTATTTGATACAGTTGTGCAATCTTTTTTTGTCGTGCAACCAAAAGCGGTGTCAACTCATCAAAACTGATTGGTGCACCGAATTTTCTGGTTTGCATATAATCCGAATCAAGCGATAAATTAATCATACCGGCAGATTGATATTCAGCTTCATGAATATGGCCATGAACAGACAAAATTGGATAAGGTAAATCAATGGCATAATGGCTCAACCAAACTTGTATCCCATTAATTTTGACCGCTTTGGCAGTATCGACAACTTCTATTACACCAGTTTCTGAAGCCTTTACGGCTGCTTTTAACTGGTCAGAATGATCATGGTTCCCCTTAAAAAAAACAATACGCCCATTTAAACGTGTTAATTGTGCAACAAAATCTTGCTTTTTACGAAACATACCAAGATCACCCAAAAAATACACGGTATCTTCAGCTTTCACAACATTATTCCAGGTTGTTTCAAGGTAAATATCCATGTTTTTAATAGTCGGTTCAATATCCAGTGCACGTAATGATTCTGCACGTGATTTATCAAAATATAAAATTTTTTCGTGATTAAAATGCGTATCTGACATAATATATTGCATTATTGTTCCCTTTGATACGGTATTTTAAGGTGTGCATAAGCACTTTCAGTAACAACACGACCACGTGGTGTGCGTTGCAAAAAACCAATCTGCAATAAGTAAGGTTCAACCATAGACTCTAATGTTTCAGCCTCTTCACCAATATTGGCTGCAATGGTGTTCAAACCTACAGGACCACCCTTATAATATTCAATCATCGTTCCTAAAAATTTGTGATCTGTTTCATCAAGTCCGCGATTATCGACACGCAATTTATCCAAAGCAATATCAACAATTGCCTTGTCAATTGCTGATTTACCTTCTACTTGTGCAAAATCACGTACGCGTTTCAATAATCGATTAGCAATACGCGGTGTGCCTCGTGAACGCAAAGCGACTTCATAAGCGCCTGCCAATTTAATTGGTGCGTTAAAAATATCTGATGAACGAACCACGATTTCTTGTAATTCTTCTGGTGTGTAATATGCCATTGCGTTAATGATTCCAAAACGGTCACGTAAAGGTTTTGATAACATACCTGGTCGTGTAGTTGCACCAATAAGTGTAAAGGGTGGTAACGGAAAATGAACAGCACGTGCTGTCGGTCCTTGACCAACCATAATGTCAACAAAATAATCTTCCATCGCCGAATACATAATTTCTTCAATATTCGTTGGTAAGCGGTGAATTTCATCAATAAATAAAATATCACCTGGTTCAAGTTCATTAAGTAAGGCTACTAAATCTCCTGGCTTCTCAATTGCCGGACCCGAAGTTGTTTTAATATGCACAGCCATTTCGTTTGCAATAATCATGGCTAATGTTGTTTTTCCTAACCCTGGTGGTCCAAACAACAAAACATGATCTAATGCCTCTTCACGTTGCTTAGCTGCAGAAATATAAACATTTAGCTCTTCTTTTAAGGCAGCTTGACCAATATATTCACGCAAAAATTGCGGACGTAATGAAAATTCATTACGCTGTTCCACCTCATTTGCCGCTGCATCACGTATTAATTGATCGGCTGCTGTATTTTCATCATACCATTGATTAAATTGTGGTTCTTGTTGATCTACCATATTTATCATTTTACCATGTTTACCGGATATTTATATCAGAGACTATCCCGAAAAATTAACGTGTCATTTCTACTGTGAGATTATCTAACAGTACGTGCGAACGATTATAAAAATGTACAACAAACTTATCTGCCTCAACGATAAGTACAGCGTACGTTCCACCAATTATTGACCGTGGTCCCTTTGGTAAACTCGTTGATCCTGGATTAATAAATAACTTACCATTATAGGCAAGTGCCCCATCAATATGCGTATGACCAAATAAAACAACCTGAGCATCACTCTCGAGAGCTGCTTTATCTAACAACTCTAAATTAGCCCACCCATTAAACATTGTCACATTATATAAATGCCCATGCGTTTGAAAAAAAGTCACATGATCAATTGTTGTCGCGCGCGCTTCAACAAAATCAGGATCATAGTCCATATTACCAATTACTGTTGAAACACCATCAAAAACAGCATCTTGTGCTGCCAATTCTGAATCACCATTAAAAAAAATACCGGCAACTTGTGGCCGCCACCTAGCAATAATATTTGACAATATCGCGCGATCACCATGATTATCTGAAACAATTAAAAATTTTGACATATTATATCATTTTTGTAAGTAGCAATTTTCATTATTACTTACACTCCTTTCAACCATTCTGGTAGATGTTTACCTAATTCCTGTAAAGCCAAGCCACGATGACTTACCTGATTTTTTTCATTTGCAGTTAATTGGGCAAACGTTTTATCAAACTGTGGTATTAAGAAAAGCGGATCATAACCAAAACCGTTATCGCCATAACGTTGATCTGTTATTAAGCCATGCACCGTTCCTGTTGCGACTAATTTACGCTTGTTCGGACCGATTAGCACAAGGACACTATTAAACTGTGCTTCACGCGATGTGATTCCTTCAAGCTTGTTTAAGACTTTATCATTATTCGCCTCATCATCATGATCCCCTGCATATCGTGCAGAATACACGCCTGGTTCACCATTCAAAGCATCAATCGATAAGCCAGAATCATCTGCTAAAATATAATCATTTGGCGCAATTTTAGCAATTGCCGTCGCTTTTTTTGTCGCATTTTCTTCAAATGTTGTGCCATCTTCAATAATTTCAGGTACATTGCCCCCTAAATTTCGTAGCGGTGTCACTGTTAGGTCGATACCGATATCATTCAAGATAGCTTCTATTTCTGCTATCTTATGTTGATTGTTACTAGCCAAAATAAGTCTAGACATGCTAATTTCCTCTAAATGCTGTAATATCCCATTGCCTACGATTTTTAAATGACGAACATCAAGTTCATGGGTGCGCGTTAACCAATTTGTCGCAATAACTTTAAACGTTTCATTATCACTATCACTCGTTGTGTAATAAATATCTTCATCATGATTATGTTTTATATCACTGTTTAAGGCCAGCTTATTCAAACATTGTTTAATGGCATAAATGGTTTCACGACCGGAATCAATCAAGGTAACTTGTTGACCGACTGCCTCTTGAATAAAAGATTCAAGCAATGGAAAGTGGGTGCAACCTAGTATTAGTGTATCAATTCCCGCTGCTTTAAACGGTGCTAAATGATTCATGACAAGATCTCGCGCAGCATGATCTTGATACTTATTTGCTTCAACTAATTGTACAAAATCTGGTTCACCTTGTGACAAAACCTTTATATCAGCGTCATATTGATGTATTTGCGATTCATAGGCTTTAGAATTGACAGTGCCTTCAGTTGCAATGATACCAACTGTTTTATTTTTGGTTGCCAATTGTGCGGCTTGCGCGCCTGGTTGTATGACACCAATGACCGGAATAGTTAATTTTTTTTGAAGCACAGTGAGTGCACGTGCTGTTGCCGTATTACAAGCAATGACAAGCATTTTAATTTGCTTTTCTGTTACCAGATAATTTGCCATTTGCAGTGTGTAGGCAGTCACTTCATCCGTCGTCCGTGGCCCATAAGGCATACGCGCTGTATCGCCAATAAAGATAAATTGTTCGTTAGGTAGTTGCTTTTGGGCTTCTTTAATGACCGTTAGGCCACCAACCCCAGAATCAACCATCCCGATTGGATTATTTTTATTCATATTTATAATTATGAACGGAAAATTTAAGAATGCAAGTTTTCTAGACCAAAAGTTTGGTATAATAAAGATCTGAAAGGTTTATATAAACTTATGAATAGCAATGATTACGACAAAATTTTACAGACAAATTTTCAAGTCAATAGCTTTGCCTTGACGCTTCTCCGTGATGGTCTTTTAAAAAATCTATTACAAGAAGATTATCCCCATATTTTATATTGGGCTGGTAAAGAAATAGCACGCCAATTCCCAACTGATGCCCTTTCTTCCGTGGTAACGTTCTTTGATAACGCTGGTTTTGGCACTATAGAAATTGCTTCTCAAGACAGTAAAAATCAACGTTGGTACTTGACTGGTGATTTAGTCAAACAACGTTTAGGACTGGATAAGTCTGCTGATTTTAGTTTAGAGGCTGGTTTTTTGGCACAACAACTTGAAACGCAAACTGGGGCCATCGCCGAAGCAACATTTAAACTCATGAAAAAAAATGAGGGTGTGAGCTTCGAAGTTGTGACTGATCTTAATGAGACAGTTGATGTTTCTGATATCAAGCAACGTGTTGCTGCGCGAGAATCATTTTTAAGACAAACACATGAAAATATTGAGCATGCCAAAATCATTAATATACGGGATGATGGTGATATTTCACACGAACAATCTATTACAGATTCATTACTGGCCTTTAAATTTGATGATATTGACCTGCCAAAAGAAGCGCCAACCAGTTTGAGTGCCTTGTCTGGTGACGACGCAATCGACCCTTTTAATTTTCCAACATCAACGGATGCAGAATCCCAATCACCATTTTCATAAACAAAAAAACCGCTTCGTGTTGGGTATTAAGAAAACTTTATTGATTTTCTTAATACCCGACACATTGGCGGTTTTTATTTGAATTGTTCCAAATTATCGGATGTTGGCATAAGATTTTGCCACTCACGTGATAAATAATTATTGTTAATATGATAATTTGTTGGCTTATAACCATTTGTTAAAAATGGATTGATATGCCTGTCTGCAGCTACCCAGCCATTCCATCCCAGATGAATTGTATCTTGCATAAAGTAATTCGCATTACCTTCATGCGAAAAATCAGCAATATTATTAAACCCTTGTGTCGTCAACTGCTCCTTAATTTTGTCGACACTTTGATAGTACATATCTTGGTTTAATCCTGTATAATGAGCCCAACGCTGATTAACTGGTTGAATAATAAACAAGACATCTGTATGTTGTTTTGCAAACTCTGCTAACACTGCTTGAAAATCAGCATACTCGTCTGACTGACGATAATCAAAAGATTTCTGTGACTGAGCCAATTGCTTTAAACGCATTTTTACACGGTATCTGTAAAATGAATTTTTAATTTGAAAATCATTATTTGTTGTTTCTTTTTCACCAATTTTTGTTGCTTGCCGTAATAATGATGAGGCACTATCCTGTTTAGGTAATATTTTTAATGCCGGTTCAACACGCTTATCCCAATTGTTCGATCGTGAAAAATTTGAAAATAGTTGATCATCACGTAACAATAAGCGATGACGTAAACTTAGTAGGTTGATGTCAGTTTTTGACAAGGGTTTATTATCACTAATTTTAGTAATCAATGTTGCGTAAAAATCACTGTCTTTAATTTGTTTTTGTTCCAACAAACGACCTGCAATAAAGCGATCAGTTGGCGTAATATGATTGATATTACGTAACCAATCCACTGTTTGTAACGGTGAATAAAATTCAGGAAAGAAGAGTTTTGTATCTTTCTTAGTAAACCACTGCTGTGAAATAATAAAAACTGCTTGCTTTTTGTGTAATGCAGGTGTCATTTCTTGCATGCCTAAATAATGAGTCAGCGATTCCGTGCCCGCCTGACCTAGTAAAAATGGTTGGTAGTTTCTATGATACTTTGCAGCCAACATTGAAGGGTGCATGGTATCCAAACGTAATAGCTCACTTGACCCGAAAAAAGGCACATAACGTCTAGAATGATCACTAAACGCCGCTGTTTTTATAGCCTCTCCTTTAAAGGTATTCTTGGAAAAAGAAACCGATGCATTACGTATATTTTTATGTGTAATGTGATTTAAAGAAAAAGGTGCTAAAAATAATGCAAAAATCAATACAAAAGCGACCACTACTGGTCCAAAAATCCACCATAACCCCCTTTTTTTCATGGTGACTACCCAATCAAAGATTCAACTTTGGCAATCACTTTATTAGGTGTGTTCCATTCATCACGATTGAATTCTGATACTGGTGCTTGAATATCAAACTTACTTTCCAAGTCGAGTAACAATTCAACAGTTGCCATTGAATCGAGCAACCCACTATCAAAAAAATCATCATCCATTTGATCAGTGATATCTTCACCAATAATTGTATTCAAAATGTCGATTACGTCTTCTTTTACTGCCATTGTTATTTCCTCTTTCTTTTAATTGCTATTATTTAAACCATAATGTATCCAAAAATCCACTAAACAATAAGAAACTAACCATCACCACATTAAATGTTATCACAATTGCAAGCGCCTCTGTAAATTTGTTATGTGGAAAGTTATGTTTCTTTTTATATCGCAGCCATGCATCATTAATAACCATACCAACACCTTGGAACAAACCATATGCAATATAGTACCAATGCAATCCGTGCCAACATCCCATAATTAACATATTAACAATATAGGCTATATTTGAAACTGTTACTCGATTTTTGATCCACTTCTTTTTCATAATCAAAAACACAAGTCTCATAAAAATGTAGTCTCGGAACCAAAACGACAATGACATATGCCAACGGTTCCAAAAATCTTTCAAGTTTTTTGATAGGAAGGGTTTGTTAAAGTTCATTGGTAATTCAATCCCCATCACATAACTTGTCGCGACAGCAAACAATGAATAACCAGCAAAATCAAAGAATAAATCTAATCCCCAAGTGTACATATAGGGAATCAACCACCATGTCCAGCCATTATGAAGATGAGCATCTTGCAAGGCAAAGTTGGTAATTTGCGGTAACAATTCGTCTACTAAAATATGAGATATTATAAACTTATATAAAAATCCAAGGAAGAAATACCATACTGCTTTTTCAAGCATACTGATATATTTTGTGCGATCTGGTACTGTTGTGATATCTTTAATAAAACGACGATAACGATCAATTGGTCCTGATGATATTGTAGGCATAAAGAGCATAAAACGCAAAAATAACCAAGGATTAAAGTCTTTAATGGCCCCATCTCGTGTTTCCATAATCATGGCTACCGATCGAAATGTTAGATATGAAATACCAAGAAATCCAAGTAGTGAAGTCACATGGGTCCAATGTGCACCTGGCGCTATTTTAACCAAAACCAATGGTAGTATACCTAACACAACCGCCCCATAAAAAACCATTGCGTGATTATTTTTCTTGCGATATAGCGTATAGGCCCATACTAGTAGCCATTGCCAAATTATATAACCAATTAGGGCAAATCCTTCATGATATTTATGACCATCAAACATTAAAAAGATAAAAATGACAGATACAACAACTTCATACCAATTCAATCGCTTGCCAAAATATAAACCAATTGCTAGTGGCAACAATGCTACTAATAAAATAATAAAATACTTTGGGTCAGCATATGGCTGTAGATTAAGCATTATTATTCACCTCAGAAATCAAACCTTTGAGATCAATTTTACCATTCGGCGTGAGTGGTAATGCTTCACGATACATAAACCGACTAGGGACCATGTATGGCATCATAATATTTTCAAGTTCTAATTTAATAGCGTTGGTTAACAAAATGGGTTTCTCAAAAGTATTATTTTTAGCTACAATAATAGCTAATAGTTGCTTTACTTTACCATCAGCATCATATCTAGGCACAGCCACTGCCTGTTCCACCCATTGACTTTGTTGCAATTGCTGGGCAACTTCTTCTAACTCAATTCGGAAGCCATGCAACTTGATTTGAAAATCACTACGTCCGTTATAGTGTAGTAAACCATTCGCATCACGTGTTGCTAAGTCACCTGTTTTATAGGCTTGCTGACCATCAATAACGGTAAAGGTTGCTGCTGTTTTTTCAGGATTATTTAAGTATCCCTTTGATACTGACGGACCAACAATAACAATTTCACCTGCTTCATCTTCAGATACTGCAATGCCATCACTATCTTGAATAATGATTTTTGTATCAGATTTAACATAACCAATCGGCATTTTATCATGACTTGCAATAACATCTTGTGTAATTTGTAAACCAGTAACCGCAACAGTTGCTTCAGTTGGTCCATAGGTATTATAAACTTTTGCGTCTGGAAAACGGTCAAGCAACTTTTGTGCTGTTGTTGATGTCAATACTTCGCCACAGAAGAAGAAAGCATCAAGATTGGGGTGCTTTTGTTGTGTAAATTCTGGATCAAGTAACGCGACATCAGCAAAAGATGGTGTTGATACCCATTTATGTAGCTGGAGACTGGGCAATGTCTTAAATAATGTCTTAAAATCATCAGCTACGTCTTTTGGTAAAGCCTTCAGAGTTCCTTTTGCTAACAACGTTGGAACCCAATCCATCACTGATAGATCAAATGAGTATGGTGGCTGTGATAAGACATTACTACCAGATTGCCAATTAAAGGTTTCACCTAACATCCAACTCGCAAAACTCACAAGATTATCATGCGAAATTTGAACACCTTTTGGTTTACCAGTTGTGCCCGATGTAAAGATGATATAAAAATTCTCATCACCAACAACAGGCTGGGTCATTTTAAACGCGTTGACTGTATTAAATATTTCGGTCAATTGGGTCTTATTGATGACTGTTACATCAGTAACTTCGATTGGTAAATCATCAACAGCAATAATTAACGCTGGTTGTCCAATCTCGATGATATCTGTTAAGCGCTCATCAGCTGAATTAACATCAACCGGCACATAGGCATGACCCGCCTTGACGCTGCCTAAGAAACTGGCAATCATGTCAAACTGCTGTCCCCCATAAACCATAATTGGTGCTTTATCAGCAACATGCAAGTTCTCTATAAATGATGCTAGGCTATCCGAATACTTTTTAAGCTGTTCGTATGTGTGTGTATTTCCCAATTCATCATAAGCAATTGTATGCCCTTGCGTTTCTGCAATTGTATCAATCGCTGTCATGATATTTTTAATAATCATATTAATTTTCCTAATTTAGAATTCGTTATAAATAAAGTGACCTTCACCCACGCCTGAATAGCTGTAAAGGTATATCAGCACTAAAATAATTATAAAATAAAATAGCGTCCGACTAATAAAATTAACAATCGGCCGCTGAAAAAATTGTTTAATCATTTCACGTTACCCCCGTATCTGTGATTTAATGTATAATCAAATAGTACTTTGCTGCAGTAGTAAAAAAGATTCATAGTCATTATTATAACACAAACATTTTTTATGTATAGTCTTGTTCTTACAGTACAAATTTTTTGAAAGCTCTGGAGGCATCATGCTCAATCGTTTAATCAATTCCGTCCAAAATGTGGATGAGGCCTTATGCCATCGCTCTTTTATGCAGGCCATATCAGTTGCTATGCAACAATCTGTGCCAATTTTGGCCATCGATATTTATTGTCGACTTTTTTTTAAGTTAGCTATTTCTCCTGATGCTTTGCTCGCAAACATTTTTTACGACTATCCAATAATACCAGATAGCGTCTCCGATCAGTTAATGTTTATCATACAAAATCTTGACGTTGCTGTCACTATGATTTTTGTTATCGGCTTAACATATCACTATTTAACTCAAAAAGGCATTGAAAATACGACGCTACCTATTATAACTAACTTTATTGCAATTTATATGTTACTGTTCGCAAAAAATCAATCACCCACAAATACGGCTATCCATTACTTATTAATAACACTTTTCACTTTGTTGAGCTGTTATACATATTATTGGTATTATCGTCGTCTTAAAATAGCTGTCTCTCCTTTTAGTCTAAAATATTTACTATGGGCTACAACAATGATCTCTGCTAGTCTATTACTTCATGTCGGATTACATCTTTCAAGTATAACGACTATTATCTCAAATCTGTTATCTAAAAATTTTTTTACAACCTTTTCTGGGTTGCTACTAATTTCAATTTTGTCGCCATTGCTATTTATAATTGGATTTTCACTTCCTTCTGAGCTTTCCAGCAATCAGACCTCGTTTAATGCTATGGTATCAAATTTAGATAAATTTTTAACTCACGGTTTAGCACCCCTCCCTTTCCCTGAAAATTTGTATAGCATTTATGGCGCGTTTACTTTATTTGGTGGTGTTGGTAATACTTTAACACTTAATATTTTATTATTGTTTGCAGTATCAAAAAAATATAAACGTTTGGGTATTTTATCATGGATTCCTAGCTTGTTTGATAACAATTACCTACTCTATGCTGGCCTGCCCATGTTTCTCAGACCTCTCATGTTAGTACCTATGATACTCGTTAATATCACTAGTATGTTAATCAGCTATGTCGCTATAGCAGGGCATATTGTGCAACCTGCAGTTTTTATTACACCTAATAATTTGCCAAATATGTTACTTCCTACCCTTGCAAGTGCCACACCGATCCGATCAACGATACTTGCCTTTCTCATTTTTAGCATCTCTTTGCTAATTTATCGACCATTTTTAAAGCGTCTTACAACAGAGGTTACTCATGAAAAATAGAATCGTGTTAACATTAATTTTAATATTAAGTTTAATATTAATGGTGTTTTTAGGTATCTATGGCCAGCATTGGGTATCAGAAACAAGTACTCATCAGTCCAAAATTAAAAATTCACATATGACACCTGTTATTTTTGTTCCTGGATCTGAAGCAACTGTTAATCGGTTCGATCATTTATTATCAGAAATCAATGCTAATGGCCCAACTCACAGTATTCTAAAAGTCAAAGTTAATCAAAATGGTGAGTTGATATACACTGGCAAAATCAACGCTAATGATCGCCAACCATTTATTGTTATTGGCTTTCAAAACAACGAAGATGGTTACAACAATATTAAAAAACAAACACAGTGGTTAACAAGTGCTCTTTATGCCTTACAAGATCGCTATCACTTTCAGACATTTTCTGCCATTGGCCATTCAAACGGCGGCTTAATATGGACAAATTTTCTTGAAAAATATTTTGACAGTGATGACTTTTCAATACCAACATTGATGACATTGGGGACGCCCTTTAACTTTTCAGAAACTTCTTTACAACGACGCACTGAAATGTTAAAAGATTTTATACAAGAAAATAGTAAAATACCAAGTCACTTAACAGTGTATTCAATTGCCGGTACTGAAGATTACACTGATGATGGCATTGTTCCAATTCAAAGTGTCATCGCTGGAAAATATATTTATCAAAAAAAAGTTAAATCATACACCCAGATTACTGTGACAGGTGACAATGCGCAACATTCTAATTTACCAGATAATCCCGAAGTCATGAAATTAATTCAAGCCAACATCATTGCACCATTATCACGTCGTGATCGACATTAAAAAATAAGACGACTCAACTGAGTCGTCTTATTTTTTATTACCTATCGCCACGCTTTTTATTTTCCTTACGTGTTGCGCGCATTTCTTCTCGCTTTGAAATACGGCGATCCATTTGATCTTTACGTTGAATCGCTGACTTAATTCGGCGCTTATAGCCCGGTTTAACGATTTTTTTCTTCTTTTTAACCATACCAACCATTGTTGGATCTAGTTTTTTGGTTGTGGCAACACGTTGTTTACGTGCGCGACGATCTTTAACATCGACAATCTCATCATCTTTAATTTGCTTAGCTTTAAAATTAATACCAAGCGCTTCTAATTCGGCAACTTCTTGCTCTTCATCTGGACCATATAGCGTAATCGCGAGACCTGCTAAACCATTACGCCCAGTTCGTCCGACACGATGAACGAAAAATTCTAACTCATCTGGTATGTCATCATTAATAACATGAGATACGCCTTCAATATCAATACCACGGGCCGCCAAATCAGTTGCGACAACATATTGAAATTCTAAGTTTTGGATTGCTTTCATCACACGTCGACGTTCACGTGGTTCAATATCACCATGTATTTCTGCAACTTTCAAACCACGACCACGCAAATTCGAAGCAATTTCTTTTGCACGTTCTTTTGTATTAGCAAATACCAATGCCAAATAAGGATTGCCAATTGACAATACTTGATATATAACATCATTTCTATTTTTTGATTTTGTCGCTAATAACCAGTTGTCAATGGTATCTGCAATAACAGTTGATACAGGAATGGCTTCAAATTTTGGATTATCCAAATACTTCTTTAAAAATGGCTTTAATTTTTCTGGCATGGTTGCGCTGAATACCAAAGTTTGTAATTTATCTGGCATTGCACCAGCTATAAAATCTACTTCACTCAAAAATCCCATATCAAGTGTCATATCTGCTTCATCAACAACCAATGTGTGTACAGCATGTAACTTTAAAGCCCCGGTTGATACCAAATCTTTAATACGACCTGGTGTGCCAATAACAATTTGAGGTTGACCTTTTTCAAGTTGCTTGATTTGTCGCATTTTGTCTGTACCACCGACAAATTCTGAAATAGTCACATTTTGTTGCCAGTTTTCCGCAAAATCTTTAGCTGCCTTGGTAATTTGTGCTGCTAGTTCACGTGATGGTGTTGTAATCACAGCCTGTACATATTGTTCATTTTGTTCATTTTGTGACAATTGGTTCAATATCGGTATCAAAAATGTATGTGTTTTCCCAGACCCTGTCTGAGACTGACCAACAACATCATTGCCTTGCAAAATACTAGGAATAAGCTTAGCTTGTACTGGTGTTGGTTGTGTAAACCCAATTTTGGTCAGAGCTACAATGATTTCTGGCTTTAAATTAAATTGTCCAAATTGGTTTGCTGTTTCTGCCATCAAATTTCTCTACTTTCAATTTTCTCAGTCGTTTCCTGAGCTGTTCCCTCGGTACCATACTGTTTAATTAATGCACTATCAACCATTTTTATTAATCGTTCAACATCTTGTCCTGTTTGTGCCCAAGCACCTGATGCCATTGGATGTCCGCCACCTTCAAATTGGTTTGCAATTTTGTTAATGACAATAGTTCTTGATCGCAAACGTACACGATAGTTACCTTCATCTTGTTCTTCAAAAATAGCCCAAGCTTTGACTTTATCAATTTTTGAAGGCAGTGGGACAACAAACGCAGTGCCAGATTCTCTTAAATCAAATTTTTTAACTAGTGCTTTCGTTAGCACGACAAAAGCAAATCCGGAAGGCAAAATGTTCAAGTTTTGTAGGACATATCCTGATAATTTAGCGGCATTTTCAGTAATTGTTTCCATATTATGATGAACCGCTTCATAATTAAATTTATAATTAAACAGTTCTGAAACTACACGAAAAGTTTCCTTGTCCATACCATACATAAATCGTCCAGTATCACCTACAATACCAATGTAAAGTAACCGTGCTGCCTTATCAGTCATGATTAACCCTTGATCTTTAAGTGTTTCATAGAACTCATAGATCATCGTGCTCGTTGCTGAATGTCCTGGCTTAATCCATTGCCAATCACCGTAAGGTTCATCATTTGGATGATGATCAATTTTAATTGTTTCTAAACCATTAGGCCACCGTTGATCGTCAATACGGGGTGAATTAGCAGTATCCACCATGATAATCAAAGCATTCTTGTAGGTTTTATCAGGTATATCATCCATAAATGTATCATCTTCGTTCATCCATGACAACCCTGGCACTTCTTTGCCTACAGCATAAACATGTTTTTCAGGAAAGCTCGCTTGTAATACTGCCTTCAAGCCTAGTTGTGAACCAAACGCATCAGGATCTGGTCGCTGGTGTCTATGAATAATAATTGTGTCATATCTTTTAATTTGTTGTAGTAGTTGCTCTTCAATCGTTGCCATAATCTTATCTTTCTATTTTTACAGATCTGTGTTTAAAATTAACACGTCTTTATCTAGTATATCACGTTTAAAATAACGTCATTTCTTCAAAACTGTTAGATTGCAAATTACTCATTGACATTCCTAATAATCGAACTGAAAAAGGTGGCGCCATTAAATCCTCAAAAATATTCTGCGCATTTTCAGTTAACAATTCTTCCGACAATGGCCATGGTAACTCTCGTGTTATTGCACGAGTCATTGTATTAAAATTATCATCACGTACTTTAATATTCAGTGTTCTGCCAACACGATGATGCTTTTTTAGCGCCTCGATCATAGCAGCAGCTAGTTTTTTAAATTCATATTGTATATCGCGTTCACTATGTAAAAAATGGTCATAAGTTTCTTCTTTAGCGATCGACTGACGTTGTCGTTGCCACTGAACTTCACCAAAATGAACACCACGAGCCTGATAATATAGGTGCTCCCCAACCTTGCCAAATTGAGATCGTAATTCATCATATGACATTTTTCTTAAGTCTGATCCATTTTCAATCTGCAACCGCTTGAATTTTTCATGTGTTTTTTTCCCAACACCACGAAAATCGCCAATAGTTAATTCATCAAGAAATGTTAACATATTTTGAGTTGTGATAACTGTGACACCATTTGGTTTATTATATTCAGACCCCAACTTAGCTAATAACTTGTTATGTGAAATACCAATAGAACTCGTGAGGCCCGTCACTCTTAAAATTTCGTGTCGAATACGCGCTGCCAACATTGACCCTGATAAATTCAAATCACTCACATCAAGATAAGCTTCATCTAATGCTACCGGTTCGACCTTCTTTGTAAAAGCATCAAAAATATTATGAATCTGGTCAGAGACAGCCCTATATTTAGTGAAGTTAGGGGATAAAAATACAGCATCAGGTGCTAGATTTTTTGCTTCAGAGGCGCTCATAGCTGAATGAACACCTAACTTTCTTGCAGCATAGTTTGCTGTTGCTACAACCCCTCGCCCGCCTGTTTCTTCAGGATCACGCGCTATAATTAACACTTTATGTCTCAGTTTTGGGTTATCTCGCATTTCAATTTGTGCATAAAACGCATCCAGATCAACGTGCAAAATTTTGCGTGTATCATTTGTAATCATGAATTCTACCATACAGTTATTTTAACATAACGAACTGCTGTTCGTAACGTTAACTGTTTAACCGATAAATATACTTGCATTCAAGTAAAAAGTCATTGAAAACATAAAAAAACCCCTGACCGAAGAGGGGATGGTCAGGGGCACGATAACCGAAGTTATCAATTAAATCAATCAGTAATTGGGGGGCTGATTGAAACATTACTAGGGGAGTAATGAAACTCAAATATTATTCGAGTATGTTTTAATTATATACCCTCATCGTCCTGTTTACATATCATAAGTTTTGCTGTTTCATTACATAAATATTACATTCTGAAATTCATTATACAAATTTATGTTTTTGAAATCAATACATACCACACTCAAAAAAAACATCCCACTGGATGTTTTTTAAGCAAGTTATACGTCGCGACGACGTTCCTTGATACGAGCTGCTTTACCTTGTAATGCACGTAAGTAATACAACTTGGCACGACGTACTGCACCAAAGCGGATCACTTCAATCTTTTCAACACGTGGTGAATGCAACGCGAATGTACGTTCTACACCAACACCTGACGAGATTTTACGAACAGTGTAAGTTGCTTGAATACCAGCACCCTTACGCTTGATAACAACACCTTCAAATAATTGAATACGCTCACGCGAACCTTCAACAATCTTAGCGAACACTTTAACAGTGTCACCAGCGCGGAAATCAGGAATATCAGAACGTAATTGTACTGATGTAATGTTTTCTAAAATGCTATTTTGACGCATTAGTAATTCTCCTAGTCGATAATCTTACACTTGCCCTTAGGCTAAACGCACAGCGGATTAGCGTTAATATGGCCTCTAAGCCTTTTTTAATTGTATCAAAATATGTCTCAATTGTCTAACTTTATTTCGTGTATGCCATCAAATCTTTCGTCATAACATCAATTTTAGACTGAGATGCTACTTGTGAATCTGATTCAACCCCAATATAGAATTTTAACTTTGGTTCAGTTCCTGACGGACGAATAGCTACCCATGACCCATCCTCAAGCCAATACTTTAATACGTTTGCTTTTGGCTGTGGTAATGTCGTTATTTTACCATTGACAGCTGTTTCAGTTGATTTTGAAAAATCCTGTGCGCGCATCACTTTTAAACCACCAATTGTATCAGGTTGCTTATCACGGAACTGTGAAATAATGGCGCCCATCTCATCGTTACCATGAATACCCGGAAAATCAAGACTAATTGTTTTTTCTTCAAAGTAACCAAACTTCTCAAACAATTTCTCTAGACCATCTGCAAATGTTTTACCTTGTGACTTATAATAAGCCGCTACTTCAGCAAATAACACAAGTGCTTGAATAGCATCTTTGTCATGTGCAAATGGCTTAACCAGATAACCAAAACTTTCTTCAAATCCAAACAAGAAAGTCTGTTCTTTAGTTGCTTCGTACTTATCAATTGTAGCTGCAATATATTTAAAGCCTGTTAAAACATCTTCAGTGATTACACCAAAACTTTCAGCTACTTTTGAAGCAAAACGCGATGAAACAATAGATGTGACAATGGCACCATTTTCTGGTAATGTATTTGTTTCTTTCTTTGCCGTCAAAAGATAGTTCACAAGCACAGCTGCAATTTGGTTTCCTGTTAAGACTTGGAACGTACCGTCAGTTAATTTGACAGCTGCCCCCATACGATCTGCATCAGGATCAGTTGCCACAACTGCATCAGCGCCTTCACGTTTGGCATAATCAATAGCCATAGCTAAGGCCGCCGCATCTTCTGGGTTTGGCTTCTTAACTGTTGGAAAATCTCCGTCAATAACAGCTTGCTCTTTCACAATTGTATAGTTTGTAAAACCGGCTTGTTGTAGCGCCTTCTCACCAATGTATTGTCCTGTGCCATGTAATGGTGAATAAACAAATTTCAACGAAGCCCCTTCTTTAGCAACTAGCTCAGGGTTAACTGTTACTGTGGCAACGTTAGCTAAATACTTATCATCAATTTCTGAATCAATAACCTGTACATGTGCCTTGGATTCATCTAAAGCGATACCAAAGACGTCTTGTATATTTTCGAGTTCTGAGACAACCGCATCAACAGCTTCTGGTACCATTTGTCCACCATCTGCTCCGTATACTTTATAACCATTGTATTCTTTAGGGTTATGAGAGGCCGTAATCATAATTCCTGCAAATGTGCCAAGTTCGCGTACAGCAAAAGACAATTCCGGTGTTGGTCGTAAACTGCTAAACAGATAGACTTTAACACCGTGTGCAGATAAAACCTGCGCTGCATTTGAAGCAAATTCTGGTGAAAAGTGTCGTGAATCAAAACTAATAACAACACCGCTAGTCTTTGCAGCATCTCCTTGGCCGTCAATATAACGCGCTAATGCCTCAGTAACCTGACGAACTGTGTAAATATTCATACGATTTGTTCCGGCCCCAAGAACACCACGCATACCGGCTGTACCAAAACTCAAATTCTGGTAAAACGCATCTTCTTGCTGTTCGGGCGTATAATGCGCCAAATCCTTTGCCAAATATTCTGGCAAAGTTGCTGCTTCCCATTTTGCTAATTGTTCTTGATAGATCATGATTTTCTCCTATGTGTATTCTAGCTTTATTATAACAAAGTTTGATTATTTCCGAACAAACAAGTTAACGATTGCTTGCCTAAATTTTGGGACTCTTAACGCCAGAATAAAAGCAATGGCTATACCTACAACTATAATTAACAGCATATCTGACGGTATATTTAAGTGCCCAATGAAATATCCTGCAGAAACAATGACCGCAGACCACAATACACTCGCAAAAGCAGCCATACGAATATAACTAACAAATGGCAGAGCTAACCTTCTTGCTAATAACGGCACAACAACACGAATGAATGGTAAAAATCTTCCCAATACAACAAACAATAACCAACGCTTTGGATGAAAATTAGTGGCTAATTTATCTAACATTCCCCCCTGCAAGTGTCGCTTTAAAAACGGGATCTTACTAATTTGTTTCATCAAAAACGCACCGAACCAATAATTGACGGCATCGCCTAAAAAGGAAGCGAGTGAAAAAACAGCAATATAAGCCATTAACTCACCAAAATTATGATGTGTCCCTGCAAACCCACCAGCAGTGGTCAATATTGTATCCCCAGGTATGAAACCAGTCACAATACCTGCTGTTTCAATAAAAATAAGCAAGAAAAGAATGATAAGCTTACTCGTTGAGAACGGATTATCCGCCGAAAGAATTTCTGTTAAAAAATGAGGTAAATCAGAAGCAAGTATGAGCATAACGTTGTCCTTTATTTGCCTCTATTATACCAAAAAAGCGCCGAGGCGCTTTAACTGACATAATTACTTTGTCGTAAATATTTCTTTACCGTTTTCAGTTACAGTAAAGCTCTTTGTTGCAAAGTTAGCATCCAAAACAGCAGTTGTTTTGCCATCTGCAGATGTACGTGATACTGTCAATTCATTTTCGCCATCATTAACTACATCAATTGAACCATCTAAATCAAAGACTGCACTTGTATTACGGAAACGTAATAAGTCAAACAAGTTTGAAACAACTGGTCGCTTTGTTGTTTCAGCAATTTCAGCCAAGTCATAATAATGACGGTTAATGTTACGACCTTCTTTTGAATTTTCCAAAAGTTCAATATCATTTTCACCAGCAAGCAACCCAACGTAATAAATTTGTGGAATACCGGGTGCAAATATTTGTGCTGCACGAGCCAATAAGTAGGCAGCATCATCATTACCTAATGCTGAATAATAAGTTGTGTTTATTTGATAGATGTCCAAATTATTATATGCCGCTGAAGAGAAAATCTTTTTAACATTGGCACCAACTTTATACATTTCTTCAGTTGTGAAGTCAGTTTCTTCTTGTGTCAACAAATCCTTAGCATCAACAACACCAATACCATCATGTGTATCCAATGTTGTGAATTGTTTCATTGGACTTTGACGCAACCAATCCGCAATACGCTCTGTCTTACCTGAGTATAATGAATATAATGTAATCAATGGCAATGCAAAGTCGTATGAATACATGTCATGTTCAGTAATCTTACGTACAATTTTATAATGTTCATGGATTTCAGGCAATACTTCTGATCCTTCTGCTGCCAATATTTCACGGACCTCATCTAGAATGGCCCAAATTTCAGGTTCAACGAAAAAGTCATTTGTATCTAACTTCTTAATTGCATAAGCAAAGGCATCTAAACGAATAACTGATGCACCATGATGTGCCAAATTAACAAGTGAATCTTTAATGAATTTTTTTGTTACTTCTTTTGTAACATCTAAATCCATTTGTTGATCACCAAATGTGTTCCAAACTTGGTCAGTTGTGCCATCAGCAAAGGTAACAGGCGCAAATGGTGCTTTGTCCTTACGCTTATATATCAAATCAATATCAGCATCTGTTGGTCGATTTTCTGGCCAAAAATCAGAATACTTTAAGAACATATCATAATATTCTGATGCCTCTTTCTTTTCCAAAAAATCTTGGAAATACTTTGATTGTGGCGAAATATGATTCAACATAAAGTCAAACATCAAGTAATATTTGTCTGCCAACTTATCAACATCTGACCAATCACCAAATTTAGGATCAACAGTCTCATACTGTTCAGGTGCAAAACCACGATCCCCAGTTGATGGGAAAAATGGTAAGACATGCACACCGCCTACAACACCATTAAGTTCATTAGATAATACCTGATTCAATTCTTTCAAGTTTTTTCCAAGTGAATCAGCGTATGTAATTAACATCGCTTCATTTGTTAGTTTTTTCATGATTTTCCGTTCTCCTTATAAACGTTTAATAAATGACACCGAATTTAAGGCTACTTATAATGCGCCACCTCAAGGCGCAAATTTTTAAAATGTTTTATTTTTTAAGCACGTTTACGATTAGTAATGAATGTGACTCCTGCAATAATAAGCAAAATTACCCCAAGTAGCGGAATCGTTGTATATGCTGCTTCAGACACACTATGCGTTTCATTTCCCATCATCTTGGCTAGTAATGATAATGCAAAAGGTTCAACGAACACACCAACATTGAAACCAATCAATACAATAGAGGTCACAAATGGTTGCTTTTTTAAAGGCGCCAAGTTAGGTAATTGACTAAAAATAAATGGTGAAATTAATTGCATTGGAAAACCAATTAATAATACGCCTATTGTCAAAATAACAAAATTACCGTTTGAAAACGCCACTAAGAAATTAGATAATACCATCAACAGTAGGCCAACTTGAAGTGTAAAACGGCCAAATAATTTTTGCATACCACCATATACAAGCCCACCTACCATTGCTGCAACCAGCATAAGTGATAGAATCGTTGAAACAAGCAAACCACTAACACCTAAGCTTTGAGCCATGAAAGGAAAACTTAGTTGAATTGCCATATAGTCAATAACTATGAAGGCAGCAAACAGTGTCAATACCCATACTAAGGGACTAATATTTTGAGGAACATTTCTATTAATATGTGTCTTTTTATTATTTTTTTGATCAGCAGCTAACATTTCTGTTGTATCTGGCACACGAACATAAAAAAGATACAAAATTGGAAAAGCTAGTAAATACACTAAAAACGTTGTTTGCCAACCAAAATTTAAAAGTAATCCAGCAATGAAAGTCAAGACAGCTTGACCAATTTGTTCAACAGCCGCACGCCAACCAAGCATCGTTGCACGTGTTTGTCCTTGATACATGACAGCTATCATTGATACAGCTAATGAATTAAAAATACCAAATCCAGCACCTAAGACCATTCTAGATACAAGAATGATAGGGTATGATATCACAAAAAAAGGTACAATTCCAGCAAACCCAACTAAAAGCATGCCTAGCATAATTGTTTTTTTATCACCTAGTTTTGCTGCAATAAATGAACTAAGCAAAACAAAAACTGTCACAACAATTGACGGTGTTGTCGCTAATGCTTGTACCTGTGTAGCTGAGACTCCCAGCGCTTTTGTCATTTGAGGCATCGCCCCATTTATAGCATAAGCGCTAGTTAACATGAATGAAATACCTAAAAACGCAATTTTGGTAATCCATTTATCCTGACTTTGCATGATCTTCTCCTAAAATTTTCTTAATAGAACCGGTTCCTTTTTAAAAAACAATTCCTTTGTGCATCTTGACACAAATAATTGTAACCGCTTGCACCTTAAATGTCAAACGATTTTCAAAATGAAAATAAAAAATATTTATTTTCATAAATTTTCATCTTTTTTCAAAATCAATATTAGAGGGATATTAGCATTTTTATGAAAAATAAATGAAAAAAATAATAAAAAACAAATCAATAAAAAAAGACAATTTTTTCAAATTTGTCTTTTAAATCATACTAGTTGACTGGTTCATTTACTGCAACTGGTAATGCACTAATATAGTCGTAAACACCTTGACCTGCAATACTACCGTCACCGACAGCTGTTGTAATTTGACGTAATTCTTTGGCACGAACGTCCCCCACTGCAAATACGCCAGGAATGGCTGTCCGCATCTGCTCGTCAGTAATGACCCAACCATCATCATTGGTGATGTCTAGATTTTCAAAACCTTGCGTATTAGGTTTCAAACCAACATACACAAAAACTCCACTCGTGTTGATTTGAGATACTTCATGTGTTTGATTATCAATCACACGAACACCAGTGACTTTGTCGCTATCACCAGTAATTTCTATCACTTCTGTGTGCCAACGAAATGACATTTTGTCATTAGCAAAAGCACGATCTTGAATAATTTTTTGAGCACGTAAACTATCCCGACGATGTAAGATCGTGACTGATCTTGCTAAGTTTGTTAGATATAAACCTTCTTCAATAGCAGAATCCCCACCACCAACAACGACAACATCCTCATCTCGGAAAAAAGCACCATCACACACAGCACAGTAACTAACGCCACGGCCCTGATAATCTTCTTCACCATCAGTACCTAAATGGACGTGTTCCGACCCAGTAGCAATAATAATAGTTTTTGCAATATAACGACCCATATCAGTATTAATAATTTTATTATGGCCGTCTATTTCAATACTTTCTACTGTGCCAAAGCCATATTCAGCGCCAAAACGTGTCGAAGATGCATACATTTTTTCTGACAAATCTGGTCCTAAAATCGAGTCAAAGCCAGGATAATTTTCAACCTCAGCGGTATTATTCATTTGACCACCATAAATGCCACGATCTAACATCAACACAGATAGATTCGCGCGCGAAGCATAGGTAGCAGCAGTCATCCCGGCAGGTCCTGCACCGATAATCACAACATCGTACTGTTTATCTTTAGCCATTCAGCAGACCTCATTTCACTTACTTTTTGTAAATCTAATTCTACACGTATTTTACTATTTTGTCGAGAAAAAGCTATTAGATTTTAGCACCATTAAACACGTCTTTGAACTATAGGTCTAACATATCTCACAGCTTAGCTGCTAGTTCCTTAATGTATGCACGTAACTGATCTTTTGTTTGTGGATGCTTCAGACCAAATTCAATGTTTGTTTCCAAAAAACCAATTTTTGATCCAATGTCGTAACGACTACCCTTAAATTCATGTGCATAGACATGTTGACGATTATTTAATGAGTCAATAGCATCCGTTAATTGAATTTCGTTTCCTTTACCCGGTTGCGTGTTTTCTAATTCTTCAAAAATTTCTGGTGTCAATAAATATCGACCAATAATTGCCAAGTCTGATGGTGCATCTTCTGGCTTTGGCTTTTCAACAAAAGATTTAACACGATACAGGCCATCAGAGGCTTCTGCCGCTGGGTCGATCACGCCATATTCAGAGACTTGATCATGAGGTACTTTCATCACCGCTAAAGTTGATTCTCCCGTCTCTTCATAACGTTCGATTAACTGTTTAGTTAATGGTACTTCATCTTCCATTAAATCATCACCAAGTAAGACAACAAAGGGTTCGTCACCAATGAAAGCTTTTGCTGTCAACACAGCATCCCCGAGTCCCTTAGGATGAGACTGACGAATAAAGTACATATTGATGTCAGTTGTTTCTTGTACAATTTTTAGTAATTCATCTTTTCCTTTTTCACGTAAATTATTTTCTAGTTCGGGATTCGAATCAAAATGATCTTCAATTGAACGTTTTGATTTGCCATCAACAATCACAATATCTTCAATTCCTGAAGCAATTGCCTCGCGCACAATATATTCAATTGTTGGTGTATCCACAATTGGTAACATTTCTTTAGCTAATGCTTTTGTAGCCGGCAAAAAACGTGTTCCTAATCCTGCTGCTGGTATAATTGCTTTACGTACTGGTTTCATTTTAATTACTCTCTTTCTATTCATTAGTTCATGCGTACAGGCTAATCTTCAGATTTCAACGGCCTTGCCATCAAATCCGAAATCGCTGTATGCAAGGATTTATTTTCATATAAAACTTGATAAACTGCAGTCGTAATTGGCATGTCAACATGATAGGTTTTTGAAAAGTCATAAACAGCTTTCGTTGTATTGACACCTTCAATTACCATGCCCATTTCCTCTGTAACTTGTTGTAAACTTTTTCCTTTACCTATGCCTAAACCAGCACGATAATTACGTGAATTTGGTGACATGCCTGTTACAATTAAATCACCAATGCCCGCAAGTTCATAAAGTGTTTCTGGTTTAGCACCCATAGCTGCTCCCAAGTCACGCATTTCCACCAAGCTTCTTGTCAATAAGGCTGCTTGTGCATTGACACCGTATCCTAAACCAATTAAAGCACCAGAAGCAATTGCAACTATATTTTTTAAAGCCGCAAATAATTCTGAACCAAGTAAATCATGATTCGTATAAGCACGGAAAGTCTCGTTTGATAAAGTTTTTTGCAATAATTTAGCTGCTGATTCGTCCGAACTGCCAATTGAAACAGCTGTTAAATCATGTTTGATCACATCTTCTGCATGCGACGGCCCGGAAATAACAACTAACGCTGAACGATAAGCTTCTGGAACTTCTTCTGCTATCATTTCAGATATGCGCTTATATGATCCTTGTTCTAGACCCTTGGTAGCATGTGCTAAAATCACCGTATGTGACTGTTTTTTTAGGGCATTTGCTAGTTTTTTGGCTACCTCGCGCACAGCCTTTGTTGGCACCACACTCAATACAATTTCAACATTTTCAATTGCCAAAAACATATCACTTGTTGCTACTAGCGTATCAACTAAAGTTGCATGAGGTAGGTACTTCACATTCGTATGCTGCTGGTTTATTTCTTCAACTTGATCTGGATTATGTGTCCACAGGCGCACATCATGGCCATTTTCAGCGGCTGTATTTGCTAATGCTGTTCCCCAGGACCCGGCACCAAGTACCGCTATCTTAGTCATGTTTGTTCTCCAGATCTATTTTTTCGTTTTTCACCATTTCTACTGACATACGTTCTTCAAGTGTTTTCAATGCATCAATTCCCATGTTAGCAGTACGAAACTTTACCGCTGCTGCATCGATAACACTTGCAGTGTTACGCCCTGGCGTCACAGGAACTACCATACGCTTAATTTTTACACCTAAAATTTCAAGTGTATCATTATCATTACCTAAACGATCAAAATTAGCTTCGCCAATTTTACCATTTGAAAGATGAATATTAAGCGCAATAGTTGCATGCGATCGTACAGAAACCGCGCCATACACCTGCTGTACATCAATAATACCAACTCCTCGAATTTCCATCATATTGCGCAAAACTTCGTTCGGTTCGCCAATTAAACGTTCTTCATCTTCTTGATAAATATCGACACGATCATCAGCAACTAATCTTGCTTTATCTTGTTGAATTAACTCTAATGCAGCTTCTGTTTTACCAATACCTGCATCCCCAGTAATTAAAACACCCAGACCGTGGACATCAATAAGCACACCATGAACATTCTCACGTGGTGCTAATTGACCACCTAGATAATAGGTCATATTTGATAAAATACGTGATGATGTTAGGGTCGATGTTAAAATTGGAATCTTAGCCTCATCTGCTGCCTGTTTGAGTTCCTCACTGATTGGCAATCCTGTCGACACAACAAATGCTGGTGTTACTGGATCAGCCATTCGTCGAAAAACCATCAGTAATTCTTCATGGCCCATTCGCTCGGAAAAAGAGGTTTCCGTAATACCTAACAATTGCACACGTTCTGGTGCATAATAATTAAAATAACCGGTCATTTCTAGTCCAGGTCGTGAAATATCTGCGGTTGTAATCACGCGTTCTAAATATTGTTTACCTGCTACAATTTCTAAGCGCGTGTTATCTACTAATTGTTTTACTGTAACTGAATTTTGTGCCATTTTATTTTCTTTCTACGTGTACATGCAAATCAGGTGTCAACAATGTATTAACAATTGACAAAATAATCGCTGTAAACATTGCCCAACCAAAACTCGAAAAATCAAAACCGCCAACAAGGTTCGCAGTTATTTCCAACATAATACCATTAATAACAATGGTGAATAAACCAAATGTTAATAGCGTTAATGGTAATGTCAGAATCGTTAGTATTGGTTTAATAATCGTGTTTAATACTGCTAACACTAAAGCTGCCCCTAGAGCTGTCATCCAATTATCAACACGAAACGCTTCTGAAAAAAGTGACGAGATAACTAAGAAAACTAACATTGTTGTCGCTAATCGTGCAAAAAAACGCATATACCCTCCTACTGTAATTCCCTGTAAGCGCTTAACATATTGACATAACGCACTTATTAAGTAATGTACAACATCTCCATTATACCAAAACTTTCCATCAGTAGACATAAAAACGACTAAACTTTCGTTTAGTCGCGCATTTAAATTTACAATTAATCATAAAATGATACATCATTAAATAAAATAGTTATATCCTGGATTCAGCTCAATAATCTTACCTGTACGCTTATATACAATCCATTCTGCAATGTCTGTCGTATAATCTCCGATGCGTTTCAAATAACCAGCAATCACTAAATAATCTGCTGCTGAATCAACTAAATCAGCATCTTCTTTCATGCCTTCAACTGAATCAAAACGCACTTGGGCTGCACGTTTAGATAACGTTTGATTTTCTTCAGCAATAGATTCAGCCCCTAAAGCGTCATTTTTAATATAATAATCCATCACAGTTGAGACCATTGTTGCTACTTGTTCGCCCATTTCACCAAGTGCCTGCTCAACACTAGAAATATGTTTTGTTCCCTTAACACGAATAGTTGAATTAGCAATATTACGTGCTTGATCACCCATTCGTTCCAATACAGAGACTGCTTTCAAAATTGTAACAATTTTGCGTAAATCAGTTGTAACTGGTTGGTACAAAGCAATCATCTCAAAAGTTTTCTTTTCGATAGCCGCTTCTCGTTCATTAATTTGATGATCATTATCTAAAATGGCTTTCGCGCCTTCACGATCATGATCTACAAATGACTGGACAGATTTTTGAATAGTTTGGGCAACAAGCATACCCATTTCTGTAAATGAATTATCTAAATCTGCTAGTTCTTCATCAAATAATCGTCGCATATTATTTCTCCTTTTCACCATGCTGTCTATATAATTATGAATTAACTTTATTTGTTTCTAATATCACCCAAAGCGACCACTGACGTAATCTTGTGTTTCTTGCCTTTGTGGATTCAAGAAAATGTGCTTTGTTGCATCTACCTCAATAAGATCGCCATTTAAAAAGAAAGCTGTACGATCTGATATACGTGATGCCTGTGACATTGAATGTGTAACAATAATCATCGCATAGTCATCACGTAAATTCAATAGCGTTTCTTCAATGTTATGACTCGATACTGGATCTAAAGCTGAAGTCGGTTCATCTAACAATAACAGTTCTGGTGAAGTTGCCAAAACACGCGCAAGTGATACACGTTGTTGTTGACCACCTGACAAGCCAAGAGCTGACTTATGCAAATCATCCTTAACTTCTTCCCATATTGATGCTTGTTTAAGAGATTTTTCCACAGCCTCATCAAGTACAGCTTTATCTTTGATACCAGCCAATTTAAGACCAAAAATAACATTTTCATAAATAGAAAAAGGGAATGGATTAGGTTGTTGAAACACCATGCCAATTCGTTTACGTAAATCAACAGTATCTGTTGTTGGTGCATAGATATCTGTTCCCTTAAAATCAAACGAACCAGTTACTGTCACATTATCTTCCAAATCATGCATACGATTAATTGCTCGAATATAAGTTGATTTTCCCGATCCAGATGGGCCGATAAGCGCTGTAATTCCTTTTTCTGGAAAATTTAAGTTAATCCCATGTAATGCTTCTTTTTGACCATACCATAACTTAACATCACGTGTTTCAAGTATATTTTTTTGTTTAATATCTGTCATCCGAAGTTCCCCGAAATATAATCATTTGTCAGCTCAACTTTTGGTCTTGTAAAAATTTTACGTGTCAAATCATACTCAATCACTTTTCCCATATGAAAAAAAGCTGTATAATCACTAATTCTAGCCGCTTGTTGCATATTATGTGTCACAATGATAATTGTATACTGATTTTTTAACTTTAGTAGTGTATCTTCAACCTGCGCGGATGAAATCGGATCAAGTGCACTGGATGGTTCATCTAAAAGTAATATATCTGGTTTCAAAGCCAATGCCCGTGCAATAACCAAACGTTGTGCTTGTCCACCTGATAAAGCTAAGGCTGATTTGTCTAACTCATCTTTAACTTGATCCCATAACGCCGCTTGTTTCAAGCTAGTTTCAACAATTTCATCAAGTTCTTGTTTTGTATATTGTCCACGTTGTGTCAGTGCAAAAGTAATATTATTATAAATAGATTTAGCAAATGGATTAGGACGTTGGAAAACCATGCCAATATGACGTCGCATTTCGTATACATCAATCGCTTTTGTATTAATATCTACGCCACGATACATGATATTGCCTTTAACTGTCGCAACACTATCATTCATACGATTTAGCGACCGCAAGAATGTTGATTTACCCGAACCTGACGCACCAACTAAACTGGTAATTTTATAACGTTCAAACGATAAATCACCTTCGCTCAAAGCCAAATTTTGACCATAACTCACTTGCAAATTTTTTGTTGATATTGCAATTTCATGATCACCTGCACCAACATCATAGATATAACGTTCTGGCTTATTTTCAGTAATAAATTCACTTGCTGGTTTTAAATCGATATTATTTACCATTTTTTCTCCATAACTCGGTTACTTAACAATTCCCTAATGACATCACACTTAGTCTCTATCATTTTATTTTTGTTATGCACTGGTCAACTTTTTGTATAATTGTGCACCGATTTTACGTGCACTAAGATTGAACAATAACACAACAATTATTAAAACTGCTGATGCACCAGCAGACACAGCATTCGCATCTGGCATAATGCCTTCAGAATTAATCTTCCAAATATGTACTGCTAAGGTTTCGGCAGGACGCATAGGATTTAAAGGGCTTGAAATATTAAATGGATTCCAGTCTGTAAAGTTTAATGCAGGGGCAGATTGTCCAGCAGTGTAGATTAATGCAGCAGCTTCACCAAAAACACGACCTGCAGATAATACAACACCTGTCACAATTGAGGGAACTGCAGCTGGTAGAATGATATGAATCACTGTTTCCCAGCGTGACAAGCCCAGCGCAGATCCCGCTTCACGTTGTAAATTTGGAATCTGGGCTAAGCTTGTTTCAATAGATCGTGTCAACAAAGGTAAATTAAAAAAAGTTAGTGCAATTGCACCTGATAGTATTGAAAATCCAAAATGAAATTGAACGACAAATATCAAAAATCCAAACAAGCCAACGACTACTGAAGGCAAAGAGCTTAAAATTTCAATTGCTGTACGAACGATCGTTGTAAATCTACCTTTTTTTGAATACTCGTTCAAATAAATAGCAGCACCTAAAGCGATTGGAAAACTAATGAGCATAGCTAATATTAGCAAGTAAAAAGAATTAAATAATTGAATTCCGATACCACCACCTGCTTCAAATGCTCTAGCGGGCGATGTTAAAAAGTGCCAAGACAAATTTGGCACACCGCGAATTAAAATAAAAGCAAGCATGGCAATCAAAATTAACGCAACAATGCCAGAAATCATATAAATTACAACTGTTGCTATTTTATCAGCACTTTTTGCATTCATTATTTCATCTCTCCTCTGCGCCCAATAGCACGTACAACTAAGTTAAATACCAATGACATTACTAACAAAATCATTGCTAGTGTCCATAACACATCGTTTTGTAATGATCCCATCACAGTGTTCCCAATCCCCATGGTCAAGATTGATGTTAATGTTGAGGCGGGTGATGTCAAGTTATGTGGCATCAGCGCTGCGTTGCCAATAACCATTTGTACTGCCAGCGCCTCACCAAAAGCGCGTGCCATGCCAAAGACAATAGCGGTTAAAATACCTGGGGTTGCCGCTCGCAACACAACTTTATAAATCATTTGCCAACGTGTAGCGCCAATAGCCAAAGCTGATTCACGATAGTGTCTGGGAACTGACTTTAATGTATCTACAGTCATCGAGGTGATTGTTGGTAAGACCATTACAAACAGGACAATTGTACCTGATAGAATACCGAATCCAGAACCACCAAAAACACTCCGGATAAAAGGTACAACAACTGTCAATCCAATAAATCCATAGACAACAGATGGAATACCAACCAACAATTCAATGACTGGTTGCATAATTTTTGTCCCACGTTTTTGGGCAATTTCAGTCATAAATAGCGATGTCCCAATAGCAAATGGTGTCGCTACAATTGCCGCCAAAAACGTTACCAAAAACGATCCAAGAATCATTGGCAACGCGCCTATATAAGGTTGTTTCGTTTGTGGATTAACTACCGATGGATTCCATGTTGAACCAAATAGAAAGTCTTTAACATGGACGCCATCATGGAAAAATGTTGATAAGCCACGACTCATAACGAAAGCAAAAATCGATACAACAACAATGACAATTAACGATAAGGCTGCCAAACTAACAGCTCGTCCTAGTGAATCTTTTTTTGTTGACTCAGATTTTTGCATCAACTTCTGTGTAATGTTATCCATTTTATCTCCATAGCATCAGACATCGTCATATAAAACGAATACGTACGATTTGCACATACTCATTAAACAACATCAAATGCATTAATTTTCTTGTATTTCAATTTGGTTAATCAATTCGTATCAATCAATTACTTTTTTATAATGTTCCCATTCAACTGACGCGTGACACGCATATCGTGAATAGAGATATATCCCAATTTTGGCACTAAAGTGCTCTGAATTTCTTTTGACGTTAAATAATTCAAAAATTTAGCAACTTCTGGTTTTGGTTTACCATTAGTATAGACATGCTCATACGACCAAATAGGATACATACCTGATGCAACATTTTTATTTAAAGGTGATACATGATTAACTGAAGCCGCTACGATTGTATCATCAATATAGCCAAAAGCTGCGTATGAAATTGCGCCCGGTGTGGTTGCTACAATGGAACGTACCATTCCTGAAGAATCTTGTTCCTGTGCTTCAATACTTTGTTTGCCAAGCAGACCCCACTTTTCAAATGTGGCACGTGTCCCAGATCCCGCTGCACGATTGATAATAACAATCTTTTGATTTTTACCACCAACTTGTTGCCAATTCGTTACTTTTCCGGTAAAAATTGCTTGTAACTGTGCTGTTGATAAATCCTTTAGGCCAATATCTTTGTTCAACAGTGGTGCAATACCGACAACTGCTACCTGATGATCTACCAGTCGATTAGCATTAATGCCTTCCTTTTCTTCCGCAAAAACGTCAGAATTTCCTAAGTCTACGGCACCTTGCGACACTTGACTTAGTCCTGTTCCTGTACCACCACCCTGCACGTTAACAAAGGTACCTAAATTAATTTTTGCATATTCTTCACCTGCTGCTTCAACAAACGGTTGTAAAGCTGTCGAACCAACAGCCGTAATCGATGTTCCTGAAGCACTTTTATCTCGTGTTGCATAAGCAGTTCCAAGTGCTGCTGCAATACTAACGGCCACAATTGTTGCTACAATCGTTCCGCGATGCGATTTCGACATGATAATGCCTCCCAAGATTAAACTACTACTACTTCATTATCTTAAAACCATGTAAATGTATTAACAGTGCTATGTAAAGATTAGGTAAAGAAAATATTTACAAAGGTAAAGTGACACTGATAGTGGTTCCCACTCCAACCTGTGAGTTTACTTTAACTTCACCGTTATGTTTACTAACAAGCTCATTAACAATGGCTAAGCCTAGACCTGTACCGCTAGCAATTGTTCTTTGTCGAGATTCATCACCTCGATAAAAACGTTCAAAAATGCGCGATTGCTGGTTTTTAGGAATACCAATGCCGGAATCTTTAACATTAATTTGCCAATGCTGATGATCTTTATATACTGTCACACTAACATCACCACCTTGCTTGTTATACTTCACAGCATTTATAATCAAATTTTGTAGAATTGTCTCCAAGTCAGTTTTTAATCCGTGGACAACAAAATTTTGTGACACATTATTCTTAAGCGTAATATGTTTCGTCGCTGCCATTGTTTTAATATGTTGCCATTGTTCATCAACTAAAATTTTTATAGTCAGTTTTGTATCTACTGCATCATTTTTTTGTTTCACACGTGATAATGACAAAATATCAATAACAAGCGATGATAGACGGTCTGATTCGTCAGCAACAATTTTTAAAAATTGCTGCCGTGTATTTGGATCTTCACCTGCGGGTCCTTGTAATGTTTCTACAAAACCAGTGATCGCAGTTAGTGGTGTTTTAAGTTCATGTGAGGCGTTGGCTAAAAAATCAGATTGCATGCGTTCAACCTGTAAAACAGAAGTTAAATCATATATAATAATCATCACTTCAGCATGCTTCAGATCACCTTGGTGATAAAGTGTGCTAACTTCATATTGTTTCACCTCGCCATTTATCTGTAAATTCAAAATAGATTGTTGGTTATGTTGCGTATTAAAAGTTTGCGTAATTAATTCTGACAGTGTGAATTGTTTAATCACTAAACTTTCTGCAATCGGTATTTTAGGTTGTTGTATACCTAATAAATCTGCAGCAGTTGCGTTAAAAACATCAATTACATGTCGTCGATTCACATTAATTACACCTACTGGTAAACTTGCAAGTAGTGATTGATAGTTCGTCACATCACGTTGTGCAGTTTGCTGCGTCTGTTTAATATAGTTTTGTAAAGTATTAAATTGATGAATCAAATCATAATACGGAGAATTTGGCTCTGTTAACACACCCCTAGGTTCTTGTCCTTGAATTGTAGCCAACATGCGGTTTTGCATGACTTGCAATTCTGTCTGCTGACCTGCTTCCCAAAATCGCGCTACCCATATGCCACTCGCTGTAGCAATCAACAGACAAACAATCGTAATCATCCACTGCTGACGATCAAAAGACATCATATTTCCAAGTATCACACTCATTATCAAGTTAGGAACTAAAAAGGACAAGCATTTAATTATTTTTTTTGTCATATGTCACTCCAATATAACTATCATAACAAAAAAAAACCGCTTTCGCGGAATTAAAACTATGCTAATTATTTTACTTGTTTTCAACTTTACCAGTTGCATCGCGAGTTACTTTCATATCAGTCAGACCAATATACCCCAGTTTTGGTACAATAGTTTTTTGTACTTCTTTTGTGGCAAAATACTTCAAAAATGCTTTTGTTGCTTCTGTTTCAGTGCCTTTGGTATACATATGTTCATATGCCCAGATTGGCCATGAATTATCTTCAACATTTTTCTTGTTCGGTGTTACTTTGTCAACATCTAACGCCTTGATTCCCGATGCATCTAAGTAGGCAAAAGCTAAATAAGAAATGGCACCGGGTGTTGTGGATACAATCTTTTGAACAGTACCGTTCGAATCTTGTTCGGTTGATTGTACGGCATTTTGACCATCTAACACGTTCTTTTCAAATACCGAACGTGTGCCAGATCCGGTTGCACGGTTAATGATAACAATTTTTTCATCCTTACCACCAACTTCTTTCCAATTAGTAATTTTGCCAGTAAAGATATCACGCAATTGTGTCTTAGAAATGTTTGATACTTGTACATCAGAATTGACCACAGGCGCAATACCAACAACAGCTACTTGATGATCCTTTAACTTTGAAGCATCAACACCATCTTTTTCTTCCGCGAATACATCAGAGTTCCCAATTTGAACAGAACCATTAGCTACTTGACTCAAGCCCGCACCAGACCCACCGCCTTGAACAGTGATTGTCACACCAGGATTTTTTTCTTGAAAAGATGTACCAACTTGTTCGGCCAATGGTTGTAGCGCTGTTGATCCAAGCGATAGCACTTTACCACTTAACTTTTTTGTCGTTGAATCCGTAGTGGTTTTATCTGTATGTGAATTAGAGTTGGCATAAATAGCTAGGCCCGCTGCAATAATAACCACACCACCGACAACGCCAATAATCGTTTTGTTCATGAACACTTCTCCCTTTGTTTAGGCTTCGCGTGGAAGCATATGTAATGTAAACTCGGTTTGTAGTAGAGGCTCTTGGTAGCCTTTCCTTGTTTACAAATCATATATTACGCACCTTGTGTCAAAGAAAGCAACCTAAAATTGTCATCGTTATGTAAAGCAATGTAAACAGATATTTACATTGCTAATTGACCATTGTGTAGCCAAAGCCTCGCACAGTTTTTAATATTTGTGGTGATTTTGGATTGTTTTCGACTTTCTCTCGTAAATTACTAATATGCATATCTACCATTCGACTTTCACCAACAAACTCATAACCCCATACTGCCGTTAAAATTGTTTCACGATCAATCACACGACCAACTCTTTGCGAAAAATACAATAACAATTCGTATTCTCGTGGCGTCAAAGTTAAATTTTTGCCAGATTTAGTCACAACTTTTTTGTTATCATCAATCACAATATCTTGTATTTCAATAACATCTGGTTTATCTGAAGCTGAGCGTTCAGTTTGGGATCGTCGCAGAACAGCTTTTAATCGCGCCAATACTTCTCGTAGACTAAATGGTTTGGTGATATAATCATCTGCACCTAATTCCAGTCCAAACACACGATCAAACTCATCACCTTTAGCTGTAACTAACAATACAGGGGTAGATATTTTATCTTGACGTAAATTTTTCAACACTGTCATGCCGTCCATAACTGGTAACATTAAATCAAGTAAAATGGCATCAAAGGTTTGTTCACCAATAAGTTCATATGCTGATTGACCATCCGTTGCTATTGTCACTTGATACCCATTTTGTTCTAAATTATATTTCAACAATGTTGAAATTGCTGGTTCGTCATCTACTACTAAAATTTTTGTCATGATATTAATACACTTGACTTTCGCCCAGTGCATTCCTCTCCAAATGTTTATTTACTTGCATTGTAACAAAATAAATAGAAACGCCCTAGCGTTTCTATTTATTCTTTACATTATTTATACAATTGGTTCGTCCGTTAAATCATCATCTGTAGCCAAATTCAATGCTTCTGGTTCACTATCCGTTGAACTATCATCATTCGTCTCATTAACACCTGTTTCGCCGTCTCCTATACCAAATGCATCACGTACTTTGACATAAATTTCCTGACGCATCTCCGCATTTTCCGGCGCATCCAAAAATTCTTTCGCTTTTTCACGACCTTGTCCAATTTTAATATCATTATAATAGTAAAAAGCACCTGCTTTTCGAATAATTTCCTGTTCAGCACCAAGATCGAGAATTTCCCCTGTTTGAGAAATACCTTTACCATACATAATATCTACTTCAGCGACCTTAAATGGTGGCGCTACTTTATTCTTGACTACTTTCACTTTGGTTAAGTTTCCAGTGACATCAGTGCCGTCTTTAATTTGAGTTGAACGCCGTACTTCTAAACGAATTGTCGAATAAAATTTTAATGCACGACCTCCTGGTGTTGTTTCAGGATTACCAAACATCACACCAATTTTCTCTCGAATTTGATTAATGAAAATAGCAATTGTCCCAGTTCGATTTAAAGTGCCTGCTAATTTACGTAATGCTTGACTCATCAAACGTGCTTGTAGCCCCACGTGTGAATCACCCATCTCACCTTCAATTTCTGCACGTGGTACCAATGCTGCAACGGAATCAATAACGACAATATCGACAGCACCTGATTGTACCAATGCATCAGCAATCTCTAAGCCTTGTTCCCCTGTATCAGGTTGCGACAATAACAGTTCATCTTTTTTGACACCTAGTGCTTCAGCATATTTAACATCCAGTGCATTTTCTGCATCAATATATGCTGCCGTCCCACCTGCTTTTTGTACTTCAGCAACCGCATGTAATGCAATGGTTGTTTTACCAGATGACTCCGGACCATACACTTCAATAATTCGGCCCTTTGGATACCCACCAACACCAAGCGCAACATCTAACTTTACTGATCCTGATGGATAAGTTTCAATCTGCGTCAATGTGTTTTCGCCCAAAAACATAACTGAACCTTTGCCGAAGTTTTTTTCAATTTTCTTCAGCGCTTCATCTAGTGCTGCTTTGCGACCCTTTGCTTGATTTTCTTTATCATCTTTTTTAGTCGTTTTTTTTGTGACCATATCTGTGGTTAACTCCTTTTATCTTTCCTCATTAGTTTACCTGCTTTTGTAGCCAAAAGCAAGCATTAAACGAACAATTGTTCGACACTGTTCGCTTCTGTATTTATGATACGAAAAAAGCGCCCATTGCGCTTTTACATACCATCTGCAAACACATAACGATTTTTCCAAAAATAATCAATGCCTGAATATATTGTAAATATGACTGCTATCCATAATAATATGTCTCCTACTGGGAAACCAAAATAAATGAATGGTACATTTTTAATATACAAGAAAAAAATAGCAAACATCTGTGAAAATGTTTTTATTTTTCCCGGCATTTGAGCAGCCAAAACTTGACCATTATTCTCAACTATCAGTGTTCTTAACCCTGTAATGGCCAATTCTCGAATAACTATGACTGCAGTCATCCATGCAGGTACAACATGAAAACTTGTTAAAAATATCAGTGCTGTAATCACCAATAGTTTATCAGCTAATGGATCAGCAAACTTACCAAAATTAGTGACTAAATGCCGACTTCGTGCAATTTTACCATCCAAAAAATCTGTTACAGAGGCTACTGCAAAAACAATTGCAGCCACTAACCAATTAACTGGTAAAACGACAGTCATAGTCGTAATAGTTTCCCAATCATAAGGAATCGTTAATATTAAAATAAAAATAGGAATTAAAATAATACGGAAGACTGTTAATTTATTCGGTAGATTCATAATTTCCTCCTAATTATTTAAGTTCATCAGCACATTCCAGAAAGGTGTTGCTGTGCTAATGACATTAACTCTTTGACTATCAAATGTCATGACTGCATTTGCTACATTGGTAAATTGTACATTCACAACACTTGTTCCCTCGGGAACAGTAATTGTTTTATCAGCTGTTACCACTTCGTTTAATATCACATTGCCATCGGCTGTAACTTGAACATTCGTTCCTGTATTTTGTGCATTAATTTTGATTGTATGCTGCCTTGCACTTTGTTTTGATAAGTTATAGATTGTCGTCTGTTGCGCAACATTTTGTTCAGGTGTCCCAAGCTTCATTTTAGTATCACCAGTTTTTTTGGTCGTCTTTTTTCTTGATGATGATGATGCATTTGATTCAGATGAACTAGTGCTGTTAGGGACGGTAGAAGTTGAAACCGACACATCGCCACCGTCATTTGATTGTTGGCTACCAGTGTTTAAATGTGTTAAAACGAACCAAATACCAACCAACACTAAGAAGACTATGATGCCTATCCAAATCGTTGGCAACATACTTGAGATTTGTGACTTCGCTGAGCGCGTTGTATCAATTCCGGCACGGACAACCCCATCATTATCACGGTGAGCGCGATTTAAGTCCTTACTTCGTGAGATTGAGGCTGGGCCTGCCTCGCCTAATAAATCTTCAGGATTTAAATCAACAGCAAGTGCATATTGACGAATAAACGCACGCACATAAAAATCGCCTGGTAAAATGCCGAGATTATTGTTTTCAATGGCTTCAAGGTATCTCTCTTGAATTTTAGTTGAGGTTTGCACATCATCCAGTGATAAGTTTTTTTTGAGACGAGCAGCCTTCAACTGCTCACCTATTTGATTTGTTAAAATTTCGCTCATAGTTTTTCCAATGTCATTTCTGCAGAACAAACCGTTGTAGTTTCGCGTTTTTATATAGCTCTTCAGCGGTGTCTAGTATATCATTATATGTTAAATCTTGTAGTAACATAATTTTATCAAATAAATTGGTACCAAAAAGTACATCATCACCACGCAAAGCAATACTTTCTAATGAATTTAAACGTTGTATACCTTCTCCTAATGTTGCGCGACGTAAAGATTCAAAGACTAATTCTTTACCATCAAGATTTTTTTTATATTCAGCCAATTGATTGTTAATCGCAACTGTTAATGATTCGTATTCAGTTGTTTCTGCAAAAAAAGTAATAAATTGATAATTTCGTAACAAATCAAATGATGTTTCAAATTCGGTATCAATGATACCTTTATTATACAGGTTTTGATACCAATCTGTCTGTTCTCCAAACAAAATATCAGATAAGATATCAACAGCTAGCACAAACTTAGTCGCCTCTTTTCCTGTCCTAGCATTTGTCGGTAATCGAATGCCAAAGCCAATTTTAGGACGCGACACATCAAATTTTTTAGTTTCCTGTATTATTTTAGGCTGATTAATTGGCGCTTGAAAAGTTTTCACGTTAACTTTTTCAAGCGTTTTTGTTGTTTGATTATCCCTAACAATTCGCAGAATTTCGTCAGGGTCAAAATTGCCAACAATTTGTAATGTTAATTGGTCTGATTGATAAAAGGCACGATGAATATCATATAATAATGCCGGTGTGATTTTCAAAATCGATTCTTTTGTCCCCGCAATATCTTCTGATAACGGCGCACTAGGATACATGAGTCCCATGAGTCCCATGTAGACACTCCAATTTGGATCATCATCATACATTTGAATTTCTTGCCCGATAATGCCCTGCTCTTTAGCAATCGTTTTGTCACTAAAATAAGGTGTTTGCACGAAATCTAATAAATGTATGAGTGCCAAATTTAAATTTTGGGTTGTTGAAAACAGATAGCTTGTCTGATAGGCATTTGTAAAAGCATTAGCATCAGCCCCAAGTTCACCAAAACGTGTAAACGCATCACTTTTTTCTTTTTCAAATAATTTATGTTCCAAAAAGTGAGCTGTCCCAGCTGGAATATTCACTGGCTTATCATTGTTAATTTGAAAACGTTGGTCTAAAGCCCCAAATGGTGTCGTAATTACAGCAAATGTTTTATGATATGACTTTTTTGGAATCATCACAACCTTTAAACCATTAGACAATGTTTCCGTTATAACTTTTTCTTTCAGTCGTTTATATTTTTTTTCAATCATGATAATCCCTCAGGCATCAAAGTAAAACGACTTTGTATGACTACTTCACGTGCCATTTTCGCAACATCAGCTGATGTTACAGCATTCACCGCAGCAATCCAAGCAGTAACTGTTGTTTCCCGATTTGTTAATAATCTTGAAAATACAAGCCCTATTTCACTGGCTGGTGAATCTTGTTGACTTAAATAATCGTTTATCAAGCTAGCTTTAATAGCTGACAACGTTTCGTCAGAAAAATCACCTACTTGAATGGCTGTTATTTGTGCTTGAATCATGGTATCCGTCTGTGCAACTTTATCAGCATCCAGGCCGGCCGCAACAGTAATAAATCCTGTATCATGTTGCCACCGCGAATAAATACTATATGCTAATGACTCTTTTTCACGAATGATTGTAAATAATTTAGACAATGGTGAACCACCAAAGAGTGCGTTCATGACCAAGGCTACAAATCGTCTTGGATCTTCAGGTGCAATTGCTAATCGATAGCTAATTGTCATAATTGCTTGGTTAATATCTGCCTGTACATCCGTTAATTCGTTTGTTACTGAGAACAATTCTTGCCGATAGAAAGGTTTCAACGACTGTTCTTGCCGCGCTAAAAGAGGCCAAGTCGTTAATTCCGACACAACACGTGCTTCATCAATATCTCCATAAACAACGATATTGATTGTATCATTGTTTATCATATCCTGATAAACCTGGTAGACGCCCTTTGAAGTAAGTGCCTCAACATCACTGGTACGTCCCGATGATGATATTGTCATTGCAGGCAAATCATAAGTTAATTCACGTAATTTAGACATTGCATAACGTTGTTTGTCATCTGTTAAACTATCTAATTCATTCATTAAACTTTGCTTTTCTTTTGTAAAAATTGGCAAATCAAAATAATCGTCCATGATCAACGGATCAAAAATCATGTCACGCAAAAAATCAAATGCGTCGTGTAATAAACTATTTTCTGCACCAATGTAGGTTGGTGCCGGAATTTGAAGTGTGTAACGCACATGATGTGTCTGTCCAAAACGCATGACATCTGTTTGATACTGTGCACCGTATAAGTCAATCGCTTTTTGGGCAACCATTTGTTGGCTGGGATACTTATTTGAACTAACAGCCGTTAAATAAGTCAACAACGAGCGCGCTGAAACCTTATCAATATCTAATAGGGGTGCAGCAAAATCGACAGCAATATGCATTGTTTTAAATTGTGTTGTGGGCAGAACTACAAGGTTCACACCGCTTTTAATTTTAATTTTTTTCATAGTTTTTATAATATTGGCGAAAATAGTCGGCTAAATTTCTGAAGGAACGTTAACCAAAATGACTGTTGCTCAAAATCCTCAATTGTTAATCGTGTTGCATCTTTAATGTCTTGTTCAAACAGATACTCTAAACGTGCTGCGAACTCTGGATCATAGACAAAAGCATTTGTTTCAAAGTTTAAGACAAACGACCTAATATCCATATTGGCTGAACCAACCGTTCCGATTTCATGATCAATACTAACAACCTTACTGTGCAAAAAGCCACCATCATATCGATACACTTCTGCACCCAGTTCAATCAGCTCTTTAGCATAGTATTGCGTTGCGCGGTACACGATTGGATGATCGGGACGATTTGGAATCATCAAACGCACACGAACTCCTGACATAACAGCTATTTCAAGCGTTTCTAAAATGGCAGCATCCGGAATAAAATATGGTGTTTGAATCGTTATTTCTGTCCGCGCTGAAGCAAACATCCGCATAAATCCTTGCTTAATTTGTTTCATGTCATTATCTGGCCCACTTGATACTATTTGAACCATAGCCCGACCTGGTAATTGAACGATCTCTGGAAAGTAGTCAATCGTTTCGGAAAGGACTTCTTGCGCCTCAGCCGTAGCATTCCAATCCATCAAGAATCGACTTTGCATAGATAATACCGCATCACCATGAATACGAATATGTGTATCTCGCCAATGCCCAAATTTTTTAAAATAACCAAGATATTGATCTCCAACATTGAAACCGCCAATATAGCCTACGGTGCCATCAATAATGGCTATTTTACGGTGATTTCTAAAATTAAAACGTAGTGTTAAAAGTTGAAAACGTCGCATCAAAAACGGTACCACTATTCCCCCAGCATCACGTAATCGTTTGTACATATCTCGGTGTTGCCCATGTGAACCAAATTGATCAAAAACAATTCTGACTTCAATTCCTTCTTGTGCCTTTTTGGTCAATAAATCAATTAATTGGTTGCCAATTTTATCGTCATAAATTGTAAAATATTCCAAATGAATATGATGCGTCGCTTGTTCAATATCTTCAAATAGTGCGTTAAATTTATCAAAACCATTCGTAAAAATTTGAATTTCATTACCACGTGTCAACACAGCATCATCAGATGTCAAAAATAAACGTACTAATTCAGAAGCGGAATCAGGAACTGGCAATAGTTCTTCGATTTTTTCGAGTTGTTGCCGTTGATTATATGCTATCTGTTCTAATCCACGCATATCCTGTGTTCTTAAACGGAAAATTTTTTTATTTGAAATACGACTACCCATCAAGAAAAAAATAAAAAATCCAACAACAGGCAATGTCAGTAAGACAAGTAACCACGCCCAAATAGTAGCAATGTCCCTTTTTTGACTAAAAACAGTAATAATCGCACCAAAAGTGTTAATAACTAGGAGCGTTACGATAATTATCCACAATGAATCTCTTAGCATGCCGTTCCTCTTTCAGTTTGTTATAATACTAGTTTACCATTTTTTACAATTGTATGACAAATAGCATTGATAAATAACTTGAATAAAGAGCACAAAGCAGATTAGTAATATAACTAACCTGCTTTGTGCTCTTTATGATTTATGACATACTCATGATTTTTTTACTAATAAATTAACTATTTTAGTTTGAAAACCATTTATTTTCAATGTGTTTCATTCGGCCATCTTTTTTAAACTGAGATAGCGTTTGATTGACAGCTTGTCTTAATTGATTATCCGATTTACGGAAACCAACTGCTGTTTCATCAACTGAGAAGCCGCCAACTGTAACTGTATAGTTCTTAGGGTTAGTTTGATGTGCAACGTAATAGCGTGCATAATCTTCATCAATTAGTAGCCCATCAATTCGACCAGCATTCAAATCATTAAATGCTTTATCAAAAGTATCATAACCAACAACTTTTTGATCTTTAACATACTGCTTGAGTACCTTTGGATGTTGATTAAAACTTTCATCACCACTAGAAGCAGTTTGATCACCAAGAACTTTGTCTTGCATATCGGAAAAAGAATTAATATTATTTTTCTTTAACGTAACCAAAACTTGTGTGGCATTATGATAAGTATTAGAAAAAGCAACCTGCTTCTCACGAGCAGCTGTTTTAGTGTAACCATTCCAAATTGCATCAATATTACCAGTGTTTAGTTCCGTTTCCTTCATTGACCAATCAATTGGCTGCCACTTAACGGTGATCCCCATCGTTTTAAAAACAGCATTGGCCAAATCAACATCAAAACCAACAATTTTACCATCTTTGTCTCTAAATCCCATTGGTACAAAAGTATCATCCAAACAAATTGTAATCTGTTTATCTTGTTTAATACGTTGCCATTCATCAGTTTTTGATGTTTCTTGGTTAGCTTGAGAATTATGCTTAGCACCTGCACTTAATCCAATTACAAGCCAAACAACTATACCGACAAACAACAAACCAATAATTGAATTCACAACTATTTTTTTCTTCATGCTCACCATCAGCGTGCTACCTCCTTTGAAAAATCAAAGACTCGATCTGATACTATTTCCGCGAAAAATTGATCGTGTGTAATAATAAGTTGTGTCACACCACGATGTTTCAGGGTTTTAACAATTTCAGCAACTTGCTTAGTTGATGCTTCATCTAGACCACTTGTTGGTTCATCATACGCTAAAATTTGTGGATCCATCGCTAACGCTCGCGCAATTGCCGCACGCTGCTTTTGTCCACCTGACAATTGGAAGGGATACAATTCCGCCTTGTTCAACATGCCTAATGTGTCAAGAATACTGCGAGCTTGATCTTTGGCTGCTGCTTTATCAATTTTATTAACATTAATGGGCGCCAGAATAATATTGTCTAACACCGTATAATTTGGGAAAAGATTAAAATCCTGAAAAATCAAACCAACTTTAGCGTCTGTACGTGTTCCATCAACTGGTAACTGTTCACTATTTAGAGTCACTTTACCGGCATCTGCGGTCTCTAAACCAGCTAATATTTTAATCAAAGTCGTCTTTCCGATACCAGAGGGACCAACAATGCTAAGTACCTCACCATCAGAGACAGTTAAATCTAAGTCCCTAAAAATAGTATTATTATTATATGTTTTAGTTAATTTTTTAATTTCTAACATTGCTTATCTCCAAATGTTTAAACGTTTTTCGGTGCGTCGCAATAATACAGTCACAATCGCCGTCATGATAAGATAAATTAATCCAACGAGTAAATAAGGAATTAATGTCACATCACGACTGGCTGCGATATTACCTGCACGTAAGATATCGCCTAACCCAATAACGTAAACTAATGACGTATCTTTAACCAGGTTAATGACTTCATTGCCAAAGGACGGTACGACAATTTTAATTACTTGGGGTAGCACAATCTTAAAAAATGTTTGTATTTTTGTAAAACCCAACACCTTGGCCGCATCGTATTGGCCACGAGGGACAGATTGCAACCCACCACGGAATATTTCAGCCAAATAGGCCGCGTAGTTAATAATAAAAGCAATAATAGCTGCTTCGAATCTTGGAAAAGAAATACCCATCATACCTAATCCATAATAAACAAAAATTAATTGTAGCAATAATGGTGTCCCCCGCATAATCCAGATGTACCCATTAATTAGCCAACGAATCGTAAAATATTCAGATTTCATACCAAGGGATACAATGATTCCCAATGGAATAGACCCAATAATTGTGAAAAAGAATACCCCCAATGTCATTTTTAAACCTGACAACAAACTCGGTAATAATTCTAGAAAATAGTTCATCAGTTACTCCTTCTTTAAACGTCATTATTAATAACGTTCCCTTTAATTAAAAAAACTCTTGCAAAATATTTTGCAAGAGGACGCGTCAGCGTGATACCACCTCAGATTTTAATTTTGTTCACACAAAACTACTCTGTCAGTCTTTTATAGTGAACACAAAAACGCCCTCTGAATACAATTGTATTCAGAGGCGTTTTTACGCGGTGCCACCTCTTATCACACAATCATCACTGATTATGCCTTACTAAGTCAAAAGACTGTATGCGGTAACGGGCAATTCCGACATGATCTACTTCATTCAATCACACACTCGCAAATGTGTTTCATTTAACATAATCGTTTGCTCACATTACCCGCAAACTCTCTGAAGAAAATGTTAAACTACTCTTCTGCTCAACGTTTTTTAATATAATTCTTATTATAGCCTTTTTATTATTATTGTCAATATTTATTTTAAAAACTGAAATAATGACCAGGTGGGATAGTAACAAATTGTCACTACAATAATATTCAAAACAGCAGTTGGCAATACTTCAAATGCAAAAAAAGTGACCAAACTAACATTTGCAATACCAATGATAAATCCAGCACCATAGGTAACAACGAGATAAACAATTAATCCAATCAAGAATATGGATATGCCACTCAGCAAACGCTCATCTAATATTTTGTGCAGCTGTTTCATCACAGCAACTGCTGCGATAAATGCCAGCGTATAAGTACCGAAAATTCCTGTATAATACATGTCAAATAATATGCCAATGAGTATAACATATAGCCAAAAAGGCATGTCTTTATCTACCTCAAATTGAACAGCATAAAAGAGCCAAACCAATGTGAGCGTTGGTAGGATATACCATGGAAAGGCAGTCAAAATACCACCCATACCAGCCATTAGTGAACCATCAACAAATAATAAAAAAAATAAAAGCGCCGGATATACAACTCGTAATCGTGTTAACTGCCAAAATGCCATTATTGCGCTCCGATCTGTGATACGGCAACAACGACTGTTGTAACATTGCCCAAATCAGCCGCTGGCTCAATATTAATACGCTTAGACAACCCATAGTCATCTCGGGTCACACTTGACACTTTTCCAACATAAAGTCCGGCAGGAATAACACCACCCAATCCCGATGTTTCAACTAAATCACCAGCTTTAATCTGATTTTCTGATGTTACTTGGCTCATTATTAACTGATTTTTTTCACGGTTAAAGTTCGTCACAATGCCATTAACATCCCCATTACCGCCCTTTATTGTAATCGCAAATCGATTCGCATCTTCACTTGTATCAGATATTAGCGCCACCTTCGAATTAGTTGTATTTACCTCGCTAATTCGACCAATAATGCCAGCGCCAGACAATACTGGCATACCTTTTTTAAGACCTGATTTTAGTCCTTTGTTAATAACCAACTGAGACTGCCATGTCGTTGGTGATCGACTAATAGTGACCGCGGATACTGTTTTATAATCTGTCAAAGTTGCTTTGAGCTTCAATTGATTTTTAAGTGTTTTATTTTCTTCTTCGACTGTTTGAAGTCTCACCTTATCTTGTGCGAATTCATCAATTTTTGATTTTAATTCACGATTCTCTTCAAACGTATCTAATAAATTACCAATACTATTAGCTGAACGGCCAATGGCTGTAGTTGGTACTGAAATAATACGACTCACACCACCAGCTAAATCATTGCCAAAACGCTGAAAAAAAGGTGGCGTGTTTGTTCGTTTTGCCCACCAATTGGATCCCGCTATCAGCCCCACAATCACAATGAGCGAAATAATAATTGTTACAACAGCGCGCGACGAAAATATTTTACGCATTTTGTATCCCCTTGTTTCAAAAATAAAAGCGTAGCGCAAGCGCTACGCTGGTGTTCAATTTATCTCATTTACTATTTAACTTTGTCGCATCACGTCAATAGACTTCAACGCCTCACCTGTGCCAATTGCCACAGCATCAAGTGGTTCATTAGCAATTAAGACTGGTACCTTTGTCGCTTCTTGAATTATTTTATCCATATCACGCAGCATTGCGCCACCACCAGTTAATACCATGCCATGATCAATAACATCCGCAGCTAATTCAGGTTGTGTAGATTCCAAAGTTTCGCGAATTGCAACAACAATTTCTTGGACTGGCTCTTGGATAGATGTCGCCACATCTTCAGCTGTTACATCAATTGTTTTTGGTAAACCAGTCAACAAATCTCGTCCTCGTACTGATGCATTAGGTAATGTTCTTGCTAATTCTAATGAAGCTGCACCAATTTCAATTTTCAAACGTTCTGCTGTTGGTTCCCCAATGGTCACATTATATTTATTACGTACGAAGTTAGCAATTGCTTCATCCAGTTTATCTCCGGCTATCCGAATTGAACGACTCGAAACAATGCCACCCAACGAAATAGTAGCAACATCTGTTGTACCACCACCCATATCCACAACCATAGAACCTGTTGGATCCATAACGGGTAACCCTGCACCAACAGCTGCAGCAAAAGGTTCTTCAATAACGTACGCATCACGAGCACCTGCGACACGGGCAGCATCAATAACAGCGCGCCGCTCTACAGCGGTTACACCTGAAGGCACACCAATAGTAACATATGGCTTACCAATACGACCACCTAGTGCTTTTTGCAAATAGTAACGAATCATTGCTACTGTGGTATCATAATCTGCAATGACACCATCTCGCATTGGCCGAATAGCTGCAATACTTGCTGGCGTTCTGCCAAGCATATCTTTTGCTTCTGAACCCACAGCAACTACTTCGTTTGTTTGTGTATTTCGCGCAACAACAGACGGTTCACGCAAAACAATACCACGTCCTTCAATATATACATATGTGTTGGCCGTACCAAGATCGATACCGACGTTTCGTTGTCCAAATGAAAATGCCACTATGCTGCCCCTTTTGTGCTTTCTATTATCAAAAAATGTGCACACCTTATTTTATGCTTAACTTATAATATTGTAGCATAAAAAAGCGTTTCGCTGCCGATTAATTTGCACGGACATATTTAATGTTACCTTGCTTTCCCGCAACGCCTCGAATACGGTTTTGCGATGTGAAATCTCGCCAAATTTTTTGAAATGCAGGAAATGTTTCTGGTGTGATAGCAATTTCATCAATTTTACCATCACGTAAGTCGATTAATAATTGTTCATAATCCATTTAGTCACCTCACAATATAGTATACAATATTTTCTTTTAGCACTCAAAACAAAAGAGTGCTAATTTTAATTGTAATTTAATATTAAGGTGTTATACTAAGATTATATTATAGAAAGGAAACGTGTGAAATCACTGACAAACGACTTGTTTACTTAGTGCAATATCTCACACGACTTAATATTATGGCATCACAAGACCCATTTGGATTTGGCAATATTAATTTTGATGAAATGATGCGTGCAATGAACGAACAAATGCAGTCTGCACAACCTGACAATCAAGCTAATATTAACCAACAACAGAATAAAAAAGATAAAACTAAAAAAAGACCTACCTTACTAGAAGAATATGGAATTAACCTTACACAACAAGCACGTGATGGTAAGCTTGATCCAGTAATTGGCCGTGATTTAGAAGTTGCGCGTACGATTGAAATACTTAACCGTCGAACAAAAAATAACCCTGTTCTCATTGGCGAACCTGGTGTCGGTAAAACAGCGGTAGTTGAAGGTTTAGCGCAAGCAATTGTTGAAAACAAAGTGCCTGAGAAATTACGTTCTAAAGACGTCATTCGTTTAGCCATGTCTGCTATGGTTCAAGGCACTGCTATGCGCGGACAATTTGAAGCGCGTATGCGGCAATTAATGAAAGAAGTAGCCGACAATGATGATGTGATTTTATTCATTGATGAAGTTCACGAGATTATGGGCGCTGGTAATGCGGAAGGCGGTATGGACGCCGGCAATATCTTAAAGCCAGCCTTAGCTCGTGGCGAATTCCAACTCATTGGTGCCACGACCTTAAATGAATATCGTAAAATAGAAAAAGATGGCGCAATCGCACGCCGTTTTCAACCTGTTCAAATTGAAGAACCATCAAAAGAGGCTACAATTCAAATATTGAAGGGTATTCAACAACGTTACGAGGCATACCATCATGTCACTTTTACCAATGATGCCATAACTGCTGCTGTTGAATTATCGGATCGTTATGTCCCTGAACGATTTTTACCAGATAAAGCAATTGATTTAATTGATGAAGCTGGCTCTCGTAAAAATTTGACCATGACAATTGCCGATCCAAAAGCAATTCAAACAAAAATAGATGCTGCCGATCAATTGAAGCAAGACGCAATTGACAAAGAAGATTTTGAAAAAGCAAGCTACTGGCGTGATCAAACCAATCAGCTCGAATCTCAAAAAGCTCAAGTTGAAGCGCACCCAGAGATGTTCAAACCACAATCTGTGACCGAAAAAGATATTCTTAAAATCATTGAAGATAAAACAGATATACCAGTTGGCGATTTAAAAGATAATGAAGCCAATCAGTTACAAGAACTAGACAACCAATTGGCTCAACATGTTATTGGACAAGACATTGCCGTTCAGACAGTTGCCAAAGCCATTCGCCGTAATCGCATTGGTCTGACGAAATCAGGTCGTCCAATTGGCTCATTCTTATTCGTTGGTCCTACTGGTGTCGGAAAAACTGAATTAGCTAAGCAACTAGCACAAGAAATGTTTGGCAGTAAAGACGCCTTAATTCGTTTCGACATGTCTGAATACATGGAAAAACACGCTATTTCCAAAATGATCGGTGCCCCAGCTGGCTATGTTGGCTACGAAGAAGCTGGTCAACTAACTGAGCAAGTAAGACGTCATCCTTATTCACTGATTTTAATTGATGAGGTTGAAAAAGCGCATCCTGATGTGACGAATATGTTCTTACAAATTTTAGACGACGGTCGCTTGACTGATGCACAAGGTCATGTTGTCAGCTTCAAAGATACTGTTATCATTATGACTTCAAATGCTGGTTCAACTGATACTGGTAACGTTCCAATGGGATTTAATCAGCTAGACGCACAAAACAAATTATTACAACGTTTAGAAAATTATTTCCGACCCGAATTTTTAAATCGTTTTGACGATATTATTGAATTTGAACAATTATCAAAGACAAATCTCTTAACAATCGTCGATCTCATGTTAGCAGATATGAACAATAATTTAGCTGATAATAATTTACATGTTAGTGTGAGTGACGCGGCAAAGTTAAAATTGGTAGCACTTGGTTATAACCCCGCTCTTGGCGCGCGACCACTACGTCGTGTTTTACAAGATAAAATTGCAGATCACTTAGCTGATTATTATCTAGCACATCCTGAAGTAACAGATCTATATGCAGATATTGATGTTGATACAGATGATATCATTATTTCTCAAAAAGAATACATCAAGGCATAAACGTGGCTTTGAAATAAAAATAACCCGATTTTTTATGTGGCAGCTCACCGGTACTCTCTTGGTAAGCTGCTTTTTAATTTAACCAATAAACGCATGGCAATATAGTATAATAATTATTAATGAGGTGATCTACTAATGAACGAAGTTTTAAAAGAACAATTTTTAATTGACAAATTATCCGATGACCAACAAAGTGTCATTGCTGACATGAATGCCTACATTAATGACAGTATTGCAAAACGGCAACATGCTGTGCAACATGCTGTCGCTATCATTCAAGGCGCTGCAGGTACTGGCAAATCCGTTGTTTTGATGCAACTTGTTCGACAATACATGACAGATAAACACTATAAAACAGCATTAGTTGTTAATCATCCAGAACTTTATAAAGCCTACCAAGATATGGCAAAAGATTTTTCTGGACTCAACCCACGTGATATTCGGCGACCAACTTCACTCATTAATGATGCACAAAAAAATAATCACAAATATGATGTTATTTTTGTTGATGAAGCACACTTATTATATTCAAAATCTGAGCCCTACGCTCACTATCGTGGTAAAAATCAGCTGACTGATTTAATACATTTAGCCAAAATTGTTGTAGTAGTGTACGATTTTAATCAAGTTTTTCAATCAAAAATGTACTGGTCACAAGAGCTATTATTAGATACAATTGGTACCCATCCCTATCAGCAGTTTAATATGGATTTTCAATATCGCATGATTGCCAGCGATGCACAAGTTGATTGGATGGATAAGCTAACCGCACAAAAACCAATTGCACCGTTTCCTAACAATAGTCATTTTGAATTCGAAGTTTTTTCCACTGCCGGCGCCCTTTACGAAAAAATAAAGGTTAAAAATAAAAAATTTGGTTTAAGCCGTGTTGTAGCAACATCGGGATTTCCTCGAATTAATGGTCGACACAATGTCGAAATGGATTCTTTTTCATTACCTTGGGATGAATGGGATCCGCAACGCACACACTGGGCTAAAAGAGAATCTTCTATCACACAGGTTGGCACAATTTATACGTTGCAGGGTTTTGATTTGAATTATGTTGGCATGATTATTGGCCCATCCTTTGGTTATGATGCCAAAACGGACAGCATGACGATTATCCCAGAAAAATACTCGCACAAAGAAATTTTCAAAAAACGTCAAGATTTACAATTCACATCAGAACAATATCAAGAATTTATTGCTAACGTATTAAATGTATTAATCAAACGTGGTAAATATGGTCTCTATATAACAGCTTATGATGATGCTTTACGTGAACGACTACTGACTTTGCAACACGACAATTAATCATTTGTAATTTAGATTGATTGTTTTTTATTTTTTCAGCACATATGATCACTAAAAAATCGTATGATATTGAGTGGATTTCACTGAATATCATACGATTTTTGTAACTAAAATTGTTAGTGTCTATAGTTTACCGATTAATTTCAAGTGTTCTGACGTTGCCATTTTGTTAGGATTTGTTCCCAGTTGATTTAGTGGTACGTCAACACCTAATTTCAAATAATAAGCAGACCAGAAGTCTGATATTTGGTGTTCGCCATCCCCAAACTGCATGATTTCCTCATCAAAATCAATCACACCCTTGAATACATCCGCCACTAACTGAGAACAATAAACCCCTGGATCATCTTTATAAAATGAAAAATTATAAGGTCGATTTTCAAACCGGCGGGCACGCGCAACAACGCCATCGCTATTTTCAACTTTTGGTCGATAGACATCCACGTGATTAGATTCTTCTAAGAACACAGTCAGTGTTTGTATCACAACGCCATAGCGCGGACTTGCATGAATCACGTGCGTGCTATCCATGGCAATAGCCACATGAACATAATTACCAGTTGATGCAGCAATTGCTTCGTCCATATCATGATGTTGATTTGGCACAAAAAGTAAATCGGCAGTTTGTATTTCCATGTCTCTACTCATCCCTTATACTAACAGTCTACTGCCAAACTTCACTCAAAAGATGCGTTTCTTCTGGTTTCGGACCAACAGCAAAACTTAATAATTCAACTTCAAGCAATTCCGAGATCCGTTTTAAATAATTTTGAGCATTAATTGGTAAAGCATCAAAAGACTGCACTTTGGTAATGTCTTCATCCCAACCAGGCAATGTTTCACAATTAACATCTAATCCATCAAACCAAGTGTCTGATGCCGGAAAATGATGAATTTCTTCACCCTTATACGTGTATGATGTCGCAATTTTCAATTCTTTCAAGCCAGACAACACATCTAACGAATTAATTGCTAATTTAGTCAAACCAGATACTTGAACGGCATGACGCAATGCCACTGCATCTAACCACCCAATACGTCGTGGGCGTTTAGTCACAACACCGTATTCATGGCCAACTTCGCGAATATGTGCCGCAATATTATCATGCAACTCCGTTGGAAACGGTCCTTCACCAACACGTGATGTATAGGCCTTAATCACACCGACAACATCTTGTATTTGTTTAGGTCCCACACCTGCACCGTTCATCACACCACCAGCTGTTGGATTTGAACTTGTGACATAGGGATACGTGCCATGATCAACATCTAACATAATCCCTTGTGCGCCTTCAAAAACAACACGTTTTTTATCAGCCATTAGTTGCCCTAACAAATAGGAAGTATCCGTCACATAAGGCGCTAATAAGCGACCATATTCAACATAAGTGTCGTAAATATCATCATAATCTAATGCTTCTTCACCGTACAATTTTGTCAACTGATCATTTTTAAATGGTAAATATTCTTTAAGCAGTTTTGAAAAAACCTCTGGATCAATTAAATCAGCTATACGAATACCTACACGAGAAATTTTATCTGTATAGGCTGGACCGATACCCTTTTTAGTCGTACCAATACGATTATTTGATGCTGACTCAGCTGCTTTATCCAATGCAATATGGTATGGCATAATCACATGTGCACGATTGGAAATACGCAAGTTTTCAATCGAAATACCTTTTGATTCAACTTTATCGATTTCTGCAAGCAATGCTTCAGGGTTAACGACAACGCCATTACCTAAAATCGCCAACTGACCTTTAGTCAAAATACCAGATGGCAGTGCTGATAGTTCAAACTTAGTATCACCATGCCAGATTGTATGTCCAGCATTATTGCCACCCTGATATCGGACAACTGCATCTGCATTTTCCGAAAAAAAGTCAACTATCTTTCCTTTACCTTCATCGCCCCATTGCGAACCAACAACAATTACACCAGACATATTTTTCTCCTAGTACATCCTCAGCTGCTTTCAGACGGGATAGGTTTATCGGAGAAAGTCCTGCGATTCAAAGAATCAACAGTGGCTTGTTTGCGCCTATCCGTGAGTGTCCCTCTGTGAGTATACGTTTTATTTTTTAGTAAAAAACGAACATTTTTATTGAAAACGTCTTTTACTTATTCATTTTACCATATTACAAAGTAGTTAGATAGCGTAAAATAATCAAAATGTTATTGTTATCCTCACCACCCTATATCACATCATACTCAAAATAAAAAGGACGATATTGTCCTTTAATTAACTATTTCATAATGGTTAAAATGGCTTTTCGCATCCCTACGTTATCTTCTGCTGTCCCCAAAGCAATTCGAATCCATTCTGAATTTAAATGATCATTGACTTGGTAACCCTGAGATAATAGATATTCACCAACTTTTTTCGTATCACCAACTTTAATCCAAATAAAATTAGTTTGTGAGTCATAAAAAGTCAAGTTATTGTCACGTAAAAATGTTTGAAACTGCTTTCTTTCAACTTGTGTCTTTGTGACCACTTGGTTCAAATAATTTTGATCCTCAACCGCTGCAGTAGCGCCAACAATTTGATAAGTATTTAGATTATAAGGCAACCGCACTGCTTGCATCACACCATACAACGGTTCTTGCATAATACCATAACCAACTCGTAAATTTGCTAAACCGTAGGCTTTTGATAAAGTACGCAACACAACAAGATTAGTATAATTTTTGACATCTATCGCAACCGTTGCATCTGGCTCATCAACAAAATCATAATAGGCTTCATCGACGACCAATATAACTGTCTTTGGTAACTTTTCCAAGAAAGCTAAAATGTCCGACCGCTTTTCAAACACACCCGTTGGATTATTCGGGTTAGCTAGCCATACCATTGAAGTCTTCTCATTTACTGCTGCTAGCATCGCATCAAAATCAACTTGACCCGTTTCTAGTTTCACTGGTATTTTTTTTGTATCGGCTTGCTCTATTTGTGCATGCATGGCATATTCACCAAATGTTGGATCTGGGATAATAATATTTGATCCTGGCGTTAATACTGTCCGTGTCAATAATTGAATCAATTCATCAGCGCCGACACCAAATACCAAACTTTCAGGCGCCACGTGATCATGTTTAGCAACTGCTTCTCGCAAGACTGTAGCTTGACCATCTGGATAGTATCCCAAAATATCATCAGCTGTTGCTCTAATTGCTTGGTACACTTTTGGTGATGGCCCATATACTGATTCATTAGCTGACAAACGTGCTAAGTGTGATAAACCATATTTAGCTTTAACAGCCTCCGCAGGTAATTCAGCCTGATAAGCCTTCATATTCTTAATTGATTCTTTCATTATTCAAACTCTCCAATCTTTGCGCTCATGCAAACGTGATTCCTGACCTTCACGAGAACCCAGTTCATCTTTGATGTCGTCAAGTGAGACATCCTTTTCAACTAATAATACCATTAAATGAAACAATAAATCAGCAGTTTCATAAATTAGTTCATCATTCGTGTTTTTTGCACCAAGAATTACCTCTGTTGATTCTTCACCAATTTTTTTTAGAATTTTGTCTAGCCCTTTATTGTAAAGGTAATTTGTGTACGAGCTTTCTTCTGGCTTACTTTTGCGATTCAGTGCTTGCTCATAAAGTGATTCAATTGATTGTTGCGTCATAATTATTTCTCCCTTAACAACGCTATCTATCGTTGTTCATTAATTTGACAATAGCGTTGAGTTGTCAGTTTTAAAATCAATATCAATCACAGGGTTAAAAAAACATGAGTACCTACCTGTGTGACATGCTACACTATTTGGTATCACTTGAATAAGTACTGTGTCCAAATCACAATCCAAAGTCATAGAGACAACTTGCTGTGTATGACCGCTGGTTTCCCCTTTGTGCCATAATTCAGCACGTTCTCGTGACCAAAACCAAGTTTCACCCGTTGATTTTGTCAATTCATAACTCGCTTCATTCATATATCCCAACATCAAAATAGCCCCAGTTGTGACATCAGTTATAATGGCTGGCACGAGATTGTTTTGATAAGGTTTATTAAAATCAGGTGTTTGCTCAATTGTCATAGCCTCATAACCAACCCTTCACGATGTAAACTTTCCTTTAAATCTGGTAGTGCTATCTTGCCATAATGAAATACAGAAGCGGCAAGCGCAGCATCTACATGCCCAGATTTAAATACGGTAACAAAATCAGATTTTTTCCCCGCGCCACCACTAGCAACAATCGGTACATTAACTGCTTGAGTGAGTGCTTGATACAATGCGATATCGTAGCCATTTTGCGTACCATCAGTATTCATGCTTGTTACTAATAACTCACCAGCACCGTAGTGTACCATTTTTTTTGCCCAACTAATTGTTTCTAGATTTGTGGCTTTCGTTCCCCCAGAAACATAGACCCGGTGCATCTTTAAATTTTCATCCCATTTAGAATCAATTGCCCCAACAATAGCCTGTGAACCAAAAGTTTCTGCACCTTGACGAATAATATCAGGATTAGCAACAGCTGCTGAATTCAAAAACACTTTGTCAGCACCTGCTTGAATTATAGCGCGTATGCTTGCTAAATCAGTTACCCCACCACCAGCCGTTAAAGGAATAAAAACAGCAGACGAAACACGCTCAAGCATCTCTATCATTGTTGTTCGTCCTTCCAAAGTTGCCGAAATATCTAAAAAGACAAGTTCATCTGCACCAGAATTTTGATAAGCAATTGCCGTATCAACTGGGTCACCAACATCTTGCAAGTTGAGAAAATTAATGCCTTTCACAACACGACCGTTTTTAACATCAAGTGCCGGTACAATACGTTTTGCTAATGCCATACTATTCCTCCAATTCAGCCAACTGTGTCAGCGATATGCTGCCTGAAGCTAAAGCCTTGCCAACAATAATATCTTGTATACCGGCTTGATTTAAAGCAACTAAATCACTCATTTGCGCGATACCGCCACTAGCTATAATATTAGCCGTCACAAAGTGTTGTTGTAGTTTAGCTAATAGGTCAATGTTTGGTCCTTGAAGCATGCCATCACGAGCCACATCAGTCACAATAAAATGTTTCACGCCAATCGTTATCATGGCAGACAATAATGTTTCAAAATTAATATTTGACTGTTCAAGCCATCCCTCTGTTGCAATTTTTCCATCTTTGCCGTCGATACCAACAGCAATCAATTCACCATATTTTTCAACTGCTTGGCGTACCAAAGTGGGATTTTTTAAAGCAACTGATCCAAGAATAACACGATTTATTCCGGCATTGTAGTATTGTTCAACTTGGTCTAGCGTTCGAATACCCCCACCAACTTCTAGAAAACCAGTAAAGTTTTGCCGTATGGATAGGATCGTCTTGAGGTTAGCTGCTAAACCGGATTTTGCACCATCTAAATCAACAACATGTAAAGCATGTAGACCGGCCTTATCAATTTTTTTTGCTTGTGCAATGGGATCTGAGTCGACTACTGTGACGGCATTGTAATTGCCTTGTAATAAGCGGACGGACTGACCACCTAGTAAATCAATTGCAGGTAATATCACACGTTCACCGCCTTATCTGATACCATATTTGCAAAGGCTTGCCAAACACGCAATCCAACTTCACCAGATTTTTCTGGATGAAATTGCGCCCCAATAATATTATCTTTTATAACAATACTTGGCACTTGTACACCATAATCAACACTAGCCGCAATATATTTCGTATCCGTTTTTACATAATATGAATGGACAAAGTAAGTAAACTCATTTTTAATGCCTTGCGTTAAAGTATTCTCAATCGCAACGCTGTTTTGATTCCATCCCATTTGCGGCACTTTAAAACCAGTATTTTGTGGTAATTTCACTACTTCACCTGGAATAAGTCCAAATCCCATTGTTTCACCAAATTCTGTTGATGAATCAAATAATAACTGCATACCTAAACAAACCCCTAAAATTGGTGTACCATTGTTTGCTGCTTTTTGAATTGGGACTACAAGTTGGTTCTCATTGATTTTGTCCATGGCCGTTTTATAAGCGCCAACACCAGGAATAACAAGACCATCTGCTGCTAAAATTTCGGAAGGATCTCTTGTTAATTTTGCTGACAATCCCACATACTTTATTGCTTTCATGACATTGAAAATATTACCAGCGCCATAATCAATTACCACAATAACCGGATTTTCTTTTGACATTAAATCACCCCTTTGGTTGAATTAACACCTTTAATTTCAGGATTAATTGTCACTGCTTGGCGCATTGCACGCCCCATTGCTTTGAAAATGCTCTCAATTTTATGATGTGTATTACGACCATAAAGCACTTCGATATGCACATTGGCACGTGCTTGGTCTGCAAATCCTTGCCAAAAATCTTCAACCACTTCTGTTTCAAATGACCCTAACAATGGTGCTGACAGTTCTGCTTGAAAAACTAAGTAGGCACGTCCAGATAAATCTACTACCGCACGTGACAAAGTTTCATCCATCGGTATCAATTGTGCACCATAACGTTCAATACCTGATTTGTCACCTAGAGCTTGCGTAAATGCCTCACCTAATGCAATGCCAATATCTTCAGTTGTATGATGTGAATCAACGTTCAAGTCACCATTAACTGTTACTTGCAAACCAAAACGGCCATGTTTGGCAAATAGTGTGAGCATATGGTCAATATACCCAATGCCCGTATTCACTGAAATTGACGTTTGTTCATCGATCGCTAACGTTAATTTGATTTGTGTCTCAAATGTATTTCTAGTGATGTTTGCTATTCTTGACATCGTGAATTCATCCTTTTCTATTCTATCCATCTCTATACATTAATATTAAGTTACTTATGACTGACGAATTTCAATTGCGCGAGCGTGTCCTTCCAGACCTTCTTCACGTGCTAACACTGTGACATCATTAATGTCATCTAATAATGCATCTTTTGAATAATACAAATATTGAATACGTTTTTGAAAATCCCAAACACCCAATGCAGAACTAAATCGCGCTGTGCCACCAGTTGGCAAAATATGATTTGGTCCAGCTAGATAATCACCTAATGGCTCAGAAGCGTATTTACCTAAAAATACTGAACCTGCATTTTGTATTTTATTGATGTAATCATATGCATTTTCAAGCTGAATTTCCAAATGTTCTGGCGCAACTGCATTCATTAAATCAATCATATTATCAATTGTATCAACTAAGTAAATGAAGCCATTATTATCAATCGCATCGCGAGCAATAGCTGCCCTTGGCAAAGTACTTAACTGGACATTCACTTCGTCAGAAACTGCCTGGGCTAGTTTTTCTGAGTTAGTAATTAAAATGGCGCGCGCATTACTATCGTGTTCAGCCTGTGACAACAAATCAGCAGCTACATCTTTAGCTCGCGCTGATTCGTCAGCCAAAATACCAATTTCTGATGGTCCAGCAATCATATCAATAGCCACTTGGCCAAAAACGGCACGCTTAGCTGTCGCAACATAAGCATTTCCTGGTCCCGTAATTTTATCTACCTGTGGTATTGATTCGGTTCCGTAAGCTAACGCTGCAATTGCTTGTGCGCCGCCAACTTGATAAATACTATCAATACCAGCAATTCTCGCTGCAACTAATACAGCATCATTTAAGCCATTTTTTTGTGGTGGTGTTACCATAATAATGTTTTTCACACCAGCAATTTTAGCTGGTAATGCATTCATCAAAACAGATGATGGATATGCTGCTGTTCCCCCTGGCACATAAATTCCTACTGCCGACAATGGCGTGACTTTTGTGCCTCTTGTCACACCAGAACGTGGTGAATCTTCAAAAGACTGTTGCAATTCTAATTGATGAAATGAGCGAATATTTACGGCTGCTTTTTCTAATGCTCTTATCACTGCAGGATCAACATTTTTAACTGCTAAATCAATTTGTTCTGCACTCACTTTCAATTCGTCCAGCGAGACATGATCAAATTCTTCGGCATATGCTCTTAAAGCAATGTCTCCTTTTTCGCGTACGGTCTTAATAATGTTTGTCACTCGTGATTCAACAAGTGGATCACTTGTTTTTGATGTTTGTTGACGTATACGTGCTTTGATTTGATCGATTGACTCATTTTTAATAATTTGCATCATTCTTTCCTCACTTTTTCTGATTTAATAACATGATTAAGTTTTCAATCACTTGTTTTAATTCTGATTGGAATTGTAATAAAGCGCCCGGTCGTACAAGGAGATGTGTTGCTACTTCCCCAACTGTGTCATAGATAACAAGATTATTTTCACGTAAAGTGTCACCGGTTTGCGTAATATCGATAATCGCATCTGACAAACCAGTTAACGGCCCTAACTCGACCGAACCTGACAATTTAACTAATTCAACATCTTCTCCATGTTGTGAAAAATAATGGCTGGCCATTTTAGGATATTTAGTTGCAATACGTTTACGTTGTATCCCATCAATCTTAAAATTTGGGGGCGCTGCTAGCACAAATGCCGCTTGTCCCGTTTGTAGGTTCAAAACATCATAGTGATTTTGAATTTGTTCAGCAATTGTATCTGAACCGACAATGCCAACATCACCAATGCCACGATCAAGGTACTTAACAACATCATCAGCTTTTACTAAAATAAAGCGATAAATACCATCTGGACTATCAAACACTAACTTTCGATCTTGATTTTCTAAAGGCGTTGTGTCAATACCAGCTGATTTTAATAACGGGCGCGTATCCTTTTCAACGCGCCCTTTGGCCAGCACGACAACAATTGGTTCATCAGGGTTATGATCTGCCGCCTCGCGTTGCCATTCAGCCATAATTGTATCAATATTAAAGCCCATCCCTACTGCCGGTAAGCTTTCTGTTTGAAAACTTTCTAATAGGCGGTCATAACGACCACCACTAAAGAGATAACGTCCCAAACTTGGTACAAATCCACGTATAATTGTGCCCGTATAATAAGGCTGTGGGGATGCCGCTGCAAGATCAACAGTAACAGCCACATCAGGGTAATGTTCATGAATGAACGTCGCTAATTGCAGCCAACAATCAACAAGATCATTTACTTCCGGTAAATCTTGTAACTGCCACATCACAGTTTCACCATCTTCACCAAATGCCAAGGGCCATCTTTTTAGGTGTGCCGGAAACTCTTTTATTGTTATTCGAACTTTTTCAAAAGCTGTCATGTTTTTACTTTCAATCGCTTGTTTAAGTAATTTTTGCTGTTTACTTGATATATCTAGCGTGCCTAATACACGATCAATTAATCTTGTATCGCTAATCACAACTTGAACATCTGCAATCTCAAATTGTTGCGCAAAATCTAACATAATGTCCAATGCCTGTATTTCAGCCTCAAAACTGCTATCACCAATTAATTCAATACCGGCCTGTGTCTCCTGATTGTATTCTCCAGATAGGTAATCAGTACGTCGAAAAACATCACCAATATAGTAAAATTTTTGAACACGTGCTTGTTGTGATTTAGACGCTAAAAACCGCGCAACAGGTAAAGTTAGATCTGGTCGCAACACAAGATTTTCACCAATTTGATCACGCAAATGAAACACATTATCATGTTGATATTGTTCAAAAACACTTTCTCGTTCAATCAATGGTGTATTAATGGCCACAAACGCTTTTTTATTTAATGTTTTGCTGATCAAATGCGTTATTTGTTGTTTTTGTACCAGAGCTTCACCAAATTCATCATGTGACCCTGCTGCTAAGATTTTATCGCCCATCAATTTCTCCTAATTATCATATTTTTCCAATAAAAAAACGTCCTTGCAAACTATAATCATAGTTTGCAAGGACGTTTACGCGTGTTCCCACCTTGATTTTAGATAAACTTACGCCTATCTACTCATTCACCCATTAAAAACAGGTGTACTCGGTATCGGGAGTTTCCGAAATGACTTTTAATCATTTCTCTCATCGGTGTGTTTCATTAAATACGTAGGCGCTCATCTCAATGCGTTAGCTTAAGCACTTTCTGTACAACGTGATTTCAATTACTTTTCCGACTTTAGAAATTATTTATTAGATTAAACTAATCATACACCCATAATATTATATGTCAACACTTACTTTTCTTTTTTTAAAATATCAGATACAGTCATATTATAAAATTGGCCGACAGCACTCACCTCGTGTGCATCAGAACCATAAACTAATTCAATCCCTAGATCATTTGCTTTTTTGACAATATCAAGTGTTGGATAAGTTTCACCATTATAAGGTTTGCTGAGTCCAGCTGCATTATAATCAAGTTGAAAATGATTATTTTTAATTTGCATTAACAGATCATCAATTCGTAATTGGTTATCAACATCAAACCTCGGTAGATTAAAATATTTTTGGTACTTTCGAATTAACGTCATATGTCCAATTCTAACCACAATGTCATTTGGTAAAGTTGCCGCAAAACGTACACTTTTTTGCACTGTATTAAAATAGTTTTTAAATACCGTTTGTGGCAAACTATGAATCTCAGGAAAGTACTTTGCTAACGTATCTGGATCAAAATCAATTGGTGCAACTAACTTATCATGGTTTGGCAAAAAGTGAACTGATATAACTAATTCATCTAACCAGTCTGCTTGCATGATTATAAATTGCCGTAATTCTGTTTCATAGTTTTCTAAATAGTCGAGCTCAAAACCACTTTTGATAGCAATTTGATCAGCATATTTTAACTGAACACGTTTAACTTCTTTTTGGTACGCTGCTAATTCTGTGATCAACATTGCCGAACCGTGACGTGCCTCACTTGGCCCTGTGAAATGCTCTAAAAACATTGTGGGTAATGGTGCGTGCTCGGTTACCACGTATTCTGTGAATCCTAATGAAATTGCCCGCTCAATATAATCATCTAATGGTTCATGAGATCCATGATGTGAGAATTGTGTATGTGTATGACCATCTTTTTTTATCATTGTTGTTACTCCCTTAAAACATTGTAACAAATACAACAAAACTATTGTCATACAACGAATTTATTTTAACTTTTCGTAGGTATTCCTTGTTCATCATGATACAATTTTGTATCATATATTTTGATGAAAGGTAGGTAGATTAGAAAGGCAATGATAACACAAAGTATGGCTAATACTGACGCCCGCCAATCAACAGTACTAATGAAAGCACCTATTCCGGCTGGTGATGGCCACGGTGCCTGAATAACAATAGGTCGAATAAAGTGGAAATTAATTGCCGCGTAAGCTACTGATGCTGTAACCATTGGTGCCAAGAAAAATGGAATAGCCAGATAAGGATTATAGACAATAGGCAAACCAAATATTAATGGTTCATTAATGTTAAACAGCGACGGTACAATTGAGGCGCGACCTAATACTTTTAGTTGCTCAGAGCGTGCAAGCAAAGCAATAAAGATACACAACCCTAATGTCGCACCTGAGCCACCTAAAATTGCAAACGAATTATTAAACTCTCCAGCAAATGGTATGTTTGCACCGTGCGAATTTGATACCATATTGGCTAAGAAAATAGGTGTAATAAATGCAGAAATAATATTAGCACCATGAATACCAACAATCCAAAGCGCATGGATCAAGAATTCAATTACCATAATACCTAGCCAAGTGTTTGTCATGCTCGTGACAAAACTAAATGGAATGGCAATCATTTTAAAAATGTCAGTCCCAAGGAGTACCAATCCACCATTGATAGCTAGTACCACAAAAGCAATCACAAACGTTGGAATTAAAGCAGTAAAAGATCGAGATACGCCTTCAGGTACAGCATCGGGCATTTTGATCGTCCAATTGTGCTTGACACAGAAAGTATACAACCACACTGCCAAAATTGCCATAATAATAGCCGTGAAAATACCACTTGTGCCAATTCTATCAATGGTGCTGGTCATTCTAAATCCATTGATCACTTTTTCATTATCAGTAATAGAGTTCAGTAAAACAATTTTACCGCCCTTCATTACTAGTTCAGGCAAACACATGAAGAAAGCAAACAATGACAAGAACGCACCGTTTAGCGGTGCAACTTTTAATTTATCTTCTGTTTGAATAATACGGGTTAATTCAAATCCAATGGCTAAACTGAAGTACATCGCCAAAATACCCATCGTTGCTGTGTTAGCAATCATGTAAAGATCACTAAATTTAAAGAATGTTGCATTGAAAAAACCGGTTAAAGGATGAAACACAGTAGGTAATATATTCAAAACTAATATCATTGATCCAACAATTGTAAATGGAATAGAAGCCATTCCTGCCGCCATAATTGCGCGAACAATTCTGTATTGCGCTATTTTGGTCATTGGCTTCAGCAACACTTTTTGTAAGATATTAAACAAACGTCCATTTTCCATAACTACTTCATCTCCTTATTATCTTTAAGAATGGCTTGGTATGCTACCAAGCGCGAATAGTATTTATCATGGTTACTTGCAATTAAATTCAACCTTCTGTTAACTACAAGAATTAAACCAGTGCCAAGTAACAACAAAAATAGAACAGTATATCGATTGTTACTCGTATTATTTACAAATTGAAATAATGATGCAAATAACGGTGTCATAGTACTAATCATTAAAACAACATTTAAAATTGCTTGTGTTCTAAAGAATAGTTTTGAATAAACTAATTGATTCGTGTGTGTTCCAAATAATTTAATCTGTTCAACAATAGCAAGTGAAGCGATCACCATAATGACTAATGGTATGACAACGACCCAAGTATGGCGCATCAGTAATGCCCAATATAAATTAACAAAGAAAAAGAATGCAGTGGCATAACGGACCATCATAAAGCGATTAAATTGCATACTTTTGAGGCTCATATCTTGACGATTTTTTTCAATTGCATTCGCTAATATTTTATCTTTCGATTGTGGTGTTTGCCTTCTCTGGCTTGCTACTGTCTTCAATATTTTTTACCTCCCTGTATAGATTTTGCATCTCAATAGCCATTTCACGTAAAGTCATTGTTGTCATGAGGTGATCTTGTGCATGGACTAAAATAATTTCCATATCAATTTTAGTCCCAGCAGCATAGGTTTGGAGTAGATTAGTTTGTGCCTTATGTGCTAATAATAATTCTGCGTTAGAATCTTTTAACTTCTGCTCGGATAATTTAAAATCTTTACGTCGCATGGCTTCAAATGCTTCATGTATGTTTGTACGTGAATTACCACTGTGTAAAATAATTTCAAATGCAATGACTTGAATTTCTTCAGAATTCATGTATTTTTACCTCCTTTCATCAAAAGCATAAATTTTTTTCGAAATTCAGAAAAATCTTTAGCCAAAATTAATTCAGCCTGTTTTTCCGGATTTTCTGCTAAGTAAACGATAGTCTGTGTCGTTTCTGTCAAACCTTGGTTATTCAAATAGGACGGAGATAAAAGAAAAACAAGTTTGATACTAGGATAGTCAGTAGACCATTTTAAGCCAGATGGTATGACACCAATGGCGATTTTAGGTACTCTGCTCATTGCTCTTGCCGGATGAGGTACCGCGATGACATCGCTAAAGGTTATGGCACTGAGAAGCTCACGATGCGCTATTTGATCCAGCAACTCTTGTTTGAAATCTGATGGTTCATCGGTAGTAATCATATCACTCAATTGATCTAAAACATCTTTGCGATACGTTGGTTCATCCCAAATTTTAAAACGTGAGCTGTCGGTAAATTGGTCAAAATAACTTAACACCTGACTTGTATTTGCTTTCTCTGTTGTCATACTCAGCTGTTCTGGATTAACGCGTATATGATCCAAGAAATGTTTCAAATTTTTAATATCAACTTCGGTCAAAAAAACGCTAACTTGAATGACAGGTATTTTAAATACCTGTGTCGATAAATCAATTGCGCTAATGATAAGATCAACACCTTTTAATGCCACATCATCAACTTCATAATAACCTTTAACACCAACAATATTTAAATGTTTCCCAAATTCCTTCTCCAACCGATTATTGAGCAATTGCGCCGAGCCATATCCTGTTGCACAAATAATCAAAACTCTCGGTTTATTCAAATCTCTATATTTTTCTGATGTTGCCATTAAATGCAACGTTAAATAGGCTATTTCATCATCATTGATGTCAAATCGAGACAAGTAGGTTGATAGTTTAACATAGCGTTTAACATCTAAAAAATACGATGGATAATTTGTTTTTATTTCTTGTAGCAGTGGATTTTTAAGTTGTAACCCTTGCTCAAGCCTGATAATCATGGGCCTCAAATGTTCAATAAGATTCTTTCGTAATTCATAATCCTGAGATACTGGTAACCCAGTATCTCTTTCAATCTGTTGTAAAACAAGGTCAAGATCCTTTTGCAAAGTTTCATCACTCGTTATATTAGGATTTTTGCCTTTAGCCATCAATTGAATTGTTAAATATGCTATTTCACTTTCCGGCATTTGCAAATGATAATTTTTTTCAATACGCTTAATAATTTTTTTGGCTACAGCGTAAACATTGTCTATCTCAGGTGTATTTTCGAGTGTTATTGATTGTAATTCAAATCCGCCCGCCATACGTTGTACACTAAGTGCAATATATAAAACAATGTTTTGAATGGTAAAATCCGTTAAATGAATGCCAGATTCGCGACATTCATCAAGTACAATAATTGTAATTTGATCAAAACTAATTGTTTTAAAAAATGATTTGTTTTCCATGTAATGTTGAAACGAATTATCACTATGCGTGAAAAAATAATCTAAAATAAAATGTCGTCTATTGCGCTCCAATCCTGTAATAAAAACACCCTTGTTAGGTTTGTTTTCAATTGTAAGTGCATATGGTATTAAGTTTTTCCTAATAATTGATAAATCTTTTGACAATGTTGACCGCGTCACAAATAATCGTTCAGCTACATCATCTATTAAAAAAGTTCGATTTTCAATGACAAGTTTGTTAAGAATATATTTTTGACGGTCAGAAATGTCAGTCTCATCAGAATCATCTGTCTGCCATTGTGATAATTGATAATCTTTATTTAAAAATAAATCAAATGTGACTGGATGAGAGATGTGTAGTCGATAACCAAAACTAGGTTTAGCTTCAAATGTTGCGCCATGTAAGTTTAATTTTATTTTCAATATTTTGATGTAATTTCGAATAGTTCTTGGTGATAGTGACAAAACACCAGCTAATTCATCACCGGTCACAAAACGATTCTGATTATCTAATAAATAGCGTAATAAATCGCTTTCTTTTTGCCTCATCTTCACACCTCACATTGCCAACGATATTTGCTTCTTTTAAATACTTTCCTCAACCAATTTGGCCATTTTTTCGATACCCATTGGAATAGGAATATAAGCATTAAACGGAATAGAAACGACTGGTTTTCCGACCTCTTGCCCTATTTTTTGAAAACCATCAAGATACATGCTTGTCTGGGGGCTAACTAGATACAAATCAAAGTCGCCTGCACGAATAGCATCCTCTCCCTCTGTAGCAGTGATAGCATCCATTTCGATATCTTTATGTTGCTCTTTAAAATAATCAGTTGTTTTTTTTGCCATCATTGATGATGACATACCTGCTGCGCAAATAATCAATGCTTTCTTCATAATAAATTTCCCTTTCTATTTAAGGTTTTCACCATTTGACGTAATGACATCTTTAAACCAATAAAATGAATCTTTCTTACTACGCTTTAAAGTCCCTTCATCTTTATTATTTTTATCCACATAGATAAAGCCATAACGTTTATCCATTTCTCCAGTTCCGGCCGACACTAGGTCAATGCACCCCCAAGGTGTGTAACCAATCAAATCAACACCATCTTCTACAACAGCAAGTATCATTTGACGAATATGCTCGCGCAAATAATCAATACGATATGGATCGTGTATCGTTCCATCTGCCTCAACTTTATCATATGCGCCAAAACCATTTTCAACAATGAATAAAGGTAAATGATATTTATCAGTAAACCAATTTAATGCATAACGTAAACCTTTAGGGTCAATTTGCCATCCCCAATCGCTGGCCTCCAAATAGTTATTTCTCACTTGACTATTTTGGGGTGTCATATCATCAAACGTGGTCTCACTATTTTTCTTGACAGCATGTGACATATAATAACTAAATCCAATGTAATCAACAGTTCCAGCCTTCAGATCTGCTTCATCTTGCGGCGTGATGTTAATATCAAATCCCTTGCGTGACCAATATTTTTTCAAAAACTCTGGATAAAAGCCATTAACATGAACATCAGCAAAGAAATAATTTTTTTCCATTGCTTTTTGAGCGGCCAAAACATCATCTGGATTCATAGTTGCTGGATAAACAGGTCCCATAGCAATCATGCAGCCAATTTGAAAATTGGGGTTAATTTCATGTCCTAATTTAACAACACGAGCACTAGCTACTAACTCATTATGAGCTGACTGATACATACCTTCCTCTCTATTTTCGCCTGGTTTAAAGCGCAAACCAGAATTAGTAAACACCAAGAAATCACTATCATAATTTGCCTGATTATTTATTTCATTAAATGTCATCCAATATTTGACTTTGTTTTGATAACGTTTAAAGCATGTCACAGCAAATTTAACAAACAAATCAATTAATTTACGGTTTCGAAAACCACCATACTTAGTCACGAGATTATAAGGTAGCTCAAAATGTGAAAGCGTGATAATTGGTTCAATATCATTTTTTAGCAATTCATCAAATAAATCGTCATAAAACTTCAATCCTGCTTCATTTGGTTCACTCTCTTCTCCAGTAGGATATATTCTAGTCCAAGCAATTGATGTTCTGAAACATTTAAAGCCCATTTCTTTGAATAAAGCAATATCTTCTTTGTAATGATGGTAAAAATCAATTGCTTCATGATTAGGATAATATTCATCTGGCATAATACCATTTGTAATGGCACGTTCTTGTCCTGGACTACCAACAGTCATAACATCCGCAACACTAATGCCCTTGCCCCCCTCTTGCCAACCGCCTTCTAATTGATGCGCGGCAACCGCACCGCCCCAAAGAAATTCTTTTGATAAACTGTTACTCATCTTTTATTCCTCCTTTTATTATCTACATTTTATCAAGAAAGCGCTTACATTTCCATTTAGTTATTTGCCACATACTTACGGCAATAATCATCTTTATCACTTAAAAATGATTAAATTAAAAAACTTTGATATAGGATTTCTCCATTATCAAAGTTTATATACCATTATTCAGCATTAGCAACTGTGCAATTGTCATCTATTCTTTTATACTTTAATCACACTGCCATGCAAAATTTAAAAGGGTTAGTTTATCTGATGTTTCTTATTCAAACTTACTAGCAAATGATACAAATTTCTTGGCGGCATCACCAAGAAATGCTTTTGTATCAGAATTTGTTATATGACCTGCATCATCTGCAAGAGACTGAACGTTTCCAATATACAATTCAGGTTGCTGCATTGTTGGCATATCCAAAAATACTAATGATTGTCGTAATACATGGTGTGCCAGAACGCCAGATATACCTGATATTGATTGTGACGCCACTAATGCCGGTTTTCCAGCCCAAACACTTTCACCCCAAGGACGTGAACCAACATCTAATGCATTTTTCAAAGCAGCTGAAATACTACGATTATGTTCTGGTGTTACGAAAATAAATGCGTCTTGTTTAGCAACCTCTGAGCGAAAGACACCATAAGATTCAGGTGACTGCGCGTCATAGTCCTGACTATACAATGGTAACTCACTAATATTAATGTATGTTACCTCGGCATCTTCCGGTAAACCAGCAACTAGTGCTTCTGCTACACCTTTTGAATACGAATTCTTTCTAATAGAACCTACTAAAACACCATATTTTGTCATATTTTAATTCTTCCTTTTCTCTTACTAATAGTAAGTATATAACGAATGGCAATAAATTACAAGTCTTTTTAATTTTTAGTCAAAAAAAAAACACCAAAATTTGCGTGTTATAATTTTCCAAGAATTGTCTTCAAAACACCATCGTTATCATTATCCGTCACACTACGTGCAAAATCATGTTGAAAAAGCTCTTCATCAGAATTCGTCATAGCAAAAGGTTGCCCGACATATTCTAACATTTCTAAATCATTTAAACCATCACCAAAAGCCATAATTTCAGATGGCTTGACATTTAATGTTTCCGCAATATAGGTTAAAGCATTGGCCTTGTTGACATTTGGATTTACAATATCAATTGCCCCATAACCTGAAGTTGTCACATGTACTTTATTGCCAAGTAATAATTTAATTTCACGCATAAATTCATATTCTAAACGCGGCAAAACCAATGATACTTTTAAAATAGGTTCATTAATTTCAGTAACAGAATCAATCAATGTCAGATTTTCAAAATATTTTTTGGCAAAATCAAGATGTTCATCATTAGGGTTTTTAACAATCATAAAGGCTTTGTTTGCAGCAACAAAAGATACACCTAACTGTAATTCTGCTTTATATTTATTAGCCAAATTATCAACAACTGCTGGTACATCTGCAGAAACTGACCAAACGTGGGTCAGTTCACCATCTAAAATAACTTCTGCCCCATTATTAGCAATCAACTGATACTGACCAGAAAAGTTTTTAAAGTAATCGCGTACTTTTTGAACATGATTACCAGTTGCAACAACAAACTGACCACCTTGTGCATGCAATTTATCAAGTACTTCTTGAAATAGTACTTCGTTAAATGTTTTATCATTTTTTAGAAAAGTCGCATCCAAATCTGATGCAATCAATTTAATCGACATATTTCTCCTTTGATTTCAAACCAATTCATGTACAACAACACAGTATAGTATGTCACGCATATAGTTAACGCTTTATCCACCATTCTAAAAATTTAATCAATCCGAAAATAATGATGCCCGGTACTGCTGCTGAAACGACCGCCAGTAACACTATTGGTATCGATAGATTTGGTGCATTTAGTATATTTGCGCCTAACATAACAACAAATATGAGTACTGGTAATACAAGTTCCAACCGTTGCATTATTTTTTACCACGCTTCTTTTTGGCTTTTTGTAAGCGTCGTGCTGCTTGTTTAATAGCAAAATTTTGAACTTTTTGACCAAAGTTTCCAGATGGCATACCGCCGCCCATCATTGAAGACATATCCATACCAGAACCACCCATCATTTTGTCAATGCCGCCAAAATTACCATTCGTTGCTTGATTCATCATTTTACGCATTTGATCAAATTGCTTAATCATACGGTTCACTTCAACAATAGGACGTCCTGCACCAGATGCTAATCGACGACGACGGGATGGATTGATTAAGTCCGGATCTTCACGCTCAGCCGGTGTCATCGAATTCACGATTGCTTCCAGATGAGAAAACTGTTTGGCATCAATATTGACATTTGCCAAAGCAGGATTGTTCGCCATACCTGGAATCATTTTTAACAAATCTTCCATTGGGCCCATGCTTTGCACTTGTTTCAACTGGGCTACGAAGTCGTTGAAGTCAAAGGTGTTTTGACGCATTTTTTCAAGTTGCTTAGCTTGTGCTTCTTCATCAAAATCGCGTTGCGCTTTTTCGATCAATGTTAGCACATCGCCCATGCCTAAAATACGTGAAGCCATACGATCTGGATAGAATACATCTAAATCTGTTGGTTTCTCACCTTGTCCAACAAATTTAATAGGTTTCCCGGTCACATCACGAATTGAAAGTGCGGCGCCACCTCGTGTATCACCATCTAGTTTTGTTAAGACAACACCCGTTAAATCTAATGCTGCTGAGAAACCTTTGGCGGTTTCGGCAGCATTTTGTCCAGTCATTGCATCAACTGTCAGCAAAATTTCGTCTGGCTGTGCAATTTCAGCCACATCTTTAAGTTCTTGCATTAATACATCATCAATTTGTAAACGGCCTGCCGTATCAATAAAGACATAGTCATTTTTATTTTCGGCAGCTTTTGCTAATCCTTGGCGAACAATTTCGCGTGGATTAACGGCAGTTCCAAGCTGAAATACTGGAATTTCTAAATCACGACCTAATATTTCTAACTGATCAATTGCTGCTGGTCGATAAACATCGGCTGCAATCAAAAGTGGTCGCGCATTTTCTTCTTTTTTTAGTTTATAGGCTAACTTAGCAACTGTCGTTGTTTTTCCAGCACCCTGAAGTCCTGCCATCATAATGATTGTCGGAATTTTAGGTGACTTATTCAGTGGCACTGCTTCTTCACCCATGGTTATCGTTAATTCATCATTAACGATTTTAACGACTTGTTGCGCAGGGTTTAACCCTTCCAAAATATCGGCGCCACTTGCTTTTTCACGCACATTAGCAACGAATTTTTTGACTGTGTCATAGTTAACATCGGCCTCTAATAATGCTAAACGAATTTCACGCATTGTTGCACGTAAGTCTTCTTCACTCACTCGCCCGCGACCAGTGAGATTCTTCATCGCCTTGGAAAGACGCTCAGTTAAATTTTCAAATGCCATAATTATGATATTAAAGCAACCAGGCCAGATACATCGTACAATTCCAATATACAAATTATCGTGGTGCCAGTCACCTTTCTCCTTTTTTAGCGTATAATTAATCTTCTATTTCATGTGCCATAAGTTGCGACACAAGTTTTTTTAACTCATTATCTTTATTATAATATACTGCAATATAATCTTGAACTTGCGTCTCAATTGCTGAACGTGTCTCAAATTTTTCTTGCAAATGCAAAACATGTTCATATTTCAACAATTGATCAATGCCACGTTTAATATTGTCAGAAACTGCCTGACGACTAACTGTTTCGACTTCTGCGATTTCAACAATTGAATAGTCATCTTCGAAATAATACCGTAAATAATCTTGTTGTTTAATCGTTAATAATTCACCATAAAATCCAAACAAGCCATTAATGTGATTTTTTTCCTTAAAATTCATGCCATTAAATCCTTAAACATACCGTATATGAATTCTTCAGGCTTAAATTCTCGTAAATCACTTGCCTTTTCACCAAATCCAACCCACTTTACTGGTAATTGCATGTCATTTCTAATAGCAAATACAATTCCACCTTTTGCTGTCCCATCCATCTTTGTCAAAACGATTCCGGTCACATCAGATGAATTTTTAAATAGTTTTGCCTGTTGTAATGCATTTTGACCAGTTGTAGCATCAAGCACTAACAGTACTTCATGTGGTGCACCTGGTATTTCACGTTTAATAATACGCTTCATTTTTTCTAATTCTTGCATCAAATTAACATTATTTTGTAAACGACCTGCTGTATCGACAAACAAAATATCATAATGTTCATCACGTGCTTTAGCCACTGCTTCAAAGACAACCGATGCCGGATCTGCTTTTTCTTTCCCAGATACTACCGGCACACCAGCTCGTAAGCCCCATTCTTGCAGTTGTTTTGTTGCTCCAGCGCGGAAAGTGTCAGCTGCTGCAAGTAAAACAGACTTTCCTTGTTGTTGATACTTTGTGGACAACTTACCAATTGTGGTCGTTTTTCCAACACCATTAACACCAACTAATAAGATTACCGTTGTGCCATTGACATTAAAGTGCATGGTGGCATCTTCATTAACACCATCAGCTTCATACATATCAACCATTTTTTTAATGATTACATCACGTACATCTTCTGGACGATGTGCATTTTCAAGTTTAACTTCTTCACGCAAGTCATCTGAAATCTTAATTGCCATATCAAAACCAACATCAGCACCAACCAAGGTTTCTTCTAAATCTTCAAAAAAATCTTCATCTACAGAGCGAAAATTTGCTAAAAATTTGTTAAATCGGGCAGCAAACCCAGTCCGAGATTTTTCTAAACCTTTAGTATAAATTTGCTGCTCTATGGCCTCTGGTTCAACGCTTATCTGTGGTTCTTGTATTGCAACACTTTCGGAAACATGATCAGGAACCGATTCTTCAGTTTTATCTAGATTCTGTTCTACTTCTGGCTCTTGTATCTCTTCTGGCATCTCAAGCACTGCAGAATTGTCCTGATTTGACAGTGATTCAACCGAATCTTTAGACTTTTCACTATTTTCTTCAGTCTTTTTTTTACGAAAAATATCAAATAATCCCATCTTACCCTACACTTTCTGTGGCTTTATCCAAATCAACTGCAATCATCTTAGAAACCCCTGCTTCTTGCATCGTTACGCCGTACAATAAATTAGCTTTCACCATAGTCCCTTTGCGATGCGTGATAACAATAAATTGGGTATCCCCTGCAAAATGATATAAATATTTAGCAAAACGATCAACGTTTGCTTCGTCTAATGCTGCCTCTGCTTCATCCAATACAACAAAGGGTACAGGACGCACATGTAATATTGCAAACAATAACGTAATAGCAGTAAGTGCTTTTTCACCACCAGATAGCAGACTCATTTGTTGAAATTTTTTGCCAGGTGGTTGTGCCGTAATATCAATCCCTGTCGTCAGAAGATGTTTTGGATCTGTCAAGCAAATTTCAGCACGACCACCACCAAACATTTGCGTATAAATATTTGAAAATCTTGCTGCCACGGCATCAAAGGTTTGTTTAAAACGAATTTGAACCTCTTTATCCATTTCATCAATTGTTTGTAATAATGTCTCACGAGCCATTTTTAAATCATCACGTTGTCTTGTTAGAAATTCAAAACGGGTTTTCACTTCTTCATATTCTGAAATTGCATCCATATTAACTGAACCAATTTCATCTAGACTCCGCTTTAACAAGACTAATTGTGATTCGATATTTGGTAATTCATTAATATCATGACTGGCTACAATATCTGTTATATCTACAATATCATATTGTGTCAATAACTGTGCTTGCACATTATCAAGTTGTGATTCTAAACGCGTTAATTGTCCGACAACTTGATTTTGTGTACTATTATTAACACGTAGTGTTTCTTGTTGTGCCGCAAACTGGCTTTCTATTGTGACAACCAAGTCAGTTAAGCTATTTAACTGTTTGGTATAGTCATCAAATTTGGCTTGTATGACTTCAAGCCGTTGCGTTATCGTATCCACTTTTTCAATATTGTTAGCACTATTTTTTGCTGCAGTTAACTGCCCATTTGACGCTTTTAAGGCATTTTCAACGTCATCTCTTTGTCGTTGTATGTCATCTTTTTGTGCTAGTAACAAGTTTATTTGAGTGACTAAGCTGTCCATCTTTGCTTGCACTGTAGCATAATTCGTTTGCACTGTGGCTTTTTGCTCACTGCTGACTTGCGACTGAATTGAAATATCAGCTAGTTGTTGATCTAATTTGGCTGCTTCAACTTCTTGATCGTTTTGTGCATTTTGTGCTAAATCAAGACTTTTTTGGTTAACATGTAACTGCGTATCCACGTCAACTAGTTGTTTTGCCAAATCATCACTCTCCATTTGCAATGCCTGCAAAACACGTGTTTGTTGCTTGACGGCATCCTCTCGCCGTGCTAAATCATAATCTATTTGTGCTGTTTCATTTTTAGCATTAGCAAGTCGTGTTTGTGATATCTGTAATTCTGATCGTAATTCATCACCTTGAAGACGTTGATCTTGTATTAATTTTTCTAGTTTTTTAGCTGTTTGTGTCAAGAGAGTCAAACGCTCATTTAATTGATTTAACTCCGTCTGACGGCTCAAAATCGTTGTTCCTGATTTTTGGTTTGCACCACCAGTCATTGAGCCACCTGCATTAACAACTTGGCCACCTAAACTTACGACACGGAAACGGTAATTACCCATACGTGCAATTTTGGTTGCAGCATCAAGATCTTCAGCGATTACTGTACTACCTAACAAATTTGACTTGATAGCATGCATCTCAGCAGGCATTTCTACTAAATCTGCTGCAACACCAATAAAGCCATCGCTCATTTTAATGCGTTCAATGCCAGTTAACTGTCTTGGCTTAATCGTATCAATTGGTAAAATAGTGACACGTCCGGCACGTTTTTGCGTTAAGTAACGAATAACTGCTTTAGCAGTCGTTGTTGTATTCACAACAACGTGCTGTAATGCACCACCTAGAACTGTTTCAACTGCCTGCGTATAGTTTGTTGGTACCGTCATAAGTTCAGCAACAACACCTTTAATGCCTAAAAACTGCTCTCTCACTTGTGATTGCATCACGACACGAACACCTTGATAAAATCCGGCATATTCATCTAACGCTGATAGTGCATCTCGTTGACTGCGCGACTTATTTAAATCATTTAAAGCATTGTACCATTGTTTTTCCTGATCTTGGTATTGTTTCGTATTTTGTTCACTTTGCTTTTTCAAATCATCTACATGACGTTTTAAACGATCAATATTTATGATATCGCCATGTTCTGGTAGATCCAAGGTTGCTTTTGATTTCAAAGTTAATAATGTCTCTTTTTCATCCAAAAGCTGTTTTGATAACACCTGCTGGCGATTGATTAAACGTTGTTGCAATTTTAGATCAGATTGTAAACCATTTCGTAATGCCGCAATCTCTTGCATTGTTTGTATATATACATGACGATGATTATCAATTTTTTGTTGCAAATTTTTTTGCATTTTTACTTGTACGACATTATCAAATGACGCCATTTGTTGCTGCAAATCATGATGTTGTTTATGAAATTTTTTCTTGTCATCCACTAGTTGGTTAATTTGACGTTCTAATTCTGCTAATCGCTTTTCCAAATCAGTTAATTGACTATTTTTTTGTGCGATACTTTGCTCTAAAGTATCAATTTGTTGTGCACTTAAATTTTGTGCACCAATCAATCGTTCTCGCGATTGCGTATCATGCAAAATATCTTGCTGCACTTTATCTCGCATGAGCTGCATACTGATACGTTCTTGACGTTTTTCTGATAACGATTTATGTAATACGTCTAATGTTGACTTTATCTGATTAACGCGACCATCTTGAACTTCTACTTGGGTTGTTACATCCCTGATTTGCGTTTCTAAACTTCGATGTGTCAACGCCAATCTTAAAGTATCTAATGTCTCAAAACGCTCTTTTTGTGCAATATAATCGGTTGCTTGCGCTGATTGCTCAGCAAGCGGCTCTATACGTCCTTGAATTTCATAAATTATGTCAGCAACTCGCGCTAAATTATCGCTTGTTTGTGTTAACTCTTTTTGTGCACGTTCTTTATTTTGCTTATACTTATAGACACCAGCAACTTCTTCAATAATCCCGCGTCGCTCTTCTGGTTTCGCATTAAAAATACCTTCAACGCGGCCTTGTGATATAATCGAAAAACTCTCTCGACCGAGACCAGTATCCATAAATAATTCATGAATATCGCGTAATCGACTATCAACACCATTAATTTGATACGTACTCTCACCGGAACGATATAATTTTCTTGTAATACGAATTTCATTAAATTCTGACTTAACATAACGATCCGAATTATCAAATGTCATCGACACTTCTGACCGATTTAATGCGTTACGTTTATTTGTGCCACCAAAAATAACATCTGACATTTTTGTGCCACGCAAATCTTTGGCACTTTGCTCACCCATAACCCAGCGGATTGCCTCAATAATATTAGATTTACCTGAACCATTTGGACCAACAATGCCTGTCATACCTGGCATAAATTCAATAATCGTCTTATCAGCAAAGGACTTAAAGCCACTGATTTCAAGGGATTTAAGTTTCATAGTTTACTTATCTTCCAATAGTTTTAGTGCAGTACGCGCAGCAGCCTTTTCAGCATCTTTAATAGACTTACCCGTACCACGTGCCAATTCGTGATCATCAACTGAAATACTAGCCTCAAATAATTGCGTATTTCCTGCTAATGGTTGTTCATTTTCGGTACGATAATAAATATCAACCGCACCATTTTTTTGAAGTTTTTCTTGCAAGCGACTTTTAAAATCAATGAAGCGATCAAAAAAATCTGTATCGATTGCTGCAAATAACGTTTGATCCAAAAAAACACTAACAGCCTCAAGGCCTTGATCTAAATATAAGGCGCCAATAAAAGCCTCCCATATATCCTCCAACAATGAATCGCGGTCACGTGCACCTGACATCTCTTCACCTTTTCCAAGACGAATGCCTTCATTTAAGTGCACGACACGTGAGAAATGCGCAAAAGAACGAGTTTGCACCATTGCAATACGCATTTCTGTTAGCTGACCTTCATGCCAATTCGGATAGCGTTTGAACAAGTATTCAGCTACTGAAACTTGCATAACAGAATCACCTAAAAATTCTAGTCGCTGATAATCACGACCTGACTCGTCCTGGTGTTCATTCAAATAATTACGTTGCGTCAAGGCCTCTTGCAGCAGTGCATCATCGTTAAATTGAATATTGAACTCTGTTAATAGATATTTTTTAAAGCTGTCTTGTGACACGGTTTTTTTCCCTTTTAAATTATAGTTTTATACTCTATTATATCAAAAAAAGCACCGGAGTTTTAATAAACTTGGCGCTCCAATCATTTTTATTGCATTGCCTGCTCACGAACAACAGCAGCAATCATTTCAACATAACGCTCAACAAGCTCTGTTGTAGGTGCTTCAGCCATTACTCGAATCAGTGACTCTGTACCTGAGGGGCGTACGAGTACACGACCATCCCCGGCCATTTGAGCCTCTACCTCTGCAATTTTACTAACAACAGCTGGATTTTGTTGAATAGCGACTTTATCGCCAACTTTAATGTTAACTAATTTTTGAGGATACACTTGAACTGCTTCCGCTAATTCAGACAATTTAGTGCCAGTTTCTTTCATAACATACAATAATTGTAGGGCTGTCAATAGCCCGTCACCAGTTGTGGCCCAGTCACGGAAAATGATATGCCCTGATTGTTCACCACCAAGATTATAGTCCGATTTAGACATCTCTTCCATAACATAACGATCACCAACGGCAGTTTGTACGCTCATCATGTCATTGTCAGTCAACGCTTTATAAAAACCAATGTTACTCATAATTGTCGAAACAACTGTATGATGTTTAAGTCTTCCCTGCTCATTCATGAACTTACCAATGATAAACATAATTTTATCACCATCAACAATTTCACCGTTTTCATCGACTGCAATCAATCGATCACCATCGCCATCAAATGATAAACCAGCTTGTACATCATTTGCTTTAACAAGTTCTGCTAACGCTTCAGGATGCGTTGATCCAACGCCGTCATTAATATTTAAGCCATTTGGTTCTGTGCCCATAGTGACAAATTCAACGTTTAAATCTGCAAATAAACGTGCCAATAACCCACTTGTTGCACCATTAGCACCATCAAGCGCCACACGCATGCCCACAAGGTCTGTTGGAATTGTTTTTTGTAAGAAACTCATGTACCGTAAGGCACCTTCAGGATAATTATTGACGACACCAATGCCTTCAGCGCTGGGCCTTGGCAATATATCCGTAGGTGCATCCAATAATTGTTCAATCTCATATTCAAGCTCATCTGATAACTTAAAACCATCATTACCAAAAAATTTAATCCCATTATCTGCGGCAGGATTATGTGAGGCTGTAATTTGTACACCCGCATCTGCTTCTAAATTCTGTACTAAAAATGCAACTGCCGGTGTCGTAATAACGCCTAAACTCAAAACATCAATGCCGACAGACAAAAAGCCAGCAACAATCGCTTGTTGTAACATTTCACCAGAAATTCTTGTATCTCTACCAACAATAACAACTGGCTTTTTATGGCTTTCCGCATGCTGTGTTAAAATTGCGCCACCTGTACGTCCCAAACGAAATGCTAATTCTGGTGTTAATGATTCATTAGCAATACCACGTACACCATCTGTTCCAAAGTATTTTAATTTAATATCTGACATATTTTTATCTCGCCTTCTCTAGTTACTACTTGAAGTCTTAGCATCACTTGTATCAGTACCACTAGATGCTGAAGCGCTTGATGACGCAGATGAGCTCGCACTTGAACTGTTGCTCATACTACTTTCGCTATTATTATTGCTATTGACTTTTATCTGTGAGACTGTGGCCGTCACATTAGTCCTATCATAACGTACAATCCCATCAATGCTAGGTAAGCTAACATTAACAGTCCCTCCGTTTCGGATATTACCAACATCAACCGATACACTAATATTATCCATAGTATTAAGTATATCAGATGACCCATATGCCGTCACTGTTTTCGGATCAAACGTGATTTGATAGCTATTAGATTCACCATTCTTAACGCTGGCGTTTAAGGTGAGTCGCTTTGAGTCCTCCGGAGCAATTACTAACGTCGCATCAACAGTTTGACGGCTCAAATTAACCTCTACTGTATTGCCATTTTTATCTAAGGCTACAAGCTGTGCTGTGCGTGTTAATGACTCCTTTACGCCACTTGGCAAACTCAGACGTGCAACAATACTAGTAACCGCATCAACGTTTGACTTTGGCCCACTAATTGTCACATGTTTTGGATCTGTTGTTGGTTCACCTGCCGTATAACCTTTAGCAATATTATTTTTATTGTAACTCACATTAATTGGCAATGTTGCTGATGTTTTTCGTGCGATAGTAACCGTTACTTTTTGCGGATTAACTGTTGACGTTAAAGAGGCATTTACACCACGGAGTGCTACCGTAGCAGTATGTTTACCAGATTTTAAACCTCTTAAATCTATACTTGTTTGAATATCATTACGACTTTGGGCCGCAGAAACTAGAGCACCTGAACCTTCAATATCAACTTGTACTGTCGTTGGTGCCCCTATAACAACATATTTATCATTATCAAATTGTACATTCAAAGCCACTTTTAAAGTCGCCTTTTTTTCTGGTATGATTGTTGAAAAATTATTAGACCCGTTACTTGATGATTTGGTTGACCGTGTGCTTAAAACATACGAAGACAATAAAATAGCAATAACAAATGCGATGGCAAGATTAACAATTTTTGACTGACCTATTTTTTTCATCGTAATTGTCCTCCTTTTCGCCACCAATGCATCTTGGTAACGGCATCATCTACTGCTGGTAAAAACTGATGTTCGAAGAAATTTAAGTAACTTTTTTGATCCATATGTCTGAGCAAATCACCTTTTTGCGTAATAGAAATTTCGCCAGTTTCTTCTGACACAACCACAGTAATCGCATCGCTAGCTTCAGAAATACCCACCGCTGCACGATGCCGCGTTCCTAATTCTTTAGGTATGCGCGTACTTTCTGAAAGTGGCAAATAGGCTGCCGCTACTGCAATACGGCCTTTACTAATAATGACTGCACCATCATGTAATGGCGTATTTGGAATAAAAGTATTAATCAACAATTGTCCAGTGACATTGGCATCAAGTTTAATTCCTGTCTTAATGTATTCATCCAAATGGTCTTCACGTTGAATTGTAATTAATGCGCCAATGCGCCGTTTAGACATGTACTGCAAAGCATCATCTAAACTCTTAATTAACTGGTGTTCAACAGTATTATCAATACGTGCGCGTCGCACAGTTAAGCGACGTCCTAAAGTTTCTAATCCTCGTCTAATTTCTTGTTGGAAAATGACAACTAAAGCAATTGGCGCCCACGTGATTAACTGATCCATCACCCAAGAAAGTGTCATTAATCCAAGATACCAACTAACTACCTTGACTAAAATGACAGTGCCAACACCAAATAAAATCTGCAGTGCTCGTGTGCCTTCTACAAATTGAATAATTTTATACATTAAAAACCAAATAATTATAATATCGACCGCATGCATAAGATTGTTAATTGTTAGGTACGATAACATTTTTTCTCCTTTACGTCATTTCAATAATACGCTTGACATACGTCAATGTATTAGTATGTTACACAACTACTCTTCATCTTTTCCAGCTAACGCTGCTGTTTCGGAAAAATTAATAAATTGTCTGATATTAATACCAGCTTGACGTGTGATACGTCGTTGTTCATATAAATTTTGAATAGTTTCTCGCTGAGCGTTTAATGCTTTCAATTCTAACTCCATCCTTATTTTATCATCCAGTTGACGTTGCTCCGGTGTATCAACATGTTTCTCATTTTCGATACGATAACGATATGTCACAATTAAATTATAAGCATTTTGACGTTCCATCCGATGCGTTACTGTATCACCACTATATTTTTCCATATAGGCTGACAGGGCTTTAATAGCTTCTTTAGAAGTTTCACGGACAGCAAGGGATGTTTCTTTTTTAATTTTCGCGCTTGTTTCATCTGAAAACCAGATACGAATGCTACGCAATCCGCGACGCATGAGCACCAATGCCCACTGTGATGAAAAATGATAATGTGCGTCAGCGGCTATCAGATTTTCAAGTCGTTCCAACCGTCTGGATTGTGATGAAAATGTTAATGGCGAAATATCCTCATGAACTAACAATTGTTGTAAACGATCTCGTTGTGCTTGCAGACCGATAAGACGTAATTCCGAATCATCCGAACTTGTGTAACCTGACGTATTACCTATTAACTGACGTCTAATTTGGGCAATCGTCCCTTGTTTTCTTGTAATCAACTCATATACAATCGCACGATTATCTTCACGTTGCTGTTCTCTTAATGTTTGAATTCCTACTTGAATAGCAAAAATACGTGCTTGAGATTCCGTCATTTCAGGTTTGATCGTCTCAGTTGCCACAGCTTCTGAATCTAACATTTCCGGTTGTGTGAAATCATGTGCTGAACGTTCTTTGGTCATAATTGGTAACATGATAGTTGCTACAAGTAAACTCACGATAACAACAACAGCCGCTACAAACACTAATAAATCTCGCTGTGGAAAAGCAGTCCCGTCATTAATAATAGTTGGTACTGTCATAACAGCAGCCATTGTAACCGCGCCACGCACACCTGTTAACCCTGATGTTACTGCCATATTGAATGAGGGTTTCGTTTCTTTTGTTTTAAGATATAATGCAACTTGATTACCATAAGCCCAAAATGTTCGAATAGCAAATATGATAAACCAAACAACAATACCATAAAAAATAGCATGTCCTGTGTTCATTTGTGAGCTTTGGACAACAGCAGCAAGTGCTGGTGGCAATTCAATTCCCAATAATACGAAAATAATACCGTTTAATAAATAGACAAATATTTCCCATGTTCTAATACCAGTAATTGAAATTTCTGGATTGCGCGCGTCAACATGTTGATCACTTAATATTTTTGTTATAATTGCACCAGCAACGACCGCAATGACACCCGATGCATGAAATATATCTTCTGCTACCCAATAAATTAAAAATGGTGCCAGTATCGTGACAACCGTATGAAACACTACATCATTCAAGCCAACACGATCAAAAACATCACCGAACCAATTTAAAAGACTACCAAGTAATAAACCAATGATTAAGCCAACGATTGTCATCCAAAAAAAATTGCCAATGGCATGACTTAGTAAAAATGTACCGGCAACTGTCGCCTTGATAGCAGTATTAAAGCTGACCAACCCGCTTGCATCATTAATTAAACTTTCACCCGAGACAATGTGTAAAACAGTTTTTGGTAATTTCACACGTTTGGCAATTGCCTGTACAGCCACAGGATCTGTTGGTGATACAACTGCGGCTAACGCTAAGGCTACAGAAGTTTCTAATTGTGGCATTAATAAGTGTATGAAGAACCCACCAACTAATGTTGTCAACAACACTAATATAATAGCATTGCCTAAAATAGGACCACGCAATTCCCATAATTCGTGTTTTGGAAATCGCCAAGCATCATTATATAATAATGGTGCCACAAATAGCAGCATAAACCAATGTGAATCTATTTTAATAAATATACCAAAAGCTAATGAAAGTACTAATCCAATAGCAATTTGAAACAAGCTAATGGGTACATCAGGTATAAAATGTGACACAACATTTGATACTGTCACCGACACTATCAAAATAACCACTAATTCTAATATCACCATAAATTCATCTCTCCCCTATGATACGCACTTCAGTTTCTAATGTAACGTTAAACTTCTTTTTAACAGTTACCTGTACGTGATGAATCAAATCTTCATAATCGTTTCCCGTGCCATTATCGATATTGACCATAAACCCAGCATGTTTTTTTGACACTTCAACGCCCCCAATACGCGCACCTTGAAGATCTGAATCCATAATCAACTTGCCGGCAAAATACCCCTCTGGTCGTTTAAAAACCGAACCATTCGATGGATAATTTAACGGCTGTTTATCGGCTCGTCGATAATTATTAACGTCCATTCGTAATTGAATAGCTGATTTCACATCTGGTGTCAAAGTAAATGTGACACTAACAATCACACCGCCATTTTCTTGAAAAATGGAGTGACGATAGCCAAATTCTAATTCATTTAAGTTAAAAGTCTGTACTTTAAAATCTGGCATGATTGCCGTGACCGTAGTAACCACCATTTCTGTTTGGCCACCGTAAGCACCTGCATTCATAAAAACTGCACCACCAACAGAACCAGGAATACCAGCAGCCCATTCTAAACCAGCCAGGCCATGTGTCATTGCAAGTTCCGTCACTAAAATCAGGTCTGCGCCTGCATCTGCTGTAATTGTATGTTGATCAACTTTAATATCACGTAAATCGTGTAATAAAATTGACAAACCACGTAAACCACCATTTCGAACAACTAGGTTAGACAATCGCCCAAATATATGCACTGGTTGTTCTTGGGATTTTGCCCAATTCAATAATTGTTGTAACTCTAAATAGGTCTTTGGTATGGCTAAGTAATCAACCTTACCCCCAACTTGCGTATGTGCATATGGGGCTAGCGATTGATTTTCAAGTATTGTTATATCATTTAATTTCATTTTTAGGCTCCGAGTCTATATCTTCTATTTTACCAAACTTTTAGCTAGACCACTCAAAATGAACAAAAAACTTGACTTAAGATCAAATTAATCTCAGTCAAGTTTTCATTTCAAGTAAACCATAGGTTGATTTCGCGCTCTGCTGACAAGACACTGTCTGAACCATGCACGATATTCATCATGGCTTTCTCTTCCCACTCACGTCCTAAATCACCACGAATAGTCCCAGGCGCTGCCTTGGTTGGATTAGTTTCTCCCATTAATGTTCGCCAACCTGAAATAATATTAGTTCCTTCACCAATCATAACCACAACTGGTCCGGACATCATATAGCTAACCAGAGAGGGATAATACGACTTGCCAACATGCTCAGCATAATGCAAATTAAGCAATTTTTCTGTCGGTACTACCATTTTCATAGCAATAATTTGATAGCCTTTATTTTCAATGCGTCGTATAATTTCACCAATCTTGCCACGCTTGACACCATCCGGTTTGATCAACATTAAAGTACGTTCAGTCATATTATCCTCCAATAAAATTATATCAACTATATTGTAACCGATTAAGAAAACGCTTACAATGATTATTTACGAGCAGTTTTTTTAACATCAGCTGGTCGATATTCCATTGCCATGCCTTTTAGAATATTCCGCAAATATCTATCACCAGCTGGCTTATAATTACGATGGTCTGGTCGACGTAACACAGCGCTTAATTCATTAGTTGAAATTGTTACGCCTGCTGTGTTCAAAAAGCTCATGTAATCATCACTCGTATAAGACATGGCGATTTTAAGCTTTTTCATCACAACATTATTAATATTTTCTTCTTTGTTTATATCAAAAGTTGGGGCAACAGGTTTTAAATCAGGCCCAAATTTTTGTCCTCTTTGTGAAATAATCAAACCATTCATGAATGATTCAAGATCTTTTACATCAATTTTTTCATCACGTTTACTGCCTTCATCTTGCTTAGTAAGCAGTGTATGTAGTTGTGTCTCATCAATAGTCACACCACCAAATTCAAAAATTTTAATCATGTCTGCATTTTGAATGTTTAGGGCATAACGCAGACGGATAATAATATCGTTGTTGTTCATCTATTTTCTCCTGTTATGTACGATGCCGATTGGCACTCTTTTAGTAAGGATGATTATCGTATGTTTCCCATTTTTCATGAGAATCTTGAATACGTTTAAACATTTTTTCCATTTCTGTTAACGTAAACTGTGTTACGACTGGTCGACCGTGCGGGCAATTATATGGGTTTTCGGAATTCGCTAATGTTTGAAGTAGTGTTCGTGCTTGCGCATCAGAAAGGTGCATATTGGCACGAATAGCACGTTTACAGCTCATCATAATTGCTGCTTTTTCTCTAAATTCCGCCACAGTTAGCGCGCCATCACGTAATATCCAATCAATCATTTCACGAATTGTAGCTTCTTCTTGCCCGTTTTCAAACCATGTCGGATGTTCACGAATAATCACACTTGTTGGCCCAAATGGCACCACGGTCAACCCGACGTGCAAAAGATCCTGTTCATGATCAGCAATTTTAAGCATATCTGAAGCCGTATAGTTAATTGTTATTGGCACTAAAAGCCGTTGTTTATCATCACTCACTTCACCAATTTTTTGACGATAATACTCATAATTAATTCGCTCTTGTGCTGCGTGTTGATCTATCAAAAATAAACCATCTTCAGTTTGCGCAAATAAAAATGTCCCATGCATTTGTCCAATATACGACAGATCTGGAAAGCCACTGGTTCTTTGTGGTGTCACATCAAGTGTTTCTTGACTTTTAACTGCTATATCAGTAAATGGTGACTGGTATGTCGCAACTGATTCTGTTACCTGCTCTGTTTCTAATGTATCAAATACCGACAATGTCGCTTCATTTTCATATTTAGTGACAAACGTGCTCACATCACGTGCTAATAACTGTGATCGCTTGGTAATACTGATACCTGTAATATCTGATCCTGTGTTAGTGTTAGCTTTACTGTCAGGTTGCCTCACAGTTGCTAAGTCTGTATTCAGCCATGGTGCTATCTGAGTTGGCTGTACGACTTTATATTCAGTTTTTTTTGTTTTACCATATAAGTTTTCATAAGCATCTGGAATCAAATTTTCATCTGCTAGACGGGCTTTGATTGTTTGTACTAATAGTTCCGATAATTCGGTTTCCTTTGACAATCGAATTTCTGATTTTTGGGGATGCACATTAACATCTATTAAAAGCGGATCTGTATTAATATTAATGACTCCCATCGGAAAGCGACCAATCATTAACTTGGATCCATAACCATGAATAATTGCATTAGAAACCGTAAAATTTTTAATAAAACGACCATTGACTAGTATTGTCAAATATTCACGTGATCCACGTGTCAACTCAGGTAAAGAAACATAACCCGTCACATTAAAATCATCATCTTCTCCAGCAATCGATAACATTTTTTGCGCCGTATCACGGCCATAAATTGCAGCAATTACTTGCTGTTGATTCCCGTTTCCTGTCGTTTTGAGCAAGTCTCGACCATCAGAAATTACGGTAAATGCAATATTCGTATATGACAAAGCCAACCGATTCATAATATCAACCACACGCGATAATTCTGTTTGCGGTCGTTTCAAATACTTCAAACGTGCTGGCGTATTATAAAACAAATCCCGCACTGAAATAACAGTGCCGCGACGGCCATTAGCTGGTGTAGCACTCACTTGTTTACCACCTTTAATGTGGTACATCAAGCCTTGAGTTGCTAATTCAGTCGTCGTATTTAAAGTCACATCAGCAATAGCAGCAATCGATGGCAAAGCCTCACCACGAAAACCAAGTGAGACAATATTAAACAAATCATGGCGATTCATTATTTTACTTGTTGCGTGCCGTGTAAATGCCAGTGGTACATCCTCTGGTTCAATACCTGACCCATTATCGACCACACGAATAAGCGTTTCACCGGCATCTTCAACAATGACTTCAATTTGCGTTGCGCCTGAATCAATAGCATTTTCAACTAATTCTTTTACCACGCTCGCCGGTCGCTCAATAACTTCCCCAGCGGCAATTTGGTTGGCTAATAAATTTGAGAGTTCATGTATTTTACCCATTTTGTCCACGCCCGTAAGCGCATGCCTCCTAATTTCTCAGTTGTTTTAATGCATTCAAGGCATTCATGGCATCAACTGGTGTCATTTTCAAAATATCAAAACCATCTAACGCATCCAGAATTAACTTCGTCTCTTTATCAACAACATCGACATTGAACAAAGCAACTTGCTCGGATAAACCGGAACGTTCAGGTTGCAGCTTAGCCGCTGTTTGGTCTTGTGTTGTCATCACTGTCTCTTTATTTTCTAACGCGGTTAATATTTTTGTAGCATTAGTAATCACTTCATCTGGCAAACCAGCAAGTGCCGCAACATGAATACCATAAGATTTATCAGCTGGTCCTTTTTGAATTTGATGTAAAAAGTGAAGATGTCCAGCATCATCTTCAACAGCACCCACATGAACATTTTCAATACTAGCATGTTGATCCGCTAAAACAGTTAGTTCATGATAGTGTGTTGAAAACAATGTTTTAGCGTGAATATGGGCATCTAAAAATTCAATAATTGCTTGCGCCAAAGCCATGCCATCATAAGTTGCCGTACCACGCCCTAATTCGTCAAACAAAACTAATGAATGCGCAGTCGCTTCCTGCAAAGCATGATTTGCTTCGGCCATTTCAACCATAAAGGTAGATTGTCCCATCGCCATATCATCATTGGCCCCAATTCGTGTAAATATTTGATCAAAAATTGGTAGCTCAGCATACTCTGCGGGTACGAAACTACCCATTTGCGCTAAAATGACAATTAGAGCCAGTTCACGCATATATGTTGATTTTCCAGCCATATTTGGTCCAGTAATCAACTGCATATTTGTTGTTTCATCGAGTAAAACATCATTGGCAACAAATTCTCCAGCCGACAATAACGATTCCACAACAGGATGTCTACCTTGCTTAATCGTAATACTATTATGGTCTGTAAATATTGGTCGTATAAAACGACGATTATCTGCAACATCCGATAACGCTGCTAAAACATCTAAGTGTGCAATTTGTTGCGCAAGTTTTTGTACGCGACTAATGTTTGCCTTTACACGTTCACGCACTGTCACAAATAATTCATATTCACGTTGTGTGCGTTTGGCCTGTGCCTCAATAATCAGACGTTCATGTTCTTTTAATTCAGGTGTGACAAACCGTTCAGCATTTGTTAACGTCTGTAAACGTTCATATCGATTTTCTCCAAGTTTAACAATATTTGCCTTGGTAACTTCGATAAAATAACCAAAATTTTTATTATAGCCGACTTTTAACGAATGAATGCCGGTTGCTGCACGTTCATCTGCTTCCAACTGTGCTAACCATTGTTGATTGTCATGTAATACACGACGATAAGTATCAATTTTTTCATCAAAGCCGTCATTAATAATATCGCCTTCTCGCACACTAATTGGTGGATCATTAACCACTGCTTCTTCAATTAAGCCAGCTAAATCAACCATATCATCTAGTTTGTTACCAGTGACATTTAAAATACTGGTTGTTTCAGATAAGACGGCTTTAATTCCTGGAATAGTTAATAATGAGCGTTTTAACTGCACAATTTCACGCGCATTCATTGTTCCCATAGCTGCTCGAGCTGATAAACGTTCCAAATCATATACGGATTTCAAATGATCTTGTAAAGCGCCACGCGTAAAAAAATCATCCTGAAAAGCCTGCACCAAGTCTAAACGTGACTCAATGTCATGTTGATCACGAAGTGGTTTTAACACCCACTGTTTAAGTAATCTACCACCCATCGCTGTATGCGTTTCATCTATGAGACCTAGTAATGAGCCTGCGCGTTTTTTTGTTCGTGTATTTTCAATTAAGTCTAAATTGGTTCGCGTATCTTGATTGAACTTCAAGTAGGTTAAACGTTCATAACTCACCGCTGGCACGATGTGATCTAAATTACGTCGCTGCGTATCAAAAATATAATTTAGTAGCATTGAGGTTGCTGATATTTCATCGGATTTTATAAGCGATTGCGTCAAAAAACTCACTGTCGCATTTTCTCCGGTAACTGTTTGGGTAGAAATCACTAACCCACGTTCACCAAGTTGCATTGCCAGCTCTTGTCTAATCGTTTGTTCATCGTTTTTTCTCAACACAACTTCTTTGACTTCTAACGAACTCAATTCATCCATGATATCACTAAATCGATGCATCGTTGTCGCTTTCAACTCACCTGTTGATAAGTCAATATAGGCTAAAACCCAAGTCCCATCACCTGGTAATACAGCGGCTAGATAATTATTTTGTTTATCTGACCCGGCCCCATCAATCATTTTAGTGCCAGGCGTGATGAGTTGCACAACATCTCGTTTGACCATCCCCTGAGCAACAGCTGGGTCTTCCATTTGTTCTACAATGGCCACTTTGTGTCCCTGATCCACCAAAATATCAATATAATTTTTTGCAGCATGATGCGGTATTCCAGCCATAGGTACTGGATTTTCCGAATTTTTATTGCGTGCCGTTAAAGTTAACTCTAGTAGTTTTGCACCTTGTATCGCATCTTCTTCAAACAATTCATAAAAATCACCTAAGCGATAAAAAACAAAAGCGTCTGGATATTGCGATTTAATTTCGTGATATTGCACCATCATTGGTGTGTCAGCAGGTTTGCCCATTTGTAAAGCGTCTCCTAATTTGTGTCATTCTCTGTCAATTTTTAATCAAAATGACGGTAGTTTGCCATCGTGCGTGATAAATAATCAACCAAAGTCTGATTATCAACTTGTTTATCCCAATTTTTTTGACTCACCAATGTAATGGCTTCTTGCTGTGCAATTTCCATCATCGTTAAATCTTTAATCGGATCGCCAACAACAAACTCTGGGACGCCAGACTGCTTAGTTCCTAAAATATCGCCTGAACCACGTAATTCTAAATCTCGCTGTGCAAGTATAAAACCATCGGTTGTTTCAACCATAGCATCTAAACGTGCGGTCCCATAATCTGTTTTTGGGTCTGCTACAAGTATTGTATAAGATTGTCGACTACCTCGCCCGACACGCCCCCGTAATTGATGTAATTGCGCCAATCCAAACCGATCAGCATCTAAAATCAGCATAACAGTCGCATTTTGCACGTCCACACCAACTTCAATCACTGTTGTTGCAACTAAAATTTGAATACGATTGGCTTTGAAATCTGCCATCAATGTTTTCTTTTCATCATTTGACAATCGACCATGCAATAAACCAACTTGATACTGTGGAAACTCTAATTGCATAGCTTCATACATCGCTGTTGCATTTTGTACGTCAAGTGATTCAGATTCTTCAATTAATGGTGTCACTATATAAGCTTGTGCACCAACATCAATCTGCTTTTTAACAAAGGCAATGGCATTGTCTAATTGATTATGACCCATACGTGTTGTTTTAATGGCTTTACGACCATTTGGTAATTGATCAATGATTGACACATCCATTTCACCATACGCTGTAATCGATAACGTTCTAGGAATTGGCGTTGCGGTCATTGCTAGAATATCTGGATTGACACCGTTTTCGCGTAACGCTGCGCGTTGATTAACACCAAAACGATGTTGTTCATCAATCACCGCCAATCCTAAATGGTGAAAAGCCACATCGGGTTGTAATAATGCATGTGTGCCAACTAAAATGTCAATATCACCGTTTTCAAGATCTTCTAAAAGATGACGACGTGCAGCGACTTTTAAACCACTAGTTAATAATTCAACACGTAAGGATAAACCTGCGTTATCAAATAGTTGTGTTAAGCTCAGTGCATGTTGTTGCGCCAAAATTTCTGTTGGTGCCATCATTGCTGCCTGCATGCCAGCCGTCACAACAGCATACATGGCCATAGCTGCTACAACTGTTTTACCAGAACCAACATCCCCTTGTAGTAAGCGATTCATATGACGCGGTCTTTTTTGATCTTGTAAAATTTCTGATATCACTTTTGTCTGTGCAGCCGTTAGTTTAAAAGGCAAACTTGTTTCAAAATTCCGTATTGCACGCTCATCGTAGTTAATACCTTCTCCAGCAAAATTTTGATCCGCTAATTTAAGCAGTTGCAAACGCATTTGAAAAACAAAAAACTCCTCAAAAGCCGCACTGCGACGTGCGACTTTTGCAGTTGCCATATCAGATGGAAAATGCATAGATTCAATCATCATATTACGGTCTAATAAACGGTACTTAGTCCGCATATTTTGTGGTACCAAAGAGCCAAGCGTTCCTCGAACGTCTGCCCATGCCAATTCAATTAAATGACGAATCGTTTTTGCAGTTATTTTCTTAGAAGATGGGTATATTGGATCAAGTGCATCAACGCTGGCATTAATTATCTTCATACCAGTTAATGCTGCCTTTGCAGCATTATACGTCCCATACACAGCAACCTCTTGACCGACATCAATATTTTGTGCTAGCCAAGGTTGATTAAAAAAAGTTACTCGTATATTTTCATGTTCAATTAATAAACCAAACCGAGTTTGATTTTTTTTGCCAAAACGTGTGACCACTGGTGGCGTGCTAACGATGCCCTTAAAAGTTACTTTATCCCCATCTAATGTTTCGGATGGTATGCGTTCACCCAAATCTTCATATCGAAACGGGAAATAACCAATTAAGTCTTCAATTGTAAATATACCAAGTTCATGCAAAGCATCGAGCCGTTTTGGCCCAACACCTGGTAGAACATCGACATTATCAACGTGAGTTATCATGTTATAATTGTAACATTTTAGACGAAAAAATGGCGGCTACTAGAAATCACCTTAGTCTTTAATAATTTGGTCAAAGACATAATTCAGGTGTTTACTTCCCAATTAGCTTAGTTATCCGAAAAATATTTTTTCAGGGTACAATTTTGAGCAATCAAAAACTATGAACACAAAAACACCTGACAACTGATAATCCATCACAACCACTAGAGTTGTGAAACACTACCTATCGTCAGGTGTTTATTTTTTATATGAAGCCACCAAAAGCATTCTCAAGATCGATTGGTTCATGTTTTGTCACAATTGTTTGTTTGTTAACAAACGTATCAATACCTAAGTCACCCAATTCACGGCCGTAGCCCGAATTTTTAACGCCGCCAAATGGTAACTCTGGCAGGGTACCACCAAAACTATTGACAAACACAACACCAGTTTCAATTTTAGAAGCCACTTCGGCAGCATGGTCTGCATCGCCACCAAAAACAATGCCGCTTAAACCATAGTGCGAATCATTAGCTAACGCTATCGCCTCTGCTTCATCTTTTACTTTGAATACTTCCCCGACTGGACCAAAGAATTCTTGATAGAAAGCAGGATTTTCTTTGGTAATACCTGTCAAAATAACAGGTTCAAACAATGCGGCAGGTTGGTTTTGCTCAACACTCCCAAATGAAAGTGTTGCCCCTGCTTCAACGGCTTCACGAACTTGTTTAGTCAAGTTTTGTTTAGCCTTTGATGTGCTTAATGGTGCCAAAGTTGTCTCAGGCTGCATGGGGTCTCCTAATTTAACCCCAGAAAAAGCCGTTTTTAGCATATCAACAATTTTATCGTAGTTTTTTTCAGTGACAATAAAACGCTTTGATGACGTGCAAACTTGCCCAGCATTATAAAGTCGCGCGCCACTAATAATTTTTTTAATTTCTGACAAATCAGCATCATCTAAAATCACAAATGGATCACTACCACCTAATTCAAGAGAACTTTGTTTCATGTTTTTACCGGCTTCGGCAGCAACTAATTGACCTGCACGTTCTGATCCTGTTAAAGCAACACCTTGGACACGGTCATCACCAATAATTTTATTCACCTGATCATAATTAATAAATAAGTTAGTTAGTGAGCCATCTGGTAGCCCTGCTTCTTGTACAATTTTTTCAAAGGCTTCAGCAGCCATTGGCGTATTGCTGGCATGCTTTAAAACCATCGGGTTTCCTGCCACATAGTTTGGCGCAAAGACACGCATAATTTGGTAATATGGAAAATTCCATGGTTCAACCATGAGCAACACCCCGGTTGGTCTAGAAATAATTTGTGCTGGTCCAATCGAAGACACAATATCACGTGGCTTCAAAAATTCTGCCCCGTGCTTAGCATAGTAACGCGCAATAGCAACTGTAATTGCTACTTCACCTTTTGCTTCTACTAAACGTTTTCCCATTTCAATCGTTAAAATTTTAGCTAATTCATCTGCTTTTAATGCAATTAAGTCAGCCACTTTACTTAACGCTTCAGTACGACTGTCTATTGGATCATTACGCCATTTTTTATATAACGCGTGCCCCCTACTAAGTGCTTCTTCAACGTAAGCATCATCATGGTTGTCATATGTCTTAACAACCTCATCTGTTAACGGATTAATTGTTTGATAGCTCATTTTATGCGACCTTTCTTGAAATCCAGACTTATTATACTTAACAACATCACAACTATAACACCTTCATATTTGGAATAAAAACATTTGACTTGTGATTTTTTAATCAAGAAAATAAAAAGGTTCAGCAATCGCTGAACCTTTTTTAAAATTATTCGTTTAATGACACACCAAGGCAATAACAACCAAATAAATGGTCCATGCCCAAACTATGTGCCCTAATATTTCTGAAAAATGTTCTGTAAAGGGTTGCTTTGCTGGTGAAGGTACTGTTTTTAACACGGGCATTATCACAATATGGAAGGCAAACCAAATGACAATACCATATAAAGTGCCCTGCCACATACCAATAATTGGCCATGCACGATAAGTTAACGCAAACAGAATACCAAAGAAAAGAGAAAATGAAAAGTGTATCAAAAGCGCAATATAATATACTTTTTGATTCTTAGAATAATGAACATAAGCATGTGTTATGCGACGTGGCACGCCCATTTGTTGTAATAATTGTTGAGGCGGATTGGTTTCATCACGTTCTTGTGTTCTCGGTGGTAAAATTGCCTCCCAGCCAATTTTAACCATACCGGATACTAAACCGGCTGCAATACCTACTAAAATACTAGTTATTATCATTTATTTGTTCTTCCTACTGTTAATTTTTAATAACTGCCAACTGACTCGTATCATAAGCCACTCTAGCATGATTTGTCTTAATTAAAGTTTGATTTATTAACTGATGGTTCTGATCATACCGGTATTGAAATATTTGTCCGCAGCGATACACCACGCCATCTTTTGATTCAAAATGTTCACCAATTGCTTTAACTTCATAAGTATCCATCTGTGGATCAGAAGCATAAATTTCGCCATGTAAATATGTTTCCCCAACGTAAGTTAACAGCTGATAAGTGGTACTCGTGTTATTTTTAAAACGATAATCTAAGTAGTTATAAACAATGGAAGTCCCACTACCAAAAGGCACTTCGCGGTTAGCATCAGGAAACATATCTACTTGCTCATGATGATACTTTTCCACGACATCCAGTGGTGTATGTAAAATCATCCAATGAATTAAATTACTAAACTGGCAAAGCCCACCACCAGTACCCTTTTTCAGTTCACCGTCATTTGCTACCATCAAACCATTTTGATAGCCACTTTTTTCAGTACATCGGCCAACTAAATGCCAAAATGAAAATGTTTCTCCGGGTCTAATAATGATATGGCTGACCTTTGGTGCCGCAATTTTAAGATTGGCGACCTTAGCTTCTTCAACAGGAATGGGTACTTTTCTCAGTCCTCGGCGCATGAGTGATTGATGGCTAAATATGAGATATGGTAACTGTGCTTGGCTTTTTTCTTGCGCTATACGACCAAATAACTGATCCGTTATTTGACGTTTTAAAATACGAGATTCATAAGATATTTTATATGTTAAGGGCGATATTTCACAAAATAATTTTCTCTTCATTTTTCTTCTCCATCAATAATCATATCACATAATTCATATCTGACCTGGATCAAACGCATCAATTAACGGACCCGTATCGTTAATCTGAAAAATCACCTAGATTAGAATTAAAACGTGTTTTCGCCTTAAAAATTGATTTATTTCAAATGATCATTCAATCAATTATGGCAATATACGCTCTAAAAATCATATTTGATTTCATAAACTCAAACAAGTATACTAATTAATAATAAAGGGGTAATCAATGAAACATGAAAAATTCATAGAATATTTAAGTTGGACAGCCACCGCGATGTCAATTTTGATGTATGTATCTTACATTCCTCAAATAATAGACAATCTATCAGGATCCAAAGGAAATCCAGTACAACCTTTAGTAGCTGCAGTGAATTGTGGCCTATGGGTGTTATACGGTTTGATCAAAGAAGATCGTGATATTCCGCTAGCTACTGCTAATTTTCCAGGTATTATTTTTGGATTAGTAACATTCCTAACTGCTATTTAATTTTTTAATATTTATTTTTAACGTAGCAGCCTATTGTGTTTTAAACACTCAATAGGCTTTTTATATAGCATTCAATTCACCAACCATACATAGAATTAACCTAAAGAACACGAGCATTCCTTCTGAGTTGCTCTTGGTTTACTGATTACTTTCACTCTATTTATTATAAGAAACATCTACCCGTTATTTCCTTAAAAGCTACCTGCAGTTTGATACGAATCCAATAACTTGACCGAAATAAATATCTGTTTAGAAAGTTATTTGGTTTTCTATTCGTTGTGGTCAGCACACATTAGCGAAAAAAGACAATATTTCTAATGCTAAGCTTATTCGTGAATGGCATGATGAATACTTTGTTTCTAGTTTAATTCATCCAGTTTATTTTGATATACTAGTTTGTATAGTCGGTTATACTTAACAACACAAGGGAGAAATAACAATGACTTCAAAGCGAAAAAACAGCATATTGATATTGTCTACAATGGTTGCAGTATTCATCATAGTTGGTGTGATTTATAAACAGACCAAACCCACAGATCAGGCACAACGCCACACTTCAAAAGAGACAACCTCAGCACAATTAAAATCTTCTAGTTTGAAAAGTAGTTCTTCGTCAAGCAGCAACGCAACAATAGCTAGTTCATCTAGTAACAATGACACCAACACAAGTGCTTCAGGTAATAATAGTACAAAAGCAACTTGGTCATCTGACAAACAAAATAAACTATCATCTTTTATGTCAGCATGGCAATCACAAATGGATCAGTCCTTTGTTGGGACTTACGATGGGCAAGAACCAAATTACTATGGCATAACTTTCCCAACTGACCTTACAAATGGTAAATATAACAATCATATTAAGTTTGATGAAGTAACTACAGCTGTTACTTGGTCCCCAGATGGTTCTGGCGAATCAGCAAACAAAGTCGTAGCAATTGCCTCTGGTAAAGTATCAAAAAATAATTTTAACATGGCCTTATATTTCTTTGTTATACAAAATAATCAACCAAAAGTTTATATTTCACGTACAACAAATGGTGACGATTTATACTTCTCTGAAACACAAAACAATGACCTCAAAAGTGGCTTTGCTAACATTTTTAACAATTGACAAAAACAAGTACGACACCGACATTTATTTAGTATTAGGGCTTAAGGCATAATTTCCAAATAAGAGTATTGATTATTTCTCTCTACCCTTAACTCTCTTTATTTGTTTGATACTTATATCATGTCATGTTGATACTGCCTACGTGAACCGAGTTAAAAGCATTATCCAAGATGACAAATAAAGACACAACTTATACTTTGCTTTTGGACACGTAAACCGGGAGCTTGTCCAATAATAACTATTTTGGCACTAGTTGGTGCATGATAAATTGGCTTGAGTCCTCTACTAATGAACTCAAAATTTATCTTATTATTTATTGCTGGCAATTCGATATGATACCAGATAGAACGAGCAACATCATATCTACCCAATAACAATACAAAAACAGATCAACATGTCAGGAGCTCAGCCAACATGAAAGATAATTTAAAACAACTATTTACGAGTCGACTCATAGCTTATCGTTTATACAAACATCCCAAAATCTATACTATCGAAGATGCAAAAAATTTAACGTTCACTAAAGATATATTTGAAATTAAAAATCTCTTTTTGAGAAATCAAAACAAATCAGAATATTATTTGTTTAGCTTGCCTGCTGATTCTAAATTATCGTTAGCTCAAATTGCTTTAATAACACATAACAAAAAAATAAGTTTTGCTTCTGAGAAAGATTTAAATGACAAGCTTGCTGTCACACCTGGTTCTGTTTCTATTTTAAATGCCGTTAATGATTTAGATAAAAGCGTTAATTACTATATTGATAAGGCACTGTTCGATCATAAAAATGTTGCCTACCATCCTAATCAAAATGATGAAACAATTGTTTTTGATGGATCTAAAATCGAGGATTTATTAAAAGACTATCCTGTTAAAATTTATTAATTGTGTAAAAAATAGTCGATTTTAACAGTAATCAGCACATATTTCATAATTTAAAATATAGGAAAAATCAACAATTAATAATTGACTTCACTCTATTATTAATTGTTGGCTTCATCATTGCCATAAATGGCTTTATTTTAATGTTATGTGGTATAATATGGATTAATCCTTGGGGCAAGCAATATAAAATCACAAACGGAAAAAGATTTAGTTTAGGTCTGCTGCTTTTAGCGTTAGACTGTATCTTCGTTTTATGGCCAGTAATTTTAAAACAATGACTAACATATCTAACAACAAGTCACTAGCGATTAATCAGGAGTATTCAGGTAAAACTATGAAAATAAATAAAACACTATTTAAGACAAGAATGGTAATATTAGTAATAATATTGGCAGTATGGCTTGGTAACGCCCTGCACTTTATCAGCAATCAAAACTTTAGTTACTTTGCTCAGATTTTACCTTTTTTACTTTTTGGTACTATGGTATATGATACCTATATTAACAAACAAAAAATTTACTTCTGGATTTCTCTTGCTGCACTAATTTTATTTACCTTAATTTGTTTACAAAATATATACCGTTTCTACATGCTATCACATTAAGTAAGCCACCAATAATGAAGTCGGTGGCTTTTATTGTGATGTTAAAGTGATATTGACATGGGGATAACGATTTGTTATCCCTTTTTTAGTTCTAGTCATAATTGCTCAAAACTGGGCAACCGAACCCTAAAGTACCTTATTTACAGGCATGCCTTTACTCTTAGCTATCCTCGATCAATGGACGCGATTTTAAGTGTGTTGTTATAAATACAATTAAACGACTTAAATCGTCGTTAACTTAATTAATTGGCAGCTTTTTCTAATATCACTTAACAATTACATCTTCACCTGAAACAATAGCTTTAATGACATGACCTAATTCCTCCTTTAGTTTAATCATGCCCGCTCCTTTATTCTTATAAACGATAGTATTTAAACCGCTAATATCAAAAGGAAACTTACTCTTATAGTCACTCTTAAAACTATCTTCGTCGCAAATAATAATAGTATCTTTTCCTACTGTATGGCAAATACCTAACTCGTAGAAAACATTTGGATTTTTATCACTTATATCAACTATTACAAATCTGGATTTATTAATATAAGTCCAGATATTCTCCATAATATTGCCAGTAATTGACTTTACATCACTTATCTTGATAGCATTTAAATCCATTGTTTCTAGATGCGGTCTAATTATTTCGATAAAAATTTCTAATCTATCATCATTAAAAGGCAACGCGCAGAAAACCATTTTAGGATCTATAACTAAATTGTCTGCTTTAAAAATCGGATCAATATGCATTGTTTTCTTCCTTCTATCTAAATCTTCTAAATACTTAATTACACTCCGTAAAATATCATACTCATATGATAAAACAGTTGAATCTTGATGTTCAACATATTTATTTACGATGCTGATTATAAAATCATCCTTTTGCTCTGCTTCGGCATAAACAGAATCCAAAAAATCTTTAGCAGCGTACCACAAAGTCTTATCTAACATAGCAAAAACATAATTTTTCAATCCAAGTTCGTTAGAAGCTTGCGTCTCCATTTTCATTATTGCATCCTCTAAACTCAAAGATAACAATGAATCGTGATTGAAAGTATCAAGTGTGTTACTGTCACGAAGCGCCATATAATTTGTAAAACCAATCACTATTTTACTGTCGGTTTGTCCAATCAAAAAATTGAAAGGTTTACCCACCACAGTTTCAAATTTTTCAATACCATAACTCTCCCTATGCATGTCCACTATGACCGCAAACCAGTCAATTATTGACTTAATTTGGCTTATATTCAGACCAATGTTTTCTTCCAACGATGTCGAATAATTTTTAAAGTTTAATGATTTAGCATAAAAATTCATATTTAATATCTTTCTTAATTTTTAATATAGATTATACTCTATTTAATTATCTGATGTTACTAATATACTGTACAATTTATTCACCGTGTATCTACTCCATCTCTACTAATTCTACTGAAAATATAAAGTCAAACTCATCAGCAATCCAAAGAGCTACTTTTAAATATGCAGTATTTAGCAACTTACTAAGATTTGCTTTTGAATATCCTGCTAAATCAACCAATTCATCAAACATCATATTTATAAAATGACGATTGAATAGTAAGTTGCCAAACATTCCATCTATATTCCTAACCGCTCTTAATATGTACTTTATCTTCCACTTTGCTGGTTAAATGTACCAAATCCATTAATCGTAGTCGAATCACCGAAGAACTATGATACTTTTTTGATTGTTTTTTCTGTCATACTGCAATTTTCAGTATGACACTTTCATGAATACTAGCTAATGTGTTTTCTGCCTTTTTTGACCAAATAATGGTTGGCATTTAATTATATTTGATATATCTAGCAATGGTATTTGACTGTCGTTCTACTTAAATGCCAGCGTACCCTTTGCTTTAAAACGCGCATTCCCTCATCAAATTCAAACTTAATTATCTCTTGCCAATTATCTGAATTTAGCGTGCCGTCCCTCTTGACCAACCACCTGTTATCGCCAGTGTGTATCAAATGAGGTGGGTAAAACAACACTAAGCTATAAATTTCATTTTCAAATGGTAATCCAATATCCACTGCATCATTATTTCTTAAATATATTCGTTGTGATAAATTTTTTACGAGAATGTTCTTACTAAACAAAGCTAATGTTGACGATGCTCCGGTTGAACTATCGGTATCATATATCATATAATCCGTCTCTCACACTCGAAATACCAGAAGAATTCCCTAAAATTTACAGGCAATCCTTAGAAGCTAAATTAAATCAGATATATGGTATGGATTTGAGAAAAGCCTTAGATTTTTTTGTTAATGATTTTGCGGTTCATTTACGACCAGAGCAGAAGGAAAATATCACATCTAATCAACTTGGGTATGTCATTAAAACCTATTTCGATGAATTTCCTAATATAGTAAAGTTATTCAAGGCTGCTTCTCAAAAAGAGTTGGATATCAAAAATGTCTTGGAACACGATATATGTTAGCATTCGATGGCAAACCAATCTCTAAAAAGTACAAACGCATCATACTTGAATTGGTTAAGTAAAAAAATGATTAATATATGGACTCATACGAATACGACTTAACCTTCCATAGTCTAAGACACATATGCTTCTATGATTCTCTCAGAGAATATATTAATACAATACATCTCCGAGCGTTTGGGTCACGAAAACACAACAATTACATTGCAGACCTATGCTCATTTACTATCTGAAAAAAGAACTGTTGAAGAAAGTAAAGCAATGGCATTTTTCAATACAATTTGAGGAGCACTTTTTTTGATTGATTTTGACTCTTTTTGATTTAATTTGAACACCTTAGAAACGCCTGCATAACAGTATTTAAGCAACAAAAAAGCGATCTATCAACATTCTGACAGATCGCTTAAAAATAGCGCCAGAGGGAGTCGAACCCTCGATTTCGGCCTGAGAAGCCGACGTCTTAACCACTTGACCATGGCGCCATAACAAGATATAAGTATACAGAAAAAATAGCCGTCCGTCAACAGCCATAATTAAAAATGACTAGCATTTTTTGCTAATCATTTAACTTCACTTCAAAACCTTCTCAGCTTCCGTCTTAATTTCATCGCTACTCATAGTTTGATAAGCCTTCAAATGCTTCAATGTTGCTGATGTATTTTTATTGCTTTCATCCATATAGTGGTTCCATAGTGCATCACGTAATGGGGTTTTATCCTCACTCCAATCAAATACTTCGTTCATTGGGAGATCTAACGTTTGATACTTTTCATCTGCCATTTTATGGCCCCCTTTATCTATACCTTTGTTATAGTTCTTTTCTAAACAAAATGCAAATTTATTATAAATATATAGATAACTTTACAGTTATAATTACTTTTGCTATAATTAAAATGTAAAGTTTTATATACATTTTTTCGGAGGATGACTATTGAAAAATCGTATTCAAGAACTCAGAAAGTCACGTCACATGACACAAGCTGAACTAGCCGATAAGTTAGAAGTTACACGTCAAACAATTATTTCTCTTGAAAAGGGCAAATATAATGCATCACTCACATTAGCGCATAATATTGCGTCCTTTTTTCAACTCACAATTGAGACTGTTTTTATCTTTGAGGAGGACAAAACAGATGTTTAAAAAATTATTTGCAACACCGCAACACGGTATGAGTGATGAAGATTACAGTCATCTGACAAAGTACCAAATTGATTTTGTATCGATACTTTTCATTATTTTGGCCATTTTTCTTTTCGCTCTCAGCTTACCAATATACTATTTTTATGGCCATAAGCTCGGTTCATTTGCTTCTGGTTTATACAGTGGCTTATTCGCAGGCGCTATTAGTATTAAATTGTGGAGTGTGATTTACTTATCTAATCCACACGAAGTACATCGTAGAAAAATAAAAGATACAGATGAGCGCGTGCAACAAGTACGCCAACGTGCAGATGCGCTTACTCTGAAAATATTGCTCGTTATTGCTTATTTAACTTTTATTTTAGGCCTAAGTTATTTCACAGAATATTATTGGTATCTTGCCACACCAATAGTTTTAATTTTAATACTACAATACAGCCTACGTTGGTTATTCACTAAACTATTATAAGGAGCAACACATGATTCAACTGACAAATCTTAACAAACAATTCGGACAAACTATTGCCGTCAACGATATGAATATGACGCTTGAACCTGGGAAAGTCATGGGACTAATTGGACAAAATGGCGCCGGTAAAACAACCACTTTTCGACTGATTTTAAACTTTATTGCACCAACATCGGGTGACATTACATGGAACGGCCACCCGATTACACAATCTGATAAGCAAAAAATTGGTTTCCTACCTGAGGAACGTGGTTTATATCAAAAGCTAACCATTGAAGAACAAATTTTATATTTTTCTGAACTGCATGGTATGACACGATCAGATGCTAAAATTGCGCTAGCTGACTGGTTAAAACGCCTTGATGTCGTTGGTAAAGCAACAGACAAAGTGCAATCACTGTCTAAAGGTAATGCACAAAAGATTCAAATGATTGCAGCACTCATTTTTAATCCCGAATTTATTATACTAGATGAACCCTTCTCTGGACTTGATCCAGTGAATACAAGTATCATGATGAACGAAATTGTTCGTATGCGTGATAATGGTGCCATGATTATTTTCTCGAGTCATGACATGAACAATGTAACTAAAATTTCTGATAATCTTACAATGCTTAAGCAAGGAAAAATTGTTTTGCAAGGCGGCGTACAAGAAATTCGTGAACAATTTGGACGAACCAAAGTCTACGTTGAAGGGCCATTTTCAAAAGCAGAACTCGCCAGTATTGCTGGTGTTATCCACATTAATCAACAAGGTGCTGGCTTTGATATCACAATTAATGACGAAGCAACTGGTCATCAAATATTTGACTTCGTAACGCGAAATGGTTATATCCCAGCATTTTCACAGCAACCACCAACACTTGATGATATTTTCCGACAGGAGGTCGCTCTATCATGAATTCAGGACTCATTATTGTTATGAAACAAACTTTCCGAAGCCATTTTAAAACACGTGGTTACTGGTTGTTAGTTTTATCCCCCATTATTTTTGCTGTAGTTGTTGGTGGTATTATTTTTGGTGTGACTCAAATGCAAGGTAATACGACACCAACAGTTGCAGTTATTGGTAATTCACAAGTACGACAAGTGTTTATTCACGATGAAAAAGCACTGGGTATCAAGATTTCAAAAATTACAGATAGCCAAAAAGCTAATCGCTCGTTAACAGCGCAAGACTTAGATGGTATTTTAACACTGAATTCTGAAAATGCGACATTAACAACACAACCAAAAAGTAACACAATTAATAAAGAAGCATTTGTGAGTGTCTTGGGTAATATTTCACGTAGTCAAAAGGCAGCAAGCTACGGATTGACAGCTAAACAAACGCAAGATTTAATCCAACCCTTCAATTTAAAATCAGTTGTTAAACAATCGAATAATAAATCTACCAATGGTGAAAATTCAGACACGGCTAATTACGCTATTGCTATCGCTATTGGGATTATTACAACAGTGATTGTCATGTGGTATGCGTCAATGATTGCCACAGAAATTGCCAATGAAAAATCATCCCGTATCATGGAAACCCTGTTAGCAGCGACATCAGCAAGTATTCAATACTTTGGTAAGATAATTGGTATTTTTGCGTTAGCAGTAACTCATCTATTGATCTATATTATTGCTGGTGCAATTGGTTACGCTATTTTACAAAATAACACGATGCTAGATGGTATCAAACAAACGTTTTCAGGTGTGACACTTGGTTTCACACTCTATGCTATCGCTTTCATTCTAATAGCAGTTGCACTCTACCTTGTACTTACCGCAATGATTGCATCACTCATTAATGATAATGCGCAAGTACAACAAGCCATTCAGCCCATTACATTTTTAGCAACGACCGGCTATATGTTTAGTTTTATCATGACAAATATGCCCAATAATTTTGCTATTAAAATATTAAGTTACGTGCCCTTTATCTCACAAAGTATGATGCCCGTAAGGTTAGTGACAAAGGTTGAAACTTGGCCTGCCGCAATCTTGTCACTTGTGATTTCATTTGTTACTCTAATTGTACTTGCTTGGTTTGGAAAAAATATTTACGCTAAAAACGTTCTATCATATAGCGATGACAAAATCATGTCCCAACTCATCAAAAATATTAAGAATATTAAGAACTAACACTAATATTAAGTTTGGAGACACGAGTATATGGATAATACACCTTTTTTTCTCACAAATCATAAATGGTATAAATATGAAGAACGAGAAACTGCTGATGGTGTTGCGTTTCAACGATTGGAACTGACCAATAAAGCAACATCTGAAGCAATCAAAAGTTTTAAAGAAACAATAATTGCTAGTGGTCCTGATGCCAGACTGAATCCTGAAGATTTAAATCGTTTCCAACAAGCACTTGGCTTTGCTGCACGTCAACATTTATTTTCGGAGGATCATGGTCTGCATGGTACAGCACTAACTGATGAACTCACATTTATCAGTTATACTATTCGCTTATATCAACTACTCAGTGATGATCTAGTTGCCCCAAACACGCTTATTTTCAGTAAACGTATTGGCACACTCTACCGCCAGTTTCTCAAAATACATCCAACGCGAATTGATGATAGAAGACTCAATTCATGGATTATTGCGCAAGACAGCAAGTTAAAAATTAAACCATAAAAAAGACACTAAGAAAGTTAGATAAAACTAAACTTACTTAGTT
>NZ_AEMI01000019.1 GCF_000166715.1 Leuconostoc gelidum subsp. gelidum KCTC 3527
AACGTAACGTAGTGCTTTTTATAGCTCGTGAGAGAATCGAACTCTCGATTCCGCCGTGAAAGGGCAGCGTCTTAGCCGCTTGACCAACGAGCCATGGTCAGTGATGCTTGATATCTACCAAACAACTATATTAGTATAACAAGAAATCGTTTATTCGTCAATGATTAAACTAAAAATTGTTATTTTTTGGTGCGACTGTTGTATTGAAAGACGCTGCGTGAAGCAAAAAAATTAATTAAGAGGAACATCGACGGCCCAAGTTTCGGGTCCTTTTTCATCGCCGTATTGAATAGCAGTTAGACGGTCGTACAATTTTTGTGTCCATGGACCAACCTCTGTCTCCGAATAAAATACATGTTTATTACCATGATGTGTGATTGAACCAACAGGAGAAATAACTGCTGCAGTACCCATAGCTCCTGCCTCGGTGAATTGGTCCAAGTCATTTATTGAGATGGTCGTCTCCTCGGCTTCAAGCCCAAGCTCCTTTGCGACTTCAAGAAGTGAGTACTTCGTTACTGAAGGTAAAATTGAGGGTGACTTTGGTGTTAAGAAGCGACCATCTTTGGTGATACCAAAGAAGTTTGCTGAACCTAATTCTTCAATATTTTCATGTAAACGGGGATCTAAATAAACGACATCAGAGTATCCAGCAGCGTGTGCCTGATCCCCAGCAAGCATTGATGCCCCGTAGTTACCGCCAGCCTTAGCTGCACCCGTACCACCATGAGCTGCACGGTCATATTCATTAGTAACATAGGCTGTTGGCGTTAAACCGCCTTTATAGTATGCACCGACTGGTGTTGCATAAACTTCAAAAACATAATTATCTGCAGGATGAACACCAACAACTGGTCCACCACCAAATTCAAATGGTCGAAGATAAAGTGTTGCACCAGTACCATATGGTGGGATAAAATCTTTATTTGCCTTTGTTACTTCCTGTAGGGCACGCAAGAACAATTTTTCAGGTACTGGAGCCATCATTAATCTTGCAGCGGAATTTTGTAAGCGTTGTGCGTTCCGGTCAGGGCGAAAGAGGTTAGCACCGCCATCTTGACGTCTGTATACTTTCAGTCCTTCAAAAATATTTTGTCCATAATGCAAGCCAGTGGCTGCTTCATTCACTGGTATATTTGAGTCAGTTTCTAGGCCACCTTCACTCCACTTGCCATCTTTAAAATATGCGCGGAATCGATAAGGCAGATCGTGATATTCAAATCCAAGTTCTGACCAATTAAAATCTTTGGGTTGCGCTTTCTTCTGTGACATTTTCTTCTTCTTTCTTATAAAAATATAATAATTTTACTATAACGCTTATAGCATAATTAAACAACATCTAAATGTAAATCATTTGGTCGCGTTTTACCAACCTTTTTTAAGGTGTAATACATTGCCATACTACCGACAATTGGGACAACAATACCAAATATTGCGACAAGTAGCAGTGCCCGAGGATCTGAGGAAGCTAATGCTATTGGGGCAATAAAGCCATTTAAACCAAGTCCAGCAATAGCAAATGGGACTTTTAAATTAAATACACCAACAGCGACCATGGCTGATATACCAGCTATGAAAGCTGGGCCAAACATAAGTAATGGACTTTTTAATAAATTAGGAAATTGCACTTTTGGTGTAACAATTGTTTGGGCAATATTTGCACCTACGTTATTTTGTGTCCAACCCATAGCTGTATAAACAACGAATCCTGCGGTGGTGCCAATTAACGCTGCACCACCCGAAAGGGGATCTAACATGACAGCAATAGCAAGCGCTGCAGAAGAAGCTGGTGTCATTAAGAAGAGAAACCAAACGACTGAAACGATGAAAGAACCAAGAAAAGGATTGACATTCATTGTCGAAGCTAATGATTCAGATACCCAGTTTAAAAACGGCGTAGTTACTGCTGCTGTTCCTAAACCAAAGAATGTACCGGCAAGTGTAGCACTGAGCGGCACAAGCATCATGTCTAGCGGTGTCTTACCGGTTAACCAATTACCAATCAGTACAGCCAATAAGGCTGCTAAAACAGCAGAGATTGGTTGACCAGAAGTCAACACAATTGATCCAGCAGCCTGATCTGCTACCCACCCCGTTGCTGTGTGAGTTTGTGGCGCGACAGTTGAAGTAAAATAAACAGCGTTTGAACCAACTGTGGCGGCGATCAGAGCAGCACCAGTAGTTAAAATATTAGCACGCATCATGATGGCAATGCCAACACCAAGTGCGGGGGCAAGTAGTTTTTGACCCATTAGGCCAGCTTGCACTAAAGGTGTGTATCCAATTATATTTCCGATTGAAGACATCAATAGTCCCATGCCAAGTACAGCGAGAATGGCATTTGAAATACCAGTTGAGACATCAAACACGACATCGCGAACGGATGAGGGTGGTTTTTTCTGGTTACCTGGTGATGGTGATATGTTATCATGTTTAGCTGGTGTGAGCGGGGTTGCTTGATTCATTGTAAGTCCTCCTAAGTATCGTTTTGCTAGTGATAAAATAATTTTTACAACTAACAACTGAACTGGTTCTTGAAATGTATAAAAAAATAAAAAGAGGCGCTAGTAATTTACTAGCGCCTCTTGAAAACATTGAGAAACTCAACATATTCACGCCAGTTAAGAAAATGACTTCTCAACTGGTAGACAAAACAGACCAGCGAGGAGTCAGATAATAATGACTACGTTGATCGTAATGAGATTTGTGAAATTGTATGAGTTTAGTGTGAACATCTCATTAGTTTCCTTTTATTTAATATTTAGTATTATGTCATTAAATTAATTAAATGTCAACAGCGTAATCTTAAATTCATCTTGTGTCAAACATATGAGTATTTGATATAATGTAGTAAATGAGATTGGAGGCAGATTTATGTTACTTTTGGCAGTAAAAGGAATAACTGAATCAAACCGCAAATTTTTGTCACAATATGGTGTCACTGTTGTAACACCCGATACGATTACGGCACAACAAATACCTGAAATTGTCATTAGCTACGCATGGGATGATGCCATTGGCCAAAAAATATTAGCAAATCCAAATGCAAAATTAAAATGGATTCAAACACAATCGGCAGGTGTAGATTATTTACCGTTAAAGAAACTAAAAGACTTTGGTGTTATTGTCACAAATGCCAGCGGATTAAAAGCCATTCCAATTGCACAAACAGTCTTAAGTTATATTCTATATTTTGCACGTGGTTTAAATATTTATGCATCACGAACGCATTGGGAACCTTATACAAATCAATACTTGATCACAGAATTACCTGTTTTAGTATTTGGTACGGGGCGTATTGGTCAGCAAATTGCCAGTCATATTAAAGCATTTGGTGGGACGGTTTACGGTGTGAATACAACCGGTCATATGGTTGATGGTTTTGACGAAGTCTATAGCATGCATGACTATCAAAAAGCATTAGCAAAATCTCGCGTTGTTGTTGACGGTTTACCAGGTACACCTGAAACGGATAATTTTTTTAATAATCATTTTTTTGATCAAGTTAATCAATTGTTTTTATTTATTAATATTGGTCGTGGGACAACCTTAAATCAAAATGACTTGTTGGCAGCAATTGACGATTCCCGTGTTAAATATGCTGCGTTAGATGTGACTACACCTGAACCATTACCTAAAAATCATCCGTTATTCGACAGACCACAAGTATTATTGACACAACATACGAGTTGGGGGGAGAATGCTAATGCGGGGCGCACTGGCGGACTATTTCGCTTATTTGAAAAGAATGTCCCTTCATTTGTAACAAACGGCACGATTCAATACAATATTGTCAATCTTGATAAAGGATACTAAAATATAAGAACATACCAGAGCTGGCATGTTTAATAATTAAGAGGGAACACAGAACGTTTATGAAAAAAATTGCGCATCGTGGCATCTCAGCTCAAGCACCAGAAAATACGCGTGCCGCATTTAAAAAAATGGTAGCATTGAATGTTGAGTGGTTAGAAACAGATATTGATATGACGTCTGATGGTGAATTAATCCTCATTCATGACGATAAAGTTGATCGTGTGTCAAATGGCAGTGGTTCTGTCAATGATATGACGCTAATTGATTTACAGAAACTAGATTTTGGTCGGTGGTTTAGTGACGAGTATGCTAATGAGCGTATTGTGACCCTGAAATGGTTAATTGATTTTATTAATCACTATCATTTTAATGTTAATTTTGAACTCAAAACAGCATTGAAATCTGACAAACAAAATGCCTATCTCACATCTGTTTGTCAGGCATTACGGCAGGTTAGTTCAAAGGTTAAAATTATTGTGTCAAGTTTTGATATTACTCTGCTTAAAAAATTTCATGTATTAATGCCTGATGTTCAAATAGGTGTTTTAATTGAGGGGAAACTACCAGATAACATTGTTGCAATTGCTAAAAATATCGGAGCTGTATATGTTCATCCTGATGTTGATTATCTTACAAAAGATCAAACTAAAAAATTGATTGATAATCATTTACAGGTGAATGTGTGGACAGTTAATGATATGATTGTGGCTGAAAAATTGGAGAAATGGCGAGTTGAAGCTATTTTTACGGATTTTCCAGAAGTGAAAGCAATATGACACACGTGGTGATTTATAAAGTATATGCTTGAAAGCATGTCTATACCAATGAAACATTGTTTCTTTAGTATAGACATGTGATAAAATAGATTTCAGAGAAATTGTTGGAGGATTACTTTGGAAAAAGCATCAGAAAAACGTGAGGCTCGTATAGCGATTCGCTATAAAAATATTATTAAAAGTTTAGATAATACTTGGCATATAGTAGATGACACACGTGTACCAATTGTTCGTCAAGTATTGGGGTGGTTAGATCATCCAGATCAAAAACTAAAAATAATTCATATCGCTGGGACTAATGGTAAGAGCTCTACTGGTGCTATGATGGGGGCAGTATTACAGGCCAATGGTTATTCATATGGTCGTTTTTCAAGCCCTTTTATTCTTTCAGCAAGAGAACAAATTTGTATTGATGACGAGATGATTTCTAAAAGTGATTTTGTTGATTACTACGAACAGCTCATCAAATGTTTTAAACTTAATGGTGTCTCCGCAAACTATTTGACGTATTTTGAATATTTTACGATTATATCTTTATTATATTTTGTAGATCATCAAGTCGATTTTGTTTTGTTTGAAGCGGGATTAGGTGGCCTTCGAGATGCAACAAATGCAATAGATGCACCCTTGTTAACCGTTTTTACAAAAATTAGCATTGATCATCAGAATTTAATTGGTCGAAATTTAACTGAAATTTCAAAAAATAAAGCCGCAATTATTAAAAAAGGCACTTGGGTTATTGATTATGCTGGTCAAGATCTGACTGCACGAAAAGTTTTAAAGGCCCAAACAGAGGCTGTCGGTGCAAAATGGTTTGAATATAAACAAGATCAAATCATTATTGCTAATACAGCACCGTCAGGGCTAGATTTAATAATTAATGGCACACCTGGTTATTTTTTGAGTATGCCTGGTGCTTTTCAAGTGCATAATTTTAGTATTGTCTTACAAATAAAAGCGGCTTTGACTGCGATGGGATACACATTTATACAAGGCAAAACGCGAGAAGGCCTTGCAAATGTCAAGCTGGTGGGTCGTATGAATTATCATAAGACATCAAATATTTTGTTTGATGCGGCTCACAATGTTGATGGGATAAACGGTTTGGTTTCGGCGCTTAATGCTTGGCATTTAAAAATTAAACCAACCTTGATTTTGGGTGTATTAAAAGATAAAGATTATCATGAAATGTTGGATACTATTGTACCTGTTGTACAACGGATTATAACGGTTACGCCAAATAATAAAACACGCGCATTATCTGCAGATGAACTCGCGGCTGAGTTATTGACAAACTACCAAAACATTGATGTCGAAATAGCAAGTGATGCTTCGGCAGCTATTTCACTTGCTATGCGTGTCCGAGAATCATCACAGGCTCTGATTGTTGTAACGGGTTCCTTTTACACATTAAGTGCGATTCAAAAGGACCACCGAATGGCATGACTATTTTGATATAATGACACAACGATACTGCCTATAGCTACTATAATTGTATCGTTTATAATAATTAAGGAGAAGAGATATGACTGTAGAGTCTCCTCAAAATTTTTTCTGGGATGACGTCGTAAAACAGGCGCAACTAGTAAATAAGCAAACAGAGAAACAACCTTTTTTTAGTATGGCACCAATGGAAGCCGTAACGGATACCGTCTTTCGACGCGTCATAGCACAAGCTGGTGGACCAGATGTTTACTATACCGAGTTTACAAATGCTAGTTCAATGGTTCATCCACAAGCTAAATTTTCCGTTCAGGGTCGCTTAGCTGTGGCAGAAGATGAAAAGCAACCGGTTGCTCAAATTTGGGGTTCCCGACCAGAAGAAATCGCTGGCGCTGCAAAAATTTTGGCAACAATGGGGTATCAGGCAGTTGACATCAATATGGGTTGTCCAGATACAACTGTAATTAAAAATGGTGCCGGTTCGGACTTGATTCGTCATCAAGAGTTGGCAAAAGAAATTATTTCTGCTGCTAAAAAATCAGGTCTAGCAGTATCTGTTAAGACCCGATTAGGTTTTTATCAAGCAGAAGAATTTCGTGATTGGCTACCTATTATTTTACGTCAACAGGTGGCTGTACTAACTATCCATTTGCGTTCACGTAAGGAAATGTCAAAGGCACCTGCACATGAAGAGTATATAGATGAAATTTTAGCTATGCGAGATGCCATTGCGCCTCAAACATTGATCCAAATAAATGGTGATATTAAAACACGTCAAGCGGGGATACAACTTGTAAAAGATCATCCTGGTATTGATGGTATTATGATTGGCCGAGGTATATTTGAAAATCCATATGCGTTTGAAGTTAAACCCCAACAGCATACTTTAGAAGAATCAATTGCACTATTGAAATTACAATTGGATTTGTTTGACGATGTGAATGCAAATATTGCACCCAAACATTTTGAAGCATTGAAACGTTATTTCAAAATATATTTGCGTGGTTTTGCACACGCCTCAGCATTACGTCAACTATTGATGGAAACACATGCAACCGAGGAAGTACGTGATATATTAGATCGTGAATTAGCAAAAGTGTATGCGGAAGTCGCCGCAGATGAACATATTTATCGCGATAACGGCGTCGCAAGTGCAGATGTGGCTGTAGCTAATCAACTAAAATTGGCACAGGAAACAAAAAAATATAATTAGTGCCTTATTGTATTTTTGGTTAATAACATGTTGTTAAATTGACAATATTAACCTATGAAGACATGGTAGAATGGTTAAAAAATCCGATATGACTAACAAAACAACAATTTTTTGTATAATAGCAGTATTATTGTCTCTCAATAATATATGTGCATAAAAAGCTGTTAAATCAAGATTGAAAAATAAAATAAAGTCTATTTTGCATATAAAATAGTTTAAAAGTCGGTAACTTTCAAAACAAGTTGCTGATTTTTTTCATTGCCGACAATTTTCCTTCGTCTGTTCCGTTATTATAATACAATGACATATCAATGTATTACAGCTGGTGTTTTAGCCATTACAATCTTATCGCCGATGAGTTATGGCACAAATGTCGATAGAAAATAGCCAAGTAATGTTTATTAAGGAAATGTTAATTTAGAATTTTAATATATAAGCCGCTAGTTAGTTAAATCTAATGGCGGTTTTTTAGTACGTAAAAACTAAACTGGTTGAAAAAGACCAGTTTAAAGTAGCACTTTATATGGGTGCTTTTTTATGTAACAAGTATTCGTACATGCATAATATTCATTTTTATCATATAATAATTACAAAGGAGAAATATTCATGATCGCATTACATATTTTATTTGGTTTAATGATATTAGTTGGAGTTATCATGACCTCTGTTTCATTTCAAGGTGATACTGAAAAACTAACCAAACTACAAAAGTTTTCGTTAATTTTCACCACATCGGCAATTGGTTTAACAGTGGTTGCTGTGACGGCGGTGTCTAGTTCAATTTACATTGCGCTAGCAATGTTTGTTGCATTAGCTTTGTACGAATACTACGCATTCTTACGCAAAGCTAGCCAAAAATAAACTAAATACCAAAAAAGCGCAATCTTAAAAATAGGTTGCGCTTTTTTATTGGAGTGAATTATGGATAAAGATGATATCATATGTACTATATTTGCAATTACTGGTATGGTTGCTGTGGTTGCGGGAGTGATAGTTCAATTTAAATAAAGTCTTAACCCTCTAGTAGTACAATAGTTATATCGGAGGTATTTGAACATGAAAAATAAACACCAGGTCGGCTTGTATACCGGTATATCTGCAGGTGTCATCGTGCTAATTACGGATTGGTTAAATCTTGAGAGGACGATATCGTTCTTTGTAGTTTTAATTACAGTATTTTTAGCAAGTTCTATAATCAATAAGCTGATAAAATAATGTTTTATTGAACAAAACTCTAATTCAACCCACGTCTTTCTAGTAGTATAATTATTGTTATTGGAGGTTAAAATACCACATTCACAACAAGGAACGCGTGACCGAGCTACTAGATTACATGCTGTATTTCAAAAAACATGATATCGATGTTACTAATGTATCATTCAACAGATTTGAGAATGAAATAAAAAACGGCAACATTTCAGGCCATGAAGATGATGTATTGGAAGTTACTGATAATTTGATCGAGACTTTTAATAAAAAGATGAAAGAAAATTTTGAAGCAGGCAATTTACCTATACCTGAAAAAATGGACTAACCACGTATTAAGTTACGTGGTTTTTATTATTGCAAAAATATGTACATCTTGCTATCAATGGTATAATTAAATTGTTAAAATAAAAAGTTGGGATTTAGTTGGGAACACCAATCGTAAACATTGATGTTACAACAGTTAGTATAATAGCAGTATGAAACTTACAAGCAAAACAATTGAACAACTATTAATTGAGCAACAGCTATTGGTATCAAAACCAAATATTGATATGGCTTTTGACTTTTTACATTATGACACGCGACAGGTGAAAGCCAACACGTTACTTGTCGTTAAAGGCTCCTTCCGAGCTGAATACTTGACGCATACAGCTGATATAAAAGGTCTAATTACTGAGACAGTATTAGATGTTTCTTTACCACAGTGGCAAGTGACAAATGTTCAAAAAGCACTAGCTGTGTTGTCAATGGCTTTTTTTGATTACCCACAACAAGCCTTGTGGATTGGCGCTTTTACAGGAACAAAAGGTAAAACAACAGCTGCGTATATGGCATTTAATATCTTAAAAGATGCTACAAACAATCATACAGCTTTGTTTTCAACGGTTGATCGTATTACAGGTACAGAACCTGGAGACAAGAAAAAATCGGATTTAACAACACCGGAATCTTACGAACTATTTAAAGATATGCGTCAAGCGGTAGACAATGGTATGACGCATTTGATTATGGAAGTAAGCTCTCAAGCTTACTTGAAACAACGTGTCTACGGGCTACGCTATAATGTTGGCGCGTTTTTAAATATTTCGCCGGATCACATCGGACCGAATGAACACCCAAATTTTGAAGATTATCTGGCGCATAAAATGATGCTGTTTAATCATTCAGACCAAGTTATTGTGAATGCTGAAAGTGAGCATCTTAATACCGTTTTGGGACATGCGGGGCAAACACATGATAAGGTTTATACATACAGTTTAGCGGGTCAAGGTGGTGATTATACTTATGTCTCACGAGAAAGCGCTATTCACGAAAGTCGATTAATTGTTGAGACAAGTGATTTAAATGAACTTGCTGGTGAGTACCGCTTGAATTTACCAGGTGACTTTAATGAGTCAAACGCTATGGCAGCATTAATTATGACTGCACTGGCTGGCGCAAAACACGAAAATATGGTTCATGGATTAGATGTTGTTTTTATACCTGGTCGAATGTTAAGTTTGCCAATTGCAGGTCATGGCGTTGCCTTTGTAGACTATGCTCATAATTATGCATCGATGCGTGCATTACTTAATTTTGCTCAAAACCAGTATCCAGAAGGTAAAGTGTTAGTTGTTGTTGGATCTCCTGGCAATAAAGGGGTATCGCGACGCGCTGACTTTGGGCGAGTAGTTTCGGAACTGGCGGATATTGTCTATTTGACAGCTGACGATCCCCAGTTTGAATCGCCAAAGGCTATTGCCGATGAAATTGCTGAAAATATTAATAATAAACAGCTTGAGGTTCATTTTGAAATGGATCGTATCAAGGCGATTTTTCAAGCTATTAAGCAATCAGGAGAGAGAGATATTGTTATAGTTGCTGGTAAAGGTGAAGATCCCTACCAAAAAATTAATGGTACGGATGTACCATATATTGGTGATTATGCAGTTGTTCAAAGTTATCATGACTAAACTGAATCAAAAAAATAGAAGTGTACGCTTCTATTTTTTTGATTAGAAAATCAACTTGACGGCTTGGCTGTTATGCTAATGATAAATATGATATCATTAGTATATGACAAATCCAATTGATGAATCACACAAAAAATCAGGTAAAATACCATTGAGAATTGATCCGGAATTGCACGAAGTACTTGTAACGCGTGCAAACAAAGAAGGGCGTTCTCTGAATAATTATTTAACAAAATTATTAGAGGATGGTTTGCGACCCAAGAATTTCGAAGATCGTCAGTTTGTAGGTCAAGTGATCTCAGGTGAAAATTTTGATTTATCCAGTCGTTTAGTATCAGTTTCGGGTATTTATTATCGTTATTTGATTGATAATGCGATAATGGCTAAAGCAGATGCACGATATGCAATCATTGAAGCAAACGGAAATATTTTAACATTACGAGAATTGAAATAGGGAATTATTTTTAATTCAATAAGCTCATTGAGTGAGGGAGAAAAACATGATTTTTTTTAGAATTGTACCACAGAATAATGCTGGATTAGTCGAAACACTGGGCAAATATAGTCGTCGTAAGGAAGCTGGTTTGCATTTTTATGTGCCATTTCTTCAAACAATTCGAAATGTCAGCTTGGCCATGCGTCCACTGCGTTTACCAGACTATTCAGTTATTACTGCTGATAACGCTGATATTAAGGCTAGTGTGACGTTGAATTATCATGTAACAGATGCTGTGAAGTATATGTATGAAAACACTGACTCTGTAGAGTCAATGGCACAATTGGTACGTGGACATTTACGAGATATTATTGGTCGTATGGAATTAAATGAAGCATTAGGTTCAACAACGAAAATTAATGTACAATTAGCGGAAGCAATTGGTGATCTAACCAATACTTATGGCATCAACGTTGATCGTATAAATATTGATGAATTACGACCATCGGTATCCATTCAGGAAGCCATGGATAAACAATTAACAGCTGATCGAGAACGTGTGGCTACAATTGCTAGGGCAGAGGGTCAAGCACGCTCGATTGAGCTCACTACAAAAGCGACAAATGATGCGTTGATGGCAACGGCTAAAGCAGAAGCGGATGCAACTAAAACGCGAGCTGATGCAGAACGTTATCGTATTGATACAGTACAAGCTGGACTAGCTGGAGCTGATGATAAGTATTTCCAAAACCAATCAATTAATGCATTTACAACATTAGCTAGTTCTGCAGCTAATCTAGTCATTGTTGATGGTAAAGAAATATCTCAACTTGGTCAACTACCTGTGGTTGGTAAGTTACTTGAAAAAGGTTTGAAATAATGACACAAAAATTATTTTCATTGAAATAGTGAGTTTAAGATATCATTGTTACTAATGAATCATTGAAGTAGTTATTATTATTATTGACACTATTAAAACACAAAACCAAGTAAATGCATTGACAACTGTTAATTGATATTTTTGATAGATAAAGAAGACACAGTCTATATTGTCATTGCTTGTGTGAACAAGAGCAACTGTAATAACATATATTAAATTTGTTTATTTGGTGGAGAAAATGTTTAAAGAAAAAAATGTTTTAGTAATGGTTTCTGGTAGCGTTGCCGCTTACAAGTCTGCAACCTTGGTACGCTTATTGATAAAGTCTGGTGCCAAGGTTCGAGTTGGTATGACATCTGCAGCACAAGAGTTTATTACAAGTAAAACCTTATCAATTCTGTCAGGAAATGATGTTTTAACGGATTTATTTGTTGGTCATACATCAGATATTGTCCATATCGACTGGGCGAAATGGGCTGATATCATTTTTGTTGTACCTGCTACAGCTAATCTTATTGGTAAACTGGCACAAGGAATAGCAGATGACGCTGTAACGACAACTATTATGGCATCAACTGCTGACAAAATAATTGCCCCAGCAATGAATGATAACATGCTGGAAAACCCGGCTGTTGTGCGTAATATAGAAACATTAAAAAAAGACGGCTGGTTCGTAATTGAACCTGTTGTTGGCTTTTTAGCTGAAGGATATGCAGCACAAGGCCGCTTACCTGAACCAGTTGATATTTTACAGCAGTCTGCTGTGAGATTACGTGCAAAAGATGGCCTGTTAATAGGAAAAAAGATCATTATTACGGCCGGTGGCACACATGAAGCGCTAGATCCAGTACGTTATTTAACTAACCGTTCCAGTGGTAAGATGGGTTACGCTTTAGCTCACGCTGCTGTTGAAATGGGAGCAGAAGTTGTTTTGATTACAACAATAGCACGTGAAGATATATTTGGGGTAAAAAAAATATTTGTTAGTTCAGCTCAAGAGATGTTTGATGAGGCAATACACGCATTTGCAACGGCTGACATCTTTATCAGCGCCGCAGCAGTCTCTGACTTTAAACCTGCAGAAAAAGCGATGCATAAAATTAAAAAGCAAGATGATGATGGTTTAACACTAAATCTTGTGCAAAATGCAGATATTTTACAAACTATCGGTCAATCTAAAAAGAGTCATCAAATTGTGATCGGATTTGCTGCTGAAACACAAGATTTATTAGCACATGGACAAGACAAGTTAATCAAAAAGCATGCAGATATGTTAATTATTAATGATGTTAGCCGATCAGATACAGGTTTTTCATCAGATGACAATGCTGTTACAATTTTGATACCGGGCCGTTTACCAGAAACATTATCGAAAGCATCCAAAATAGATATTGCGCGAGCTATTATGACGCAAGTGATAACATTGAAATGAACGACTATTTGTGATAGAATATGGTGTTACATATTGATTACAGGAGGAAAGATGTTGACAGTAGGATAATTAGTTATGATGTCAGAGACTAATTATAATAAAGTTTAAAATATCTTAATATACTAAAATAATGACAGATGAAGAAGAAAGCAAGGCATCAAAGTATAATATTGGTGACGTTTTGCTCGCCCCAGCCTATGGCAATTTAGAAAAGCCATTTACTGGACAAGTTGAAAAGATATATGAGAATGCACTTTTAGTTGAAATTACTGAAAATGATCCATCAGATCAGCCAACAGTTAATGAAATGAATCACCGAGCGATCGTTCGAATGGACGAAATCGAGGTAATTAAGCATGCACCAGTTCCGGCAGCAGAAAAAGTTGATGGCGACATCGAAGAGTAAATAGTTTCATATCATTTATACGTAGCGAATCTGAGAAGGTGAAAGTCAGATAATAGATGGAAACGGCGCGTACTTTGGGTTTTGAATGATATATTGAGTGGCGAAAGCTATTAGAGTGGTACCGCGGGTGAAAACTCGTCTCTTGTCAAAAATAACAAGAGACGAGTTTTTTTATCCATTTAATCAAAATAAGGTATAATAGTAACTAGTAAAAAAAGGAATGAATAATAATGGCAAATAATGAAATGGTTGTCGCTTCACTAGCAAAGGTGTTGACAGATTTTAAACCAGAAGAAATTTCAATGAAGTTAGAAACACCTAAATCATCGGAAATGGGTGATTTGGCATTTCCAACTTTCACTTTGGCAAAAGTTTTGCATCAGGCACCCCAGCAAATTGCAATTGACATCGTCACTAAAATTAATCAAACAGGCTTTGAAAAAGTTGTTGCGATTGGTCCTTATGTTAATTTCTTTTTAGATAAACCAGTCACATCAGGTAAAATTTTGCGTTTAATTCTTAAAGAACAATCGCATTTTGGTAGTAATACAGATGGCAATGGGAACAATGTTACGATCGATATGTCATCACCTAACATTGCTAAACCAATGTCTATGGGACATCTAAGATCAACCGTTATCGGTAATGCATTAGCAAACATTACAGCCAAAAATGGATATGTTCCTGTTAAAATTAACCATTTAGGAGATTGGGGAACACAGTTTGGTAAGTTGATTTATGCTTATAAGACTTGGGGTTCAGAGACTGAAGTTAAAGCTGATCCAATTGCTACGCTATTACGTTATTATGTTGAATTCCATGAGAAAGCTAAAAACGATGATACGTTGAATGATGCAGGTCGTGCTTGGTTTAAAAAATTAGAAGATGGCGATTCAGAAGCACATCAGTTATGGCAATGGTTCCGTGCGGAATCATTGAAAGAGTTTACAGCAATTTATGATCGCTTGGATATTACATTTGATTCTTTTAACGGCGAAGCTTTCTATAATGATAAGATGGATAAAGTCGTTGATGCTTTAGAAGAAAAAAATCTTTTGGTGTCCTCACAGGGGGCTAAAATTGTTGACCTATCAGCTATTAATGCTAGTTTGACACCAGCAATGATAAAGCGGTCAGATGGCGCTACATTGTATATGACACGTGATCTGGCAGCAGCTGTTTATCGCAAAGAAACGTATCATTTTTCAAAATCACTGTATGTGGTTGGTGGCGAACAACGTGAGCATTTTGTACAAATGAAAGCAGTCTTATCATTAATGGGCTTTCCATGGGCAGACGACATTGAGCATATTTCATTTGGATTGATTACATTTAATGGCAAAAAAATGTCGACACGTAAAGGTGATGTTGTGTTGCTAAAAGATGTCTTAGATGATGCACATGAGTTAGCATTAAAGCAAATACAAGAAAAAAATCCGGCACTTGAGAATAAAAATATTGTGGCAGAACAAGTTGGCGCTGGTGCAGTTGTCTTTCATGATTTAATGAATGATAGAACAAACAATTTTGATTTTAATTTAGAGGAAGTTGTTCGTTTTGAGGGTGACACAGGACCCTATGTTCAGTATACTAATGCGCGTGCAAAATCAATTTTGCGTAAATCTGGTGTAACAATTGTTGATAATAATTTAAACTTGGATGACGTGGCAACATGGGACATCGTGACAATCCTTAATAGTTTTCCAGAAACAGTGCAACGTGCATGGCAACAACGTGAGGCAAGTATCATTGCAAAATATGCTTTAAACTTGTCACGAGCATTTAATAGATATTATGCTAATTCAAAAATTTTAACAAATGATCAGCAACTAAATGCACGTTTAGCGTTAGTGCAATCTGTGTCGATTGTCCTATCAGAAAGTTTACGTTTGTTAGGTGTGAAGTCACCAGAGGAAATGTAACTGTTATCTAACACGTTCTCAATTAGGAGAAATTATATGATTTCAAAACAACAACGTCAAGAACTCATTCTTGATATCATTCAGAATCAGCCAATCACTAGTCAAGAAGAATTACTGAGTGAACTTTTAAAGCATCGTGTTGAAACAACACAAACAACGGTTTCAAGGGATATTCGCGCATTAGGTATCGTAAGAATTAAGGATATTAATAATGATTTACGTTATCAACAATTGCAAGATCAGGGTGAGACACCTGACCTAATCGTAACAGAAAATGCGATAGATGCTGCTATCATTGAATATGCTGTATTTGTCAAGCGTGTTCAGTTTATGACAATTATAAGGACAACAGATTCAAGTGGTAATGCCGTTGCTGGCATCATTGACGATGCAAACTTGCCGCAAGTCATTGCAACATTAGCTGGATTTGACACAATTTATGTGACAAGTCCAGATGAAGTAAGTGCAGAAGCGTTAACTAAACGTTGGTCGGCATTGATAGGATAATCTATGAATTGGTTGAAGCATATTATTAAAAAAATAAACGAAAAACTTTCCCCATTCGCTAAACGTTGGCAGTTTGGACGTTTTCTTATCATAGTTTTTTTATCATTTTTTTTGATTATGAGTGTGTACTTGGTTACTTTAGCGAAAACAGCGCATGTTAAAAATTTACATGCAACGTTAGCACAAACAACAACGGTCTATGATGATTCAGGCACAAAAGCTGGGGAACTGTATTCGCAAAAGGGAACTTATGTCAAGTATAGTCGTATATCTCAAAATATGCGTGATGCGGTTATATCAAGTGAGGATCGGAATTTTTATCATGAGTATGGCTTTTCTGTGAAAGGAATTGCTCGTTCAGCGGTACTTAATCTCAAGAATAAATTGTTAGGTTCATCTACTATCGCTGGTGGCGGTTCTACTTTGACACAACAACTTGTTAAAAATGCTTATTTGACGCAAGAGCAGACAATAACTCGTAAGGCTAAAGAAATTTTCTTATCGATGCAAGTTGAACAAGATTATACAAAAAATCAAATATTAACTATGTATCTTAATAACGCTTGGTTTGGTAATGGTGTTTGGGGTGTTGAAGATGCATCTCAAAAATATTTTGGTGTTCATGCTAGCGAGTTGACAACTTCACAAGCAGCAACTTTGACTGCGATGTTACCAAGCCCAGCACTCTATAATCCAATTGATCATCCACAAGCTGCAATTAAACGTCGAAATGTCGTTTTAAGTACAATGGTAGCAACAAAACGTTTGTCAGCATCACAATTAAAGCAATCACAAGCTGTACCCATGACTTTGAATGATACGTATGATAGTTCAAACAAATATCAATATCCATGGTTTTTTGATTCAGTTATCAGTGAAGCTATTAAAACATATGGCTTAACTGAAAGTGATGTCATGAATCGTGGCTATAAAATTTATACAACACTAAATCAACAAGATCAAACAAATTTACAACAAAATTTTAATAATAGTGCCATGTTTAATTACAATACGGATGCGCAAGCAGCAAGTGTTGTGCTAAATGCGAAAACAGGTGGCGTTCGTGCACTTGTGGGTGGTCGTGAAGAAGAGCACACATTCCGAGGCTTTAATTATGCAACGCAATCAAAATTGTCACCAGGTTCATCAATTAAACCAATTGCTGTGTACGCACCTGCCTTAGAAAAAGGTTATAGTATCGACACAAGCTTACCGAATATGACACGCACGTTTGGTACAAATGGTTGGGAAGTTCATAATGCTTTGAATGTGCAAACAGATAACGTACCTATGTATGAAGCTTTAGAGCACTCCTACAATGTGCCGGCGGTTTATTTATTAAATAAGATTGGTGTGAATGCGGGTTATGCTAGTGCACGCAAATTCGGTTTACCATTATCAGATAAAGATAAAAATCTTGCGTTGTCTCTAGGTGGGTTAACAGTTGGTGTTTCTCCTATGCAAATGGCACAAGCATACACCGCTTTTGCCAATGATGGTGTCATGAGTGACGCACACTTTATTACAAAAATTGTTGATGCGACTGGAAAAGTAATTGTGAATCACCCTAAAGCTAAGCAAAAGCGTGTTATTAGTTCGCGAGTTGCAGATAATATGACACGTATGATGCTCGGCACTTATACTAATGGGACCGGTTTAGGGGCAGCACCGGCTGGTTTTACTATTGCTGGTAAAACAGGCACAACCGAAAATCCCAATGATACGGAAAATAGTCAATCATCGAAAGATTCTTGGGCAATGGCGTATACAAAGGATGTTGTCGAAGCTACTTGGATGGGGTTAGATGATAAGAGCAAAAATAATAGCTTGCCCCTCGGATTAACAGCAACTATGGGGCCTTTGGTAAAAACTTCATTAGAGGAAATTTTGCCAAATACACCAGGAACAAACTTTACTGTAACAAATCCAAACAGTGGCACCGACAGTACTAGTAAGGCATTTAAGTGGTCAGATATTGGTTCTGATTTCTCAAAGGGAATTGATAATGCTGTAGAAGGTGCCAATAAAACTTGGCAAACTATTAAGGGATTATTTGGCAATTAAGAATTATCGATTGATTTAGTAATGACAGTGTATACAGTTTATTGAAAGCAAAAAGGAAAAGAAAAATGACAGTTAATATTTATGATAATGCCAATGAAATGGCAAATGTATTGAAGCAAACACAAGAATATACAGCATGGCAAAAATCTTTTGATGAAATTCAAAATAATGAAGAAGCTAAGAGCCTGTTTGGTAAGTTCCAAGAGGTGCAAGTTGAAGTGCAAAAAATGATGCAAGTCCAACAACAACCAAATCCAGAACAAGAAAAAGAATGGGATATTATTGCAGCTGAAGTGCAAAAAAATGAACTCATTACAGCACTTTTAACAGCTGAACAGGCATTAAATAAGCTATTAACGGAGCTTAATGATATTATCACAAAACCTGTTGCTGATGCTTACGCACAACTACGAAAGTAAGTGCGAAAACAATCAATTTGGTTGTTTTTGTATATAAAAAGAGAGAAATACTATGCAAAATAAATTTGTTCAGTTTCTAAAAGAGTGGATTGTACCAATCTTGGTCGCCGTTGTTGTGGTTGGCTTGATTCGAACTTTCTTATTCGAATTTGTAAGAGTAAATGGGCCATCAATGACGCCCAACTTGCAAAACGGTGAATTGGTTTTGTTAAGTAAAGTTTCTAAATATAAACGTGGTGATGTTGTGGTGTTTGATGCACGTCAGGAAGATCCAAGAATTAGATCTGGAGAAAAAGATTATGTCAAACGGATCATTGGTTTACCAGGAGATACGGTTTCATATAAAAACTCTAATTTATATGTGAATAACAAACTAGTTAATCAAAACTACATTGGCATCAATGAACAAACACAAGGTACTGAAATGTCATTTGGCAGCACGTGGTCATTGAAAACATTATCATCTACTGATCAATGGAAAGAAAAAGATCGTAATCATAATAGGGTGCCAGCAGGTGAATACTTTGTCATGGGTGATCACCGGTCAGTGTCTAATGATGGTCGTTATTTTGGATTTATTGATAAGCAACATATTAGAGGAAAAGTCTATGTACCTTTCTGGAATTCAAATAAAACAGCTAAGCAAAATGTTAACAGTCAGAATAAACTTTTTTTTGCAAATTGAATTTGCTTAGTTGTGAAAAAAATGATAATATATGAGAAACAATAAAAACCTTTAATTAAGTCCAGAGAGACTTACAAGGCTTTTAGATACTTGGGTCAAAGTCCATTCTTTGACCGTAATTTTCTAGAACCGCGTAAGTCAAAAGGCTTATGCGGTTTTTTGTATAAAGAGGAGTATTATGCGACATTTTTTGAATATAAATTCAGTAAATGAATCTGATGTGCTAAAATTAATTCAACGGGCCTTAGCATTTAAGTCAGGTGTGCAGCCCAATCAGACTAATTTGACGGTAAGTAATTTGTTTTTTGAAAATTCTACACGTACGCATAGCAGTTTTCAGATGGCAGAAAATAAGTTAGGTTTTCAACAAATTAGAATTGATCCGCAAAGCAGTTCAATGTCAAAAGGTGAAAGTTTAGTCGATACGTTGAAAACACTAAAAGCTATTGGTGTTGATGTTGCTGTTATTAGGCATAGTGTTACGAGTTGGTATGAAAGTGTCCTGAGTGCAGAAGGACATGCTATACCGCAGCTTGTGAATGCTGGGGATGGCAGTGGGCAGCATCCTTCTCAAAGTTTGCTAGATTTGGTGACAATTTACGAACAATTTGGTCATTTTGATGGTTTAAATATTCGAATTGTTGGTGATTTAATGCATTCTCGTGTGGCACGTTCAAATGCGGAAATTTTGAAAAAATTAGGCGCTAATATGACATTTTCAGGTCCTGAAAATTGGCGACCAAAAGATTTTAGTCAATTTGGTAAGTTTGTGGTTATTGATGAAGAGTGGGAAAAACTTGATGTTGTGATGTTTCTGCGTGTGCAGCATGAACGTATCACACAGACTGAAAATCAAATTTTTTTAACCAAACAATATCATGCTAAATTTGGACTGAATAAATCACGATATGAACAACTCAAAGCGCAGGCAATTATCATGCATCCAGCACCAGTTAATCGTGACGTGGAAATTGCCGATGAATTTGTTGAGGCGCCAAAGTCACGTATTTTCGAACAAATGACCAATGGGGTGTTTGCAAGGATGGCAATATTAGAATATACAATGGAGACAAATCATGCAACTTATTAAGAATGCTAAAATTTTAGAAGATAGTCATTTAGTTACACGAGACGTGCTGATTGATGGTAAAAAAATTGTTAAAGTATCAGAAAATTGTCATTTAGAGGTTGATACGATTGATGCTAAAGGTGCATTTCTATCAAGTGGACTTGTCGACGTGCATGTTCATTTTCGTGAACCTGGTTTTGATTATAAGGAAACGATTGCGACTGGTTCTCAAGCTGCTGCACGCGGCGGTTTTACAACGGTTATTGCGATGCCAAACCTTAACCCTGTGCCAGACACGGCCGAACGTATCGCTGCGCAAATTAAATTAAATGAAATAAATGGTACGGTCCATGTTAAGCAATATGGGGCTGTTTCGGCTGATTTGACAGCATCTAAAGTATCAGATATTTCAGGAATGGCTGCTGCGGGGGCTGTTGCCTTTAGTAACGATGGTAAAGGTGTGCAAACCGCTGATACCATGTTACAAGCCATGTTAGCTGCTGCAAAAGCTGATAAACCATTAGCAGCACACTTAGAGGATGATTCCTTGTTACATGGTGGGGTTATGAACGCTGGAAAACAATCTGAAAAATTAGAAATTCCAGGAATTACTGGTTTAGCGGAAAGCTCACAACTGGCGCGTGATTTGATGTTAGCTAAAGCAACAGGGGTGCACTATCATGTTGCGCACATCTCGACGAAAGAGTCGGTTGCATTAGTTCGAATTGCAAAATTGCAAGGCGTAAATGTTACAGCTGAAGTTTCACCACATCATCTTTTGCTCTCTGATATGGATATCAAAGGTGATAATGCGCTATTCAAAATGAATCCACCTTTACGTTCACAGGCAGATCGACAAGCCGTATTAGCGGGATTATTGGATGGCACAATTGATATGATTGCAACAGACCATGCACCACATGGTACGGCAGAAAAAAATAAGCCATTTCGAGAAGCACCATTTGGGATTACAGGAATTGAAACGAGTTTTCAATTGTTGTACACACATTTAGTTAGATCAGGCGTCATGACGCTAGAGACACTTTTGCAACGCATGATAAGTGCACCAATAGCTTCTTTTAAACTTGAGGCACCAACTGAGATTAAGCCTGGTGAAACGGCTGACCTAGCTTTGTTTGATTTAGAACATCAGAAAACTATTTCAGTAGATAATTTTAAATCAAAAGGTAAGAACACACCCTTTATGGGTTGGCAAGTTTACGGTAATACACTTGCAACTTGGGTTGACGGCCAGTTAGTTTATCAATCATTTTGAGCGACGAAAACACGATAACGAGGATAATAAGACATGAAAAAACGCTATATAGTACTTGAAAACGGATCAGTATACGAAGGGGAGTCCTTCGGATCTGATGTGGATGTGATGGCAGAATTGGTCTTCAATACTGGCATGTCAGGCTATCAAGAATCAATAACTGATTTGTCATATCGTGGTGAAATGATTGTTTTTACCTATCCTCTAATTGGAAATTATGGTATTAATCGTGATGATTTTGAAAGTTTACGACCGGCAGCTTCAGCAATCATTGTCCATGAAATTGCACGCCGGCCAAGCAATTGGCGTCAAATGATGAGTTTGGAAGAATGGGCAGAACGAACGAATATGCCTGGCATTACTGGCGTTGATACACGTGCATTAACGCGTGAATTGCGTGATAACGGCGTTATGAAAGCTGCTTTAGTCAATGAAGTAACCGATGACATTTTCTCAGAGATTAAAAAATTTGTTCCTTCAAAAAGGATGGTTGCTGATGCGACAACAAAGACGCAATACCAAAATCCAACGGATGGTGTGTCAATTGCCTTAATTGATTTTGGATTAAAAAATTCAATTTTACGTTCTTTAGCTAAAAGAGGGGTCAATGTCATGGTGTTTCCAGCAGATGTTGACGCGGAGACTATTTTAGCTGCTAATCCTGATGGCATATTATTATCAAATGGTCCAGGCAATCCACAGGATGTTGCTTACGCTATCCCCACAATACAAACATTGCAAGAACAGTTACCACTGATGGGTATTTGCTTAGGACATCAATTGTTTGCAATAGCTAATGGTGCTGAAACATACAAATTAAAATTTGGGCATCGTGGTTTCAATCACGCGGTTCGTAATTTGTCAAAAGAACGGCTAGACTTTACTTCTCAAAATCATGGCTATGCAGTTAATCGAGATAGTTTATCAAAAACAGAACTCGTTGTGACACATGAAGAAATTAATGATCACACAGTTGAGGGTGTTAGATTAAAAAATCATCACGCTTTCTCTGTTCAATTTCATCCGGACGCAGCACCGGGTCCACATGATGCTGAATATCTATTTGATGATTTTTTGAACATGATTAAAAACGCAAAGAAGGAGACAACACAAAATGCCTAAACGCACTGACATCAAAAAAATATTGGTGATTGGCTCTGGCCCAATTGTTATTGGTCAAGCAGCAGAATTTGATTATTCTGGCACGCAAGCTGCACTAAGTTTAAAAGAAGAAGGCTATTACGTCATTTTAGTTAACTCTAATCCTGCAACAATTATGACGGACGCAGAAATTGCAGATAAAGTTTATATTGAACCCTTATCAATTGATTTTATTGAGCGTATTTTGCGTAAAGAGCGGCCCGATGCCATTTTACCAACATTAGGTGGTCAGACTGGTTTAAATATGGCTAAAGATTTGTCTGAAGCTGGCATATTAAATGATTTAAATATTGAGTTGTTAGGTACAAAACTATCAGCAATTGAAGAAGCTGAAGATCGCGAAGAATTCAAAGCACTCATGGAACGCTTGAATGAACCTATTCCTGAATCAACGATTGCCACGACACTAGATGAAGCATTAGAATTCGCTGATACACACAGTTATCCGGTTATTGTACGCCCAGCGTACACATTGGGTGGCACAGGTGGTGGTATCGCTGAAACGCATGCAGAATTAACTGAAATTGCGGCAAATGGTTTAGAATTATCACCAGTCACGCAAGTCTTGATTGAACGATCAATTGCTGGCTATAAAGAAATTGAATTTGAAGTCATGCGTGATGCACATGATAATGCGTTAGTTGTCGCATCAATGGAAAACTTTGATCCAGTTGGTATACATACGGGTGATTCAATTGTCACAGCACCGGTACAAACACTGTCAGACCGTGAAGTTCAAATGATGCGTGATGCTGCGTTGAAAATTATTCGTGCTTTAAAAATTGAAGGTGGTGTCAATATTCAAATGGCACTCGATCCAGATTCATACAAGTATTACATTATTGAAGTCAATCCACGTGTATCGCGTTCATCTGCACTAGCATCCAAAGCCACAGGATATCCTATTGCTAAAATGGCAGCCAAAATTGCTGTTGGTTTGAATTTAGATGAAATTATTAATCCCGTTACTGGTACAACTAAGGCAGAATTTGAACCGGCATTGGACTATGTGGTATTTAAAATTCCGCGCTGGCCATTTGATAAATTTGCATCGGCTGATCGTAGTTTAGGGACGCAAATGAAGGCAACAGGGGAAGTTATGGCAATTGGCCGTAACATGGAAGAGGCATTATTGAAGGCTGTACGTTCATTAGAAATTGACGCAATAGGGCTAGATGATATCACATTTGATGAATTATCAGACGAAGACCTATTGCAGTCATTAATGCCTGCCCGTGATGATCGTTTATTTATGATTGCTGACTTATTACGCCGTGGCGTAACAATTGAGGCTATTCACGACAAAACTTTAATTGATGAATTCTTTTTGGACAAAGTGCTTCATATTATTGAAATTGAACGTGATCTAGCACATAATATTGGTGATCTTGATCAACTCGCCTATGCCAAAAAAAATGGTTTTGCTGACGCAACTATCGCAAATATCTGGCATAAAACGACAGCTGAGGTTCGTCAATTAAGAACACAAGCAAGTATTTTACCTGTTTATAAAATGGTTGATACTGTGGCGGCTGAATTTGAGTCGCAAACACCATATTACTATGCAACATATGAGCGTGAAAATGAATCAATCAAAACGCCTAAAAAATCTGTCATTGTACTGGGTTCAGGCCCAATACGTATTGGACAAGGCGTGGAGTTTGATTACGCTACTGTTCATGCAGTAAAAGCTATTCAACGTGCGGGTTACGAAGCGATTATTATGAACTCTAATCCTGAAACTGTCTCAACTGATTTTTCTATTTCTGACAAATTGTATTTTGAGCCGTTAACATTAGAAGATGTTTTAAATGTGATTGATTTAGAAAATCCGATTGGTGTTGTTGTACAATTTGGGGGTCAAACAGCTATTAATTTAGCACAACCATTGACAGAAAATGGTGTTAATATTTTAGGCACAGCAGTTGAAGATTTGAACCGTGCTGAAGATCGTGAAGCCTTTGATCAGGTCATAAAACAATTAAAACTACCACAACCCATAGGGAAAACAGCTACAACAGTTCCTGGTGCTTTGGCAGCGGCACAAGAAATAGGTTATCCAGTTTTGATTCGGCCATCGTATGTACTTGGTGGACGTGCAATGGAAATTGTGACTTCAGATGAAGAATTAAACGATTATATGCAACGTGCGGTTAAGGTGTCAAATGATCATCCCGTCTTGATTGATTCATATTTAGTTGGTCAAGAAGCCGAGGTTGATGTGTTATCAGATGGTGAAACAGTTGTTATTCCCGGTATAATGGAGCATATTGAGCGTGCAGGTGTCCATTCTGGTGATTCTATGTCCGTCTACCCACCGCAATATTTATCACAAAAAGTTCAAGATGAAATGACGCAGGCAGCTATCAATTTATCACAAGCCATGAATACGATTGGCTTGATGAATGTGCAGTTCGTTATTCATGAAAATACAGCTTATGTCATTGAAGTGAATCCACGAGCGTCGAGAACTGTACCATTTATTTCGAAAGTGACACATATCCCATTAGCACAATTGGCAACACGTGTCATGCTGGGTGAAAAACTAGCTGACATGGGATTTGAAACTGGATTAGTACCGGCAGATGACATGGTTCATGTTAAAGCACCTATTTTCTCATTTACCAAGCTACCAGATGTCGATTCATTACTCGGGCCTGAAATGAAATCTACTGGTGAAGTGATGGGCTCTGATACGACTTTACCAAAAGCCCTTTATAAAGCCTTTGTGGCTTCAAACATTAAAGTACCACAATATGGCAATGTTCTCTTTACAGTCGCTGACGATGATAAAGAAGAAGCGCTAATTTTGGCTAAACGATTCAATAATTTAGGATTTGCTTTGTTTGCAACATCAGGTACTGGTGCATATCTTGAGGTCAATGATATGCCTGTTGAAATTTTAGATAAAATTTCGGAATCTAGCAATAATTCAGTAGAAGCACTGAAATCACAAAAGTTACAAGTTGTTATTAATACAACTCAGGCTGATGACCGGGCAGAATCTGATGGTCGTCTCATCCGTAATGCAGCAATCGAAAATGCTGTACCATTGTTTACAGCACTGGACACAGTTAACGCTTTTCTCGATGTTTTGGAGAGTCGTAGTTTTACAGTCAATGAAATGAAATAGTGGTTAATTGATAAAATGACTAATAAAATTGTCCAGTGAGACAAATTAGGAGAAAAAATGATAATAAATAATCGTCTGACGGTTAACCTACCGGGATTAAATATGAAAAATCCTGTGATGAACTCTTCTGGTTCTGTATATTTTGGCTTAGAAGATAAAGGATTTGGAATTGAAAAAACAGGGGCACTAGTCACTAAAACAGTTACCATGACACCACGTGTTGGTAATCCGAAACCTTGGATTATTGAAACGCCAAGCGGTATTTTGAACTCAGTTGGGTTAGCTAACCCAGGTATCGAAAAGGTAATATCAGATATGTTGCCTGCTATTCATGAAAAATATTGTGATGACATGCCGGTGATGGTTTCAATTGCTGGCGAAACTGTACAAGAATATGTTGCGTTAGCACATCAGTTAACACATACAGGTTTTGTAACTGCGATTGAAGTCAATTTATCGTGTCCTAATGTTGATCGTGGGGGTATGGCTTTTGGTGTTGATGCACAAACGGCATCTGAAGTTATTGCTGCGTTACGACAAGTCACTCATTTACCGCTTTATGCTAAATTATCACCAAATGTGACAGATATTAAACCAATTGTAAAAGCACTTGAAGTTGCTGGTGCGGATGGCATTGTTCTGATTAATACAGTTATGGGAATGAGTTTTGACTTGGCAAAACGTCAAGCACGGTTAGCACGGGGTATAGGTGGTATGTCTGGTAAATCAATTCATCCTATTGCTGTACGTTTTGTTTATGAAGCTGCTCAGACAGTTAACATTCCGATAATTGGTGTCGGTGGCATTACTGGTGTTGCTGATGTGTTGGAATTGCTGATGGCAGGAGCTAGTGCTGTACAAGTTGGTGGTGCGCTAACTCAGAGACCTGAAGCAATGTTAGAGATTATTGAAGCGCTGCCTGCGGCGTTAGATAAGTATGAGTTTACTGATGTTCGAGCTGTGACCAACACCTTTAGAAAGTAAATATAGATTAATTTATTTAGAAAGGAATATCCTCTATCATGAAACGACCGGTATTTATAGCATTAGATTTTCCTGATGCAAAAACAACAAGACTTTTCCTCAATGATTTTCTTAAAATGGCTGATAAGCCTGCAATAAAAATCGGCATGGAATTATTTTTTGCAGAAGGACCAGAATTTGTCCGCGAACTACGCAGTCAAGGTTTTACAATTTTCCTGGATTTGAAACTTTATGATATTCCAACAACAGTTGGTCATGCGGTTGCTAGTATTGCAAAATTAAATGTTCAATACCTGACAGTTCATGCTGCTGGTGGTACAAAAATGTTACGACAGGCTGTAGCGAATAAAGGTGAGGAAATGAAGTTACTAGCGGTCACGCAATTAACTTCTTTTTCAGAAGCTGAAATGCGGGCAACACAATTAACGTCGTCAACCATGACGGAAAATGTCATTCATTTAGCTGAATTAGCTTACCAATCAGGAATTGATGGGACAATTAGTGCCCCGTTGGAAGCAGGCCTCATTCAACAAAAAACGAATGCCTCCTTTCTACGTGTAACGCCGGGAATTCGATTGACTGGCGATTCAACTGATGATCAAATGCGCATTACAACACCCGCAAAAGCACGTGAATTGGGTGCTACTGGCTTAGTTGTTGGTCGTTCAATTACTAAATCCAATGATCCTGTGTCAGCCTACCAACGTGTACTATTAGAATGGAGCAATTAGATGTTAAATTATGCAGAACAAGTAGCAAATGATTTACTTGCAATTGGTGCAGTAAAATTTTCTCCAGAAAAACCGTTTACTTGGGCATCGGGTATTAAAAGCCCTATTTATACAGATAATCGTATGACTATTGGCTACCCAAAAGTCCGTCAAAATATTTATGAAGGTTTAGCCGCATTAATTCAAGAATCATTTGACGATGTTGAAATCATTGGTGGTGTTGCAACGGCTGGTATTCCACATGCTGCATGGGTTTCTGAGAAACTGAATAAACCCATGATTTATGTACGGTCTAAGCCAAAAGACCATGGTGCAGGTCGTCAAACAGAAGGCGCAGTTATTGCTGGTAAAAAAGTTGTATTAATTGATGATTTAATTTCAACGGGAGGATCGGTATTAAGTGCTGCTGAAGCGATACGTAAAGAAGGCGCTAATGTTTTAGGTGTTGTATCAATTTTTTCATATGAATTATCTGAAGGATTGACTAATTTCACCAATGCAAAATTGACTTTCAAATCGTTAACAACGTATTCTCAACTGGTAGCCGCAGCTATTGAACGTGGTGATCTAAACAAGTCTCAATTGACAACATTACAAAATTGGCAACAAAATCCTAACAAATGGCAATTATAAGTGGCGACTAAAAAATCTCTGGAGAAAGTTCTCCAGAGATTTTTTTTAATAGATTGCATCACGGTATAAGCCGATGACTTTACCCAAAATAGAAACGCTTTTAAGAATAATCGGTGCCATTGCATCATTTTCAGGTTGTAAACGGAAATGGTCTGCTTCTCGAAAAAAACGTTTAACTGTTGCTTCGTTATCATCATTCATCGCTACCACAACATCGCCATTATCAGCGTTATCTTGTTTACGAACAATGACCTTATCACCATCTAAGATACCAATATTGACCATAGAGTTACCACGAACATTTAGCATAAACATGTCACCATCAAATTGCATCAAATTATCAGGAATTGGAAAAAATTCAGTGGCTTCTTCTTCAACGGCCAAGATAGGTGTACCAGCCGTAACAAGTCCTAGTACGGGGATACGGCCAGGAGTAGTCGATACACCCAATGCTTCTAAACCAGCATCAGTGACTTCAATGGCACGAGCACGAGGTTTTGAGGCATCTTTTAAAAGGTATCCTTTTTTTACTAGTCGTTCGATATGACCATGAATTGTTGAGGAAGAAGACAAGCCGACAGCTTCACCAACCTCACGCACTGTAGGTGGATAGCCATTTGTTATTTGTGCTTCATGGATAAACCTTAGCACCTGTAGCTGTTTACTTTCTTGAATTTGAATTGTCATTTTTGGATCTCATTCCTTAATACTACTCGATTTAATATGTACTAATTATAACGAAAAAATAAAGATAAATCAAACATTTGTTCGTTTTTTTAGGTTTTAATAAGTTATCTATCAAAAACATTTATTATTTCTTTAAAAGTGCGTCTAATTTCAGAGAAAATCTGTGGATAATATTGTTGAAAGCCAGAGGTTAGTATTTTAAGAAATAATGACGTCATTATTTTGTACTTTATGCTATAATTAACCTTAGAAATTTATTAAGGGGAAGACTATGACTTTAAGTATCGGACTCGTCATCTTGATTGCAGTTTTGACTTTAATTATTGGATTGGCGGCTGGATTCTTCTTAGCACGTAACTCAATGAAGAGTTACTTAGCAAAAAATCCACCAATTTCAGAAGAAATGATGAAGTCAATGATGATGTCAATGGGTCAAAAACCATCACAAAAGAAATTAAATCAAATGATGGCTCAGATGAAGCAACAAAGCGAACAAGCGCAAAAAAAATAAGCCTTAAAGGCTTATTTTTTTTCACGTTTAGGGTCAACATAAACGAAGTTAGGATCTATCTCGTGATCTAGCTGATCAAAAGCGTCTTGAATCATCTGTGTATATTTGGCAATGTTTTCTTTATTTAACCTGTCTTTACGGTCTATTATAATAGGTTCACCGAAATTAATGGTGGTATTGTTTCGTTTAAACAGCTGTCCAAAGGATACTGGTCCTTGGTATACAGCGGGAACAATCGCTTTTCCTGACATCTTTGCGATCAATAAAGAACCCGATTTTAATTCATCATTGTGTCTGGAACCAGAAGGAAACATGATAAGTGAACGATTGCCGTGCTTTAATTCGTTAACTGGTATTTTGATAACACTCGGGCCAACATTTTCTCTATCAACTGGGAATGCGCCGGCAGATTTAATGAGCCATGCAAGTGGTGGAAATTTAAAAAGTTCAATTTTAGCCATAAATATAAAATGTTTTGGGTAGGCAGCAATCGCATACCAAACAGGATCCCACCACGTACGATGTGGTCCGACCAAAACGTAGTTATCGTCAGCAGGTATACGATTTCGATTCATATACTTGATTCGACCATTTACTGCCCACATTAGGCCAACAGCTACGCCGCGCAAAAAATCATAAAATTTCATTATTAGTCACCTCATAAACTACCTTAACTATTTTACACGATAAAGCGAGAAAAAAACAATGATTGAACCAATTCTTAATCCAGGTGAGCGTATCGATGGCTTACCTTCACAAAATATTCATATTATTCAAAATCCAGATATGTTTGCATACTCACTAGATGCGATTTTATTGGCACATTTTGCTGATGTTAAGGGAAAAGGGCGTGGATTGACTGTAGATCTAGGCGCTGGTACAGGTGCTGTTGGTTTATTTTATGCACCAAAAGTTACTGGACTGATTAAATTAGTGGAAATTCAACCAGAACTAGCCGAAATGGCAAAACGAAGCATTGCAATGAATGGGTTACAGGGTCGTGTTAGCGTCTTGCAGTCAGATATGAAAGCTATATTTGATGATATTCAACCAGGCTCAGTAGAAACCGTCTTGTCGAACCCACCATACTTTCCATTAAACGATACAACAAAAACAAATCAAGATGAACACTATGAATTAGCACGACACGAACTGACGATAGATTTGCCAGGGTTGGCCCAAGTTGCCAATAAGTTACTTAAAAATAATGGCAAATTTTATATGGTTCACCGACCAGAACGATTGGCCGATATTTTTTCGGCATTTTCAGCACGAAAATTAATGATTAAGCGTATACAATTTGTCTATGGCAAAGCTGACCGAGAAGCGAATATGGTACTTATTGAGGCAATAAAAGCTGGACGTTTAGGTGGCGTTCGCATTATGCCACCAATTGTGGCGTATGAGCAAACAAATGAATATACAAAGCAGGTACAAAATATTTTATATGGACAATCGTGGACATGATAAAACCTTATTACTTTTACGTCTTATATACGGCTGATGGTTATTTTTATGCTGGCTTTACCGATGACGTACAACGTCGATTTAAGACACACCAGGTACGTAAAGGTGCGAAGTTTACACGTGTCAAATCAAGACATCCCTTACAATTAATTTATGATGCACAGTTTGATACAAAAAGTGACGCACTACGAGCCGAAGCAAGTTTTAAAAAATTAACAAGAAAAAATAAAGAGAAATTTTTGATAGCGCATCAGGTTAATGCAAAAATTTGGGTCTAATGGCTTGCAATGCTGTTAATTATTTCGTATAATAATAGCTGTTGTAATTAACAACAAATACACACGGCAAACAAGTTCACATAGGTGCAGAAATGTCATTGTGAATGTCGAATTTGTCGGCGGAAAAACCTAGGAGACCATATCATGGCAGTTATTTCAATGAAAGAACTCCTCGAAGCAGGAGTACACTTTGGGCACCAAACACGTCGTTGGGACCCAAAAATGGATGAATACATCTTTACAGAACGTAATGGTATTCATATCATCGATTTACAAAAGACAGTTAAACTTGTTGATGAAGCTTATAACTTTGTCCGTAATGCATCAACAGATGATGCTAACTTCTTGTTTGTTGGTACAAAGAAACAGGCATCAGATGCTATTGCTGAAGAAGCAACACGTGCTGGTCAATATTTCATCAACCATCGCTGGTTGGGTGGTACTTTGACTAACTGGAATACAATTAAGACACGTATCCAACGTTTGAAGGATTTGGAAGTTATGGCCGAAGATGGCACTTTCGAACAATTACCTAAAAAAGAAGTTGTTTTGCTAAACAAGCAACGTGAAAAGTTGGATAAGTTTTTGGGTGGTGTTAAAGATATGCCTGGTTTACCAGATGTATTGTTTGTTGTTGATCCTAAGAAGGAAGAAATAGCTGTTAAGGAAGCAAATATGTTAAACATTCCCGTTGTGGCTATGATTGACACAAATGCTAACCCTGAAGTTGTTGATGTTAAGATTCCTGCCAATGATGATGCTATTCGTGCAGTTCGTTTAATCACTGCTAAGATGGCTGATGCTATTATTGAAGGTCGTCAAGGACAAGATTCAGCCCCTGAAGATGCTTTTGTAGCTGGGAATGAAAACACAGAATCAATTGAAGAAATCACTAATATCGTTGAAGAAGGCAATAATTAATATTTGAATGACAAATGCCGTTCCTGCGGACCTGTTTGGGATGCGGATTGGCATTTTTATTTGTCCGAAACGTGTAAAAAGCATGTTATAATGAAAACATAAATATTTTTAGAGGAGCAATATAATGGCAATTACTGCTGCACAAGTAAAAGAATTACGTGATAAGACATCTGTTGGTATGATGGATGCAAAGAAGGCTTTGGTTGAAGCTGATGGTGACTTGGAAAAAGCAATTGACTTGCTTCGTGAAAAGGGTATGGCTAAGGCTGCTAAAAAAGGTGACCGCGTTGCTGCCGAAGGTATGACTTATGTTGCTGTTGCTGGCAATAAAGCAGCTATTATTGAATTGAACTCAGAAACTGATTTCGTTGCGGGAAACGCTGAATTTAATGACTTGTTAAAGACTGTTGCAAATACAATCGTTGAATTTGCGCCTGCAGATGTTGAATCTGCACTGGCTTTGGAGATAGAAGCTGGGCAAACTTTGAATGATAAGATTGTTGGAACAACACAAATTACTGGTGAAAAGATTACTTTGCGCCGTTTCACTGTTGTTGAAAAATCAGAATCTGAAAATTTTGGTGCATACTCTCATTTAGCAGGGTCAATTTCTTCACTAGTTGTTGTTGAGGGTGCCTCAGAGACAGCTGCTAAAGACATCGCGATGCATGTTGCAGCTATTGCACCACAATATGTTTCAGATAATGAAGTACCAACAGAAGTTGTTGATCGAGAAAAAGCTGTTCAGCTTGCATCTGAAGACTTAGCTGGTAAGCCTGATAATATCAAAGAAAAAATGGTCGAAGGACGTATTAAAAAATTCTTGGCTGAAATTTCATTGTTGGATCAAGCGTTTGTTAAGAATGGTGACCAAACTGTTGCACAATTTATTGCGGCACAAAATGGTTCTGTAAAATCATTTGTACGTTACCAAGTTGGTGATGGCATTGAAAAGAAAGTGACTGATTTAGCTGAAGAAGTTGCTAAACAATTAGGGTAATAAATATTAAAAGTGCGTTATATAATCATAACGTACTTTTTTTGCGATATATTTTTGGTATAATTGATTAGCATAGAAAATGAGGTAAATCATGTCGGATATGAAATATAAACGTGTTTTGATGAAACTTTCTGGTGAAGCGTTGGCTGGAGAAAAAGGTCAAGGCATTGATCTTGAAACAGTTTCTGAAATTGCACAAGATTTAAAAGAAGTTCATGACCTAGGAACACAAATTGCAATCGTTGTTGGTGGTGGTAATTTATGGCGCGGTGAACCAGCTTCAAAAGTTGGTATGGAACGTTCACGTGCAGATTATACTGGCATGCTTGGTACAACGATGAACGCTCTCGTGTTGCAAGATGCATTGGAACGTGCTGGTGTTGACACACGTGTTCAAACAGCCATTACAATGCAACAAATTGCTGAACCATATATTCGTGGTCGTGCTATTCGTCATTTAGAAAAAGGAAGAATTGTTATTTTTGCAGCTGGGACAGGTTCGCCTTATTTCTCAACAGACACAACAGCTGCATTGCGAGCAAATGAAATTAACGCGGATGCTATTTTGATGGGTAAAAATGGTGTTGATGGCATCTATGATTCGGACCCTAATAAAAATGCAAATGCTGTTAAGTATACCGAACTAACTCATTTGGATATTTTGCAAAAGGGATTGAAAGTGATGGATTCAACAGCTAGTTCACTATCAATGGACAACAATATGCCACTCGTAGTATTCAACTTAAACACACCAGGTAATTTAAAACGTGTTGTACTGGGTGAAAAAATCGGGACAACGGTTACAGGAGGAAAATAATGGCTTTTAACTTAACAGACGCTAAGACACGTATGCAAGGTGCTCAAGATGCTTTAAAACGTGAATTGGGAAGTATCCGTACGGGACGTGCTAATCCGCACATTTTAGACCGTATCGAAGTAGAATATTATGGTGCAATGACACCTTTAAAGCAAGTTGCTTCAATTTCTGTTCCTGAGGCGCGTATTTTATTGATTACACCATTTGACAAATCAGCTTTAGAAGAAATTGTTCGTGCAATTAACATGTCTGATTTGGGACTTAATCCAGCTTCCGACGGGAATATTGTACGTTTGGCAATTCCTCAAATGACGGAAGAAGGTCGTAAAGATCTAGCTAAGCAAGTGAAAGCTGAGGCTGAAAAAGCAAAAGTTTCCATTCGTAATGTCCGTCGTGATGCAATGGATACGGTCAAAAAAGACAAAGAATTACCTGAAGATGATGTACGAAATGCTGAAGATGATGTTCAAAAGTTAACTGATGATAATATTAAGGCAATCGACGTCATTGCAGCTGAAAAAGAAAAAGAATTGTTGACAATTTGAAGATGTTTTAAAATTTTTAGTGGCAGATATACTGTGACACTAAACTATCATAAAAACTTGACGCATCGTCAAGTTTTTTTATTTGGAGGATATTTATTGTGCGCAGGTATTTGAGATATTGGCAAGAAGCGTTTGATTTTCGCGGTGGCGCTTATCGATTAGACTATTGGTTGGTTCAGGTTGTTAACAACCTGATCTTTGCCTTGATAGTTTTTATTGTTGGTACTATTTTTAACGAATGGATGTTATCAAGTTACATTTCCTCAATATTTAGTCTATTCATATTTATACCGAATATATCCATATTCATTCGCCGATTACGAGATTCAGGCTTACCTCAGCAAACTGTGGCATTGATATTATTTAGTCCATTTTTAATTGGTATTCTTAGTGGCATTATTACTGCACTTGGTTTATTGATTGCTGCACCATTTCTATTGTTGATATATTTAATTGGTATAATTTACTTGCTCTTTCGACGTTCAGCCTATTGGACACCATATCTAGATATACAACAAAAAATAAATTATGCCATTGTCTTTGTTACCATCATTGTGCTGATAATTGGATTACAAATTTTTACGATTAAAAAACAAATGACTGGTATTAATAATATATGGCAAAAAGCGCTAAAACAACAAGTCCAGCAAACACAACGTGAATCAAAATTGATTGACAAGTCGGCTAGTAGTCAAACAAATATTGAATCAATTTTATCTAGTGCTGCGCCTGATACTCATAATTCAGGAAAAACTCAAAAACCAATACCTGACATTTCAGTTAAAGCGTTACCAGATGATAAAGCAACTGCTAGTTATCGTAATTTACCTGAAATGCGGTTGGGAGATAATGATTTTGGGACCTTCACGGCTCAAGGCCACTGGGAACAAGACAGTTCGACACTACAATGGTTGTTAAGCATACAAGAGGAACGTGTGTTGATTATGACCAGCACAATGGGACAAGGGTTCGGCGTTGATATATCTAGCTTGCCATTTAAAAAAATTGTTGGGCAAAGTTATTTTCAGTTAAAACAGCAGGGCGATTTACAGGTTTGGCGTATTGATGGTACTTACAAAGAGCCATCAACGGGTCAAATTAAAGCAATGAGTTATTTGGAATGGCATATGCCAAATTGTCATATTCGTGTGATGTATTTAATTTCTCAGTCGAGGCCATTGCTAAATACAATAATTAATTCGGTGTCAACAACGTACGACAATGCGTTATAAATATGATGAAACACTTGACGTTTTAATAGTTGCAGTGCATAATAAATATATTCAGTTTACTAGCTAAGATATCATGTGGCGATGATGGAGTGTGTAAGCAACTCAAGTGTCGGAAATATTTTCCGGAAATCAGGTGGAACCGCGTGTAAGCGTCCTGATGTCAATTATTTTGACATTGGAATGGATTATGGGCGGTTTTTTAGTGTCGGAAAGGGGAAATAACACACAGTATTTTTTAAAAGTTATGTGATTCTTATTCAAAACGACATAAGCTCAGTAACTCTGTTAAAGTGCTATAAAGATATATAAATACATATCTTTTGTGCAAAGATATGTATTTATATATCTTTTGTGTGATATACTTCAAATATGGAAAAAAAGCAGACAATTTATTTCGAATTAGATGTGGTTAACTCACGACTAGTTAAAGATAATAATGTGTTGATACAGCAAATCATGAACGTGACAGATTATTTAAACAAATTCACTAAACAAACACTAGTAATGCCATTTCAAGTGCACAATGGTGACGCGATTTCTGGTGCGGTACAATCAATTAATACACGAGATGACATTGTTAAAATTTATCAAGCATTGACAACCTATCTAATCATGCAAGCCATGACTTTGCAATTATATATGGCTGTTGGTGTTGGCAATATTGATACAAATTTTAATAATACAAAAGATGAAGCGTTGGTCAATGGGTCAGCCGTAGTATTGGCCCGAAATATAGCGATGCCAGCGTTGAAATTAATTTCAGCCAAACAAATGGATAAAAAATTAGGCATTCAAACTGATTTTAAAAAAGCACCTATTTTACTGAAAATAGCTACTGATCATGAAAGCATGTCAGTAGTTGAACACATTCTTATGTTAGTTTACGAGTTCGAACTCAATACAGATAAAAAGCGTTTAATTTATTCAACGTTGCAAAATTCTGAGAATTGGCGCGATGATCTGCCAAAATTAATTGCTGTAAAAAATAGTGGATTTAAAGAGACAGACACACTTAAACAAATTGAAAACCGTGCACGTATGTTGGTTACCAAAGCAGATGTGCAAGCTGTTAATAACCAGTTAGCAGTATTTGAGGAAAAGTAAATGAAACAAGAATTAATAGACACGGCATTTAAAGTTGTCGGGTGGTTAGTAGTAAGCTATCTCTATGGGGTAATGATCAGTTTTATTCTGAGCAAAATTGGTCAAAAAAAATGGCAACCTGTAGCTGGTAAAAAAGCTGATCCGTTTATACATGGTCAACTCATTGGTAATATTGAACGTACTTTTGCGATGTTATTAATTTCATTGGGTAATGTTGGTGCTATGAGTATGATTGTCGCTATTAAAGGATTTGCGCGATGGGGTGAATTATCTAAATTGGATAATGACGTGCAAAGTATTGCTATTGATAAATTTATTATTGGTAATTTACTGAGTTTAGGATTTCCGGTTTTAATTGCAACAATTTGGTTTTTTGCTAATAAGTTTTAATAAAATAATTTTAAAAATTAAAATATTTAAAGGAAAAGAAAAATGACAAATACAAAATTATCATTACAAGATATTATTTTGACCCTCCAACAATACTGGGCTAAACAAGGGGCAAACTTAATGCAAGCATACGACAATGAGGTTGGTGCTGGAACGCAATCGCCATACACATTTTTACGTGCAAATGGTCCTGAACCTTGGCACGCAGCATATGTTCAACCATCGCGTCGTCCTGCTGACGGACGCTATGGCGATAATCCAAATCGCTTATTCCAGCATCATCAATTTCAAGTTGTTATGAAACCATCCCCATCAAACATTCAAGAATTGTATTTAGGTTCGCTTGAAGCTTTGGGAATTAAATCATTAGAACATGATATACGTTTTGTCGAAGATAACTGGGAAAATCCATCAATGGGTGCAGCAGGCATTGGTTGGGAAGTTTGGTTGGATGGTATGGAAGTCACACAGTTTACTTATTTTCAACAAGTAGGTGGCATTGAGGTGGATTCTGTTACAGCTGAGGTAACTTATGGTTTAGAGCGATTGGCATCATATATTCAAGATGTCCCTACAGTGTATGATCTTGAGTGGGGTAATGGTGTACTTTATGGTGATATTTTCAAAGAACCTGAATATGAACATTCAAAATATGCTTTTGAATGTTCTGACCAAGAAATGTTGTTGAGACATTTTGATGAATTTGAGGCTGAAGCAACGCGTTTATTGTCATTAGGATTGGTTCACCCAGCATACGATTATATTTTGAAATCATCACACGCGTTTAACTTATTAGATGCGCGTGGCACAGTTTCAGTCACAGAACGTGCAGGTTATTTACACCGGATTCGTACAATGGCACGTCGTGTATCAAAAGTATTTATTGAAGCCCGTTCAAAGCTTGGGTTCCCATTATTAAAAGATAGTGATTTACGTGAAAAATATTTAGGTGTGAACGGTAAATATGCACAGAAGGAGGAAATGTAACTATGTCAAAATTTTTACTAGAAATTGGTTTAGAAGAAATTCCAGCACATTTGGTAACGAGTTCAGAAGCACAATTAATTGCACGCACAACAAAATTTTTGTCTGAGCATCGTTTGTCAGTAGGCCATATTCAACCTTACTCTACACCACGTCGATTAGCGGTAGAGTTGAGTGATGTGTCATCTGAATCAGAGGCATTATCAGAAGAAAAGCGTGGGCCATCTATTGAACGAGCAAAAGATGATAATGGTGATTGGTCAAAAGCAGCCCAAGGATTTGCTCGAGGGCAAGGTATGACGCCAGAAAACTTTGAAGAACATGATGGTTATGTTTGGCTAACTAAACATACGTCAGGCGTGCCAGCGGCTGATATTTTAGCTAGTATTGGTGAAGAAGTTATTGCACAAATGAAATTCACAACATATATGAAATGGGCAAACAATGACTTTTTGTATGTGCGACCAATTCGATGGATTGTTGCTTTACTTGATGATGAAGTGATTGATTTTAACCTTCTAGAAGTTCAAACAGGACGTGTGACACGTGGACATCGTTTTTTGTCAAATGAACATATCACAATTGCTAATGCGGGATCATATGTGGCGACCTTAAAGGCGGCCTATGTTATTGTAAATGCAGCAACACGTAAGGGTATTATACAGTCACAACTTGAAAATATTGCAAATCAAAATAATTGGTTATTAGATTTGAGCTCAGATGCAGCGCAAAATTTGTTGGAGGAAGTTAATAATATTGTTGAATGGCCGACGGCATTTTCTGGTGGCTTTGAAAATAAATACTTAGAACTGCCAGATGAAGTGTTAATGACATCAATGCGTGAACATCAGCGCTTTTTCTATGTAACAAATCAATCAAATGATTTGTTACCATACTTTCTATCTGTCCGTAATGGTAATTCTGAACATCTTGATAATGTCATTGCGGGAAATGAGAAAGTGTTAGTCGCTCGATTAGAAGATGCCGAATTTTTCTATCAAGAGGATCAACAAAAAACCATTGAAGATAGTATGACAAAGGTTAAAAAATTGGTTTTCCATGAAAAAATAGGGACAGTATACGAACATATGCAGCGTGTTGGGCGACTAGCTGCTAGTTTAGCTGATGAGTTGCAATTTGATGAGACACAAAAAGTTGATTTAGCACGTGCATCTGAAATATACAAGTTTGATTTGATGACTGGCATGATTGGTGAATTTGATGAATTACAAGGCATTATGGGTGAACATTATGCGCAACTATTTGGTGAAAGCGCTGCAGTGGCCAGTGCCATAAGAGAACATTATATGCCAGTTTCTGCTAATGGTAGCATTGCAGAAACTGAAGTTGGCGCCGTGTTAGCAATAGCTGATAAACTAGATACCATTGTTACTTTCTTTTCGGCTGATCTTATTCCCTCTGGATCAAATGACCCGTATGGTTTGCGACGCGCAGCAAACGGGGTGGTTAGGACGCTTCAAAGTAAACACTGGCATGTTGCATTACGCCCATTACTGTCTGAATTTATAAAATCTAATGGTAAGGTCACCGAGAATGCTGATGTAACTGCGATTATGACATTTATTTTAGATCGTGTTCGTAAACTAGCTTTGGATGGCGATGTACGGCCAGATATTGTGGCTGCGGGAACAGCTCTGACGCCTGACGTGGATGTTGTTTACATTGCAGATCGTACGCAAACGCTGGCAAATCATGCTGGTGATGATAATTTCCGTGATATTATTGAAGCATTAACCCGTGTTTCGCGTTTGGCCATGAAGCAAGCAACAGAAGGTCTTATCGATGAAAGCTTGTTTGAAAATCAAGCCGAACAGGCACTATTTATGGCAACAAAAAAGATTGATTTGAAAATGCTAAAATCTCAAGGTGAAGAAGCAGTGTACAGTGCATTAGCTGAACTACAAAAACCAATTGCAGCTTACTTTGAAGTGACAATGGTTAATGCTGATGATGAGCAGGTTAAAAACAATCGTTATATGCAATTACATATGATTGATAAACTTATTGCTGCGTTGGGTGATTTAGAACAAATTGTGATTAAATAGTTATAAAATTATATGACTTACCAATGAAACTAAACAAGGGTGAATGATTATGTTAAATATTGCATATATTGGTTTTGGAAAAAGTACAAATCGTTACCATTTACCATACTTAAAACTACGATTAAACCAGTTCAAAGTAAGTCGTATTGTGACACCAACACTCGGGAAACGGCCGGCAGATCAATTTGAATGGGAAACAACAGGCACTATTTTTTCTACTGATGTACAAAATATTATCAACGATAGTACTATTGATCTTGTAGTTGTTGTCACACCATCTTCTAGTCATTACGCGATGACTAAAAAACTACTTGAAGCTGGTAAAAATGTACTGGTTGATAAACCAATGGCAGCAAATTTTGATGAAGCAAAAATACTTGTTGATTTAGCACGTAAACAAGGTCTATTCATTATGCCATATCAGAGTCGTAGATTTGATAGCGATTTTTTAACTGTAAAACAAGTCATAGAGAACGGTTATTTGGGTCGTTTAGTAGACTTAGAGGTCCACATGGATCACTATAGGCCAAATGACGGCATCTTTGAAGGGCCTGCTATTGATGGCTCTTTATATGGACATGGTGTTCATTTAGTCGACCAAGTTGTCAGTTTGTTTGGCGCACCAAAATCAGCAATGTACGATTTACGAGCAACACGTATTTTAGAGGCAACTTTGGATGATCAAATAGAAGTCAATATGTTCTATAAAAATGCACTGAAGGCAACAATACAAACAACTGAATTAGCAACTATTCAGTATCCAAAATGGCAATTGCGTGGTACACATGGCACCTTTATTAAATATGATGTTGATGAACAAGAAAACGATTTAAAAGCTGGAATTATGCCAGGAACTGTTGGTTTTGGGTTAGATACACCACAAAATTATGGCAAACTTGTTTATTTCAATCAAAGCGGAGATCGTATTGAAAAAATGGTTCCTAGTGTTTTAGGTGATTATGGGCGTATATATGATAGTGTATTTGATACCTTGGTGAACGGTGCGCCAAAACTTGTCAGTGACGAACAAATGTTAACGGTTATGAAATTATTATCAACAGGTGTGTCAACTGATTCCAACAAATTGGTATCCTTTTAATATCAACTAATTAAATCATTTCAAAAAATAGACGTGTTGCGCATCAGAAATGGTACGGCTCACGTTTTTTTCTGTCTATTCATGATAAAATAGACTAGATAGAAAAATTGAAAGTATACGCATAACTCGCGTGATAAAAAAATGACAGAAATTAACTTAGAACAACTTAAAGAACGACAAAAGCATATCCGTAATTTTTCAATTGTGGCACATATCGATCATGGAAAATCAACGATTGCAGATCGTATTTTAGAGCAGACACACACTGTAGCTGAACGTGATATGCAAAATCAATTGCTTGATACTATGGACTTAGAGCGTGAACGTGGGATTACAATTAAATTAAATGCAGTCGAAGTACATTACGATGCAAATGATGGTGAAACCTACATTTTTCATTTAATTGATACACCAGGACATGTTGATTTTTCCTACGAAGTGTCGCGCTCACTAGCTGCTGCTGAAGGGGCTATACTAGTTGTTGATGCAGCACAGGGCGTGGAAGCACAGACACTTGCTAATGTTTATTTAGCGTTAGATAATGATCTAGAAATCTTGCCGGTTATCAATAAAATTGATTTACCTGCTGCTGATGCAGAAAAAGTTCGTGCAGAAATTGAAGATCTTATTGGCATTGATGCATCGGAGGCGGTATTAGCTTCAGCTAAAAAAGGCATTGGCATTCCTGAATTATTGGAAAAAATTGTAGTTGATTTACCCGCACCGACAGGCGATTTAACAGCGCCATTACGCGCGTTGATTTTTGATTCAGCCTATGATGCTTATCGAGGTGTTGTGATCAATATGCGGGTGCGTGAAGGTATCGTTAAGCCTGGTGATAAAATTAAGATGATGAACACTGGCGCAGAGTATGAAGTCAATGAGGTTGGTGTGATGTCACCAAGTGCCCAGAAACGTGATTATTTAATGGCTGGGGATGTCGGTTATCTAACAGCAGCAATCAAAGATATTCACACAACGCATTCTGGTGATACAATAACTTCTGTTAATAATCCGGCCAGTGAACCATTATCTGGCTATAAACCTATGACGCCCATGGTCTATTCGGGTCTATATCCATCTGATAATGCTAAGTACACAGATTTACGTGATGCGTTAGAAAAGTTGCAACTCAACGATGCTGCTTTAACATTTGATCCTGAAACATCACAAGCCTTAGGATTTGGCTATCGTGTTGGTTTTCTTGGCCTATTGCATATGGATGTCGTTCAAGAACGCTTGGAACGTGAGTTTGACTTGGACTTGGTGACCACTGCACCTTCTGTTACATACCATGTGATGACAAATGATGACGAACTCATTGAAATTGAAAATCCATCTGAAATGCCTGATGCTTCAAAAATTAAATATATCGAAGAACCTTATGTTGATGCTCAAATTATGGTGCCAAATGAGTATGTTGGCGCTGTGATGGAACTTGCACAACGTAAACGGGGCGATTTTGATACGATGGAATACTTAGATGAGACTCGAGTGAACGTGAAGTACAAAATTCCTTTATCAGAAATAATTTTTGATTTTTTTGATAAACTCAAATCAAGCACACGAGGATATGCATCATTAGATTATGAAATTTTTGGGTATCGTCAGTCTGATCTAGTTAAAATTGATATATTATTAAACTCTGAAAAAGTGGATGCACTGAGCTTTATTGTTCATCGTGATTTTGCAGCAGAACGTGGTCGTGTCATTACATCAAAGTTGAAAGAAATTATTCCACGTCAAAATTTTGAGATTCCGGTTCAGGCAGCCATTGGTGCAAAAATTTTGGCACGTACAAATATCAAAGCTTATCGTAAAGACGTGACATCAAAAATCCATACAGGCGATCCGGATCGCCGTGCCAAATTGTTAGATAAACAAAAACGTGGTAAAGCGCGTATGAAGTCAGTTGGTACAGTTGAAGTGCCACAAGAAGCTTTCATGGCAGTATTGAAAACAGATGATGATACGCAGTACGCACGTGGAAATTAATGCTATTTTGTGATTTAAATGTACTGTTTTCAAGAGGTGCAATGAGATGAACTTATGTCAAAAAATGCTAGTAACCAGCATTTGAGGCATATTACAAGGAGACAGATATGTCATTATTTGACAAAATAAAAAAATATTGGCCGTTTGGCGGCCATAGAATGCGCGCAATCGGTTTCGAACGCGCTTTAACGATTGATCAGCCAAACGTTTTTATTGAGAAAAATATTTTGCAACCTAAACCTTCTGATCATGAATTATTAGTCAAAGTTGCTGCCAGTGCCATTAATCCTGTTGATACAAAAATGCGCAGTACTTATCAAAAGGATGGTCAATTTCGTATTCTTGGATTTGATGCGACTGGTGAGGTAATTGGATTAGGAAAAAACGTCTCAAAATTTGAAATTGGTGATTTAGTATATTATGCAGGTGTTCAAATAAATCCGGGTGCTAACGCGCAATATCAAGTTGTCAATGAATCACTTGTCGGACATGCCCCAGTTAAAATTAGTGTAGCTGAAACTGCTGCTATGCCTTTGACAGCAATTACTGCAGTTGAAATTCTACAGTCTTTTGGATTTGATGTGATTGAAAATGAGGGAATTGGTAAAAGTGTTTTTATTTTGAATGGTGCTGGCGGGGTTGGCTCAACTCTCATTCAACTGGCAAAATATTTAGGGCTAACAGTGATCACAACGGCCTCGCGACCGGAATCTGTGACATGGGTAAAATCACTTGGCGCGGATTATATTTTAGACTATCATCAAGATTTACATGAACAGTTAATTCAAATCAAGCACGATAAAGTCGACTATATTGCTATTTTACAAGATACCAATAAATATTGGCCACTAGTATTAGAGTCAATTAAGCCATTTGGTCGTATTGCATCGATTGTAGAAACGAGTGGACCAATTGATATTGGTCCACTCAAAAATATTGGTGCGCAATTCAACTGGGTGTTTATGTTTGCAAAAGGAAATTATGGTGTTAACATGTCAAGTCAAGGTGAAGCATTGAACAAAATAGCTGACTTGTTGGATAATAAAGTGATTCAATCCACACTAACTAAGACCTACAAAGGACTGACTGTTGACAACATTAAACAGGCCACTCAAGATGTTGAGAGTGGACATATGATTGGTAAAGTTGTTATTTTACACGATGAGGAACCATTATGAATTGGCAAGCAGTAAGGGTCGACACGAATACTGAGGCAGTCGAATTTGTATGCGATTTATTAATATCTGTTGGTGCTGATGGCGTTCAAATCGATGAAACAAATGGGATATCAGTCATCGCTTATTATGAAGATAATGACCAATTATCCCCTATCCTTTCAAACATCCAAGCACGACTTCAATTATTATCAAAAATGGCGGTAGATCCTTCACCGGCAACTGTGCATGTGAGTGGTATATCTCAGTCAGATTGGGAAAATAATTGGAAGAAATATTATCATGCGCAGCGCATCACGCGGCATTTGACAGTTGTGCCATCATGGGAGACATTTAAACCACAACAATCAGAAGAAATGCCAATTATTATGGATCCGCAATTGAGCTTCGGTACGGGGACACATGAAACAACGCGTCTTATGATGCAAGCATTAGAGACAGTTGTACGTGGTGGTGAATCCATGATTGACGTTGGTACAGGTTCTGGGGTTTTAGCAGTCGCGGCTAAACTATTAGGTGTTCGTTCTGTTTTGGCGACAGATATTGATGATGTGTCCGTAAAAGTTGCAAAAGAAAACTTGATGTTAAATCCAATTGCGGCAGATATCAAGGTTATCACGAGCGATTTATTATTAAATGTTGATTCACAACCTGTTGATTTGATTGTGGCAAATATCTTGGCGGATGTTATTGAAAGATTAATTCCACAGACAATTTCACGGTTAAAACCAAAAGGCTATTTTTTAGTATCGGGTATTTATGACGCCATTGCGCCACATATTGAAGAACAATTACATGCTAATGGTTATGAAATTGTTCAAAAATCCCAAATGGGTGAGTGGCATAGTTATATTACACAAATTAAGGAAAAATAATCATGCAACGTTACTTTTTAAAAAAATTAATTAACAGTGATCATATAACGTTGACAAAAGATCAAGATATTTTCAAACATTTTGGCAAAGTATTACGTGCACGAGTTGGCTCACAGGCAGAGTTTGTGAGCGTTGATTTGAAAGTTGTCATTGGTGAAGTTGTAGCTATTGATGAAGCGAAGATCACGTTGGCAGTTAAGTCAAGATTAGAAAGCAATGTTGAATTACCAATAAATGTCACAATTATTGTGTCACCACTTAAAAATGACCGTTCCGATTGGCTTGTTCAAAAAGCAACTGAGTTGGGGGTAAAGCAAATTGTATTTGCTGAAATGACACGTACAGTGGTTGACTGGAAAAAACAAGAAGCGAAAAAAGCAGTGCGGTTACAAAAAATTGCACAAGCTGCTGCTGAACAATCTCATCGGTTGTTAATTCCACAAATTCAATTTTTAACTTGGCAAAATGTGCTTGATTTACCTAAACAAATGGGGTTGGTAGCTTGGGAAGAGTCTGCTCGTACGGGTGAAGTTGCAACTTTGGTTAAATCAATTAATGAGATGCCTATAGATACAGATGTGAATCTTATTTTTGGGCCAGAGGGTGGATTGACGATTTTAGAAATTGAAGCGTTGGCTCGTCGTGAATATTATCCAGCCGGACTAGGACCAAGAATTTTACGCGCAGAAACAGCGCCTTTATATGCGCTGTCGGCAATTAGTGTCTTGCGCGAGTTAAATGAATAGTTTATAATAAATAATACATACTTACATATTTTTTTTTAATTAAAGGGTGGTCAGATATGAAAAAAGCATTTAACAAATTTTATGGTTATCAGTGGCTGACTGCCATTTTATTGGGCTTTTTTTTACCTTTCTTTGCGCAACAAATTGGTTTTCGCGAAATTCATCAAGTCATTTGGTTGTACCTTATTGTTAATGGCAGTTACACATTATATTTTGGTTATGCTATTCGTAAGCATGGCTATTCGCCATTATTGATTTTACTCGTACCAGCTATTTTTGGTGGTGTTTCAACGTTTTGGTTAAAACTCGTTGCTACGCAATATGGTTTCTATTTTAGTTTGCTATATATTGTGCTCAGTCTATTTACATTTTTTGGTGATACACGTGATGACCCTGATGAAAATTTGATTCCAATTGAGAATGGTTTTCAGGATCTAGCCTCTGGGACTGAAAAAGATTTTTCGCTACCGATTGATGGTGGGTTTAAGTCTTAAGTGAGCAGTATACTTTTACTAAATAGATTGTCATTATTGTGAAAAAGCGCGAAATTTCGCGCTTTTTCTGGTATAGTTATATAAGGTATTTTACCGATATGTGCGAATTGAACATATTTAATTGGAGGAAAAAAATTGATCACAGTATCAGAAATGAGTTTCAGCTTTGCTGGACCTAAATTATATCAGGATGTTTCTTTAAAGTTGATACCTGGAAATACTTATGGCATTATTGGTGCCAATGGTGCCGGAAAATCGACTTTTTTAAAATTACTTCAGGGTGAACTATTACCAACTGAAGGGACAATTACCATTGGTGATGGGGAGCGATTGTCTTCTTTGCAACAAGATCATTTTGCTTTTGATGCCTTCACAGTACTAGATACTGTTGTTCAAGGACATAAAAGACTATATGAAGTTAAAACTGAGATGGATGCGATCTACGCTAAACCTGATTTCAATGATGAGGATGGTGTCCGTGTTGCTGATTTAGGTGCAGAATTTGAAGAGCTTGATGGTTGGAACGCTGAAGTTGAAGCTGGACAGTTATTAAGTAAATTGGGTATCTCAGATACGATGCATAATACTTTAATGGGAGAACTGACAGAAAACGACAAAGTTAAAGTTTTGTTAGCGCAAGCATTATTTGGGAACCCAGATATTTTGGTATTAGATGAACCAACAAACGGCTTAGATGTGCAAACGATTAACTGGCTAGAGGATTTCTTAGCAGATTTTCCCAACCTAGTGATTGTTGTATCGCATGATCGTCATTTTTTAAATGCTGTGTCCACCAATATCTTAGATGTTGATTTCGGTAAAATTACACCATTTGTTGGTAATTATGATTTTTGGCGTGAATCTTCAGAATTAGCTCAACGTTTGGCTTCACAACAGAACTCTAAAAAAGAAGAACAAATTAAACAATTACAAGAATTCGTTGCACGTTTTTCAGCGAACGCGTCGAAATCTAAGCAAGCAACTGCACGTAAAAAACAATTAGATAAAATTACACTTGATGATATTAAACCCTCATCACGTAAGTATCCATTTATTAATTTTCCACTTAACCGTGAAATGGGAAATGACATGATCCGTTTGGAAAATATTTCCAAAACAATTGATGGCGAAAAAGTGTTGGATAACATCTCGTTTATTGGGCGTCCCGGTGATAAAATTGCAATTTTATCACGTTCTGATTTGGCAACGACAACATTAATGCAAATTATTGCTGGCACAATGACGCCAGACACCGGTACTGTTAATTGGGGTGTGACAACAACACAGTCATACATTGCCAAAGATTTAAATGATAACTTTGAAAATCAAGATGTGACGATTTTAGATTGGTTACGTGATTTTGCAGAAGAAGAACAAAAAGATAACACGAGCCTTCGTGGCATGCTTGGACAGTTATTATTCCGTGGTGATGATTCGCTCAAAGCAATTAAAGTTTTATCGGGTGGTGAAAAAGTTCGTATAACACTAGCCAAAATGATGTTACTCAAGGCAAATGTTTTATTAATGGATGATCCAACAAATCATTTGGATTTGGAGTCGATTCAATCTTTAAATGACGCTGTTGTTAATTTCAAGGGCGGTATCATTATCACTTCACATGACCATGAGTTCTTAGCAACGACGGCAAATCATGTTATTGAAGTTTCTGCTAAAGGTGTTGTTGACCGTGTAGATACATCTTATGATGAATTTATTTCAACCGAGAGCACACAAGAAAAAGTTGCGGCACTTTACTAAAATTGTAATGAATAAATACCATGCAAAAAAGCGCCTAGTAGCGCTTTTTTGCATGGTATAATAATTTCAGAGGAATTTTAAATAATGATAATAGGTATTGATAAAATGGCATTCTACACTCCTAACTATGTGTTAGATCTTGTCACATTAGCAAAGTCTCGTGGTGATGAACCAGATAAATATACAATAGGCATCGGACAGAATCGACAAACCGTCGTGCCTAACTTTGAAGATGTCGTTACAATGGGTGCCAATGCAGCTATAAAAATTATGACGGCTGATGATCGTGAAAAAACAGATCTCATTATTTTTGCGACAGAGTCTGGTATCGATAATTCAAAATCAAGTGCGCTTTATATACAAAAATTGCTTGGATTTTCTGAATTTGTGCGGACTATTGAACTCAAACAAGCATGTTACGCGGGTACTTATGGTTTAATGCAAGCGCGTGATTACGTCGCAACGCATCCTGGAAGACGCGTATTGGTTGTTGCATCAGATATTGCCCGTTATGGTTTATCAACGCCTGGGGAAGTTACACAGGGTGCTGGTGCAATCGCTATGATAGTATCGGAGGCACCTAAAATTGTTAGTATTAATACTGATTCTGTATATATGAGTCGCAATGTTTCTGATTTTTGGCGTCCAGTTGATCGTCAAGAAGCACTTGTCGATGGGCACTTATCAACTGATATTTATAAAGAAATGTTTCTGACATTGTGGCAGCGTTACCAATTAAAAACAAAGCAACAATTAAATGATTTTGCAGGATTTGCGTTTCATCTACCTTATACAAAAATGGGTAAAAAAGCACTTGATCAAATCATAAATGAAGCAACACTGGCACATCAACAAAAGCTAACACATCATTTGCAAGCCAGTCAAAAATTCAACCGAGAAGTTGGCAATCTTTACACTGGTTCGGTTTATTTAAGCCTCTTGTCATTACTAAGTTATGCTACTGATTTAAAATCTGGGGATAAATTAGCTGTTTTTAGTTATGGATCAGGTGCAGAGGCAGAACTTTATTCTGTCACCCTTCAAAACGGTTTTGAAAATCACGTACCAGCTAAAATGACACAACAATTATTATCGAAACGGCAACTTGTTTCTGTGCATCAGTATGAAACTATGTTTAAATCCCAGCTGTATGATTCTCATATTAATATCAATTCAAATGCTGTTAAAGACACCAAGTTATTCCAATTTTTAGGTTGGCACAATGGTGAACGTGTTTATAGGTGAGCATTCTCAAAAAAATGGCATTGAACAAGTAAATACTGTATAATAATCTAAATAACTTTTAAAGAGGAAAAAAATGGCTAAAGCAGTTGTAACAGTTATAGGGAAAGATAAACCTGGAATTATAGCCGGTGTTTCTAAGACATTATCGGACCATAACATTAATATTTTAGATGTATCACAGACAATTATGTCTGATATTTTCACAATGAGTATGCTAGTTAGTTTGGCACAACTAGATGAAGAATTTAATAAACTTCAAGATGATTTAAATCTACTTGGCAAGCAACTTACTGTTGAAATTCATACACAACGCGAAGAAATATTTGATGCAATGAGTCGTGTTTGAGTAACGTCAAGCATCATAGCAGACTAGTTACACAAAAAATTGGGAGAAATTATGGAAACTACTCAAATAACTGAGACCATTAATATGGTCTCAGAAGAGCATTTAGACATTCGAACTGTTACGATGGGTATTTCTTTGCTCGATACCATAGCTGGCACACCACAAGAAACTGCAAAAAATATTTATCAAAAAATTACAACTTATGCAAAGAATCTTGTTAAAGTAACACAGCAAATTGAGCGTGAATTTGGTATTCCGATTACAAACAAACGCATTAGTGTGACGCCTATTGCTTTGATTGCCGGGAAAGCAACGCCTGATGAGATGCTGTACTACGCGCATGCTTTAGATGATGCTGCTAAGGCTGTGGGAGTAGATTTTATTGGCGGGTATTCCGCATTAGTCCAAAAAGGGTTTGCCAATGGTGACTTAGCCTTGATCAAGTCGTTGCCACGCGTGTTAACTGAAACAGATCTGGTTATGTCAAGTGTTAATATTGGGTCGACAAAGGCTGGTATTAACTTAGATGCCATCAAACTGATGGGTGAAACAATTAAAGCGATTACTGATAAGTCGGATACTGCGAACGCAAAAATGGTTGTTTTTGCTAATGCGGTAGAAGATAATCCATTCATGGCTGGTGCCTTTCACGGTGTAAGTGAAGCTGACGTTGTTATTAATGTCGGTGTTTCTGGACCAGGTGTTGTAAAACGTGCCATTGAAAAAGTTAAGGGCGAATCAATTCAGGTTGTTGCCGAAACGATTAAGAAAACAGCTTTTAAAATTACACGTGTTGGTCAAATGGTTGGTGCATTAGCGGCTGAACGTTTGGGTGTCGAGTTTGGGATAGTTGATTTGAGCTTAGCGCCTACACCGGCGCGTGGTGATTCAGTTGCGGAAGTACTGGAAGAAATCGGACTTGAAATGGTTGGGACACATGGGACAACAGCAGCATTAATGTTACTAAATGATGCTGTTAAAAAAGGTGGTGTCATGGCATCGCAACGCGTTGGTGGTTTATCTGGTGCCTTTATTCCCGTCTCTGAGGATGCTGGTATGATTGATGCTGTTAAGGCAGGAGTACTATCGTTAGCAAAACTTGAAGCAATGACTGCTGTTTGTTCCGTTGGACTAGACATGATTGCAATTCCAGGTGAAACCGATGCAACAACTATTGCGGCAATGATTGCTGATGAAGCGGCAATTGGTGTACAAAATAATAAAACAACCGCAGTACGAATTTTACCAACTAATGGCGCTAAAGTTGGGGATATGATTGATTATGGTGGTTTATTGGGAACGGCACCAGTGATGTCAGTAGTTGAGAAATCAAGTGCAGAATTCATTAATCGTGGTGGCCATATTCCCGCACCTATTCATTCATTTAAAAACTAAAAATGCATGGCATAATACATGATTAATGTGAAAACATTATGATTATCATAAAAGCGATCTTATCTTTTTGATAAGATCGCTTTTATATTTTAATATTGATCACATGAATTATTTTGATTTCTGTGGTGTTTGTTCTATAGGTTGTTGATTTGTTGAATTAGATTGTCCAGCCATAATAGCAATATAGACAATTAAGACGATAATGACGATACTTGCCAAAACACGAGCTGGGCGATGCAAAAAAGATGTTATATGGTTTCGTATCTTGGATGATTGCTGTGTGCCACTGTTGCTCTCTGTCATGGCAGACTCGAGTGCATACGCAAAACTGTTTGAGTCAACAACTTTAGCATTTGATTCGTAGGGGACAATGGCAATTTCTCTCGTATCAGATAATTTCAATTGCTTTGGATTAATATGATGCGCATCACGATTAGCTAAAATGTTTTGACGAAAACTGCTAATCGCGCGTAATGATTTATTTTTAAAAAATAAAACGTTTTGATGTAATTGTTCTAATGGTGTTTGGATAGGTATTTTCATAGGGAGACTCCTCTGTGATTAGTTTAAGAATTTAGTCAAACTATTTCTAACCCTAATTATATCGAAAAAAAAACATAATTTGGGTATGTTTGAATGATTGTAACTAAATTAAAGTCTTCTTAATTTTTGAAACGAGTGAATAGCGCGTATAATAAAATTATGCAAACACGAGAACAACAATTGTATCAAGTCTATATCGCATCTGAGCGACAATATTCGCCGTTGACTTTGAAGGCATATGTATCTGATATTGACGAATTTGTGATGTTTTTAACGAAAAATGGTGGATTCACTAACTTTAAAACAGTACAAATATTAGATGTAAGAGTCTACTTAAACGACTTGTATGAACGGAAATTAGCGCGAACAACTATTTCTAGGAAAATCAGTAGTTTACGTATGTTCTACCAATTCATGATTGCCAATCAATTTGTGACTGATAATCCATTTGATAACGTGTCCCTTCGAAAACATGAAAATCATCTCCCAGAATTTTTTTATGAAACAGAAATGACCACACTATTCGATGTCGCATATAATCCCGAAGATTTATTGTGGCAAAGAAATGCAGCTATATTAGAGTTTTTGTATGCTACAGGTGCACGTGTGGCAGAAATTGCCAATTTGACGATGACGCAATTAGATTTTTCGCAGCGATTAGTTTTAATTCATGGCAAGGGAAATAAGGATAGATACGTGCCATTTGGTCATTTTGCAGCACAAGCGCTATCGCAATATTTAAAAGAGACACGTCCTAAACTGATAGCAAAGCAAGTACCACATGATTTTGTGTTTGTTAATCACCGTGGTGAACCAATAACAACTGCAGGGATTACATATATTTTAAACGAATTAATGAAGCGTTCGACATTAACTGGTAAAATTCATCCACATATGTTACGTCACACATTTGCGACGCATTTGCTTAATAATGGCGCTGATATGCGCACAGTACAAGAATTATTAGGTCATGTTAATTTATCGACAACACAAATGTACACGCATGTGACGCGTGAAAATTTACAAAAAAATTACCAAAATTTTTTTCCACGTGCCAAAAAAAAGCTGTAAACGCTTAACATTAATTACATTTATCTCTCAAAATTTGGTAGAATATAGGTATTATGATTAAACTAGAAAATAAAAACTTAAAAGTGATGATTAATGAAGAAGGTGCCGAATTAACTAGCGTGTGGCACAAACAAGCCGAATTGGAATATATTTGGATTGGCGATCCAAAATATTGGGGGCGCCATGCATCTAATTTGTTCCCTATTGTGGGCCGTTTACGTGGTGATCAGTACAAAGTTGCAGGTGAAACCTATTTTATGAATCAACATGGTTTTGCGCGAAACACAGTTTTTGACGTGATTGAACATGACGATAATCATGCTCTTTTTCGGATTCATGATACGGGTTCGACAATGCGTGTTTATCCATTCAAATTTCAGCTAGATATTCGCTATGATTTAACAGATGATAATGATCTTAAAATTGCGTATATTGTTCACAATACGGACACAGAAGAATCATTATTTTTCAGTGTTGGTGGACATCCAGCATTTAATTTACCACTTGATGGTGGTAAATTTTCAGATTATTATGTTTCGATTGAGCCGGAAAAACTTTATGATCGCGTTCGTTTGACAGGTCCTTACTCAAATCCAAATGTACCGACTCCTTTTAATGCAAATATTCCATTACGATTACGTCAAGAAGATTATCATGATGATGCGATTATTTTAAAGTTGGATCGTCAAAAAACGTCATTTTTACTTGCACGTTTAGCTAACCAACATGGGTTACGTATGACGTTAGATAATGCACAATTTTTAGGTATTTGGACACCAGCTGGAAAAGAGGCGCCCTTTATTGCATTAGAACCATGGTGGGGAATTGCTGATACAGTTGATTCAACTGGCAACTTTAAAGAAAAATTTGGTGTGAATGTTTTGGCAGCAGGGGACACATTCAACGGGACTTATAGTTTGAAATTTTTCTAAACGATGTTTGCGTCAGAAAAATATTGAAATAGGTTATTAAAATGTTCTTTTAGTTTTAATATGTATTGATATTTTCATCGTCTAAGTAAACTCATGAGATGAAAATAAAACCAATTGTGTGTGTTCAGGGAAGCCAAGATATTGAGATCTGGGGCGAAAGCAGTTTGACAAAAAATTCATTGAAGATCAATTGAAAGTAATTTTCAGGTCTGCATTAGCAGTCTATGGGGCCTTAAGTTATGAGATCATTCTTTTTAACATGGTTTTGATATCTTAAAATCAGATGGCACCGTGGAAAGTTGTCCTGAAAATATTGCAATGAGCAAATATTTTCAGGACAGCTTTTTATTGACTCTAAAAATACTTGTACATGTAGAAATATTTGAAAAATAAAGTGATAACATCAAGTATAGGTTAAGGACAATTTATTCTTGAGTTATTGGTGTCCGTTGTCAACAAGGGGTTGCGCTTGCATAGCGAACTTATGAACTTATGAATTTTTGGCATTAGTAATTGTAACTTGAAAAATTTTTCAATTAATTTTAACAATACACAACGTTTACGTGACATGATGCCTAAAGATATACTTGTCATGTCTGATTTGAGCATCAAAACACATGCTGACACAGTATTGCTGGAGATCTTACAAGTAGACGATATTTCAATTGATGATATCTTTATGAAGCGTAAAGATAAAATAGATATGATTAAAAGTGGATGGGATAATACGTGCGTATGACTAAAATTAAACTTTGTGGTAACTTTCGTGTTGAAGATGCTGACCTTTTAAATAAAGTGCAACCTGATATGGCAGGCATTATTTTTGCACCAGGACAGCGTAGAACAGTAAATTTGATGACGGCGCTTAAAATACGCGAACGTTTAAATGATAGTATTCCACTATATGGTGTATTTGTTAATCAAAATGTGATGGACATGTTAACTTTTTTTGCTAATGGCCTCATCCAAGGTGTACAACTACATGGTGAAGAATCAGAATTAGAAGTAACATTATTACGGGAAAGAAATGTTCCTGTGATTCAAGTGGTTAAACCACAGCAAGCAATGCTTAAAACAGCAGCAAACTATGTATTGCTAGATAACGAATTTGGCTCTGGAAAAACATTTGATTGGCGTATTGTACCACCAAAGCCCTTACGCCAAACACCTTTAATGTTGGCGGGTGGCTTGACAACTGACAATTTGCAAGATGCGATAAATCAAGTCCAGCCAGAATGGGTTGATATTTCTAGTGGTGATGAGGTAGCCGGCAATAAAAATCTGGAAAAAATGCGTACTTTAGTCGATATCGTACGACAATAGACAGCTAAATAATAATATTTTAGAATAATAAGGTAACGTCTGTAGAAAAAATAGAACAGGTTGTAAAGAATAGAGTTTTAAGAAATTGTTAAATCAATCACAATCATAACAAAATTTGTTAACCTATAAGAGTTACTGTTGGCAACTAAGAAAAGTAGTTTAGCAAAGAATGCTACGAGCGTTCTCAACAGATCAGCTTTCAAAAAACAAACGGAGGATTTGACGACATGTTAAAAGCGCTTAATAAATCATGGTTGTTTGACTCATTTGGGGTACTTATTGTTATTTTTGCGGCCTATACGTCGGGCTATCTTTTTGATAATCTAACGCAAACTGTATTCTTTTCAAAAAATGAATGGGCTAAATATGTACCATTTGGTATAATTTCAGTGATATCATCTAGTTTATCTATTATTTCTACACGCTTGACCGCTAGGTTGAATAAAGTTGGGAACATTGTGGGAACTATCAATACGCTCATGTCAGGTGTCATTGATTTTATGCTCGGCAACAACGGTGCTATATTGACATATCCAGTGTCTTTTTTACTCAATGCTGCATCGATTAAGGGCTGGCGCCAATATGAAGACAAACGTGTTAATCGTGCGACTGATTTCAAGAAATGGCTGCCACTCGTAGTTGGCGGCGCAATCATATTAAGTTTAGGTTTGAATTATTTAGCTTTTCAAAATACAAGTCCGTTATTTTGGTTAGCAAGTGCAGTTTTTAGTCTTTCTTTAATTCCAAATATATTAAATATTTTCAAAATTGAAGACCAGTGGTTATTTTGGATTTTTTATAACTTTGTCCAATTAGTGAAAGCTACTATGCAAGGCAATTTTGCTAATGTTGGAAAATATTTATATTATATTGTAAATAGCGGCGTCGCTTATCCAATATGGCGTATGGCTAGACAAAATGATTCATAATGATATTGAAGATGTTTAAAAGAGGTCTTTTTAATGCTACTTGGTGCAAACAACGCAGCATGGTAGAATAAATAACAGGCGCTGTTAAAATATATGAATCGAGTAGTTAAATGATTAAAAAAATAATCGTAGCATCCAATAATTCCGCAAAAACACGTGAAATACAAGGTGTTTTTGCGGAATTTGGCGTATCAATTATTAATTATCGTGAATTAATTGATGAACAAAAATTTCCGATTGAAACAGCCTCAAATCAATATCTTAATGCCTTAAATAAGGCACAATATATTCAACAATTTTTACCAAATGATAATATCTTGGCTGATGATACTGGCGCCTATTTTGCAGCTTTTCCTGAACGTTTTGGATTAACAACCTCACGAGAATTAAAGGCACTTGGATTAAAATCAATTCATGAAGAAAACGATTATTTATTGCATCTTTATAATTCAGATGTTACTCGCAGTGCCTACTTAGAGGCTTTATTTGTTCTAGTTATGCCTCATGGTAGAATAGTTTCTAGCCATGGTCGTGGTGGGATCATTGTTGCACAAAATGAACGTGGCAACTATTCAGTTGGATTTGATGCACTATTTGTAGCCGAAAATGGTAAGACATTTGCTGAAATGCCTATGAACGAAAGGGTGGGTTATTCACACCGCGGTCGTGCAGCAAAAAAATTGTTGCAAGAAATAGACCAAACATTTTAAAACATTAACTAATTTAGAATTAGATTGGCAGTTATATGTTTAGAAAAGGTTATCTTCTTGTTAGTATTAGCATGACTATGACATATTCATTAAAAAAAGGATTGCTATTCTTAAAAAAGTGAGCTATAATAAAAAGGACCAACTGGGTAGAATCTATCTACCTACCCGCCACTTATTCTTCGGAGTAAGTGGCGTTTTTTAGTTTGTTAGCAACAGATTGTAATTTGATGATTTACACGATAGTCAATTAGAACAAATATTTATGTGATGACAGTTTCGGATTCACGTTATAATTAATAGTACGGACGACATAATTGATATGTGTGCGATAATTTATTTTTTGAAAGAAGATAACGGTAAACAACAACATGACAGAGCTCGTTATAACAGAACTAACACAAACAGATACTGCTAAACAAGTGTCTCAAGTACTTAACATCACCTTTAAGCAGGTTAACGCAACACTCACGTTATTAGGCGATGGCGCCACGATACCTTTCATTTCTCGTTATCGTAAAGAAATGACGGGTGAACTTGATGAAGTACAAATTCGAGATATTCAATCAACGGCTAAAAAAGTTCATGATTTGGCTGACCGTAAGCACACTGTTTTAAAAGCAGTGCAAGAGCAGCAGCAACTCACACCGGATTTGCAAAAAGTAATTCAATCGGCAGAAACATTACAAATTGTGGAGGACTTATATCTACCCTATAAACAAAAAAGGCGTACAAAAGCAATGATAGCTCGAGAAAATGGGTTACAACCACTGGCCGATTTTGTCCTTTCACATGTAACAGCTGATATTCCTAGCGCGTTGTACATTAACGATGCACTACCAACTCCAGAAGATGTGTTGGCAGGCTTACATGAAATATTAGCCGAACAAATTGGTGAAAACGCCATTTATCGACAATGGTTACGTACGCGAATGGGTGCGGATGGTGTGTTAGTATCAAACATCAAGCGTTCTGGTAAAGAAAAAGATGAGCAAGAAGTTTATGGGCAATATTATGATTACAATGAGTCAATTAAAACATTACGTGATAACAAATTTCGTATTTTAGCTGTTAATCGTGGCGAAAAAGAGGGGATTTTAACAGTTAAAATTGATTTTACCGAAGCTCGTATGATTCATTTTATTCAAACAAAAGAATTAAATGGACAGCCTGCATCTGGATTAGGATACCAAGTACTACGTGTAGCGATTGAGGATGCTTATAAACGTTTTATCCAACCCGCTGTAGCACGTGAAATTCGACAAGAATTAACGACACAAGCACAAGAACAAGCTATTAAAGTTTTTGGGGATAACTTGTATCATTTATTAATGCAGGCACCACTTAAAGACAAAGTTGTTATGGGATTTGATCCAGGATTTAGGACAGGTTCTAAGTTGGCGATTGTTGATGGCAATGGCAAGTTCTTAAAAAAACAAGTTATCTATCCACATAAACCAGCCAATGCCCAGCAACGACATGAGGCAGGTGAAATATTTGAATCCTTAATACATGAATTTGATGTCCAATTGGTCGCAATTGGGAATGGTACGGCTTCACGTGAATCAGAGGAGTTTGCTGCTGATCACTTACCAAGTGGTGTTCAGTATGCAATCGTTAATGAGGCGGGGGCTTCAGTTTATTCTGCATCTGATGCAGCGCGAGAAGAATTTCCTGATTTACATGTTGAAGAGCGTTCGGCTATTTCTATTGGTCGTCGCATCCAAGATCCTTTAGCAGAATTAATTAAAATCGATCCAAAATCAGTTGGTGTCGGTCAGTATCAGCATGATCTCAATGCTAAATCACTTGATGAACAAGTTGATCATGTTGTAGAGACAGCAGTTAATCAGGTCGGTGTTAATTTGAACACAGCAAGTGCGGCATTACTCACGCATATTGCAGGTTTGAACAAAATTCTAGCTCAAAATATTGTGACATATCGTCATTCAATTGGTGAATTTACTTCCCGAACACAACTTAAAAAAGTGACACGCTTAGGACCCAAAGCTTTTGAACAATCGGCAGGATTTTTACGTATTTTATCAGGTAAAAATGTCTTGGATAATACAGATATCCATCCAGAAAGCTATCCGGCTGCCAAACAGCTTCTAGAATTGGCTCATGTAACACCGCAAACATTAGCAACGCAATCAGCCAATGACGCGTTAAGGATGTTAGATAAGGCAGACATAGCTAATAAACTGGCAATTGGTATACAAACATTACATGATGTGATTAGTAGTTTACAAAAGCCAGGTCGTGATGGCCGTTCAGAGATGGTGGGGGCGCTATTAAAATCAGATATTTTGCATATTGAAGACTTAAAAGCTGGTATGAAAATGCAAGGCACTGTGCGTAATGTCGTTGATTTTGGTGCGTTTGTTGATCTTGGTGTTAAACATGACGGGTTGGTCCATATTTCTCGTTTGGCAAAGCGCCGTGTGAAAGTACCATCTGAAGTTGTTGCTGTTGGCGATATTGTTGATGTTTGGGTGGTTGACGTTGATGAGAAGCGCCAACGAATTGGACTAACAATGGTTAATCCAGAGGAGAATAATTAATGATCATACAACCTGCCAAACAAATCGATCAGGCAGCGATTTTAAAACTTGAACAAACAATATTTGATGATATGTCATTAGAAATATATGAAGAATTGAGTGTAGCTGACGTCCAGGCGGCATGGGCGCTTGCGGTCGCGACTTCAGAAAAAAGTCGTTATCATTACAGCCGCGCAATAGTTGCCAAAAATGATGACAATGAAGTGGTGGGGGTGCTTTTTGGTTATCCAGACACAGAAGAAAAGATACTTGATAACACGCTACAGACAATATTAGCTGATAAATATAGCTATCATCGCTGGTTGTTTAGTGACTCAGAAGTTTTTGATAATGAATGGTATCTCGATTCAATTGTTGTGACAGACGCGGTGCGTGGACAAGGAATTGGCAAGCAATTGATCAAATCTGCTGAAATTCGTGCCAAACAAGAAGCGCGCGAGACGATTGGGCTAAATGTTGATGATGGTAATCCAAGGGCCCAAAAATTATATGCCGCGTTAGGTTTTGAGTCGGTAGGTAAAATAATGATTGGCAAACATGCATATACACATATGCAAAAAAAGGTGTGAAAAAAAGTCTTCACTAGCCACTGCTAGTGAAGACTTTTTTAGAAGAAAATAAATTTTTTCTTGGGGCGCAGATAAGAAAACCCTTCACCTAATTGTTCTTGTGCGGTAAATATAGAGACAAACGCTTTAGGGTCGATTTCTTGAATAATATGTTGTACCGTGCTGACCTCGGATGGATCAACCACAGCATAAACAACTCGCTGATCGCGATGTGAGTAGCCACCTTCAGATTTTAAGAAACTTGTACCGCGTTCCAACTCATGCATAATTGCATGTGATATTTCTTCAGGATAATCCGTAAAAATCATAAATGATCTGGCAGTATAGGCGCCTTGTTGCGTTAAACCAACGACTTGTGCAAATACAAAGGAGGCAATTAAAGTGTACATCATGTGGATCACGTCAATATAAATTAAAGACATCAATAGTACAACAACATCTAAGGCAAACATAGTACGGCCAATTTGGATACCTAATTTTTGTTCCATAATGCGTGCAATCACATCCGTACCACCAGAGGTGCCACCAAATCTAAACACAACACCAAGACCAATGCCTGACATAATGCCAGCCAAGAGACCGGCAATTAGCATGTCGTGGTGAAGTGCTGGAGGCATTGGAAATTTTTGCCAGACATAGAGCCAAAATGATAATGAAATAATTCCCCAAATTGTATAGATTAAAGACCGTCGGCCAAGAACACGGTAACCAATAATCAGTAAAGGAATGTTTAGAATCAAGTTGGTATACGCAGGATTCCAGTTAAATAATGCAAGCAAGATCAGCGTAATACCCGATAATCCACCTTCAGCTAATTGATTGGTGATATTAATATTAATTAAACTCCAACCATAAAAACCTGTGCCAATCGTAATCATGATGATATCTTTTATTGAAATACGTGCTAAATTTGTATTGTCCATAGACAATTTTTCTCCTCACATACATTGATTTCATTTTATCATAAAATCTATTGGCAGGGACGTCTGTAAATTTGGTATAATAGGTTAAATTGAGAGGTGCATATGGCAAATAATGATTATAAACGTCCTAAATTTCAGAAATCAACGCATAACATACGTAATTTTTTTATTTTAATGGCAGGGATAGTTATTATTGGATTAGGTGTGTTTATCTATATTGGTTACTCGTCGTCACCAAAAACGTCAGAACCAATAACACAAAGTACCGCGAATAGTAGTACAATTAACGAAACAATTGATTCAAATGTGAAAGAATCTAGTGGTGAGAACAGCACTAGTCACGCTACTGATGCCTCACGGTCATCTAGCTCGTCTTCTTCTAGTAGCTCTGATAAAGATTCAGCTCATTTGAAAGGAAAAAGCATCACAGAAGCAATAAATTGGGCCAAATCCCATGGCCGCTATTATTCATGGTCCATTACATCTGGTGGTGACGATGCTGTTGTTACTTCAGTGACAGATGATGGACACAATATTAGTTTTGTTGCATCTGAAAAATAAAATAGTAAGAGAGTATCATATGCCACATAAAATTTTAACGATCGCCGGTTCTGATTCTCTTGCTGGTGGGGGTATTCAGGCTGATTTAGCAACTTTTGCCAACTATGAGTATTTTGGATTGAGTGTGATCACGGCAATTGTCACGATCACACCAACGGATTTTAAAATATATCCAGTTGACCTTAAAATTATTGAAGCACAATTGAAATCGGCATTAGCATTGGATGATATTGTAGCAGTCAAGGTCGGTCTACTTCCTACACCCGAGATTATAACCCTTGTAACCAGCTATTTATCACAAATTAATGTACCAATTGTGGTTGACCCAGTGATGGTGTTTAAAGAAACAGATCAGGTTAACGTTAAAAATATTGCAGACACGTTAAAAACGCAGCTATTACCGCTAGCTACTATTGTCACGCCAAATCTAAATGAGGCACAAATTTTAGCGAACCAGCGAATTGAAAGTGTTAATGATATGAAACATGTGGCAGCTGCTATTGCTCATTATGGTTGCAAAAACATTGTTGTTAAGGGTGGTTCTAAAATTCCTGGTAACCAAGCAATTGATATATTATTTGATCGTAAAGAATTTTACATATATCAGCAAGATAAGATACACACATCTGAATTGTATCACAACGGTGCAGGCTGTACTTTATCTGCAAGTCTTGCTGCTAATTTAGGGCATTCATTTAATGTGGTTCATGCGCTTAAGGATGCGAAAGATTTTGTTTGGCAGGGCATTCAAAATGGGGTGACATTAAATTCAAAATTCAGTGATGGTAACGTATGGCAGGGTGCACGGAGAAAGAATCATGAAACAAAAATTTAATACAAAGCAAATGACTATGTTAGCAGTGATGATTGCACTGAATGTTTCACTGTCATATATTGTTAGAATTCCAGTACCAGCAACAAATGGTTTCGTCAATTTAGTTGAAGCTGGCATATTTCTGACTGCAATACTTGGTGGTTCACGTAATGGCTTAATTGTTGGTGGACTCAGTGGTTTGCTATTGGATTTGTTGGCTGGCTATCCACAATGGATGATTTTTTCGTTGGTTATCCATGGTATGGAAGGTTTAGTTGTTGGTTATTTTGGTTATCAAAAAAAATTACCTAGTCAAATTATTGGTTTAGTAATTGGTTCATTAATTATGATTATTGGTTATCTGTTAGCTGGCACATTTTTATATAATTGGACGGCTGGCTTAGCATCAATTGTTGGTAACGTTGCACAGGCAGTTATGGGTTTGATTATTGCACTCGTTTTAATCCCAGTATTTAAACAGTTACCACAAATTAATTTTAAAAACTAAAAGTAGAGGCGACAGGTTTTTGTCTGTTGCTTTTTCATGTTATGAGGTGTATTTCATGAAGTATCATTTTTCACGTGATTTACGTGATAGCGATAGAGCGCAACTCTATCGTGCATTAGACTTTTTTAATATTGCGGCTTATTTTAAAACCGTGGCTGATCAAGAAGAATTATTTGGTTTCGGATCACAGCAAGAGGCTGATGTGCCAAATAAATTAAATGGTAATATTATATTTGGTGGTTATCCTTTTGATGAACAAGTCGTGCAAAGTTCTAAATTGATGAATGGCATTTGGTTTATACCACTAATTTTTGTAAAAATTACTCGAAATATCATTATTTTTGAATCTGATACTGTCGATAATTTTAACGAATGGTTAACAAAATTCAAGGTCATACCTATATCAAAAGTTGCTAGCCATGTTATCACGAGTGAATTAGATTGGACATTACGGACACAAAAGTTAATTAATACGATAATTAGTAATGACAAGCTCAAGAAAGTCGTTTTGGGACGACAACATCAGTATGCACTTTCAGATACATTATTGGCCTCAGCGCTTGTTCATGCGTTAATCACACAAAAAAATACGTATCACGTTATTTTAAAATATCAGCAGGAAATGTTTGTTTCGGCAACACCAGAACGTTTAGTTAAGGTGACTGATGGGCAGGTTAAAACAGCAGCAGTTGCTGGCACAATCCGTAGAGGAAATACACAAACTGAAGATAAATTGCTTGGTGATGCATTACTAAATAGTCATAAAAATCAACAAGAGCACCGATATGTTGTCAATAACATTTATCAAAAACTACAAAATATGACAACAAACTTATATTTACCATCTCAACCAATTTTATTACAAAACAGGCAATTACAGCATCTGTATACACCAATTAGTGCCAATTTAATTAAAGAGTACACAGTACTTGATGTTGTTAATGCCTTACATCCGACGCCAGCACTTGGTGGTGTACCACAAGAAGAGGCGCTGCACTACATTAAAGTGCATGAAAGATTGCCACGTGGCTTATTTGCAGCACCTATTGGCTATTATACGTCAAATAATAGTGGTGAGTTTGTTGTAGGTATTAGATCAATGTATATCAATCAAGTAGCGCATACGGCAACTTTATTTGCTGGTGCAGGTATTGTTTCTGATTCTAATGCGACACAAGAATACCAAGAAACTAATTTAAAATTAGAACCAATGCGACAATTACTGAAAGGTGATGTCAATGACAATTAATTCGCTTACTAAAAATACGAAGCATCTATTGCACGCACTTTATCAAAGTGGTGTTCGGCATTTTGTTGTGTCACCAGGATCCCGCACAACACCAGTGGCATTATTATTAGCAGAATATGCACGGCAAAATAAAAACATTAAACTATATATTGATGTAGATGAACGTTCGGCTGGCTTCTTTGCGTTAGGTATTGCTAAAAAATTGCTTGAACCAGTGGCACTTTTAGGAACCTCTGGCACAGCAATTACTGAGTATACCTCGGCCGTTGCTGAAGCTCATATTTCACATATTCCACTTATTGTTTTATCGACAGATAGACCGGTAGAATTGCAAGATAATGGTGCACCGCAAACAATACCACAACATCAAATATTTGGTGCATTAACAAAAAAATTTGTAGTATTTACTTTGCAGGATGAACAACCAGATGTGACATCATATATTGATTTCATGACACAAAAGTTAGTTCATGAGATAGTGATGTCACCTAGGGGGCCACTGCAGATCAATTTACCACTACGTAAACCATTAATGCCACAATTAAATGAACCAACCGCAATTATTGTGCCACTCCTAAAATTTGATGCGATAGATGATAGTATGTCTCCAATGAAGCTTTCTGAATCACGAGTAGTTATTATTGCAGGTCCAAATGAAGGCGCTGACTATCAGTCTGAACTGCTAAATTTTTCAAAAAAATATCATGTACCAGTTATTGCTGATGTGTTAAGCCGTACGCGACAAAAAACAACCATTTATGGTATTGATGCGCTGATTAAGGCCAATATTTTGACGTCAGCTTATCAACCGGATCTTGTGATTCGATTTGGTGCAACACCGGTTTCGGCTCGTATATTGGAATGGTTAAAATCAGAAAATATACCAGTTTGGTTTGTTGGTGAAAATACGTTAGCTGATCACTCAAGACATGTATCACGTGTCTTGCAACTAACACCAACTTCATTTTTATCACAAATATCTGTCGATAATAATGCTGAATTTTATCAGCGATGGCAAGATTTGAATCAAAAAAAGCGATACATTACTGGGGAGGCAAGTATTGCAAATGTCTTAGATCGTGTGTTACCAGATCAAACAGCTGTTTTTGTTGCTAATAGTATGGCCATTCGTGATATGGATGATGTCTTTACTGGACAAACAACACAAAATATTTATGCCAATCGTGGTGCAAATGGTATTGATGGTATTATCTCGACTGCCTTAGGAATGAGCAGCACTTCACAAAAACGTAGTGTATTGTTAACTGGTGATTTAACGTTATTTCATGATATGAATGGTCTCATGATGGCGCGGCAATATCATCTACCAATTGATATCATTGTGATCAATAATAACGGTGGTGCTATCTTTTCTTTTTTACCACAGGCAACGGCAGAGCCCTATTTTGATATGTTATTTGGGACACCACTTAATTTAAATGTATCAAAAATTGCCGACTTATATGAATTAGCGTATGTGAAAATAAAAATGGCTGATGAATTAGAACGGGTGATTAAAATCCCTGTTACTGGAACAAGATTGATTGAATTTGAAAGTAATCGCTCGAATAATGTTAAAGCACATCAGCAGTTAATGGGTGGTGTACAGCATGAATAGAAAAATTGTTACTGTAGCAGGTTATTCATATCATGTTTTCCATCAAATAAATGATGAGACGGCAACAAAGTGGGTGTTACTTCATGGGTTTATGGGAACACATCATGATTTTGATGCGTTGATTGATGAGTTACCAGGTGAGGTAATGACTTTTGATTTGCTAGGATTTGGTGAAAGCGCAAATATAGTCGATGATCCAACACGTTTTGAAATGGCAGCACAAATTGCTGATATTCAAATGATTTTACAAACCTATCATTGGTCCAATATTAATTTGTTAGGTTACTCAATGGGTGGTAGATTGGCACTTGGATTCGCATTTTCTCACAATGAATTGGTTGATCAGTTATTTCTTGAAAGTGCATCAGCTGGTCTTAATTCAGCCTTAAATCGTAAAAAACGTCGTGCAGCAGATACTGAAAAAGCAAAACAAATACTGACAGATTTTCATGAATTTGTTTTAAACTGGGAAAAATTACCATTGTTTGCAACACAAAAAAAATTGACAGCAACACAACGTCAGGTCATTAGGGCACAACGTTTAGCACAGCAACCGCAAAATGTTGCTAATTCTTTAAACTATATGGGAACAGGGGTACAGGTCAATTTTTGGCCCAAGCTAGCACAATTAAAATTACCAACCATATTGCTTGTTGGTGAGTTTGATCAAAAATTCAATCAAATCGCAGATGACATGATGATGCTTTTGCCCAATGGACAAAAGCATGTGATTAAAAATGCTGGCCATAATATGCATGTGGAGCAACCAAATCAAGTCATTGAGGTATTGAAAAATGTATCGTATTGAAGCATTGGAAATGATACCCATTTCTTTAAGATTAAAGCAAACTTTTAAAACCGCGCATAGTACCACTAAAAACCGTCCATTGACACTAGTTAAACTGACAGTTAGTCACAGTGCTACCGGTAAAAAAACAATTGGGTTAGGTGAAATACAATCTTTTGCTGACTTTAGTTATACGCTTGAAAACCAATCGGCTAGTCGAGAAATTGTGAATACTATGATTAATCCAGTGATCCAAAACGCAACGTTTGAATCACCACAAAAATTTGCTGAAAAGCTGGAACGTTTGACGCCGTTTGGTTCTTTTGCAAAGGCTGGTGTTGAAATGGCGGCTTGGGATGCCGTAGGTAAACTAACAAATCGATCTTTGGCACAAATGATTGGTGGCACAAGGCAACGTGTGCCGGTAGGGACTGTACTCGATTTAAATGCTGATATCAGTGATATTAAACGGGCTATTGATAAGGGGTATCAACGTATCAAAATGAAGATTGACGCACAATCGTTAGATAAACAGAAATTAATTGCGCGATTAAATCAATTTCCCAATCAACAATTTTCATTGGATGCTAATAGTAGCTTTAGTGCACAGACAGCAGAATTTTTTAATCAACTACCTGAAAATGTTGCTTTTATTGAACAACCCTTTTCTGAAAACGATTTTGTTAATCATGCTTTTCTTCAAAAAAATACACCACATTTTTTAAGTTTAGATGAAAGCATTAATAGCTTAGATGATATCAATACAATGATTGCGTTGCATGCTGCCAAAGCGATCACCATTAAACAAGCCAAAATAGGCGGCATTACTGCAGCATTGAAAGCAATTCAACTTGCTAGTCGTGCTGGCATTAAACCTTGGATAGGTGGCATGTTGAGTAGTAATTTAGGCCGAGCTGTTGATTTGGCAATGGCTAGTCTGCCAAACATTACTTTTGCGGGAGATATTTCTGAAAGTAGTCATTATTTTGAGCATGATATTACAGTTGAAACATTCGAAATAACAGAAGGATTAATGACTGTGCCAACCCAGAATGGTCTTGGCGTGACTTTAGATGACTCTTTTGACGTGTTATAATAGACTTATAATTGGAAAGGAATGGCATATAATCATGATGAATAATTTTAAATTTCAAAACAAAACGTCTATTCGTTTTGGAAAAGATCGCTTAGAAGCTGAACTGCATGATGCTGTCGCACAATTTGGCAATAATGTTTTATTGGTCTTTGGCAGTGGTTCAATTAAAAAATCAGGTCTTTACGATCGTGTTATTGGCTTATTGTCTGGCATGAACGTCGTTGAACTGTCAGACATCTCACCTAATCCTAAAATCAGTTCCGTACGTGAGGGCCAAGCGCTGGTAAAAAATCATGATATTGATGTTATCTTGGCTGTTGGTGGTGGATCAGTAATTGATGCTGCTAAAGTGATTGCTTCTTCTAAATTTTATGATGCAGATCCATGGGAGTTAGTAACAGATGCAGCAAAACGTCAAACAATTGAACAATTACCATTAGTTGATATTCTGACATTATCAGCGACAGGGACAGAAATGAATACTGGATCAGTGATTTCTAACCCAGATACACATCAAAAATTAGGAACATATGGTCCTAAAACACCGGCAGTGTCATTTTTGGATCCACAATTGACATACTCGGTTTCAAAGTGGCAAACAGCTGCCGGATCAATTGATATTTTTAGTCATTTGACAGAGCAATATTTCGATAATGGCGCCAATGATGTGACATCAGGTATTATGGAAGGATTATATCGAGCAGTTATTAAAAATGCACCGATTGCCTTAGCAGAACCTGATAATTATGATGCACGTGCATCATTAATGTGGACCGCAACAATGTCATTAAATGGTCTAACGAATGTTGGTAATCAAAATGGCTGGACTGTACATCCTATTGAACACGAGTTATCAGCTTATTATGATATTACACATGGCGTTGGCTTAGGAATTATGACACCCCGATGGATGAAACATGTGTTGTCCGATAAAACCTTACCAAGATTTGCTCAGTTTGGCCGTCATGTTTGGGAATTAACTGGTACTGATAAAGAGGTTGCTCATCTCGCTATCCAAAAAACGTTTGATTGGATAAAATCTCTTGAAGTCCCAACTACATTACCCGAAGTTGGTATTATCGATGGCACATATTTCCAAGACATGGCTGAAAGTGCCGTAATGGTTGGTCATTTGAATCATGCAGCATATGTGACACTACAAGTTGCAGATGTGGTTCATTTATTTGAAGAAGCAATGACAGATCACGATTTCAGCAAGTAAGCAGTGTTCAGGTTAGCAAATCAATGCTAGCTTTTTTGTTAGCACATAATGAGTAAATAATCATAAAATATCTAATCGTGATATACTAAATATTAAAGGATTTTAACTATGGATAGCATACATCTTTCACCGCGCTTAAAAGCAGTTGCTGATTTTGTACCATTAAATGCGCGATTGGCAGATATTGGTTCAGATCATGCTTACCTGCCAGTAAACTTACTACTTAATGATAAAATTAGCCATGCCATTGTTGGCGAAGTAGCTAAAGGGCCGCTAGATAATGCGCATCATGAATTAAAAAAGCGTCATCTCCTAGAGCGTGCCGATGTAAGGCTAGCTAGTGGTTTAGCAGCAATCAATGATACGGACAATGTCGATACGGTCACTATTGCTGGTATGGGAGGCATTTTAATTAGTAACATCTTAAATGCGGGTAAACAGCAAGAAAAAACTTTTAAGACGCTTGTGCTACAGCCGAATACAGATGAGCAAATTGTTCGGAGGTGGTTAACGACACAGCACTATCAAATTATTGATGAGACAATTGTACAAGAAGAGAGTCATTTTTATGAAATTATTGCTGCAGTAGTTGGAGAACAACAGTTATCTGACCTTGATTTAATATTTGGACCTTACCTAAGAGTAGAAAAAACGGCAACTTTTGTTGCTAAATGGCAAAAAGAGAGTGAACGTATTGCGCTAATATTCAAACAGTTACAGGCTGCAGGTAAATCAGATACAGATACGTATAGGCAATGGCAATTACGTTACAATCAAATTCAGGCGGTTATTTCATGATTATTGCACAGGATTTAATTCAAAAAATTGAAGCGTTTGCGCCCAAATATCTGGCTGAGTCAGGAGACCCTGTTGGTTTACAAATTGGAGACCCACATCAAGTAATTCATCGTGTGATGACGGCGCTTGACGTCAGGCCCGCAGTTGTCCAAGAAGCCATTGAACAACATGTCGATTTTATTTGGGCACATCATGAAGTTATGTTTTTGCCAGCGAAAAATTTAGATTTAAGTATTCCGCAAAACAAAATGTACGCTGATTTGATCAAACATAATATTGTTGTTTACGCAACGCATACTAATCTTGATAGTACAGTTGATGGTATGAACGATTGGCTTGCTGAAGCAATTGGCATTCAAAATGTTACACCACTAAAACCAAATGATGATGGTACAACAGGACTAGGCCGCATAGGGTATCTGACTAAAAGTATGACTGTGCAGGCATATGCTGAAAAAATACGCGATGTGTTTGGCGTTAAAACGGTTCGAATTATTGCCAATGATTTAAACCAATCAATTCAAAAAGTAGCGGTGCTTGGTGGCGATGGTGGTAAGTTCTGGCGTATCGCTAAGGATGCAGGTGCTGATGCTTACGTGACGGCTGATATATACTATCATGTTGGACATGATATTTTGGCCGCTGACTTTGTAGTCATTGATCCAGATCATCATATGGAAGCCATAGCCAATAAGCATATGTCTGAAAAAATAAAATTATGGTTTGAAAATGACAAGACGCTCACCGTTTTTCCAACCAGTATTAACACTGATCCATATACTTATCTTTAAAAATAATGGCGTTTTGACGTCAATAATTCCAAATTTGAAAGGAAAAATGATTTTAATTTTGCTAATGTTTGTTAATAGCAATAGCTCAAAATCATATGATACGCATGAAAAATGAAAAGTATCCAGAACTAACACAACTTTTTTTGAAATATGTTGCAGTTGACACACAATCTGATGAAAATTCACAAACAGTCCCTTCATCTCCTAAGGAAGTCGATTTTTTGTCTAACTTAGCTGAAGAACTACAAGTTATTGGATTAACAAATGTTCGCATAATGCCAGATGGCTATGTTTTTGCTGAGTTAGCAAGTAATACTGACAACAAAAAAATACCAACCATTGGTTTTATTGCGCATGTTGATACGGCAGATTTTAATGGTAGCAATGTTAAACCACAAATAATTGAAAATTATGATGGTGAATCCAATATAAACTTGGGGAATAGTGGTTATATACTTAAACCAACAGAATTTCCAAGTTTGAAAAAATACGTTGGCCACACTTTGATCACAACAGACGGTATGACTTTACTTGGGGCTGATGACAAGGCTGGAGTTGCAGAAATAGTAACCGCTGCAAAATATCTCGTGTCTCATCCAGATATTTTGCATGGGGATTTACGTTTTGCTTTTGGCCCAGACGAAGAAATTGGTATTGGGGCAGACAATTTTGATACGAATGCCTTTGGTGCTGATTTTGCTTACACAGTTGATGGTGGACCTGCTGGTGAGTTGGAATGGGAAACATTTTCGGCAGCAAGCGCAATAGTTGATATACAGGGACGTAATGTTCATCCTGGTACTGCAAAAGATACCATGGTTAATGCTATTCAAGTCGCATTTGATTTTCATGCGCAATTACCTGAAACTGATCGTCCGGAATATACGACAGGCCGTGAAGGCTTTTGGCATGTAATGGCAATTGAAGGCAATCCAGAATCAGCACAATTACGTTACATTATACGTGATCATGACCGTGATAAATTCGACAACCGCAAGCAAAAATTATTGGATATTGTAAACCAGTTCAACACGAAATTTGGTCAAGAACGTGTAACTATCACACTAAAGGATCAGTATTATAATATGGGCGAAATTTTAAAGGATGATATGCGATCAGTATCATTAGCCAAAGAAGCGATGCTAGCACTAAACATTAATCCTATTATCGAACCTGTTCGTGGTGGTACGGATGGTTCAAAGATCACTTTTCTTGGTTTGCCAACACCAAATCTGTTTGCTGGTGGTGAGAATATGCATGGTCGTTTTGAGTATGTGTCTACGACTGTGATGTCACAGGCCACCGATACGATTTTAAAAATTATTGCATTAGCAAAATAAAAACTGTTAGAGCAATCATGGTTGGTTGCTTTTTTAAATCCTAATGCACAAAATTTCATGACTTGAGTGGCGGTTCAGCGCGGGTACGGTATTTTTGATACAATGGAGTATACATATTTCTAGGGGAAACCGATGAGAAAAAATTTAAAAATATTAATCGCATTCATTGTTGTTGCTGCATTGGGAATGGTTGCATTTATTTTGCTCAAACAAACGCAACCATCGGTTAAAACTGCTTTACCACAGAAAGCAGCGAAATTAGCTAAAGTAAAGCGTATTAATTTGGTTACATTGGGTGACTCCTTAACAGAAGGTATTGGTGATGATAAAGGAGAGCAAGGTTATTCTGGACGCATTGCAAAAAAAATTGAAACACAGTATAATGTTGCTGTCACTATGTCAAATTTTGGCAAAGCAGGTGATCGATCAGATCAAATTCAGGAACGTTTAAATGCACAACCCAAATTTCAACATGCCGTTAAACAAGCTAATGTCATTGTTTTGACTTCTGGGGGGAATGATCTACAGCAGTCATTGTTAAAAAACGTATTTGCAAAAACGCCCACGGACTTAACGGCTGCTGTAGTCAGTGACCAGGCTACCTATCAAACTAAATTAACACGACTTTTCCATGAAATTAGAACATACAATCGTCAGGCACCTATTTTTATTTTTGGTAATTATAATCCATTATTCGTTCACTTTCCACAAAGAAAAGATTTGAACCAAGATGTACAGTTATTTAATACAATTAATAGTCATGTTGCTAAGCAAGATAAAAATGGTTACTACGTTGGGTCGTTTGATTTAACTTTTGGTCAATATCGATCAAAAAAAATGCGGCAATCATTGGGCCAACAAGCTGCTAAAAAAACGACTGAAAATCAAAACAGCGATCAAGCCATGACAGCAACTTTGATGGGTGAAACACATGTCAAAAATACATGGATTAGTCAGACAGATAACTACCATCCAAATAGTATAGGTTATAATTATATGACAACACAGTTATATCATGTCATGAGAAAGGAACAGGAAAAATGGTTGATAAAACACTAAAAAGACCGCAATTTTTGAAACGGAAACAGTCACCTTGGTTTTGGTCCTTTTGGGCACTTTTAGGTATCATCTTATTAACTGGTATTTTTTTCTTTCGTATTGCGGCACAACCAGTATCAATGACAGATCATAGGTCTAAAATTGCCACTTCGGATGCAACATTTGATGTATCACTCAATAAAAAACAGGTTAATGCGCTAGTTGCTTATTATTTGAGTGATTCTAATGTTAATGGCTACACTTTCCGTGTTGAGGATAATATTATGATGTATGGCAGCGCAAAATTTCTCGGGGAAAATTTTAAATTTGGTATGATGTTGCGACCAGAAATCACAAAAAATGGTAATATTATTTTAACAGCACAAAAATTAGCCATTGGCAACTTACCATTACCAATAGGTGCGGTGCTGCAATACGTTAAAACGAGTTATAATGCACCAAAGTTTGTGCAAATTAATCCGAAAAAGAAACAAATTTTTATTGATATGACGCAATTACCGGTGACACAAGGCATGTCTTTTCGAGCGAAAGTGATTGATATGAAATCAGATAGTTTTATTTTTGAAGGAGGTCTCGCCGGTGGCAGGAAGTAATCGTTCATTTTATAGTTGGTTAATGACGAACCGAAACACAGTTTCAGCTAACGAAATACAACAATTTGCGAATAACGCTTTTCTAGATTCAACATTTCCAAAACAAAGCACTGATTTTGATGAAATTTCAAAATACTTGGAAGAAAATACAACGTACTTGATGAGTATGACGACTTTTGATCAGGCATGGGAACTATACCATACTGCAAGCACATAAATATTAAGATAGGAAATGTATTCACGCGATAGAAAGCGTATACATATATACTCATGGCACAAATAATACAATGGTTCCCTGGCCATATGGCTAAAGCTTTTCGCTTAATGCGCGAAAATTTAAAACTAGTTGATGTAATTTTTGAACTCGTCGATGCGCGAATTCCAGAAAGTTCACGAAATCCAGAAGTTGATAAGCTGATTGGTTCAAAACCACGCCTGTTAATTATGACAAAGGCAGATTTAGCAGATCCTGAACAAATTCGAGCCTGGAAAGCACGTTTTGAATCAGAAGGCCATACTGTTTTAGTACTCGATACACGTGATCCGCGCACACCACAATTGGTTACAAAAGCAGCTCGACGTGCAGTGGCATCAAAAAAAGCAGCACAAATCGCGCGTGGTATTCAGGATCAACCTATTCGTGCAATGATTACTGGCATTCCAAATGTCGGAAAATCAACTTTACTTAATCATTTAGTCATGAAAAACGTCGCACCAACTGCGGATCGTCCTGGTGTGACTAAAAAAATTGCTTGGTTGAAAACACCAACCAAATTAGATTTATTAGATTCACCAGGTGTTTTATGGCCTAAGTTTGAAGATCAAGTTATTGGTATGAAATTAGCATTAACAGGTGCAGTTAAAGACACAATTTTTGCCAAAGATGATGCGGCGTTATTTTTGATTGGATTTTTTAGAAATTATCGACCTGAATCAATTGTTGAGAGATATCATTTAACAGAAGATATTTTTGATAAAGAAAATGTACAGATATTACTCGAAATTACAAATAAACTTGGTTTTAAAGATAATTATGAAAAAGCGAGTGAACGGTTATTAAATGATCTACGTAAAGGGAAACTGGGAACCTTTACGTTAGATTTAATTGTGGCGACAGATGACTGAAACAATTAGTAGCATTAAATCTTTACTGAAACAAATTGATGACATATCTGATATTCGTTTATTAGAATGGCGAACCGATTCGCGTTTAGGTGTTCAAACAGCGCTGAAATCTTGGGATAAGCATTATTCAAAACTTCGTCAGCAAGAAGAAGCGTTTCAAGAACGCTTTTCTTTTGAACGCCATTATTGGCATCAAGGCATAACATATATTGCGGGGATTGATGAGGTTGGTCGTGGCCCGTTAGCAGGTCCGGTAATCGCAGCGGCAGTTATTCTACCATCCAATTTTCATAATATTGATGTGATTGATTCAAAACAGTTGTCAGCAAAAAAACGTGAAGAATTGTATCATATCATTATTGAACAAGCTGTCTCAATTGGAGTTGGGGTCGTTGACGCAGCAACAATAGACGATATTAACATCTATCAAGCAGCCAAATTGGCTATGACAAAAGCAGTAAAAGATCTTGCACCGGAACCAGAAGTACTATTAATTGATGCGATGTCATTAGATATACCAATCACACAAGAATCACTGATAAAAGGTGATACGTTGAGTAATTCAATTGGTGCTGCAAGTATTATAGCTAAAGTGACACGTGATCGCTTAATGACAGAGTATAGTGTGATGTATCCAGGCTATGGCTTTGCTAATAACGCTGGTTATGGGACCAAAGAACACTTAGATGGCCTTAAAAAAAGAGGGATTACGCCAATTCATCGCCAATCATTTCAACCAGTGCATGACCAGCTATAAATATGAAACACTCAAAAAATCTCCAAGCAAGTTAGAAAAAATACTAGCTTGCTTGGAGATTTTTGAGTATGTCATGTTTTTTTTTAATGTTTTAAATTGCAAATAAATCATAATTAAAGTAGGATAATTTTTCGTTTATCTAATATAATAGTTCCATTTGTAACTAGCTTTTTAAATAAGCGACTCAATGTTTCTGGTGTAATATGTAGTGAAACAGCTAATTCTTTTTTGGTTATGGCTAATTCAAATGTATTGTTCATCTGTATTGCAGCAATTTCATGAAGGTATTTGAGTAAACGTTCATCTGCACTTTGTAATGATAAACTAATTTGGCGCTGTTCTAATTCAGTTAAACGTTCACCATACACATTCAACATATGTAAAGATAATTTTGGATTTTCTTGTAATAAATTTTGAAAATCTGTTCGGCGAATCATGCAAACACTTGAATCAGTCTTTGCACGAGCAAAGTGATGATGAAGTGCATCGGTAAACAAAGAAGACTCGACGTCAACTTGATGACTATGTAACGTGTATAAAAGCAGTTCTTTACCATTCTCGTTAACATTTAAAACGTCAATTTTTCCAGTATCAACAATAATTAATGCAGACAAATCGTCATCAGGTTCATAAATATAACTGCCAGCAGCATATTGCTTTTGGTGTATGGATATTTTGACTAGTGCTTCAATCAACATATCAGGCAGTTGGGAAAAGATAGGCGCAGCTTTAATACAGGCAAAAGCAGAATGTGACATTTTTCACTCTTTCTTGATCTAAGTCAATTTTTTGTATGTGAATTAATTATACAATAAAAGTATCAAGAAAAGTAATCTGCCCTTGGAGGACAAAACATGAAAGTTATTATTATTGGTGCAACACATGCTGGCACGGCCACAATTAAATCCATAACAAAACGCCATTCTGATGTTGAAGTAGATGTTTATGAAAAAAATGACAATGTTTCTTTTCTTTCTTGCGGTATTGCACTAACAGTTCAGGGAGAAGTTAAAAATATTGAAGATCTATTCTATTCGTCACCAGCAATTTTAAAAGAAGCGGGTGCGAATATTCACATGAAGCATGAAGTAACACGCGTAGATACAACTAATAAAACAGTTGATATTTTAAATCTTGTTACAAATGAAACGTTCACAGAAAGCTATGATAAATTAGTCGCTTCTACTGGATCCTGGCCAGTTGTACCGCCCATTCCAGGAATTGATGATAAACGGATTGTTTTATCGAAAAACTATACACATGCGCAAGAACTAATACGTTATGCCAATGATGCTAGTATCAAACGCGTCGTTATTATTGGCGGCGGTTACATTGGTACTGAACTCGTTGAGGCGTTTAATGTCAAAGGATGCGAAGTCACATTAATTGATAATCAACCGACAGTTTTGAATCGCTATTTTGATGCCGAATTTACCAAAAATGTAGCGCAATTATTTGCCAGTCACGGAGTTGCTGTTGAAACAGGCAAAACAGTACAAGCATTTGAAAGTACGGAAGAAGCAATTATTATTAAAACGGATGATGGTGATTTTTCAGCTGATTTAGTTGTCATGTCTGTTGGGTTTCGACCAACAACACAACTATTTCAAAATCAACTTGAAATGACTCAAAATGGCGCCTTAATTGTTAACGATTATATGCAAACTAGTGACCCAGATGTTTTTGCTGCTGGAGATTCAGTCGCTGTTCATTATAATCCTACTGGTGAAAATGCCTATATTCCTTTGGCAACTAATGCGGTACGTCAAGGCACACTGATTGGTTATAATCTGATAAGTCCAACCATTAAATATATGGGCACGCAATCTACTTCTGGTTTGAAGCTGTATGATTTAAATATGGCATCTTCAGGTTTGACTGCGGCTCACGCAAAAGAATTAGGACTTGATGCTGATAGTTTGACAATGACTGATAATTTCCGACCTGAATTTATGTCGTCTACTGAACCAGTATTGATGACGATTACTTGGGAGAAGGGGACCCAACGAATTTTAGGTGTTCAACTGCAAAGTAAATACGATATTTCTCAATCAGCTAATACGGCGTCAGTAGCGATTCAAAATCGTATGACCCTAACTGAGCTAGCTTTTGTAGATATGCTATTTCAACCCTGGTTTGATCGACCATTTAATTATTTAAATCTTCTAGCACAAGCGGCATTAGATAAAGAAGAAAATTAAGCAACAGGAAAAAATATTTTCAAAAATGAGCTGTACCCCCAAAGTTAAAGTATTAAATTTAACTTTGGGGGTACTTTTTATGACTAAAATTTCAAAAGAAACAAAACTTCGAGTTTGGCGTTAAAAAATGAATAAAACACATATAACAGCAATCATGCCTAGACGATCCAAGACTTATATTGAAAATTTTTTTAAACAAGTTAAAGGTTGAATTGGATGATTTATTACAATACAGCGTCAAATAAATTCAAATGAAAATAGGCAGCACCAAACCGATAAAATATCGACTTCGGGCTACCTAGAAAAGACAAACAAATATTTATTTTTGCTTTTGGGATATGTTTCAAAATTGGCGGACTATGATCAAACAGGACTTTATTTTGAAAGATATTTATCTGTTTTTTGTGCAATCGTTAAAACATCCCCATCCGGCGTCATATTGATTTTACTATATAACATGACTGGAATATCTGTTACTTCTGCTGCAACTAGGGGTAGGGCTTTTAAAATGTCCATAAGTTGGTTATAATCACCTTCCAAAGTTGATTCAAAAGCACCTACTTGATAATTTACACCGGAGTGATCGATATAGGCAATTACATGGTCAACAATACGAATTATTTCTGATTTGTTGGCGGTCATAGGTAATACTTGAACAGCAATACTTGCATTAATTTGAGACATTAGAATATCCTTACTTTCGGTTGATTTAAAATAGTCAGTTGAGTAACGCACTTATATATTTTGTAACCAAACACGCTATCAAATAGTGGTATTGTGACGTTTGAGAAACTATTGTATTCATCACAAGCTAGCTTATCTAGTCTGAATGTTAGCTAGACACGTCTATACGCGTTATTCTATCACAATGTGAATGCTCCTGCAATTTTTTTTGACCGGTATGATAAAAGTTGCCAAAAGCCCATTGTTTTATTATACTAAAATAGTATAATATTTATACTGTAATTAATGTTTGAACAATCATTGACAACTAACTATATTTTGGAGTGTTATTAATATGCTTTATTTTCTTGGTTTATTTGCTGGCTTTATTTTGGCTAATCAGAGTCCGATTAATGCTAGATTGGGTGATACCGTAAAATCACCATTCATTTCGAGCCTTATTTCTTTTACTATCGGCACAATATTTTTGGCAGTTGTTTATTTTGTTAGTGGGCAACACGCTGCAAACCTGATTTATACTGCTACCGCTAATCCTTGGTGGATTTGGTTTGGCGGCGTCATAGGCGTCGTTTATTTGACTTCTAATATTCTAATGTTTCCAAAAATAGGCGCGATTCAAACAATCATTTTACCTATTGTGGGACAAGTTTTGATGGGTGTTATCATTGATAGTTTCGGCCTCTTTGGTGTCAGACAAGTGCCGATATCTTTAATAAAAATAAGTGGTGTATTTATTTTGTTTATCGGTATTTATATTGCCGTTGTATTGGCCAATAAAAAAGTTGCAAACAAAGTCTCGACAACGGGTGCAGAGCAAACAACAGCAATATTAAATATGTGGCGTATTTGGGGCGTGTTTGTTGGTTCATTATCAGCAATTCAACAAGCTATCAACGGTCATTTAGGGTATTTACTTGATTCAGCAGTAGCTAGTGCGGTTATTTCATTTATAATTGGCACTGTGATTATTTTAATATTTATTTTGGTAAGAGAGCCGCATTTATTAGCCAAGGCCATGGCCATGCCACTTAAAAATAAACCATTATGGTTGCTCACTGGTGGTATTTTGGGCAGTTTGTTTGTCTTTTCAACAACATTTTTAGTTCCCAAAGTTGGTGCTGGTATGACTGTTACATTAGGCTTGACGGGGTCTATATTAGGATCAATGGTTGTCTCACAGTTTGGCTTATGGCAATCACCAAAACAGCAAGTAACGCGTATGCAAGTCGGTGGTATTTTATTCATGATTATGGGTGTCGTGTTGATTAAGTTTGGGTAAAGCGTAATGCTTGCAGTAAGAATTATTTTATTAAAGAAGGAAAGTGTATGTTTCAAAAAATAAAAAAGTGTTTAAAGTGGCTTGGCATATTATTAACCACCATGATCATCATTGTGACAATAGCTTTTACTGTGTCTCCATGGCCCAGCGCCTATGTCATCGGACGTATGTTTAATGGTCCTGTAAAAATTACTGATAAAGAAGTGTTCGGACAAGCAAAGAAAAATGTGACGGTTAAAAGTGATGTGCGCTATGAGTCAACAACCAAAAATAATACGTTAGATATATACACACCCAAAAAGGAGACAAAACCAGTAACGACTTTGATATGGGTACATGGTGGTGGGTACGTTGGTGGCGATAAGTCAGGTCTGCGGGAGTTTGCCACAAAATTAGTCAACGATACACATGTTGCTGTTGTTAGTATCAATTACCAAACTGCACCATCAGCTGTATATCCGAGTCAAGTGCGGCAAGTCAATGATGTTATAAAGTTTTTGAAAATGACTCCCATGTACCAACAAAAATTGAATTTGTCACGTATTATGTTTGGCGGTGATTCAGCGGGTGCGCAGATTGCATTGCAATACGCAACTATTCAAACAAACGCAAGTTATGCCAAAGAGATGGCAATGCCTGCTGAATTAGAAAGTGGTCAAATTAAAGGAACAATCTCTTATTGTGGGCCACTTGATTTACAACAGGTAGCTAAGCAACAACCAAAATCATTGTTCATGAGATGGTTTATCAATACCGTTGCATGGAGTGAGTTGGGGGACAGAAATTGGCGAAAATCGTATACGCTGCAACAAGCATCACTTGTTAAACAAATTACGAGTCAATTTCCGCCAACCTACATAACGGATGGCAATGCTTATTCTTTTCAAGAACAAGGATTAGCATTTGAAAAGCGGTTACAACAATTGCACGTACCTGTCACGAGTTTATTTTTCAATCACGATGAAAAAGAGGTGACACATGAATATCAGTTTAACTACCAAACGTCATTGGCTCAAAAATGTTACGATGAGACACGTCATTTTGTGATGCATTATCAATAAGTGTGTTAGACAATTCATAATTTACGACGAACAAACAGTAAACCGATGTTTTAAATTTTTATGATCCCTTAAGTGATCTGTTATTGATTTATTTTTAAATTTTTAGGATAGTCATTTTATTTTAATTTAACATGGTAAACGACTGTTATGTTCAGTGTCCTATTTAAATATTCATTTTATTTGTAACAAATATTGTTAAAAACAAGAATTTTATTTGACTTTTTATATTTGTTTTTCTACAATGCATTATATAGTATAAAGGGGAAAAACAGATGTTAGACAAAACAATTTACAAGCAGATTTTTAAAGCTAGTTTTAACGCCCCAATCGACGTTGAATTCTGGGATGGTGAACAGGTGAGCTATGGTGTGGGAGAACCTATCGCTAAAATCATCTTACATGAAGTTATACCAATTAAAGATATCATGTCACATGCCTCATTGACTTTTGGTGAAGCCTATATGGATGGTAAAATTGAGATTCAAGGTGATTTACAAAAATTAGTTAATACAGTATATAGTTCAAAGGAAAGTTTTTTGAACAATTCTAAATTTTCTAAATTGATTCCAAAACACGCACACACAGAAAAAATTAGTAAGGCAGACGTTCAAAGTCATTATGATATCGGCAATGACTTTTACGAGATGTGGCTTGATCCAACAATGACTTATTCTTGTGCCTATTTTGCTAGTGAGGATGATTCATTAGAAGATGCACAATGGAATAAAGTCCGTCATATCTTAAATAAATTACATACTAAACCTGGCGAAACGGTGTTAGACATTGGTTGTGGTTGGGGGACATTAATGTTTATTGCAGCCAAAGAATATAATTTAGAGGCCACAGGTGTTACCTTAAGCCAAGAACAGTATGACTTTGTGTCCAACAAAATTGAAGCAGAAGGTCTACAAGATCGCGTTCATGTTTATCTAAAAGATTATCGTGAACTTGAACAAACTTATGATCATGTCACTTCTGTTGGTATGTTTGAACATGTTGGTAAAGAAAACTTGGCAGAATATTTTATGCAAGTTAAAAACCGATTGGTTGATAACGGTACTGCTTTAATTCATGGTATTACTGGACAACATGATGGCGCTGGTGTGGATGCTTGGATTAATAAGTATATTTTCCCAGGTGGTTACATTCCTAATATTGCTGAAAATATCGGTCACATTATGAATTCATCAATGCAAATAGATGATGTGGAACCATTACGTCGTCACTATCAAAAAACGTTAGAGATTTGGACTGAAAACTTTCATCATGTGAGTGAAGAAGTTATTTCAAAGTACGGAGAACGTTTCTACCGCATGTGGGATCTTTATTTACAAGCATGTGCTGCCTCGTTTGAATCGGGCAACATTGACGTTGTTCAATATTTGCTTACAAAAGGCCCTTCGGGGACAAAATTACCAATGACGCGTTCTTACATTTACAACGCCGATATTGCACACAGTGTGAAATAATTTAATAAAAAATGCTAATGATCTTGTGATTATTAGCATTTTTTCTTGAATTATAGTGCTGTATAAAGTACCATAATTGTGATTATAATAACTAATGGTTGACATAGACGTTAAATAAGACTATATTGTAAGCGATTACATTATAGTCTTATTTGTTTTAGTCGAAACATTTTTATAAACAATAAGGTAGAACAGTTTTTGCAAACAGAAAGCAGGTAAAAAATGTTAGAAGCTGATTTTGGTGTTGTTGGTTTGGCAGTCATGGGGCGTAATTTAGCGCTTAATATAGAATCACGTGGTTACAACGTTGCAGTATATAATCGCTCACGTGAACGTACTGACGATTTGATCACAAAGCACGCAGATAAAAAATTTGTGCCTAGTTATTCAATTGCGTCATTTGTGCAAGCGATTAAAACCCCAAGACGTATTTTATTAATGGTTAAAGCTGGCAAAGGAACAGATGCTGTGATTGATGAATTATTGCCACAACTAACAAAAGGAGATATGTTAATTGATGGCGGTAATACTTTTTTCGAAGATACAATACGTCGTTCTGAAAAATTAGCGCAGTCTGGTATTAATTTTATTGGAATGGGTGTTTCAGGAGGAGAACTTGGTGCGTTGCAAGGCCCCTCATTGATGCCTGGTGGCCAACGAGAGGCATATGACCTAGTTGCACCTGTTTTACGTAAAATTGCTGCTAGAGCACCTGAAGACGATCAACCGACAGTTACTTATATTGGCCCTAATGGTGCAGGTCACTATGTTAAAATGGTACATAACGGTATCGAGTATGGCGACATGCAACTCATTTCAGAATCATATGATATTTTAAAACGCCTGTTAAAATTGGATTCTAACAATTTATCATCAACTTTTGCTCATTGGAATGATGGCGAATTGAACTCGTATCTAATCGAAATTACAGCTGATATTTTGACAAGAAAAGATGATTTAGGTTCTGATAAACCAATTGTCGATATGATTTTAGACAGAGCAGGAAATAAAGGTACTGGTAAGTGGTCTTCACAATCTGCGTTGGCTGTTGGTGCGCCACAGTCATTAATTACAGAATCTGTTTATGCTCGTTATATTTCTGCTATGAAATCTGATCGTGTTGCGGCCTCTAAGGTGTTGTCAGGTCCAGAATTCACATTTACAGGAGATGTTGATGCCGCAAAGGAAGATATTCGCCAGGCACTATACTTTGGTAAAATTATGTCTTATGCACAAGGATTTGATCAATTACGCATGGCTTCTAATCACTATAATTGGAATTTACCTTTTGGTGAACTAGCACAATTATGGCGTGCAGGGGCGATTATTAGAGCACAATTCTTACAACGAATTACCGATGCGTACAGTACGAATCATAATTTGCACAATTTACTTTTGGATACTTATTTCAAAAATATTGCCGAGTCATATCAAGCTGCCACACGTCGTGTCGTGGCAATGGCGGTTAGTGCGGGTGTACCTACGCCAGCACTCTCAGCTGCTATTGCTTACTATGATTCCTATCGATCAGAAGTTTTGCCAGCAAACTTGGTACAAGCACAACGTGATTACTTTGGCGCACATACTTATGAGAGAACTGACAAACCATCAGGTGAGATGTATCATTTTTCATGGTATGATGAAGCTTAATAAAAAATGTGACGGCGCTTTTAAAACGTGAAGCGCTTTTTTGTTTGCAGTCAACATTTTCAATTGTGTAGCCACTTTCTAAGGATAATGCAATTTGATTTTAATGTATTTATCTGGTAAAATTAACTATAATAAATCACTTTTTTATAATCTTGTACCTCTTGCGGGAGTAGCGACGAACCATCGTGGGAAACCGACTATAATCATACTTTATCATAGGTATGACGGCCAACCTTAATCAGCGAGACGCAAAAAAACTTTTCTTAAAAGGAGTGTTACAAGAACATGAAAGCAAAGAAGGAAGACAACGTCCCGATACCTGATCCATTAGCGCATAATTATCACGCTGATAGCTGGCAGAAAGTTATCAAAGATTTTGATGGACACTATCCATCAGGTTTAAAAGATAACGAAGTCAGTGCTAAGCGAGTGAGCTATGGATTTAATGAAATGTTGTTAAAATCGACACCAAAATGGCTGATTTTTTTAAAACAATTTAATAATGTTATTATTTATATTTTAATTATGGCAGCATTATTAACATTGCTGATGCGTCACTATTCTGATGCTACAGTTATTGGATTAGTTGTTATTATTAATGCACTAATTGGCTATTTTCAAGAAATTAACGCCAGCAATGCCTTAGAAAAAATTAAAAATATGTTGTCGGTTGAAGCAACAGTCATTCGTAATGGCAACAGATTTGACATACCATCTAGAAATTTAGTACCTGGAGACCTTGTCTACTTAGAGGCAGGAGACAATGTTCCTGCTGATTTGAGAATTATGGATGCTGATAATTTGCGAATCCAAGAATCATCTTTAACTGGTGAATCTGATTCAGTGTTGAAATCTAATGCAAGTGTTGCAATTGAAACACCCTTAGCTGAGCGTGTTAATATGGCATATGCAACAACGGCAGTTACTAATGGTAGCGCTACTGGTATTGTTACTGCGACAGGTCTTAAAACAGAAATTGGTTTAATTTCACAAAGTGTTTCAGATGTCAAAGACAATAAATCACCTTTGACAAAAGAATTAGATACATTGGGCCGAGGCATTTCATGGTTTATTATTGGGGTTGCAGTCATCACTTTTGTATTAGGTTGGGTCATGAATGTTTATACATTGCCTGTGCTGGCAATGGCTATTATTACAATGATTGTTGGATCAATGCCGGAAGGATTGCCAGCCGCAACATCCGTTATTTTGGCCACGGGTGTGCAAGCATTAACTAAAAAGAGTGCCATTGTTAAAACTTTGCCTGCGGCAGAAACCCTAGGTGCTGTTGATATTATTGCTTCTGATAAAACTGGTACATTAACTAAAAATGAAATGACATTGCAAGATATTGTGATTGGCCAAACACATTATCGTGTTACTGGGACAGGTTATGCACCTAATGGTCAAATTTTTAAAAATAATCTTGTCATTGATGCTTCTCAAAACAAAGAATTAGAAATGTTTTTAACAATGGGCCAGCAAGCCAATGATACATTTCTTGTACCAGAAAATGATCAATGGCAAATCAATGGTGAACCCACTGATGCGGCATTTTTGTCTGCTTATTATAAGGCCTTTGGTCAAAAGACACCCAAACTAAAAGAAATTGATCGCATTCCTTTTGATTCAGACTATCGTTATATGGCACGTTTAGTAGAAAATCAAAGTGGGCACCGTTTTATTGCTATTAAGGGCGCACCAGATAAACTATTTGAACTGGCGAGTCATTCAAAAAATTTTGATCGTGATTATTGGTTGCAGTTATCGCAACAATTTGCCAAAACTGGCAAACGTGTTATTGCGGTTGGTTATCATAATGTCGCAAGTGATGAAGACAAAGTGACACATGAACTATTGTCAACAACCGGTATCACTTTTCTCGGATTGGCGGCCATCATTGATCCACCAAGACCAGAAGTTGTTGAAGCGATTAAAGACATGCGTCATGCTGGTATTCGTGTCAAAATGATTACTGGAGATAGTTCAGATACAGCTATGGCAATTGGACGACAATTAGGATTAGCTCATGATATTAAGGCAATGACAGGTGTTGATGTTGATGCATTAAACGATCAAGATCTTGCAGCAAGTGTAACCAAATATGATGTGTTTGCCCGCACGACACCGCAAAATAAGTTACGAATCGTACAAGCATTTCAAGCAAATGGTCTGATAACTGCAATGACAGGGGATGGTGTCAACGATGCACCGGCACTTAAAAAAGCTGATATTGGTGTGGCAATGGGTATCAAAGGAACTGACGTCGCCAAAGACTCTGCTGATATGGTTTTGGCAAATGATAATTTTTCAACGATCAAAATTGCAATTGAACAGGGCAGAAGGTTATATGACAATATTCGAAAAACAATATTGTTCTTACTGCCAACAAGTTTTGCCGAAGGTTTGATTGTCGTTATGAGTATTTTTTTACAGCAACCTATGCCATTGACACCAACACAATTATTATGGATTAATATGGTTTCAGCAATTACGATTCAATTAGCATTTATTTTTGAGCCGGCTGAACCGGGGTTAATGAACCGACCACCACGTAAAACAAGTGCTAAATTGATGAATCGGCATGATATCTTTCAAATGACTTATGTCAGTGTATTAATTGCTGCTACTGGACTAGCTGTATTTGAATCACTTGGATCTAATGTGAGTTTCACTGTTGCTAGTACAATGGTTGTTAATATTATTATTTTCGGAAAAATATTTTACTTATTCAACATTCGAACAGAAGCACCTGTACTAAGTCGTTCTTTGTGGTCTAATCCCATGGCTTTTGTTGCCGTTGGGTTAATGATTGTCTTACAAATATTCTTTACTTACGTGCCTTTCATGCAAAATGTTTTTTCAACTGCCGCTTTATCGTGGTTTGATTGGCTAATTGTTATCCTGACAGGTACTATTGTATTAGTTATCACAGAAATTCATAAATATTTTCGTCTACGTAAACAAGTGAACTAATGATATTATTTCACTTGTTTATCGCAACGAACAGCATATTACTTGCAATGTAGTATATTAAAAGTTACAATCAAGTCAGATTTCGATGAGAATAGGAATATTATAAAGGAGGATATAAACATGGCAAAAGAAAAACACGGTACTGGGTTTTGGGGTAAACTATCACTATTACTAGCAGTTGGTCAGTTGTTGTTTAGTCTTTATCATGAAATTCAAAGTTCTCGATCACGCAAAAAATAAATCACTATACTTATATGAACTAGATAACCAGTGATTTCATCTTGTCACTTTAAAGGAGTGTATTATGCTAAAAAATATTATTAAATTTGCACTAGCTTCAACGCTAATTGTCAGTGGGTTAGTTATTGGAACAACTATTTTTACGGCTAAAGGTATTGATAGACTCGGGGATAAGTTAGAAGATACGATACACAATTAATTTATGAATAGTATAGCTTGAAGGAAGACATAAATGCGTTTGTGTCTTCCTTTTTTATTAGTGATTTTGCAAGCAATTTAATTGTAAGCACTATTAGTTAATGATAAACTGAAATTGTTAGAGTATTGTGTCATAGCATGATAGTAGATAAAAGAAAAAATGGAGGTTGAATGATGATTTGGTCATTAATAGTTGGTGCGATCATTGGTGCTATTGCAGGTGCCATTACAAATAAGGGTGAGTCAATGGGATGGATTAGTAATATTATAGCAGGACTAGTCGGTTCTGCTATTGGTCAAGGACTACTCGGCCATTGGGGACCTAGTCTAGCTGGAATGGCCATTATTCCATCTATTATTGGGGCAGTGATTCTTGTGCTTGTTGTCTCAATGATATTTGGTTCTCAAGTTAAACGTTAAAAATGATTTTTAATAACAGTTGTTTTAGAATTTATTAACGATATGCAAGTTATTTATGACTAATCGTTATTATCATTTAAAATCAAAATCAAAATCAAAATCAAAAAAATTAATTGATTTGTCAGTATAAACTTAAAATTGAAAATTGTTGACTCATTTGTATGACGAATAATTAACAGTTAGGAGAAAACTCAGTGGACAATAATACTTTACCATTTTACAATTTAAACGATGGACACATATTACCTCAGATAGCTTTGGGAACATATCAAATACGTGGTATGCAAGGTGTTGATCAAATTTTAGCAGCTATTCAAATTGGTTACCGTTTGATAGATACGTCTACCAATTATGATAGTGAAGGGGCTGTTGGTGAAGCAATCAGGCGATCAGGCATTCCGAGATCATCATTTTATGTGACGTCAAAGCTTCCAGGTCAATATCATCATAGAGATGATGCTCTAAAAATGATTGAGGAAACGCTTTTGCGTTTACGCTTAGATTATTTGGACTTGTATTTAATCCATTGGCCATTGCCTAAGCGTGATAATTATGTTGAAGCGTGGACTGCTCTTATTGAAGCTCAAAAACGTGGGTTGATACGATCTATTGGGGTCTCGAATTTTGAAGTGGCACACTTGGATCGTATAATTGAAGCAACAGGCGTTACACCAGCGGTTAATCAAAACGAAATTCACCCTTATTGGATACAGAATAGTTTGTTGCAAGCTAACAAAGATCGTGGAATAGTTACTGAAGCTTGGAGCCCGTTAGGTCGTGGAAGTGGGGAATTAAAAGAACCAATTATTTTAGAATTAGCAAAAAAATATCACAAAAATGCAGGACAGATTATTCTGCGCTGGCATCTTCAACGTGGGGTACTGCCTGTTCCTAAAGCTGGTAACCTCAAACACCAACGCGATAATCTTGAACTCTGGAATTTTGAGTTAACAGCAGATGAAGTAACCGCTATTAACTCATTGACCAGAGTAGATGGACGTGTGGACAATCAGGATCCAAATACTTATGAAGAATTTAATTAGATCACGAAACGCGATAGATTAATTTATCCTGTTTGTAACATGATTGACTTAAATTTTCGGATGATTCAGTAAGTTCTACTTAATAAATAGACGCTTAAAAACCCCACTAACTCTTGATGTTAGTGGGGTTTTTATTGATTATATGAGGTAAATGTAACTATTCCAGTACATCGTGAATAGTAATAATGCCAACGACAGTATCATCGTCATCTTTGACCACTAAATTGGATATATTATTCGATGCCATCTTTTTCCAAGCTGCACTATTACGTGCGTTTTGATTAATACTAATGAATCCTTCAGTCATGTAATCAGCAGCAGCTGAATTTTTCACTTGATTAATGTATAAAAACTTTTTACGAATATCACCATCCGTTATAATACCAATAACTTTTTCTTCAGGTGTTTTGACCAAAGTCATGCCAACGCCAAAGTCACTAATACGGTAAATAACATCATTAATTGGTGTTGTTGTTTGAACATAAGGAATTTTAGTGTGCATAGAATGCGCAACATCACGCAGTAACATTTTACCAATTGAACCACCAGGATGGTATAGTGCAAAATCCTCACGTTTGAATGCTTTTGCTTTTTCGATGGCAATTAGTAGCGCATCACCCATAACAAGTGTAGCAGTGGTCGAACTTGTAGGTGCTAGTTTAGTTGGATCAGCTTCTTCTGCAACATCTACTTTCAAAAAAATATCAGTATTTTTAGCTAGCGTTGCATCTTCAGAACCTGTGACAGCAATCGTTTTTAACTCGTCTTGATGAATGTTTTTCAGTGCAAAAAGTGTTTGTACAACTTCTTGTGTTTCACCACTATTTGAAATGAAAATAACTAAATCATCTGCTGAGACACGACCCAAGTCTCCGTGGTATGCGGTACCAGCATCAATGAAAAAACTTGGGACACCAACGGATGACAACGAGGCAGCTATTTTCTCAGCAATAATACCTGACTTACCAATGGCGATAAATATTGAGCGGCCTTTTGTATTTAAAACTGCCTCAACCACCTCGTCAAAATGTTCATCTAATGTCTCACGGACTGTTTGTAAAGCCCCAATCTCTGTGTCAAAAGTTATTTTAGCGTCATCAAAGTAGGTCGTCATTGTCATACACCGCCTTCATTTCGAGATGCTCGTGAAAGAGTTTGTTGGCATTTTCTAGAATAGGTTGAATCTTTGATAAATAAAGTTGACTATCTTGATCAGAAATTGCTTCAGGTGGGTTAGGGTGTACCTCAGCAAAAATACCATCAATACCTATTGCCAAGGCGGCACGCATCAGAGGAAAAGCGTAATCACGATTACCGCCAGAATGATTACCATAGCCACTTGGGATTTGGACAGCGTGTGTTGCATCAAAAATAATAGGATAACCTGTATCACGCATTTGAATTAAGCTTGTCATATCAACAACTAATTGGTGATAACCAAACATTGTGCCACGTTCGGTAACTAGAATATGTTCATTTGTCTGAGCGACTTTGTTAACTGCACTTTGAATATCTTCCGGTGCCATAAATTGTGCTTTTTTTATATTAACCACGCGGCCAGTCTTAGCTGCTGCTACTAATAAATCAGTTTGTCTACTCAAATAAGCGGGAATTTGAAGAACATCAGCTACCTTGGCCACAGGTTCACACTGGTAGGATTCATGTACGTCCGTTACTATGGGCACTTGATAATTGTCTTTAATTTTTTGCAAGACTTCCAAACCAGTCGTCATACCAGCGCCACGTTCGGATTCAATTGAGCTACGATTAGCTTTATCAAACGAGGCCTTAAAAACGTAATTAATGCCGAGCTCGTCTGTCAATTTTTTCAGTGTTTCAACTACCTCAGCACATGTATCATATGATTCAATTGCACAGGGCCCAGCTAACAGCGTCAGCCGATCGTTGCTAAAACCATATCCTTGAAATACATCAGTTATTTGAGACATAATGTTCTTTCTCCTTCACTTTAATAAAATTAACATTAAATTTAAAAAGTATTATTTTAACATTATGGCCATTATATCATCTTTTTATATATAATATGATTTAATAATCATTACAAATAAAAAACAATCAAAATGTTTGCAAATAAACATTAATTTTGATATTCTTTAGAAAATTACCTGTTTTTATTAAAAACAAGTTTTAATAGAATTAACATCTTAATTCATTAGTACATAACAAGACGGGATATGGATGGTAAATAAAAGTGAGAAATATAAGATAACACATTTTCCAAAAAAATCAACCAAAACCAATTGGTAGAGCCGGATAACCAATTAAACTAGCAGGTGCATATGTTTTTTTGCCTCAGATGGATCAAGTTATATGACATGGGAGTCGATTAAAGTTGTGCTGGTGGCTTGTCATAATTACTTTGATTAAATGTTTAGAAAGGAGATCAAAAAATGGTAGTTTTATCTCAAAATATGCAAGACATGATTAATGACCAATTTCCTTTTTTGGCGACAACAAGCCCAGATGGTTCACCACAAGTTGGGCCGAAGGGTTCATTACATGTTTTAGATGATTCACATCTCATTTATTATGAACATACGTTTAGACATGCCTATGAAAATTTACTAACAAATGGTTTAGTCGCTGTTGCAGTAGTCGATCGAGCGGCAGAAAAAGGGTTTAGATTTGAGGGCAAAGCGCATATTCACGAGAATGATGATTATGCCTCAGAAATTTTAGCAAAAACAAAAATCTATGACAGATTTCCACGCGCGGCTGTGGTGATTATAGACGTAGAACGAATTTATAAGTTAGATAATACGCTGGATGCAGGTATGCGATTGGCTTAAAATTAAGCGGCGGTATTGACAACGCGTGTTATTGAACAAATAAAATGCAATAATAGGGCACCAACTTCCTAAAGAAGTTGGTGCCCTATTAATTTAATATACAAATGATTTTTATTTTGACAAAGTATCTACTAACATTTTTTCTTCATTGGTTAATAAATGGTTTTTTCTAAATGCGATACTGCCAGTGAAAAAAGGTTGGGGATCATCTAATAAAGGTAATACAACTATGTCTGAAGATGTGGTTTTGACAATGTCCGTTAAAATTGCAACGCCTAAGTTTTCTGAAATCATATTCATTAAAAAATGAATATCGTTTGTTTTCATAAAATATTTTGGTCGAAAACCAGCCTGTTGACTCATTTTTTTAATGGCTTGGTTGTGAACAAAACTGGAGTCAAGTGCTACAAATGCTTGTTTCTGCAAGTCCGAAAAATAAAGGTGTGGTTTTTCTGACAACGGATTATTTTTTGAAATATACACACAAAAATTTGCGCGGACAAAAGGAATAATAAGTAATTCATCATCTTGCGGAACATTTAAAGCACCCAATAAAGCGATATCTATCTCGCCAGCCATCAAGGCTTGCTTTAAATAGTTAGAACCAGCTTCATAGATAGCCATATTATTAATATTAAATTGGCGGTCGAATTCTCTAGCAGCTATAGCAATTTTAGTGAAATAAGCGTTTTTGAGAATAGGTGGCAGGCCAATCGTTGTTGTTCGTGATTTTAAATGATCTAACTCATGTTTTGCGCTATCTAATTCATTTAAAATTGACACTGTATGTTGGTGTAACTGTTCACCTGATGGTGTAAATACTAATTCAGATTGTGTGTTGCCTCTAATAACTAATTTCACTTGAAAAAAATTTTCCAAACGTTTAATAGCACTACTAATAGATGGTTGGCTAATATTAAAATGTTTTGCTACTTTAGTAAAATTTTTTTTATTATATAACTCATTATAGTATTTGAAATCATTTATTTGCATGAACATTTCCTTTAATATCAATCATTTTCAAGAGGCCTATAGTTTATATTTATAACATCATTACAATTTGACTATAAACTATTGATACGAGTATAGTCAAGCATGTTGTTAAATAAATTATAAATATAAGGCGGAAATAATGATGGATGCAAAAGGATATGAGGTATTACGGAATCCCTTTTTGAACAAAGGGACTGGATTTACGTTAATAGAACGAAAGGCATTGGGTTTAACTGGCACATTACCCAGTCAGGTGCAAACCATTGACGAACAGGCTGAGCAAGCATACCAACAATTCCAATCAAAGACAGCACCACTTGAAAAGCGTATTTTCTTGATGACCCTCTTTAATGAAAATATTACTTTGTTCTATCATTTAATGGATCAACATGTGTCCGAATTCATGCCAATTGTTTATGATCCTGTTGTTGCGGATTCAATTGAGCAGTACAATGACATCTATACAAATCCACAAAATGCCACATTTTTATCAGTGGATAAGCCTGAAGATATCAAGCAGTCACTTATTAATGCAGCAGACGGTCGCGATATTAAGTTAATTGTGGTAACAGATGCTGAAGGTATTTTAGGTATGGGTGACTGGGGTGTCAATGGTGTTGATATTGCTGTTGGTAAATTAATGGTGTATACTGCGGCAGCAGGCATCGATCCAGCCAGTGTTTTACCAATTAGCATCGATGCTGGTACAAACAACCAAGCACTACTAGAAAATGAACGTTATCTCGGAAATAAGCATGCACGAATTGCAGGTGATGCCTATCTTGAATTTATTGATCAGTTTGTGACTGCAGAACAAGAACTATTTCCAGAGTCATTACTGCATTGGGAAGACTTTGGTCGTGCAAATGCACAGGTTATCTTAGACAAGTATAAAAATAAAATTGCAACCTTTAATGATGATATTCAAGGGACAGGCATGATCGTTTTGGCAGGTGTCTTTGGCGCATTAAATATTTCAAAAGAACGACTCATTGATCAAACATTTGTAACATTTGGAGCTGGAACAGCTGGTATGGGCATTGTTAATCAAATTTTTACTGAGCTACAAGAAGCAGGGTTATCTGCTAAAGAAGCTAAAAAACATTTTTATCTTGTTGACAAACAAGGTTTGTTATTTGACGATATGTCAGATTTGACAGTGGCACAAAAACCATTTACACGAACGCGAGACGAATTTAGTCATGCAGAAGAACTAACAACATTATCTGCAGTGGTTAAAGAAATAAAGCCAACAGTTTTAATTGGTACATCCACACAACCTGGTACATTCACAGAAGAAATTGTAAAAGAAATGGCAACACATACAGCACGTCCAATTATCTTTCCTCTGTCAAATCCTACGAAACTTGCTGAAGCAACGGCAGAAAATTTAATTAAATGGACTGATGGCAAAGCATTAGTGGCAACGGGCATTCCTGCAGAAAATGTTGAATACAAAGGTGTCACTTATAAAATTGGTCAAGGTAACAACGCATTGATTTATCCTGGACTAGGTTTTGGTTTGGTAGCCTCAACTGCAAAATTGTTAACGCAAAAAACAATTTCAGCAGCTATTCATGCATTAGGCGGTTTAGTCGATTCCGATCAAGAAGGTGCAGCAGTATTGCCACCTGTTTCAAATTTGACTGAGTTTTCGCAAAAAATTGCGGAAGTAACTGCACAGAGTGTCGTAAATCAAGGTTTAAATCGTGAAAAAATCAGTGATGCTAAACAAGCTGTGCGAGATGCTAAATGGTCTGCTAATTATTGATAGGGATGAAAATGAAGATGAGAAGATTTGGGGAAATAAAAATTAGTGGTGTAAGTTTACCGCTTTATATCATCATGATAATTATTTTAATGGTGACCATAGCACGCCATAAATTACCACTTAATATGTTGGGCTTGACTTTAATGCTTGTGTTATTGGGACATTTGTTTTACTATATTGGCAACAAATTACCAATCTTCAAATCCTATCTAGGTGGTGGTTCGGTATTTACCATTTTTGCGGCGGCGGCTTTAGCCACGTCAGGTGTCATCCCTGCAAATGTTGTTTCTGCGACAAAAATATTTCTGAACGACACTGGGTTGCTAGATTTTTATATTGCCGCTTTAATCGTTGGGGCAATTTTAGGTATGAATCGTAATCTGCTTTTAAAAGCAGCAGTCCGGTTTATTCCGGTTTCTTTTGCAGCCATGGTCATTGGGTTTTTCGCAGTCGGTTTGATGGGCATGTTACTAGGAGTAGGATTTGGACATTCAGTTATGTTTGTCTCAATGCCATTGATGGCAGGTGGCATTGGTGCCGGTGCTGTCCCATTGTCACATATATATGCGCAGGGACTACAAACAAGTTCAGGTATAATGTTTTCACAGTTAATTCCAGCAGTAACGTTAGGTAATGTCATGGCTGTTATAGGTGCTGCTTTGATAGCAAAACTTGGCGCTGATACAAAGTATGATGGACATGGTGTATTACTACCAATAAGTGACGATGAAAAAACCAAGCCACTAGTAGCACTAGATGCTAATAAAATTGGTGTGGGTATGATGGTATCATTTTCATTTTTCTTAGTTGGCACTATTCTGAACAATTTTGTGCCTAAAGTGCACACGTATGCTTTCATCATTATTTTAGTCATTTTATTTAAAGCATGCAATTGGGTGCCTCAAGAATTAGAAAAATCCGTTGTGATGTTTAATACTGTCATCATGGGTAATTTAACCCACGCCGTGTTAGCAGGCATCGGGTTGGCGTTGATTGATTTACATGTCTTAGCACAATCACTGACTTGGAAGTTTGTTATTTTGACTTTAACAAGTGTCGTTGTTATGGGACTCGCTAGTGCATTGATCGGCAAGTTATTTGGTTTATATCCTGTTGAATCAGCTATTGCTGCTGGCATGAGTGATAATAGTATGGGTGGTACTGGAAATGTTGCCGTATTATCTGCTTCAAATCGCATGGGAATGATTGCATTCGCACAAATGGGCAATCGTATGGGCGGCGCAATTGTACTTGTTCTCGGCGGCATTTTAATTCATTACTTTCATTGATAGTTTTGATTTAAATTGCAAATGATAATATGCTATATATTTTATCGAGACAACAATCATAGTATCCATTACCCAGTACTTTTGTTGAACTTGTTCTAAATATTAGAATACCGATGTCATAAACGTACTTGCTGTTTTGAATTTTAAAAGCTCATGAACATTAATAAAATAATGTTCATGAGCTTTTGCGTTTAAATTTATTTTGTCATACTGATCATTGTTTTAATTTGAATCACCTTGGCCACCCGTTTTAATTAAAATAGCCGCAACAATACCACCAATAATCAAGAGCATAGCATCCAAACGTATAATACTGATAAAACCTTGGTCAAAGGCTTTACGGACGGCTATTTGTAATTCGTGAGCAAAAGGTGCCTTTATTAATTGTTTACTCATAACAATCATATGACCGGAAAAAGGGCCCGCATCGACAAGTACTTTATGCAAAGTGGCTATAGTCGTTGCAGATGCACCCGTAACCTCAGGTAGGTGTTTAGCTAGTCCTGCCTGATAACCATCGGCCAAATGTAATCCTTGAAAAACAACACCAAAACTGACACCAACTTGCATAAAGGTAGAAATCATGCCGGAAGCCATCCCCATTTGTCGTGGTGCAACTGATGACATGGCTGCCGTTGTCATTGGTGGATTGATTGAGCCATTACCAATACCAATAATGATAAATGCTGGCCAAAAATCAGCAAATGTTGCCGTTGTAGTTGTCAACGCACTTAAGGTAAATAAGCCAACACCAATAAATAACGCTGATGTTGCTAACATATAGCCATGGCGTAATCTATTAGTGAGTATGCCGGCAATTGGCCCTAATAGTAATGAAAATCCTGAAATTGTGGCTTGCCGTAAACCTGTGTCCCAAGCTGAATAGCCAACATAATTTTGCATGAAAGTTGATAAATATGCAAAAAAGCCATATAAACCAGCACCTAAGAAAAATGCAACCAAAACGGCGCCAGTAAAGCTTGATGACTTGAACATGCCTAAATCCATCATTGGGTTTTTAGCTGTACGTTGTCGCCAAATAAACAAAATAAATAAGATAACGGCCATGATTAGATAACCAGCCACTTGCAACTTATCCCATCCCCAGCTAGCATTCATCTCTTTTTGCACTAAGCCAAAAACCAAAGAAAAAATCGTACCAGTTGACAATAGCATGCCAAGATAATCAACACTACCTGTTGCGTGATGGGCTTGATGGTTTGAAATAAATAATGATGCCATGATGATTGTTATAATACCAATTGGTAAATTAATGGTAAAAATTGATTGCCATGAAAAAGTGTCAACTAACCAGCCACCAACTAATGGTCCTGAAGCAGTGGAGAGGCCGATAATGGAACTCAAAATACCTAACGCCATACCACGCTCTTTACCATTAAATGTTGTACCAATAAGAGCGAAGGATAGGGACATTAAAGCTGAACCGCCAATAGCTTGAACTGCTCGAAAAATATGTAACATACTAATTGATGTTGACACAGCGTCGAGCCCTGATCCAATTGTAAATATGACCAAACCAACGATGAACATTAATTTTCGACCATATAAATCTCCTAATTTTGCCCAAATCAGTAATAAAACCGAAAAAACAATAGTGTACGCAGAAATAACCCATTGTAAATCTGAGTATGATGCATTCAAGCTCGTTTGAATGCTAGGCAAGGCTACATTGACAACTGTTGTGTCAATCAACGCCATAAAGACACCCAAGGAAACGGCTATTAAAGATAACCAGCGTTTTGGATCTAATTTTTCTTGTAATACAGTTGCCATTATTCTAACTCACTTTCAATTATATCTAAATGTTCTAGATAGGTATTAGCTAAGGCATGTTGTAATTTATTTATTTGCATAGCTGATTTAAAAAAACTTGCTTCTGAATGGTGAAGCTGTAATTGGTTACTACGTTCTACATATTGTGCACACTGTGATTGCTTTTCGGCACGAAAATTAGCAATAATTTGCTGGGATAACGTACGATCTACTAATGATAGGCTTGATAATTTAAATAAATAAACATCATCCATATGAGCATTTTTTGAGATTGGTTCCCGCATTAATGTATCAAACCGGGATCGACCAACTGCGGTAACATGTAACTTTTTTTTACCACGCCAATCTAAATCATTTGTCATCACGATGGTGCCAGAATTTTCCATCTTTTCTAGTAATGGATACAGCACACCAAAGCTGACTTTTCGATTTATTCCTAACACGTTCTCAAGGACAAAACGTAATTTATATGCGGATCGATCAGTAAACAGCAATTGTCCTAATACATATAGTTCGTACATATTATTCTCCTTAATATATCTTTTAGATATGTAGTAATGCTTGATTAAGTTTACTTTTTTTAGTTATCTTTGTCAAGAGACTAAAAATATAGCCATCCTTTTTGCCGTAATCAATACAATCAATCGAATTGGCATTGTAACTATAATCTGTCTCGCTTGACTAACGGCTAGTAATAAAATATGCTATAATTATTATAAAAAAATTATAATTTAATGAAAAAGGGAAGAGAAATGAAACAAAGAATTGCTTTGCTGTCAGATGTTCATGGGAATAGCACAGCCTTATCAGCTGTTGTAGATGATCTCAAAAAAAAGGATGTTGATGAATGTTGGTTTCTAGGTGATTTAGTCATGCCTGGACCAGGCACTAACGAGTTGTTTGATTTGCTTGGTGATATTAATACAGCAATATATATCAAAGGCAATTGGGATGATTGTTTTCTCGAGGTTATCAAAAGCAATTCTACTATTGATCTTAATGATGAGTCCGATATTTATATTGGTATTTTAGGTCAATATGTTTATGAGAATTTATCGATGAACAACAGAGATAAAATTAAAAAATTTGAGACTTGTGCAACTCGTGTAATAAATAATCTAAAGATTAGTATTTCGCACAACTTACCTGATAAAAATTATGGGTCAGCATTGATTCCGGTTGCTGAAACAAGCAACTTTAATGAGCTATTTATCAACTCTAGTTTTGATATTGCTGTCTATGGTCATGTACACCACCAATTGTTAAGATATAGTAGTCAAGGACAATTAGTGGTTAATCCGGGAACCATTGGTGAACCATTTTTTGCGCATGCAAAACTGAATAATGATCGACGTGCGCAATATGCAATTTTAGAAATAGATGAAACTGGCTTAGCAGACGTTGATTTCAGAAAGGTGGCTTACAATCTTGATCAAGAGGTGTCTCTAGCAAGAAATATTAGATTACCTTATACTGAATTGTATTCAGAAATGATTTATGATGGTCGTGCCTATACTCATAATCAAGAAATATTAAAAAAAGTCAATCAGAAAAACAATTATTTAAATACATTGCACTCGTTTCTTGATTCATTCTCGGAAGAATAATACTATGGAAAATCAATTTTTGTTTAAAAAATTTAAAGCGTCAAATCGTAATTTATATAGTCAAAATATAAATTTAAGAAATAAAATATTACGTGAACCATTAGGAAAATCATTATCAGCAGATGATTTACTCATTGAAAAAAACAATCAATTTTATGGTATTTTATCAAACCAAAAATTGATTGCGACACTTTCAAGTTATGAAACAGATAATTCAGTCATTAGACTCGTTTCTTTCGCTGTTGACACAAATTTTCAAAAGCAAGGCATAGGTTCTTTACTGCTCAAACAGGTCACTGATGATTATCAACATAGAGGATATGGTGCGTTCAATTTGACAGCCAGAGCCTCAGCTCACGGATTTTATCTTAAAAATGGGTTTCAAGATATTTCCGGACCATTTAAAAATAAGCATTTGGGTGTTACAAACTATGATATGCAACGCGTGATTGAATGCAAGCAAGTATAACTTTCAAATCAAAGTATTAAATAATATTTGTCTATCATTTTTAACGAAAATTTTAGTCATAAAAAGCCACTAAATGTTAGTGGCTTTTTATCTGAACTAGTAGATTGATTAGTTCATTTAAATGGTCGATCAACTATTTGACCTACGAATAACTGAACACTTATAAATTAATATACATTAAAGTTGACATGATGTCATAAAAGTGACACAATGTCATATATAGGAGATTAACCATTTATGCCGACCAAAACATTTTTAAACCTGAGCGCAGAAAAACAACATACGATGTATGCTGCCATGTATGCTGAATTTTCAACATATACTTTAGCGGAGGCTAAAATATCAAATATTGTTACAACTGCACATATTTCAAGAGGCTCATTTTATACCTATTTTGATGATATTGATGATGCATATGAATGGGTGTTGAATGATGTTATCGCAGATATACATCAAACCATCGATAAGAAAGATATTATATCATCAACAGAAGCCTTTATTTTAAAAGCTAAAACAAGTCCACATTTTGATTTTTTGAGTCATTACTATATTGTGAATGAAGCTTTTTTGCAACAAAAAAATGTTAAGGCTGCGCAGCATGATTTTAGATTACTTGACACTAATTCAACTGCTGACGATATATCACAATGGTTGGTAATTCAATCTGTCCATCAATTAATTAGAGCGTTTTTTTTAAATCCTGATAAGCAAGCACATATCATAACAACACTTCATATGTTGAAAAACTGGAGAACGGTAGGCTAAATTATGTATTTAACATTGAATGAGATGCACAAAGAAAAGTTGAGATATGGCTTAATCATAGTTGTTATGACATTGATTAGCTATTTAATTTTTATTTTAAGCGCTTTAGCTATGGGACTTGCTAATGAAAATACGTCTGCTGTCAATAACTGGGACATTAACCATGTTGCCATGAGTAATGATGCTAATGGTAACTTAAGTCAATCCCTGTTAACAAACGACGATATTGATAAAACTAACCTATCTGCTAATCAAGCAGCAATTGGTGTTGCACCCATTATTGTTAAATCGCATGAAGCACGTGTCTCAGCAATGTTTATTGGTATTCAAAAAAATGATTTAATTTATAAACAGATGCAATTAACCAAAGGTCAGTTACCTAAAAATCGTTATGACGTGTTGATTTCGTCGGCACTTACTCAAAAGGACTTAAAAATTGGAGATCATATTAAACTTGGCATGCTTGCACATGACGTTAAGGTCGTCGGGTACGTGAAAAATGCAACGTATAATATGGCGCCAATTATATATGGTAATTTAGCTAATTGGGGGGATGTAAAAGGTGTCAATAACACATTTTACGCCAGTGGCATCGTGTCTAATGGTGCCAAAAAAGCGAATACAAAAAATCTAAAGAATTACACTAAAGCACAATTGTTTAATAAGATGCCGGGGTATACCGCTCAAAATAGTACCTTTATATTTATGATTGGATTTTTGTTAGTGATTTCAGCTGTTATTGTTGCCATCTTTTTGTATATTCTAACTATTCAAAAAATACCTAATTTTGCTGTTTTAAGAGCTCAAGGTGTTCCTGGAAATTATCTTGTGTTAAATACGATCAGTGAAACATTGATTATTATGATCCTTTCGGTGCTCATCAGCAGCATATTGTGTGGTGTTACGGCGTGGTTTATACCCGAATCAGTCCCCATGTTCTTTGATATTAAACTATTAGTATTGTCATCCTTGGGGTTGGTATTGACAGGTATTCTTGGCGCAATTGTGCCAGTGAGATTAATTACAAAAATTGATCCAATGTCAGTTATAGGAGGATAAACATAATGGGTAATCTTAAACTAATTGATGTTACAAAATTGTTTGGCACAGGGGATAGTCAAGTGACGGCTTTAGATCATGTTAATTTCACTGCAAATTCTAAGGAATTAACCTTAATTGTTGGTCCTTCTGGGTCAGGTAAAAGCACACTTCTCACAATTCTCGGCGGTTTACAGGCTGCTACTAGTGGCCAAATACTTTTAAATGGACGTGATTTGAATACTTTGTCAAAAAAGCAAGCAGATAACTTTAGGCTATCACATATCGGCTTTGTTTTACAATCTTATAGTTTAGTGCCATATTTAACTGTGCAAAAACAATTTGAGTTAGTTAAGCGAATTAAACCTGACAATAACTTGTCAGCAGCCTTATTCACACAATATTTAGAACGTCTTGGTATAACTAACTTACTATCAAAATTTCCAGACCAACTCTCAGGTGGACAAACACAAAGAGTGGCTATTGCAAGAGCGTTATATACTAATCCTGATTATATATTAGCAGATGAGCCAACGTCAGCTTTAGACAGTCAACGTGTAGACGAAGTGGCTAAACTATTTAAAGGCATTGCTAAAAATGAAAATAAAGCTGTTGTTATTGTGACACATGATTTAAGAATGCGGGCGTATGCAGATAAAGTTTATGAAATAATTGATGGTAAAGTAGTGATTGAATAGTGGCATAGAAGACGCAATAATTTTACTAAAAATGATTGCTCACAGGGTAGTAATACCGAATTATTAGTTGCATACATCGCCGCGTGTTTTACTTAATAGTAAGTACTTCAAAATGGTCATGAAATTGATAACAATCATTAAATCTATGATATGAAATTATCAGCGAGATTAAATGTTATTTTAAAAAACCAAAATTGTTATTTTTTTATTTTCATTGTGAAATATGTTTTTGTGTAAGCGTTGCCAACATAATAGAACAGGCTATTTTATCCGTTTAAAGTTTGTAAAATTTTAAAAATAATGATATACTGAAAGTAATAAGTAGCGCTACTTAGATTAAGCAAGAAAAGAATGGAGGATTATATTATGATTTGGTCTTTAATCGTTGGTGCAATTATTGGTGCAGTTGCAGGTGCCATTACGAATCGTGGTGAATCTATGGGTTGGATTAGCAATATTATTGCTGGTCTTGTTGGATCAGCAATCGGGCAAGGCATTCTTGGTCATTGGGGTCCTAGTCTTGCTGGCATGGCAATTATCCCATCAATCATCGGTGCGGTTATCCTTGTCTTAATCGTGTCAGCTATTTTTGGTATTCGAGCAAAGCGTTAACACAACTATATAAAGGGGTGTGATATGAAAAAATGGCAAAAAGCCCTGCTGAGTTTGCTTAGCATAGGTTATTTGATCGGATTAGCAATCATGCTTTGGCCACGTGTTATTTTGACAATAATGGCTTTATTAGAACGTATAAACCTTAATATCACAATTAGCAGTCAAACGATTGTTGATTATTATGGTATGACGCTCATTGCGATAACTATAATTATTCTTTTAGTGATATTATTGATACCTTCACAGAAGCCAGATATACAATTGAGTCAAACTAAACGCGGCCGACTAGCATTAAGCAATGATGGTATCAGTCACTTTATCCAAACGCAATTATCAGGTGGAGGATTATCGAACATCAAAGTAAAAATTAAAAACACACGTCATCAAAGACGATTTCATATTGTAGCAGACTCAATCTATCAACAATATGCGATAACAGAATTACCTAGATTGACAAACACTTTAACAGATAAAATAGCAGATTTATTGGCAGGCGTTAACACCGTCCCTATTAAAGTCGATATAAAGGTCAATCAGGCAACCAGTGGTAAGCGTAAAGTGACACGGGTTATCTAGTAGTTTGGAGTGTAAAAATGATTAATAAAAACAATATCTCAATGATTTGGATTACTGGTGGCATTGGTTTTGTTCTAGCAACCTTGTTAATGACTGTTGGTTTTCTCAGCACGATTTTTATCATCATTGTAACGCTGATAGCTGCTTTTGGTGGCTATTTACTAGAAAAAAATAATATTGATTTATCGCGTATAGTTGAAAATTGGCGGCGAAAAAATCAACGCTAAACAAACTTGGAGGAAATGATAATGGTTACAGAAAACAAAAATGCACAGCGTTCAGACGTGACGACACCTAAGGGTGAATTAACATTTAATGACAAAGTGATTCAAAAAGTTATTGGTTATGCGATTGAAAATGTTCCCGGTTTACTAGGTGTTGATGGTGGTTTTATGGCTAACATTAAAAATAAAATTGTAAACAGCGACAATCCTGTTGATGGCATTTCAGTTGAAGTTGGTAAAGAACAGGTTGCTGTTGACCTAAACGTTATCATGGCTTATGGGAACAACGCACACGACATTTATAAAACATTAACTGAAGTGATTACCAAGCAACTTACAGAAATAACGAGTTTAGAATTGGTTGAACTTAATGTTGAAGTGATTGATATTCAAACAAAATCAGAATTTGATGCCGATCAAGTGTCGTTGCAAGATCGTGTGACGGATGCTGGTAACACAATTAAGGAAAAAACAACAGACGGTGTTAATACTGTCAAAGAAACAGCATCAAAAGCTAAAAATGATGAAGATGTACGCGTTGTATAAATAAAAAAATATTAAATAACAAATTGGTCGACATGAATCCGGTATTGAACTGGGCTCATGCCGACCAATTTTATTTTGATCTTGGTCATATTATAAAATATGTTGTCCCATGTCTGCTGACGTGTAACTTTGCATTATAACCAATAATATTATAGTTGTGCCTTGCGATATCTTTGACTTAGAGGTAAATGGTAATTGTAGATTTCTTTAAACACGGTATAATCATCATGTTGCAGTTTTTGTAGCATTCTTATAAATTCATAACAATTAGCTTCATCACTTTTTTGATCTGATCCCAAATAGAGAAAAATGATCAATCTAGCAAAATTCATAGTCAATTTAGCTGTAAAATCCTTTAATGTACTGTAGCAAGAATTATCAGTGATTTTCTGCAAATTACTTGAATTATAGTTAAAATTTGTGAGTTCAATCTGAACATAATTAAGAACAATACTCGCAACACTTTGTTCGATTATATATGAATATTCTGTAAATCCTTTATACTTTTTGTATACTTCATGAACCTTAGCCATACATTCAAGTAATTCTGAGGGATCTTTTCTAAATATAAAAATGCCATCAACAAATGCTCTTAATTCAAAAACAGACCAATCTTTAGTCTGATTTAAGTGCTTTTTTAGTGGATACGCAGGATCAATAGACATTCTTAAAGGATTATTGCCAATAATATATATTTTGATATAAGCAATAGCAGCAAGGATTTGACTATCTAGAGATAAATTTTTTTTAAAATCAACATGTTTCTTCATTAACGTGGCTGTTTTTTTCATACTAGCATCATTGTCAATTTGATTTAAAATGTTATTAAACCAATATTCTGAGTTATTATAGTGAATAAATTGAAACTCATTTGGAGAGACTTCTAATCGTTTGAGAATGGCAAACAATTTTTCGGATTCAATACTGTTATGTCCATTTTCTAATCGAGATGCGAAATTTCTAGACACAATTCCCATATAAACTTCCTTTTGAGTTAGCCTTTTTTGTTTTCGAATTGCTTTAATCGTTTCGCCAATTGTTGTCATAATTCGTATTTCCTCCGCCTGTATCTAATAACGTAAACTATACTACACATATTAATATAATGTCTAGATATAGTTGATGGTAAATTAGAAATAAGGAAAGGGCGGACGGTAATGTTCAATACAATTATAAAAACATCATTAATTAGTTTAGTTTTTAATTTAGCGATAACCTCTTTAAATTTTTTTTTCGGATTATACTTTCTGCAAATCACTGGGTCAGCTTTCATTTTTGGGACACTAACAATTATTGGGCCATTGGTCAGCCTCATGCTCACACCGATTATGACCAGAATTGTAGACACAGGTTCACACAAGAAGATATTATTAATCGCTCAAATAATTTCATTTGTATTTCTTGTGGTTTATTGGGTCGTGGTTCGTGATCATTTAGATGTCGGTACACTATCATATGTCTATATTTTGATGATTATTATCCGTGTTAGTGAAGAACTATTTATCGTTACATTAAAAGCGTCTACGACACAACTAGTTGAAAAATATGACTATCAAAGACTGAATGCATCAGTTCAATCAGCTACTTCGGTTGCAAATATTCTTGGGCCTATTGTAGGCGGATTAGCATTTAGTCTCCTCACACTGCCATTCTTTATTTCACTCATAATTTTTCTAGTCGGAATGTCAATCTTATTCACAAGGACGCTAAAACTAGCTCCTTTACATAGGCTATCAGTTACTGACAAAAATTCTTTTTTGATGGTTATAAAATTTATCAAAGACCGGCCAGAGATTTTATCTCTTGTGATTATTGCGATGTTTATAAACTTATTCGCCTCATCCATAACTATTGGTTTACCCATACTTGTTATTAAGCAACTGTCTCTGTCTAAATTAGTTTACAGTTTTTTGGAAAGTTTAACTAGTGTTGCAATGGTAGGAGGTGGCATCCTATTGACTGTGCATACTATTAAGGATAACTTAAAAATGATGTATCAATCAATGCTATGCTTTACTATAATCATTGTGTTATTCGGGTTTCCGGAGTTAATAACGCGTAACTATTTAATAATTATTGGCTTTCTAGGAATATTAGTAGTTGTTTTCGGATTAATAGTGGTAGTGGCTAATACGGCAATGACAACGTATTTACAAATTGAAGTGCCAGAAAATAAACAAGGTGGGGTATATTCCATCATCAATGCCATTTCTCAACTGTTTATTCCCCTGGGGGGATTATGTTACGGCCTATTGTTTGATCGCTTTGAAAGCTACCAAGTATTTATTTCATCTGGACTTGTAGCCTTTGTTATCATCATTGGCTTATTACTACTGACGAAAAAAAGAATTATTAAAAGGATATAATTATGATGACTAATTGACAGGATATAAATCTATTATTCAAAAGAAAGATATTGATTTTAAATAGTTACTAGAAAATGGTGATATAGAAACAACATTAATTGGTCCACTCCTATTAGCAAATAGTATTGATTAGTTAAGAGTTGATTCAGAAGACTTTATGATGAATTTGAAATCAAGATTGATATATCTGATCAAAGGCCAAATAATTTTGAAGTGAAATATAAAGAAACTATATTAGCTTCAACAGAACTTAATTCAATATGGTTCAGACATTTTGATGTAAATGTATTAACATCAAAAAACAAGCTGCTTTTTGCCAAGAATCAGTGAGCAAAAACCATCGATTATTTATGTGAATTTAATAAATCAACAAAGCCAAAATAATTAAATAGTTGTGAATTGATGTTGATAGAATGAAATAAAAAAATAGTTCATGGTTAGTTTGTGACTCTCATGCCATGTTTATAAGAAAAATACAATTCAAGAAATATTTTATACTTTAATACTGATAGTTAAGCTTCATTTGGCATTATGAATTTTTATGTGTTCGGAAATCAATAGTTTAACTATGATATACTACGTTTGCTCAGAGAGGCCTCTGAGCTTTTTTGATTTAGACAATCATTGTACATAAAGGCTCCTCAGCTCTTTGTGTACGGTGATTGTTTTTATTTTACAATTGCCGTGTACTTTTCTGACATATTTTAACCCTTTATCTGTTTTGTTTGAATTTTGGCGTTGAAAAAACAAAAAAATAGCATATCATTAACTAAGTAAGCGCTTACAGTTTTATACTATACTGTTATATTAAAATAGAGTGAAGGAGAATAAACATGGATAATAGCAACCAGGTTAGTTGGCCCGAACGATTATCGTACGCATTGTCAGATTTTGGCTGCAACACCATATTCCAAATTGTTGGAACATATTTTATGGTTTTTAGTACTGACACAATGGGAATAAAAGCATCAGTTGTTGGAGGCTTGTTTGCTGTATCAGCAATTATAGACTCGATTGATGGAGTGATTTGGGGGCAATTCATTGATAGAACACACACAAAATGGGGGAAATCAAGACCATATTGGTTATGGTTTTCGGTACCATTTGCTGTGTTCTGTGTGATGTCATTTACAGCGCCAAACATTCCTATGGCATGGAAAATAGTGTGGATTTATATTGCTTACCTGGGATCTAAAATATTGTATTCGGGAATCAATATTCCGGTAACTTCAATTTTGCCAGCAATGACTAGTAGTCCAACTGAACGCATCACATTATCAACGATTCGTCAGTTTTTTGGAAATTTGGGCGCCGCTATATTTTTGCCTCTTACTTTACCAGTAGTTGCTTTATTTGCAGGTGTGTTTGACAAGAAAAATAATAATCCTTCTACATCTGCAATTGGATGGTTCCTATGGGCATTAATTTTGGGGATTGTTACTGTTATTTGTTTAATGACTGCTTTTAAAGGCACACGAGAGCGTGTTGTTACCAAAGATTCCAATAGATCAATTCCAATTCGAGAATCAGTAAAAGCTCTGAAAGGAAATTATCCTTGGGCAATTATAATCTTTATCAATTTCGTATATTGGGGTAGTTTTGCTATTAGGCAAAGCTCACTTCCTTACTATTTTAAATATGTACTACACAATGAAGAGTTAGGAAGTGCAGTGCTTGCTGGCACAATTATCACTCTTATATCTACAGCATTAGTGCCCTACTTTTCAAAAATGATTGGGAAACGTAATACTATGCTTCTCGGTATGATAGGTACGGCAATATCACAATTAATTTTGCATTTTGCTGATAAGATGAATGGTAACGTACCAATGATTTTGTTTGGCATGTTGGTTTATTACATCAGTTATGGTCTTGTAGGCGCATTGATTGCAGTAATGTTGTCTGATGCTGTCGATTTTGGTGAGTGGAAAAATGGTGTTCGTGCTGAAGGCCTTGTTACTTCATTTAGTTCATTTAGCGCAAAACTAGGAATGGGGCTAGGAAGTATGCTCCTCTCAACAGTGTTAACTGCAGGAGGTTACATCGCTATTTCGAATGTTTCTACAGCGTCGCAAAATCTGTCTGCCTTAAATGCTATTAGAATGGGATTTATTTGGATTCCAATGTTTGGATACATTGCATCTGGGATAGTTTTGTTATTCAATAATGTAGATAAGATTGAAACTAAAATGACTAATGATTTAAGCGTAAAACATCGGTTAGAACAAAGCGAATAATTTAATAAGGAGAGAAACATGAAATTTTCAGATGGATATTGGTTAGGAAAAGACAATTACATAATCAATTCACCGATCGAGGCTTATGATACTTCTGTGCGCACTGTTGAAGAATCAGGTCAAAAAAGTAAAACTTTAGTAGTAAATTCTAGTTATCAGCAACTCAAAACTCGTAGCGACATGCTAGATGTGGGAAATTCTACGATTTCATTATTTAGCCCAGCCCCAGATATTATTGGAGTAGAGCTTAAGCACTTCGATCAGGACGATAGGAATCCTTTATATGATTTAGTGCAATCAACCGTAAATGCAGAAATCAATACCTCAGATCAATTTGCCAATTATAAAAGTGGCGATTTAGAAGTTAATATTCCACTACATGATAAATTCCGTATGGACTTTAAGTACAAAGGAAATCGAATTACTGGGTCGGAACTAAAGGCACAAGCTTCTATAGATGATTTATCTGGTCAAGAGTTAGGACAGGTCATGCATCCCAATACGGTGGTCGGTGCTCAAGCACTGTTAAGAGATGGTAGCGTTAGATGGGCCGATCATTTCATGCGGGAACAGTTAAGTTTATTACCTGGGACAAAAGTGTACGGATTTGGTGAAACCTTTGGGCCTTTTGAAAAAAATGGTCAAAGTATTGATATTATTAATCGTGACGGAGGAACAGGTTCAAATCAAAGTTACAAATCTATTCCATTTTACCTGGCTGTCCAGCCGGGAGTAAAGGGTCAAAAAAAGAATAAATGTTATGGTGTTTTCGTAAATGAAAGCCAACCAACAAGTTTTGAAGTGGCTACAGAAGTAGTTGATAGAGTGAGCTTTTCAACAAGAGGAGAAAGTTTAGAGTATTATATCATAGCTGGAGATTCTCCAAAGGATGTTATTGGAAAGTACAATAAGTTAACGGGAGGTTCTACTTTACCACCTGAATGGACATTTGGGTTATGGTTATCAACTTCATTTACAACTGATTATTCTGAGAAGACAGTCATGAAATTTATTGATGGTATGGCTGAAAGAGATATTCCATTGTCAGTATTTCACTTTGATTGTTTTTGGATGAAAGGTTTCGAATGGAGTAACTTCGAATGGGATAAAGCACAATTCCCTGATCCATCTGGGATGATTAAAAGAATTCATGACAAAGGTCTGAAGGTATGTGTGTGGATTAATCCATATGTATCCCAAAAGTCAAGATTATTTAAAATTGGAAAAGAAAACGGCTATTTCATTAAAAAATCAGATGGGAATGTTTGGCAATGGGATTTATGGCAGCCTGGCAATGCTGTCATTGATTTTACAAATCTTGAAGCTGTATCATGGTATCAAGGTTTGTTAAAACATTTGCTTGACATGGGAGTTGATTGTTTCAAGACTGACTTTGGTGAGCGAATTCCACTACACGATGCTATTTATAGTAATGGTGGTAATCCTGAGGGAGAGCATAATTTCTATGCACATAGATATAATAAAGCTGTTTTTGATTTACTAAAACAGGAAAAAGATAATGGAGAGGCAGTTGTTTTTGCAAGGTCTGCTACAGTTGGGGGCCAACAGTACCCAGTTCACTGGGGTGGTGATAATCTAAGCCAGTTCCATTCAATGGCTGACACCCTAAGAGGAGGGTTGAGTTTAATGTCATCAGGATTTACATTTTGGAGTCATGATATTGGTGGATTTGAAGAAAATGCTAGCGCTGCAATTTACAAGCGCTGGACACAATTCGGTTTACTTTCCAGTCATTCACGCTATCATGGCAATATACAGTATCGGGTCCCGTGGCTATTTGATGAAGAAGCAGTTGAAGTAACTCGTAAATTTTCTAAATTAAAACAGGAATTAATGCCATATATATACAGTGAGGCAAAAGAATCCGTCAAAGAAGGCATTCCTTTAATGAGGCCAATGTATTTGGAATTTTCTGATGACGCTAATTGTTCTGGTTTAGATCGACAGTATATGTTTGGATCAAAAATTTTAGTTGCCCCAGTCATGACAGAGGAAGGGGAAGTCGATTACTATCTGCCTGAAGGTAAGTGGCGGCATATTATTGACAAGCGCGAAATGACAGTTGGGAATCATGGACAATGGATGGCAGAAACCTATGACTTTTTGAGTTTACCTGTTTGGGAAAAAATTCAATAAATTTTAATTAAGGATGGTGGAAGATGACAGATGTCTTGGAAAGTGAATATGAACTAGTATTAAATAACAGTGATTTGGACGTCAAAATTTTTAAATCCACTGAAGAAGCAGGTATAAGAACACTTCATTGGCATCGTCATATCGAGATAGTATTAGTCTTAACAGGATCCGTTACTTTTCAATATGAATCACAGACAACAGTTTTGATACCGGGTGATTTTATTGCTATCGGATCTGGAATTCTTCATTCTTCTTCTCATTTAAAAAATTCTTCTATTGTATTGCAAGTGCCGGTGGCATACATTGCCCGCTATTGGGATAATCCAGAAAATGTTCTTTTTACAATTCATAATAGTCATGAAGATAACGAATATAATGAAGTAGTGACCCTTATTAAGCAAATGTTTGAAGTATATGAATCAAAATTACCAGGATATCGATTCAAATTTAATGAATTTTTGTTACGAACACTATTCGATCTTTTCACCAAATACAGACAAACAGGATTATTAATCAATTCTATTCATGATAAGCGGCTTGGAGAAGTTATAAGTTATGTAAACAAAAATTATTTTCAGCTATTAACCGTTAGTAATTTAGCTCAAAAATTCCACTATAACTCCGATTATTTGAGTAGACTCTTCAAGAAAAAGGCGGGAATATCTTTAAGCCGATATATTTATGTCGTAAGACTTTCTCACGTTTATTTTGAGATTGTGAATAGCAGTAAAGGCATTCGTAAAATTTTCATAGATAGTGGGATTAATAACATTAGACTAGCTACTAAAATATTTGAACAGTATTATGGATCACTGCCTAGTGAAATTAGAAGGCGACGTCAGTGATGTATTTGTAATGTGAACCTGATAACTTGGACAAAAATAAAATGTCCAGAAAATTATCAGGTTTTATCATGTCTAAATATTCAAATAAATTTAAAATAATGGTTGTTAAAGAATATAGAACGTTACAAGAATCCCTTAGGCATATGGAAAAAGAAACTTAAAACAATCCAATTAAACTTGATTCTATCATATTTAAATAATTAGTTTTCGTCTATTTTTCAACGTATTTTGGTAAAAATATTGATGGTATAATCATTAGTCCAGTTAACAAAACTGACCACCAGAAGACGTGTTGATAAGCAATTATATTTGCTAATGATGTATGATGTGTTGAGAGATATGAAGATATGATAGTTGCTACTAAGGCAGAACCGAAAGCACCACCCAAATTTTGAAATATTCTTGCACCAATATTAGCTTGTGGCATCAACTTTTTATCCATTCCCATTAATATGGTTGTCATTAATGGCATAATAATACCACCAATACCCAATCCACGAATAAACAATACAACGCTGATAACCAGAATATTTGTCTTGCTATCAATCCACCCAAATGGCATTGTCCCCAAGATAGATAATGATAGACTTAGCCAGACAACATAGCGAGCACCAATGCGATCCAGTAATTTTAACAGTAGTGGTCTAATTAAAAGCATCCCAATACCTTGAGGGAGCAACCAAAATCCTGTTTGTAAAATGCTTAAACCACGGCCTTGTTGAAAATACAATGGCAGAATAAGCATGGGACCAGTTGTTATAATTCCAGCCAGAAATAAATTAACGGTAGACGCAGCATAAACAGGTGCCTTGAAAAGAACTAACGGTAGCACTGCTGTTTTTTTTCTTATAAATACCCCAAATAACATAAATAAATAGCGCAAATAGTCCGATGCTTGCAAATAACCATGTATCAGAATTGTTAAAAATTGCTAGTTTCCCAGCTCGCGACAAATCGTAAATTAATGATGCAGAACCGAATCCTAACAAAGTAATGCCAAGCCAATCTATTTTTGTAGTTTTATCAGTCGCAGGAATACTGGGGACTATCCAAAAATTTAATGCTGCAGCTATAAGCATAATTGGCACGTTTATCCAAAAAATCTATTGCCAATTACCATATTCCACAATAATCGTACCTAAAATCGGATCGAAAACTGGGCCAATCATTATTGGTAACATCACAATCATCATAAGTTTTTGAAAATAGTCACGTGGTGCAATATTGACAAGCAAGTTGCTAACAAGTGGCATAATTAAACCAGCAGAAAATCCTTGAAAAATCCGATAAAATATAAGCACATTTACCGTTGTGCTCAGGACGCCCCTATGAATGATAAACCAAACATCATCTGTGCAACAAAAAACACATACTTACCATTAAAATGTTGTGTTAGCCAACCAGAAAATGGTATAGCACTGCTAGTTGATAATACATAGGCAGCTATAATCCATTGAACACTGTTAAGCGTCGTGTGTAGATCATGACTAATATTGTTAATAGTAATATTAGTCATTGTAGTATCTAACATTGGCGCTAGTAGACTAAATGCTAAAACTAATGATATGTTTCTTACTCGCTTGGCTAGCAAGCAAAAAATAAAGACGTTAGTTTCTGGTTAAATGGCATCACAAAGGTTGTTTATCCTATCCTTAGCTCAAAAAATTGGTCCACCTATCGTTTGTTTATAATGTTACGTACAATACCAAAATTAATTTTGCCACACTATTCACAAATCAATTACAAAGTGGTAGTAGTGTATTTGTCTTATAGGAAGAACACGAGTAACAATATCAGGGATTTTTTGAACAATTCAAAGTTAGATTCAAAATATTTAAAAAATACTATGGCTATTCATATATTATAGGGGTACACATATATTTTAAAGTGTTATAATTGCTTTTTAATATCCTTGGCATGATCATGTCAGTTAAAGGTAAGAAAGCTTGTATTATCAATGAAAAAATTACTACTCACTGCTTATGGGTTTTCAACACCTACAATTGGGGCCGTTGCTCTGAAAATGATTCATAAAAATAAAGTAACTAAAGCCTGCATTATTTCAACATCTTGGCCAAAAGAAAAAGAAAAACATCCTCAAATGAATCAAATAAAAAATGATCTGATCGACATGAATGTGACGAAAGTAGATTTCTTAGATGTTGAATTTGAAGATGCAAATAAGTTATATGACTACGATCTTATTTTTTTGAATGGTGGATACCCATTTTACCTATTGCATTTTCTAAAAAAGAGCGGGGCAGATCGTATTTTGAAAGAAAAGTTCCGTAGTGGGAGCTTAATAGTTGGTCTAAGTGCTGGCTCAATTGTAATGGGTCGATCTATAAACTTAATGCAATATCTTTACCCGGAAGACAATCGGTTCAATGATGTGGATTTGACAGGTCTTAATTTAACTCATTTACAAATCTATCCACATTTTAAAGAAATGCTAACACGTGATGCAACGATCAAAGAAAAAATTTCTGAATACGAAAATAAAACTGGAGTGCATATAACAAGACTAAATAACAATCAAGCCGTGAAAATTGATAACGATACTTTAACATTTTTAGGTTAATTCATGTAGATTTGTTTTATATTTCACTCTAAGTTCACCCAAATGGATGGGCTTTTTTCGCGTAAATGAAGCAATGAACGATCTTTACCCCCTCGTTATGCTGTACGTGTGTTGATAATATAACAACGAGAAAGTCAAATGCACAGGACAAGTTTTTATGAGAGTATTGACTTTCTCGTTGACAACAAATATCAGCTGTCTCATTGCCAATGTGGCTACCGACGGCATGCTGTGAGACACTTTAGTGGTCAGGCAGTAACATCAATGATTGTAACATTATTCAAGGCATTGAAAATGCAAAAACAATTGCAGTGTATTATAGCAGAGAGTTTGCCAAATATGATGAGATTGAAGAAATTTGAGGCATTCGACAATAATTTTGAGGACAAGGTACTGCCAAAATGGCAGTCAAGCGATTATGTTTTAGATCAATTGTTATTTTTGCGTGTGATATACTAGAAACGAACTGTAGAGATGTTAAAAAATAGACGTCAAGATAATTCTTTTATTTCGAAAGGTGTGTGATTGATGATTTTAATAAAAGTTGCTCATTTGTTATTTAGAGCGCTAAAATTTGTATTTATTATGACTATTTGTTATTTGGTCTATATCTCTCTTTTATCTGACATACTGACAAAGGGATATCATATAATAGCATATCTAACCATCTGGTTATTGTCATCATACGTGATTGCACCAAAAGTCAACAGATTTATATCTAATCATTACTTACCAAATTACTTCATTGGTAGGTCTGTTACCAGTGATGGGTTGTTAGGTGATCCCGTAAACATAGCGATTAACGGCTCAGAAGAAAATATGAAGAAATTATTTTTAGAATCAGGATGGCATATCGCAGATAATCTAACTTTTAAATCTTCTGTTAAAATTGTAATAGCCTCGTTATTAAAAAATTCTTATCCAACAGCACCTGTCAGCACTTTGTACCTTTTCAATGACAAACAAAGTTTTGCTTTTGAAAAAGAAATAAATAATAACCCGAGAAGACGTCACCACATTAGAGTCTGGAAAACCCCCGGTAATTGGTACTTACCTGGGGGTTACAAAACTGATTGGTTATGTGCCGCAACATTTGATCAAAAGGTTGGTTTATCTTTGTACAATGGTCAAATCACTCATAAAATTATAGGTAATGTAGACCAAGAACGTGATTTTGTGTTAGATACATTCAAAAATTCAAATATTTCATATCAGATAAATGTTGTTAAAAATTTTACTACTGGTTATCATAGTAAAAATGGTGGCGGAGATAGAATATACACGGATGGTGCTTTACCTTTTGTTGATCTGAGTAAAGACATTTAAAGTTTATAGTAAAATAAACATAGATGTCCATATCCCCCTGATACACATTCTTAAAAAGAGACAGTTACAATCATTTCATTTAAATATTTTGACATCATAAAGCCCGCTAACTTTCTGAACAGATTTTTATTTTGTTCAAGTTATCGAGCTTACTTCAAAGGCTACTTAATAAGTAGCCTTTTTAATTTTAGATTATGGAAAATTAAAAAGCGTTCAAGTTGTATAAGCCAGGTAAGTTGTGGGTTATCTGAGTTCTTGACTTTACGGTGTGGCTGTAAAAATATGATTTGGTGTCATCCATCAAAATACTGATCATCTTAATATGCACCTGTGGTTTGCAAAGAAAACCGCTGAAACTAGACCTGAAATGATTAAATCAGGTCCGTACAAAGGGCAACGCAAATAGTCTGAGAATAAGGACAATGAGTTACGTAAGCGTTTAGCCAATCAACTCTACCGTCATCTAGGACAAATTGAAGATATATAGACGGTTGAAATTGATACTCAAATGACCGAACTGTTTAAAAATGTTAAGCAACGTGAATAACCAGAACATATTGCTAGGTCAGATAATATACCATGTGACATACGCTATCCACAAAAGAATCATCGTTTAATAAAATTAGTCGTTTTTTGCGTCAAGATATCCGAGCGGAAACCAATGCAGAGCGAAAATTTTTGCAAAATCAAAAACAAGTTAGAAACAAAAAGGCTCAGGAAGAATACGAATCAACGATTTCAAGAGGAATGTAATAATAAAAGTTATGAAAATATTCCTCCTAAAAATATCTTTAGTTCAATTGTATTATAAAAACTAATTTCAAATGAACACGTTATTGTATTAATGAATCGATATGTTAACTGGTTCAATAATGAGCGATTAAGTTATCAGCAAATATTTTCAAAAGTTAGTTAAGTTTCAACAATATTTTTGTCCGGATATTTGACATAGGAGCAGATGGTATCCTACAATATTAGAGTGATCATTGTATAATGTAGCCAAAGGAAGAAATCATGCAAAGATGATAATCAAAAGAATTTAAGGAAACTATATTAGGAGTTTATGTATGATAGAATGTAAAATTTAAGTTGAGGGAAAATTATGAACAGTATAATTATAAGTGTTAAAAATATAACTAAGGAAATAGTGTTAGGGAAATCGAATAATAAAATAAGAATAATAAATGACATTTCTTTTGAAATAAATAAAGGTGAATTTTTGAGTATAGTTGGTCCATCTGGCTCTGGTAAAAGTACATTATTAAATATTATCTCTGGCTTATCAGCACCGACAACAGGGACGGTTTTTTTAGAAAGTCAAAATATATATAAGCTAGGATCAACAAAGTTAGCCAGATTAAGAAGAGAAAGAATTGGATTTATTTTTCAACAATACAATTTAATTTCTGCTCTACCAGTATTTGAAAATATTTCTTTGCAATTAAGATTGAGCCATCAAAAAATTTCTAAGGCTCAAATTGATAAATTACTTAAAAGTATTAATTTTGAACCAAAGGCAACTGCAAGTATTGATTCCCTTTCTGGAGGAGAGAAACAAAAAGTTGCTATAGCCAGAGTATTAGCAACTGACTCTGAAATTATTTTTGCAGATGAGCCAACAGGTGCATTAGACTCCATCTCAAGAGAAAAAGTATTTAATATTCTAAAAGAAATAACTAAGCAAGGGAAAACAGTTATCATGGTAACTCATGATATTGAGATGGCGTCGAGAACTGATAGAGCAATTATTATACGTGATGGAAAAATACAAAATATTTTATCGAAGCCTACTGAAACTTTAATCCTTCACGAGATGGGGGGCAACTTATAATATGATTTCACAAGCATGGCTTCAATTTAAATATTCTTGGAAAATATGGATTTTTTCGCTTCCTGTTTTTATTACTTCTGCTTTTATAATTAATATGTGCCTAACTAATTATTTTAATTTTATTAATAGTAGTTGGATAAATGATGATATATTAGCTAATACACAACTTTTTTTTATTCCAATATTATTTGGTAGTATCATGATACCAATAGTTTTAAAAAATACTGTTAGAGAAATATTAAATGGTTTGAGAAAACAAAACAATCTACAAGTTATTTTGGGATTAACACCAGAGTATCTCGCTATTCTATCAGGTATAGAATTATCTATTGTAAGTACCGTGGGTACAATATTGGGTTCTATTATATCAACTCCCTTTGCTCAAATGTTTTATAATTTTTTTGTCAGTACTCAAGGATCTCATCAATTTCCCCCTATGACTATCAAGTTCTCATTTCAATCTTTCATTATCACACTACTACTAATTACAATAGTAACTTTTTACAGTGGATATATTCGTTCAAGACGTACATTCTATAAAATCCAAAAAAATATTGAAAACATGAACATAAAAAGTAATGATAGATTTTATTACACAAAAGTGATAGTGATGTTAATTTTAAATATAGCTATAATTGCATATTTTCTGTCACTTTTACCAGAAAGATTAGGAATTAATTCTTTTGGTATCCTAAGCATTTTATTAATTTTCTTAGAAATTATTGCAATATCATTATTAATAATTGTATGTGGAAAAATAATCTTATTGATATTTTCTAAAACTTTTAATATTATATCAAATAGATTCAAATTATCTTTGTTAAACTTGGCAACTTATAATATTAATGATAATGACGATATTTTCAAAAGGATCTATATTCCAGTAGCAATTATAAACATATTTATTTCGGGATTTTCGTCACTACTTATTGATTTACCTGATGGTGGGGATTCAGGGACTAGAACATCAAATATGGTTGTATTTTTAAGTGCTCCAATACTTATTACAGTAGCAAATACTATATGTATGATGCTGCTACTACAAGAAAAAGAAACATTTGAAATGAAACAATTATTTATTTTAGGTTTAAGACCTTTAGATATTTTTTTAAAAAAAGAATTGGAAATTTTGATTTATTCATTTACAACATTAATAATATCTTTGACGTGTAATTTTGTATTGAGTTTAATGTTTGTTAGAATAACCCAACTGTTTAATAAAACCATGGTTTGGATTAATATCTGGCTCCCCTCCCTTTTACTTTCATTAGCGATCTTTGTATTAATGTCAATTGTAGATATGATAAAGGTAATAAACACGAAATGGGATATTTTAGAATTCAATATAGATACAGATTTCTAGTAAATTAATGTTTTGCAAAATTAATAAAATAAGAAGACTAGTTGTACCCGCAAATTTTTTTAGTGTTTTATTTTAAGGAATCTTTGAGTAAATTTCAAAAGGAGATTTTTATGAAAGTAACAAGAGACATGGTTGAGAATGAAATTAAGAAATTGGGCTTAGACATTTTTTTAAATGCACACGAAGTCGATTCAAATATCATAAAAAAGCCAGTTAATAAATAGTCAATGCAGTGATGACATTGGATAATTTTTGCTATCCGTCTTGCTGAAGCTGTAATTTTTTTGCGGTGAAAATGGGTTGATTATTATTGATTTCAACAACTATTTGTCCACTGTAGTTTAAACTCGCAAGTTCATCATTTTGCGTTGGTGTACTACTTTGTTTTTCGAGATTGACAACTTGTGACTGCGTTTCAATTGAAGCAATTCTTTGTAAAATAGTGACACGGTTTAAATGTGCAATTCGGTATATTTATATTCCTTTGTGTTAAAATAAAGATATTAGAAAACTTTTATAAAAGAACTAAAATAATTCAAAAAGTGGAGGTAAAAGTAAATGAAAGCAGTTATTCCTTTTTTAACATTTCAAACTGAGTCAAAAGATGTTATGGATTATTATGTTACTATTTTTCCTAATACCCGCGTTGTATCGAGCGTTTCTTATCCAGATCAGCCTGAATTACTCATGAATGGTCAATTGAAACTAAATGGTCTTGATTTATATTTTTTAGATATGGGATCAGATGATAAGGTTCCTATTGAATGGGGAATCTCTTTGTATAGTGAGATGGAGTCAGAAGAAGAGTTTTATAAAGTCTTTAATCCCATTGCAAAAGATGGCGTCATCATTATGGGACCAATGCCAATTGGTGACTATAAGTTAGCAACATGGGTGACCGATAAATTTGGGGTGACCTGGCAATTTACTTATAAATAACGAACTACTGGAATTAGAATAAATAAAAATCAAGGTTCTGTTGCAAGGTTTAAAAAATGAGCTAATTTGTCTCAAAATCAAAATTTCAAAAAAATAGAAACGTTGATTTAACAGCGTTTCTATTTTTTATTTATTCCTATTTTTCCGGTTTTCATGAGCTAAATTAAACTTTGCAACAGAACCACACTACTAAATGGTACAGAGAAATTTCAAAGAATGCTGCTGAAGATGCCCGTAATCATGATCTTTTGAATATTGCTCCTACTGATTTTTTTAGTACTTTTTTGATGATTCCAAATTCAATAGATGAACAAGAAAAAATCGGATTATTCTTCAAGCAACTCGCCAATACTATCACTTTTCATCAGCGTAAGTTAAACCTTCTTAAGGAACAAAAAAAGGGTTTCTAAAAACAATGTTTGTTTTATAAATTTGTTTTGCGCAACAATCAACTAATACAATATATTAATTTCGTTGATGTACCGACACAAGTTATGACTCGTGCCATTGAAGCCTGTAATCAAGCGTTGGCAAAGATACCACAAAATCATCAATGGGTGGCATCTTGGCATTGACTATGTCTGGTTTAATTGCTTTAGGTGTTTTGATATGCAAGCATAAGAATTTGTAACATTCTTTCCTTTGCAGTTAAGAATAATTTGCTATTTCACATTAAAAAAACTAGGATTAATCATTCGTATAGGTATATTATAATACAAAGGCATTAATACTATATTGATCTTTTTCAGTACTTTTAAAAAAATTGGAGGATTAATAAAAATACCTTGCGTTGTTTTTATTGCATTAGAGGCTGTAGTCAAATTAGGGTGTTCATTCAAAGATTAAATAAACTATGAGGTTAAAAAATGGACACCCGAAAAAAATCTAAACTATCAGTAGCATTACTGTGCTTATTAATTGGCTTTCCTCAAATAAGTGAGTCAATATTTACACCAATATTACCCACACTGAGCAATGCATTAAATGTTACCGATTCTAACATTCAACTGACTGTGAGTATTTATTTTATTGGATTCGCTCTAGGCGTATTAATTTGGGGTATACTATCTGATAAATATGGCAGAAAGCCAATCATGCTACTAGGGCTTTTGATATATCTGTTAGGAAATATCTTTTTACTCTGTTCTAATGACTTTCACTCAATTGGGCCGATTATTGGCGCACAATTAGAAACTCATTTTCATTATATGAGCGTATTTTTATTTCTGATAGCATTGGCCACGATCTTGTTGATACTCAATTTCGTGAAGTTACCTGAAACTAACTTGCTAAAAGTTGATTATTCAACCAAAGACATAATTGCTGTTGTATTGAGATTACTAAAAGACAGATTCGTTCTGTTGAATGCTTTTGCAATTGCCGTATTTAATGCAATATTGTTTAACTTTTACTCCGAAGCACCATTCATTTTTATTAATAATTTAAAACTTAGTACAGGTGCATATAATACGGGAATTTTAATTGCTCTAGGAACGATTACAGGAGCCTATGTAGTGAATAGTTTGGCTGTCAAAACTAGTAGTTTCGATGTTATTCGATTAGGAATTAGTATAGCAGTTGCTTTCTCAATTTTTTCAATTTTTACTTTTGCTAACGCCAATATTTTTATGATTTATATCTCGATTTTTGGCATATTCTTAGGTATCAATATTGCATTACCTGTCATTCTTAAAACATCTTTATACGCTTATGAAGATGTAATCGGGATTGCTAGTGGCATTTTTGGTTTTATGTATTATTGTATGATTGGTGTTTTAACATTCATCATGAGCGTAATTCATACAGGCAACATATTAGTTTTTCCAATATACACGTTGGCGTTGGCAATAGGTTTATCCGTACTGATTTTGATCAATAAAAAATTTTAAAAAAATGTCTAACTGACTATCAATTATGCAAAATCAATCATTTTATATGATTGGTTTTTATTTTTCTAAAAATTATTGAAAGATATTCAAGACTTTACACCAGTCAAAAATCCTGAAATACAGGCAGTTGAACAAAAGTATGGCACACGGCTATTTTAAAAAGCCTTGTTAGAACAAAATATGACTTGGCATGATTTCTTTCCAAAAAACGAGAAAATATCAAGGATATTTCACCCGTTTAGATATTGCTATCAACGATAAATGGGGGTCTACTAAGTATGAACTACCTCGTAAAAGCGGGACAAGAAAAACGTTTTTGGAGTAAATCAAAGTCCTATGCCGTTCATGGCAACGTTGATGATGGTTGGATGGTTAACTTTGGGAAATTGCCATTTGTTATTCGTGCTTATGACAAACGCAAGAAACAAGCCAGTAAAGAGAATATGATACGGGCATACAAAACCGTGTGGAACTAGAATTGCATCAAGATAAAGCAGAATATGTGATTAATGCGTGGTTTACTGATAAACTTATTGAGAAAAAGCTACTAAAAGCTGATAAAGTGCGTGATACGATTGAAGATTCAGTTGAATCGATGCCGTCATGGTCATTACTAACAGCGTTAGGTCATAAGCCCAAAGAACAGAGTGTGGAACGCATTGAAAAATGGGTTTTAGAGTCAATTTTACCAAGTCTAGCAGTCTTAAAGAAAACCGGTCATTGGTAAGAAGTTATTGAAGCAATGAATAATACTGAGCTATCAGCAGAACATCAAAAATTAGTTATGGCAACAATGAAAACTGCCATTACACAGGCCAGTAAGACGTTGAATATCAATTTTGAAGACCCTAAGAAGAAATGTATTGAGTATTGAGTCTAGTAATCAGGAAAAAGGAAAATACTGAAGACATTACTTGACGGAGAACAATTAGTCAGGATAATATAAAAATTATTTTGGAAAGTTAACTTTACATTCAAAAAATAAAGTAGTATACTTAATGGAAAGGGTGCTTTACATTAAGAAAGGTGACTTACCTTGTTAAATAATTTGGAAAAATTACGCAAAGAACACAAAGTTAGCCAACAAGATTTTGCGCAGTATCTAGGTGTGACTAGACAAACAATTAGTTCACTAGAAAATGGTCGTTACAATCCTTCTATTTTATTAGCAATGAAGATTGCAAGATACTTTGGGAAGAGTGTTGAGAATATTTTTATTTATACTGAGGAAGAAGATAATGATGAAACATAAAGAAAATAGAGTTAATTATAAGGAAATTGGCATTTTTATTTTGGTATTACTAGCAATTATATTCATTTTGCTAAGAGTAATACCAACTAATTTTAGATATGGTATTTTGATAGCTGTTGGTATTTCTATGATTGTTATGCCTATGACAAAGAAAAAAATTGTTGACCATGATGAAAGAAATTATCAAATTGATCTTCAATCTAAAGCATTTGCATTTAACATACTTGAGATGGTGTTTGGTTTGTTTTTACTCAGTTTTAGTATCATGCATGTCACATTCATTGCTTTAGTTTTAACTTTGACTGCTTACTTAATTATAAAAATCGTTAATCTGTTGGCTTTCTCTTATTATCATAAAAACAATTAACTAGAAAATGCATGAGAATTTTTAACGATAAACATTACTACAAACCTGTGGCTAAAGCGATAGGTTTTTAATTTACAATCGATATCGACTGAAAAAATAAATAATGAAACAAAAAATATTGTTAAAACTAGATCAACTAGAAAATTATATTGCCCAGTTACAGGGGTTTAGAAACACTTATCAATCATTATTGACAGTTTTAGCATCTGACCGCCAAAATTTTGTGTTCAAACGAGATTCACCAAATTTTAAAAATACGCTCCAGATGTCAATGGAGATACATCGTTACATTCAATCAGTACAGTCAACAAGCCTTTGGGATGTCCTGATTTTTGATAAAGAGTTAGATAAGCAAGTACAAACTTTAATTGAAACCAGTACCACTTTAACCTTTGAATACCGTGACTTAACCAACTTATTAAATGGTCGTGATGTGAATAGTGAAAGTCATCTTGATGTTATAAACGTTTGTTAGTCTGAAATTGTATATTATTGAGCAAAGGAAGATAAATAACAATAATGAAAGAAAACACTTTGTCACAAATTAAAAAGTTAAATCAAGGTGAAGCAATATTGACTAATATCAATTTATTGCATGATATTCATGTTCATTTTGAAAAAACGAATCGAATACATGATAACGATACACCGTTACTATAAATTTCTTATTTCACGTACGAACCATATTATAATATTAATTAGCTAGGCCTCTAATAATGAAGAATGTTATAGACAGCATTAACTCTAAAGATTTCAATAAACTGCGACGTATAACTTATATCAAAGCACAGCAAAAATATAAATATCATGATTTTTGAAATAAAATTGTGAATTCAAGATGTTAAATAGCCTTAAAATAAGCTTTAGAAACCGTGAATAACTATTTAACATTGATGTATGAGATTGGTACAAAAGAAGTATCTTACAAATTGATTAAGCATCTGATGAATTACTTGCAAGTTTCCCCGAACACATTAGTTAACATAATATATATTATCGAAAGTAGCATATGTCGGAAGATTTCAAGACATTTTTCCTATCTATAAAGGTATGTTAAAATATCATTCCTATTCATTGGATTTAATTACAAATAAAAAAGCCAACACATATTCATGCTAACTTTGCAACCTAGTCCTCAATAATGAGCTAAATTGCTGTAAAAATAAAATATAGCAACTTTGCTTAAAAAAACTATATTTCTTGTACGTTAACTTTAATCTTATCACTGCTACTTGCAGTAACCATGATATTTTGGCCCAATGGCACGGTGAATATTGGTTGAGTATGTCCAAAATCTAAATCATATATTACTGGTATTGTTTTTAAGATTAAAAACTTATCTAAAATAGCTCGAAGTTTCTGTTCACTCATTTCATTAACAGTAGGAAATCTGCCTATTACAAGTGCCTTTATATCAGTGTGTATTTGTAATATCTGAGCTAACTCACGAGAAAACTCAAGTGGGTCTCCATCTTCTGCTTGTTCAATAAAAACAATTGGACTTTGTGTTTTCGGAAAAAATTTTGTTCCTGCTTGTAAACAGTATGTCTGACTATTGCCACCAGTTGAGATACCTGTCTCTTGACCATTAGTATACACTTTTCATTTATTTGCCATTGGATTACGTGCCAATGACTTGTCAAACCACAAATCACTAGTCCAAACATTACTAGGTTTTAATTCAAATGAACTATTTAATGCTGCCTTTAACCACTCTGTTGTTTGATATTTTTGTAAATCGTCCATCTTGAATGAAGAATAACATGGTCCATAATAAGTAACCTCATTTGTCATTGCACGAATTGCGTTATGTAAACTGGTTGTATCCGAATACCCAAAAAACATTTTTGGATTCAAACGCACAACATTCCAATCAATATGTGGCAATAATTCGTTCGAATTCAACCCGCCAATGGTAGTCATAATTGCTTTAACATTTTTGTCACCGAACGCATCGTGAAAGTCCGAAACTCCGCGATGATATACTACTAGAATAGAACGCATCGTTTTCAAGAATATGTTTCCCGAAAGTTACTTTAAATCCCAAGTTCTCTAATCGTTTTTTTGCAATTAAATTGTCCTTAAAACCACCAACTCTCTTTATTGAGGAACTGGGAGATATAATTCTAATTTCGTCACCTTTTGTTAGATTTAAGGCCATAGATCACCATTTTTCTTTTAACATTAATTATTTATTATACCTTACGATAACGACGCAGTCCAAAAATATTGGCCACTAGTAAGACAACTATAAATATAATTAGCATCAAAAGTTCAGGTAAAATATTTGCAAAACTTTTCCCATACAAAATAACATCAGTCATTGCATTTGAAGCGTACTTCATTGGCAATATATTGCCAATCCATTGTGCCCAGGTTGCCATAGAATCTAATGGTATAATTCCTGAAAAAATAATTTGTGGTACAACAATAATAGGAATAAATTGCATCATTTGAAATTCTGAATTTGCCAATGTTGATAGTAGTAATCCAAAAGTTAATGCAACTAAAGCCAGTAATAGATTAATTATGAATACATTGAGTATCAAGCCTGTTACTTGGACATTTAATACATAAATGGTGAAAAATACAATTATCGTTGTTTGAATAATAGCCACTAAACTATAACTCAAAATATATCCAAAAACTATTTCTGATCTTTTAACCGGTGTGGCGAGTAACCTGCCCAGTGTGCCTGAAGTACGTTCTTTGAGTAAAGACATGCCTGAAATCAAAAAGACAAATAGGAAAACAAAAAATCCCATAAATATTGGCATTATTGATGAAAAATAAGTTGTATTTTTATTGCCGTAGTTATATGACTCTTTTAAATTAACATCATTAGTAGTATTTTTATTATCAGAATTCATGCCAAGTTTTTCTGTCATTTGTTTAAGCGTATCAGCCATTTGAAAAGTTTTTTCTTGAGTAAATGAAGCGCTCAAAATACGCCTAATCATCGCAGTTTTTGAGGCAGAAGTGTTTGCGTACAACACACTATAGTCATCATGTTGGTTTTCTTCGAAAATTGCATCTACTTTTTGATTATCTAACGCTTTTTTAGCTTCTTTTTTATTATCATATTCCTTTATATTAACATGTTTAACGTCATTAATAGTAGATTTCATAGACCTTTGCACATTAACAACACCTATATTTACATTTGTACTAGTATTAATTGAAAAAACATAATTTAGCAGTGTCAATATTAATACAGGCGCTAAAAATAGCATAGCTAAAGTTCTCTTATCTCTTATTAATTCTAAAAATATTCGTTTTGAAATAGCTATTGTTCTCCTCATTTTAATTCACCTTCAGCTTTCAAAAATACTTTTTCTATGCTATCAACATGATACTGGCTCTCTAAGTTTTGAGGTGAATCGTTGGCTATTAATTCGCCACCTAATAACAGCGCCACACGATCAACTAACTCAGCTTCATCCATAACGTGTGTTGTCACTAAAATAGCATGGCCTTCATCGCGCATACGATGGAGTTCTTGCCATATTTGTAACCGTAAAGCTGGGTCACTTCCTACAGTTGGCTCATCTAAAATCAATAATCCGGGATCAGAAATTAAAGCTATAGCCAAAGATAAACGCCTCTTCATGCCACCAGAGAATCCAGATACTCTTTTATCTAAATAGTTTTCCAAGGAAACTATTTTAGCAACACGTGTTATCTCTGGCGTTAATAATTTTTTGTCAACACCTTTCATCTCAGCAAAAAATCTAATATTTTCTTTTGCAGTTAAACTTTCATATAATGCATCTGATTGTGCCATGTAGCCTAATTTACCTAGAAGCATTCTATTTGGCATTTTTTGTCCAAATATTGTGGTCAATCCTGAATCTGCTCTTTCAACACCTAGGGCAATGTTTATTAAAGTGGATTTTCCTGAACCTGAAGGACCGATTAACCCAATGATTTCTCCTTTTTTGAGCAGCATGTCAATATTTTTTAGAACTTGTTGATTTCCGAAGGATTTTGAAACTTTTTCTACACTAATGACAGTTTGCATAGTCATTCTCCTTTTGAGTGATTACTCACGACTTTAATAGTAATTGTCTACAACATCCATATAAAAGAGCTGCAGTTTAGTCTTATAGTTTATCATCTCATGAATTCTCTGTCATTGAAACCATACCAAATCATGTCGTTTCTATTGAAAAGCATAGTAAAACCCGATTAGTCGTAGAAAATATAACTAATCGGGTTTGATTTAAAAAACAGATAACTGCCATTTTTAGAATAAGGATATGGTTTATTTTGGCCTATGGCGATTGCAGACAAAAAGCAAAAATTGTCCCTAATTATTTGACTGCCATTCAGTTTGAATAGTCTGGAAAATGCTGAATACATCGGCAGTCATGTCATTATAAACCTTGATTTGATTTGGATTTTCAATTGCATCCTCAAAATCTTCAACTTCATATACTAGTGCATCATCCGTATTTCCGCTGATAATCACCTCACACGTCTTTGTTTCCGTATGATACCATGTCGCTTCTTGCGCACGGGGGAACTCAAGCACACGAATATATCCTTTTGTTCCTGAAATAGTTAATGCTTTGGGCTGTTTTGCTTGCATTGATAAAGAAATAGTAGCTAATTCATTTTTTGAATTACTTATAATTGTTGCTGATTGCTCATCTACCCCTGTTTCAAAATAATTGACGAAAGAACTCACATTGGTTGGTTGCTCCGACATAAAATAACGGGCTGCTGTAAATGCATAGCCACCAATATCCAGTAGCGCACCACCGGCTAAGTCAGGGTTAAAAAATCTATTTTTAACATCGTATGGTTTGTGACTACCAAAAGTAACATTGATGGTCTTTATATCCCCTAACGCGCCTGCTGCCACTAGTGATTTAACTTTTTTAATGAGTGGCATATGCAATAGCGTTATGGCTTCCATGATCATTAAATTCCGATCATAAGCTATATTATTGAGCTCATCTAACTCATCTCGATTGGTAACAATAGCTTTTTCTACCAATACATGCTTATCATATAGTAAAGCCTGCTTCGCTATCTCAAAATGGGTATTATGCGGTGTCGCAATATAAACTGCGTCAACGTGCTCATCTGAAAGAAGCGCCTCTAACTTTATACATTGTTTTTCTATATGATATTTATCAGCGAAGTGTTGCATTTTATCAATGTTACGCCCGCATACTGCATAAATATTCTTATCTTTCTTCATAAATGATGTCGCCATTTCATTAGCTATCGTGCCAGTGCCAATTATTGCCCAATTTAATCTCATCTTTTTTTACTCTTTCTAATATAAAATTAATAGCATCCTCAAAATGTCAAATATCTGATCGACTACATCTATTCTATGGGGGCGTAGCTCATCTCTAGAACAAGAATGAAGCTAACCAAACGGAGATTAAACCTGAGACAGATAAGACACTTGTTAATGTTGTCCATGATAGTAATGTTTCTTTCAAAGATAAGCCAAAGTACTCTTTAATCATCCAGAATCCTGCATCGTTAACATGATCTGCAAATACAGATCCGGCGCCAACCGCTAATACCATCAAAGCTGGATTCACACCCGAAGCCTGAACCATAGGTAATACCAATCCAGCACCCGTTATACCTGCAACTGTTGATGATCCAAGACTAACTCTTAAAATAGCAGTGATTAACCATGCGGCAAATATTGGTGATAGATTACTCGTAGCAAAAATTTGAGAAACATAGTTTGCAATGCCGCCCTGAACAAGAACTTCCTTCAAAGCACCGCCACCGCCAATAATCAAGAGCATCATGGCGATTTGTTTAACAGAATCGGTTAAACTCCCACTCAACCGGTCAAGAGTTTGCTTACGTCTAATACCCATAGTGTACAACGCAAATAACAGAGATAAAATCATAGCAATGTCTGGGCTACCTACGAAGGTTACTGCCGTTTTTAGGACACTTTTACCAACCAACAGTGACTGCATAATCGTGCTCACTCCGATTAAAATAACAGGCATCATCGATGTCAAAATACTAATACCAACACCTGGTGTCTCATCAATATCAAATTCTTTTAAATCGCCAAATATATTTGGCAGCGTCTTGTGATAGGCTGAGGGGTATACTTTTTGCAAAAACCAGTTAAAAAGTGGTCCAGAAATTATAATTGTTGGAATTGATACAACAATACCAATGAGCAATACTTGGCCAATATTTGCATTGAAAATTGCTGTAATTGCTGTTGGACCAGGATGTGGTGGTAAGAAAGCGTGTGCTGTATTTAATGTAGCGGCCATTGGTATACCCAAATACAGCAATGGTATCTTCAACTCATTTGCAATAACAAATAAAATAGGTAACAAAACGACCAATCCCACTTCAAAGAAAAGTGCGATACCAACAATGAACGAAGCGATAACTACGGCAATTTGAATCTGTTTAACGCCAAACCTTTTTATTAAGGTTTGTGCAATGCGGTATCCTCCACCAGTGTCTGAAACTAGTTTACCTATCATGGCCCCTAAAGCAAAGACAATGGCCAGATGACCTAGCTGAGAACCAATACCGGCTTCGATGACAGCAGGTATTTTTTCTGTTGGGATACCTAAAGACACAGCCAGCAGAACTGCTGTGAGCAATAATGCTATGTACGTATTTAGCTTTAATTTAACAATCATGACTATCAATAAAATGATAAATACTAATGTTATTAATAATGGCATAATCCAATTCCTCCAAATTTTGCGTAAGCGGTTACGTTATATTGATATTGTAAGCGCTTTCTTTTAAAAAGTCTATACTTGCACTTCAATTTTTATAGTAGTAGTATACAGGTATACGTTATACGTAAGCGCTTACGTAATAAAAATTAACAACATTTTTAAATAAGGAAGAAAACAACATGACAACAGCAAATTTTTCAATTAATACTTTTAGTCTCACTGGAAAAACTGCTTTAATTACGGGTGGTGCATCTGGACTTGGGCGATACTACTCTGAAGCATTAAGTTCAGTTGGCGCTAACATTTTAGTTGTTTCTCGTGATGACAGTGGTTGGGCAGAAACTAAACACATTGTTGAGTCCTATGGGCAGACAGTTAATTTTCTCAAGTTAGACATTACAAAAAAGGATGCAGCAGATCAGATTATCAATTTTATAAAAAGTAGTAGTCAGACATTAGACATTCTTGTTAATAATGCAGGTATGCAAAAGCGTCATGAATGGCAAGAATTTCCAGATGAGGATTGGGATGCAGTGATTAATTTGAATTTAAATGCTGTATATCATATTTCTAAAGCTGCTGCCCTACTAATGTCTGAAAATGGTGGCGGAAAAATTATCAACATTGGCTCAATGCAGTCCTATCGTGCCGGGAAGTTTATTTTCCCCTACACGGCTAGCAAGCACGGCGTTGTTGGCCTAACTAAAGCTTACGCAGATGCTTTAGCAGTTCATAATATTCAAGTCAATGCTATTGCGCCAGGATACATCGATACACCAATGACCAAAGCATTGCAAGAAGACGAAACGAGAAACAAAGAAATTTTGCAACACATTCCAGCTGGACATTGGGCAAATCCTAAAGAACTCATGGGGACAGTTGTATTTCTGGCTAGTCATGCCTCTGACTATGTTACAGGCGTAACGTTACCAGTTGATGGTGGTTATTTATTACGGTAAGTCGTTTATAGCAATCGTACAAACCGTTGGCAACTATGCTTTGCAAATGTTAGAATAAATAAGGCTCAGTATTTTAGAGTATGTCTAAAATATTGAGCCTTTAATTTGATTGGTGGGGACTGTGTAGCATGAGTAACATTAAAAAATTAACTATCAAAGATATCGCTGCTAAAGCAAATGTTTCAACCGCTACAGTTAGTCGTTATCTTAATGGTCAATTGAATCAAATGTCTGAAAAAACAGCAGCAAAATTAAAAAAAATAATTAAAGAAACTGCTTATATTAGAAACTCAGCCGCTGTGCAATTGGCAAAACAAAAATCAAACTTAATTGCTGTTATTGCCTCAAATATTGATGAATATTTTTCTTCTGAATATTTCAAGGGCATTGTCTCTATTTTAAGTGCGCAAGGCTATATTGGTGTACTTTTTGATTCAAACTCAGATAAAATAATTGAATCCGCTCTGCTAGAATCCGTTTACAACCAAAACTTTGCAGGTTTAATTTTGCAACCATTATCAACCGATCGTCATTTGATTGAAAAATTTTCCAATAACCATATACCGGTTGTTCTAATTGACCGAGATATTGGTAATGGCGAAATTAGTACTGTCACCACGAATAATTTTCAAATAACAAAATTTGCAATGACAAATTTTCTAGACAAGGGTTTTAAAAAAGTTACGATCATTACAGAGCCTGTTAATGATATATCAACACGTGTTGAAAGAGTTGCAGGCGCTCGCTCAGTTTTTGACAATGTCCAACTTATCGAAGTTGATACGGATCATCTTGATCTGGCTGAATTATCTGATAAAATAGATATCAAAAATCCTAAAAATTTTTTATTTGTCTTGAAAGAACGGCTATTAATTCAATTAATAGCTAATACTGATCTTTTGAATGAGACAAATAGCCAACAAAGATTGACTGGTTTTATAGATACTAATATTCCTAAGTATTTAGCGCCCAAATATAAATTCATTCAACAATCCCCTTATCTTATGGGTGCGACAGCTGCTGAAATTTTAATGGCGCAATTTTTAGAGCAGCATAATACTGATATAAAACAAATAGTGATTCCCTCACGTTTCGAATAGTATTGATGGTACTATTTGATTTAACATCTTTTTATAAAACATTCGGATATACACTTAATCAGTAGTCATTTAAAAACGTGAAGAAAAAATCTTTGCGTTTTTTAATTGCAATTGATTACTATTCTGACATCATAAAAATCGACCTCTTAGACAAATAATTGTGTCTAAAAAATCGATTTAGATGCTTTACAAATAGCATATTTTAAACAGTAGGTTGACTGACTTTAGCAGTGCCGTCATTACCAAAATAACGCCATGAATTATCAGATGATTTTTCAAAATGATCCGTCACCATTGCACCTGAATTAGCGTCATAATAACGTACTATCCCGTGATTATCAGTAACTGCTTGACCTTTGATTTGATGATAATTATCATCAAAGTAAAGATTTTGACCATTAATTGTTTGATATCCCTTAACTGCTTGACCAGTAGCATCAAAATATGCCCATGAGCCATCTGCTAACTTTTCAAAACGGTTACTGATCATTTCGCCTGAATCTGCATCATAAAATTGTATTTGACCTTGTTGATTAACAGTCTCATGTCCTTTAATTTGGTGAGCATCATCATCAAAATAAAGCTGTTGTCCCTTGATTGTTTGATATCCCTTAACTGCTTGACCAGTAGCATCAAAATATGCCCATGAACCATCAGTTAACTTTTCAAAACGGTTACTGATCATTTCACCAGAATCTGCATCATAAAAGTGACGTATTCCTTGATTGTCTACCTGTTCATGCCCCTTAACTTGATGATAATTATCATCAAAGTAGAGATTTTGACCATTAATTATTTGCTGTCCTTTAACTGCCAACCCATTAACGCCAAAGTAAGCCCATGATCCGTCTGCTAATTTTTTAAATTGATTAGTTAACATGTCACCAGAATCTAGCGTAAAGTAGCGTAATTTACCATCTGCATCTGTGATAAATTGATCTTTAACTTGCGTGCCATCTTGATTAAAATATTGTACGTGTTCTTTAATAGTAGACAATCCTCTGGCCATGACACCGTTTTGATCGAAATATCGCCAATTTTTATTACTATCCATGAAATAATTGTTAACAGTTTGCTTACCTTGCTTATTAAAATAATAAACGTTACCTTTACTATCTGACAAGTAAGCATCTTGTAATTCAATACCGTTAGGTAAGAAATAATAATTGTCATTATTAATGGTTTGCAGCCCATAAATCATGTACCCACTTTTATCAAAATAATACCAATTTGATTTTTCATCTTGGATAAAGGTATCTTTGGCTTGATAACCACTAGTTGAAAAATATGTCATGCCTTTATCATCAGAAGCAAAACCTGTGTTAGAAATTTGATTCATTAACTGTTTAGGCAAGAAATCATTGTTCTTGTCTGCTGAACTAACTTGAAAATACGAATTAGTAGCCCAATCCTTTAAAACGTAATAGGCACCACGACCTTGTATATTGCTACCATTAAAATATTTTGCTGACCATTCTTGTATCTTTTCACTAGGGTCCATAGGTACACCTGTTGAAATTTGATTTGTTGTAAACAATGAAGGATATAATGACTTAATCGTTTCAAGAAAGGCGCCACCATATAGCTTTTGATAATCACCGCCACCAACAGTTTCAGCTGCGTAAAGTGTTTTATTAATTACTGAATTTTCGTTGTAAACCCCAGAATTATTGACACGCTCTGCTGTCACAATTTGTTTACCAGTTAAATTATAAATTTGATCAGGCACCCAATCAGCCATTGCCTTGATTCCTGTCGCATGCAATGCCTTGATAGCATCACGTAATTGATCAACTGTACCATACTTTGTTGGTGTATTAAATCCAAGATCATAACGATCGGTAAAAGCATAACCGTTTTGAATAATTGAATCTAAAAAACTACCTTCTGTGCTTGATCGATACTGTGGTGGCAATTCAAAACTGGTAATGCCCCAGCTTTTATACAAATCAGTATTTTTGGCAATCACAACGTTTGAATACTCACTTTCAGTCGTTGGAAAGTACTGAAAATTTGAGAAACCTTCATAAATTACTTGTGAATCTAATGCAGCATTTGAATGTAATGTTTTGTTATCATTGACAGATTTTATATTATCACTACTTGTTCTTGCATCTTGTATATTACTTGCGCCCACTGGCACCCACACAGATAGGTAGCCGGATACCTGTGGATTGGCAACGCCCTGTATGTCAGACTGATTAAACACGAGTTCACCATTACCGGTCGTGTATTTAACTAATGATGGGTCAACCTCTGCATCAGTTAAATAAGTTACAATACCATTCTTAGTTGTCAGTATTGCTGGCCGATAGGCCTGATTTTTATGAGCAGCGCCCATCTTTAAAATAACTTGGTCAGTCGTGCTTAATTTCAATTCAGGATTATTGCCTTCAATAACAGCAATACCTTGTGCCCGTGTTTCAGTCGTTCCTTTGTCATCTGCTGTCATAGCACCTTTACCATAACGAACAGATGTTAGTAAGCCACGGTTTCCTTGCGCAGCCATGCTACTGTCACCCATTATATATGCCATAGACATTTTTTGCCCACCAGAAACATACTTTAATCGTGACTGCAGTAAAGTATTAATGGCATCATAATAAGGTGATTTGTTTGCCATATACTGACCGTCATCAGTGTATAGATCACCATAATAAACGCGCGGAACTGTGTCTTTATTTGTTAGCAATAATGCATATGCGCTGGGCATATTAAATTGTGTAAATTCTTTGTTTGTTTTTAATTGATCCGCATTATAAATTTTAAAAGCTTGTTCTAATTGATCTATCATTGGGGTTAAACCATCAGAATTAGCATCAATTTTTTCCTTAATAATTTCAGCAATGACAGTTTGCACCTCACTATCATGTGCCCGTACAAACGAATAGTTAGGTTGCGCTATATTATCAGTTGAATCTATGGTGCGATCAACCAAGCTATTTGTAATCAATGGCTCTAGGCCACTTCTAATAGCAGTGCCCTTTTGATCAGTTAATGGCATTGTTAATGAATATTTTAACGCTAAACGTAATTTATTATCCATTGACAATTGGTTATTACCTTGATCTTTAACGTATGCTGCATCATTATCACTCCAATCCTCAAGGATTGATAAGTGTTGATTGGCAGTGGTATCATTTTTATCAACACCGTAGGCAGCTTTCATATAATCTGAGGCAATTTCTAACAAATCCGCGTCCACATTGTCAACAGCATCTACGCGAATACCATCGAAGTTGGCATCGGCATCTTGATTAGTAATTGAACCAAAATTCAATAAATAATACATCCAATTTAATTGTTCAGCTTGAACAACCGGATTTGAATTATCAACGTCATTAGCTAATAAAAAATCATAACCACCTTGTGTTGGATCGATAGAATATGAAGAATAGCCTTTTTGATTTGTTGGTGTGCGATTTAAAAGGCGATAATCAGAATTAGCATTAGGTGTTTTATCACTATTAACATAACGCAATGCGCCACCTTGAAGATGGTCTTTATCATTACCAGTTGTTTGAAGCTCACTATTAACGTTCCAATTGGATTGGCTATCAACAAAATCAGAAATATCATGCTGTAACCAATTAGTTTGGCCTTCCTGACTAATTTTTTGTTCGATTTTTAATTGTGTATCTTGGCTAGCCTGATTTAGTATACTTTGATCATCATTGGCAGAAAAATCAACTGAACTATTACTTAAACCAAGATTTTTCATATAATTAAGATAATTAACTTGTGTTATTTTATCTGGCCACCAACTCATTAAAAGTGGTCGAAAATCTTTATCAGATGAAGGTGTCCAATCTTTTCCATTAACTAATATATCTTTCGGGCGGTACCAACTATCAGCTGTTAAGTACCCATCAATTTCAGTAAAGTTATCCTTGGTCGTATTTTCAACCGCATTATGTGCTGTAAAGCTATTGTTTTGACTTGTCAGGCCTTGCTTGAATTGATAATCATTTGTTGCTGATAAAAGACCCGTTTCTTTGTCAAAATATAGTACTTGTCCATCAACAACGGTGGTAAAGTTTTTCTTTGCCTGTCCATTGTCATCAATATAGTATGTTTTCCCGTCAATTGTTTGGATATTTTTGGAATGATATTGATTTGAATCTTTTTTTGTTTCAGATTGATTGTTTTCTTTTACCGGCGCTTCCTTGCTTGCCTGATCCTCTGTTGGCGCTTTTACGGATACGGAATCGTCATTTTTAGTAGCAACATCATTATCTTTGTGATTGTTAGCCACAGCTACCTGGTTGTTAGTAGTATCAGTGTTTGGCTGACTATTTGAATTAGTCGTGGATGGACCAGTTGTAGATAATACATCAGTAGATGTTTTAACAGGTGCAGTAACTGCAAGGCTGTCCTTTGCCTGTACTGTATTTGCATTACTATCAGTATTTTTGTTTTGATTAGCTACAGAATTGCTTGAATCCTGAATAGTTGTTTTATCATTACTAACTGGTACCGTAGTTTGAGCTGATAGATCATTTGAAACCGGCTGAGTTAAAATGTCATTTTGAACGTTGTCTGTTGCTCCCTTTGTTTGATTCGATGAAACAGGGACATTTTGGTCAATATTTGATATTTTTTTAGTTGCAGCAACAGGAACGTCTTGTGATGTATCCTTGACTTTTTTTACTGTAGCATAGTGTATCGTATCAGCACTAACTTGCTGTACAGACATGCCTAAACCGATAATCAGTGACACGCCAGCAGTAACCCATAGTTTCCCTGATTTGTATAATTTTTTTCGGCATGTTGTTTCTTGATTTTTCATTTTCACTTTTCTCCAAAACCTTATTCATTATTTCTGACCACCTAAGATTGGCAAACCTTTAATTGACACAAACAACCTTTTCAATATACACTAATAAAATAATGATTTTTATAATATGCATAAATGAATATTATGACCAGGGGGGAATAATGATAGTTCAAAGTAATTCGATTATTAGAAAAACAAGAAAATCAAGAGGCATTTCTCAAAAAGAGTTGGGACAATTAATAGGTTCTCAGTCTATGATATCTCGAATTGAAAACGGTCTCACATCGCCTACTGATTATGCACTCCAACAAATTTGTGATATTTTAAACGTACCTATTGTTGATTATTTTGATACCGTTTTTGATAAAAAAAACGATTTGTCTTTATTAAAAGCGGAATTAGAACAAGCATTTGTTAATCAAAATAAAATGAGACTCGAAAAAATTTGTGAGTCGATAAAAGTAATGTCTGCCAACCGTCCAAATGATGTTGCCCTACGTCATTTCTTTTTGATGGCAAAATCTACAATGTATCATTTAGATTTTAATATAGCATCAGCCTCTATACAACAGGAAATCACAGATTATTTCTTTGGTATTGAAAACTGGCAATATTATGATCTTTGCTTGTTTTTTTTTGTTGCTAATATGATAAGCGTTGAACATATACAGTCCTATATCACGGACATTATTGAACAATATGTTCAAAAAATCATGTCTCCCAATACCTCACGTATGGTGGCACCAGTATTAATTGTAATTTTAGAAGCTTCTATTGTGCAACATCAATATCATTTAACGAGTGACTTGCTAGATAAAATTGCCCCTTTGACCTTTTATCAACAGAATTTTGAATTTCAAACTTGGTTATTATTTTGGGAAGGTATTTTTGAAGATAATGTACAAAAAATTAATGATGCTTATGATATTACGCATCGCCTTCACATTGACACGACTAAATCATTATTTGATCGTATATTGACACACTATCAAATTGAAAAATAGTTATCAATTGAAAATCATAATAAAACCCTCGGATTTGGATATAATCCAAATTCGGGGGTTCAACATTTTATAATTTAATTGTTATTCAGCAGCTGGATTTATGATATTATACCTTAAATAATGCTGGCTGAACACGTTTTAAAAGTTCAAGAATAATTGTTGGTACTAACGACAATATAAAAATAATTATCCAATGTCCTACTGAAACGGCTGTTAGTCCGAACAAAACTTGTGTAGCAGGCAATAATGCAACTACCAGCGTGATAACAGTTGCCAATATAGCCATATTTACTAATCCTGGATTGGCGTTATATTTAATCGAAAATAACGATTTTTCTGAACGGATATTAAAGACATGAATAATAGACGTCATTGATAAGACAATAAATGCTAATGTTTGACCAATTTGTTCATTTGGTACCAAGCCACCAAAAACGACATTTTGACCAATCCAAATCGCTATTAGCGTTACAATTGCAAATAACACCGCATTGATTGCTATTTGACGACCGAGCCCTTGTGCAAATAAGTTAGTTTTTTTAGGCATTGGTGGTTCATTCATAACATTTGTTAGTATCGGCTCACGACTTAAAGCGAATCCTGGCAAACCATCAGACACTAAATTAATGAACAATAAATGGACTGGTAGTAATGGTGATCCCCATCCTAGAAGCATTGCAATCAAAATCACAATTATTTCTGATATGTTTGCACTCAATAAGAAGTTAATGGTTTTTCGGATTTTAATATATACGCCACGCCCCTCAGAAATGGCATCAACAATCGTTGCAAAGTTATCATCTGTTAGGATAATATCTGATGCATCACGCGCAACATCAGTGCCCGTTTCACCCATAGAGATACCTACATTGGCTGCCTTTAATGCAGGCGCATCATTAACACCATCACCTGTCATTGCAATCGTAGCATCTTGCCTCTGCCATGATTTGATAATTCTGATTTTATCAGTTGGTGTGACACGCGCGTAAACAGTATAGGCTGTAATATTTGCATCGAGTTCCTGATCTGATAGCTTAGCCAATTCTGAACCTGTAATTGTCTGATCACCCTCATGCAAAATACCTATTTCAGAAGCAATTGCACTGGCTGTTTCAACATGATCACCGGTGATCATAATTGTTTTAACACCGGCTAAACGCGCCTTTTCAACAGCTAGAGTTGATTCTGGCCGTGGTGGGTCAATAATACCAACTAACCCTACTAAGGTTAAGTTTTGCTCATAAAACGCCTGGGTTGGATTTTCGGGCATCACATCAAAAGTTTGTTTTGAAATGGTTAAAACACGTAACGCTTCACGGCCAAACATTGTATTAATCTTTTCAGCTTGCACCATATTTCCATGTTTAATCATGGGTAACAAAACATCAAAAGCACCCTTTGTAATCGCAATATAACCACCTTCAGGTTGTTTATGAACGGTCGTCATTCGCTTTTTTGTAGAATTAAATGGTATCTGATCCACAAGTGGGTATGTAGCCAATAGTGCATCACGAGACTTATCCATTTCGATGGCACGTACTAAGGCCACTTCAGTTGGTAACCCGTCATATATAGTTTGACCATCATTTTTTTTGATTGACACATTTGTCGAAATGGCTGCTAGTGATAGAACTTCTATAGCATGCGAGTCTAAATCGTCATGTATTTCACTTAAATGATTTTGTTCATTCTGCCATACTTTACGGACGGTCATCTTGTTTTGTGTTAATGTCCCAGTTTTATCAGAAGCAATAACATTTGTCGTTCCCAAAATTTCAACAGCTGGTAATCGTCGAATAATGGCGTGTTTTTGTGCGATTCTTTGCACACCTAAAGCTAATGTCATTGTCACAATAACAGCTAAGGTTTCAGGTACAACCGCAACTGCTAACGATATTGCGGTTAAGAAAATATGTTTCAAATCCATTCCTTGCGCAATGCCAAGAATCAAAACAACTATCGCTGCCCCAATGGCAACCCAAGAAATATTTTTACCCAATTGAACTAAACGTCGTTGCAACGGGGTTAACGATGTCCCATTTTCAGCATTAAGGAGACCAGCAATTGTTCCCATCTCAGTTTGCATACCGACAGCCGTGACGATAGCTTTACCATGCCCGTTAACAATTGTCGTGCCACGATACACCATTGTCACACGCTCGCCTAAACTCACTTCAGCATCATAATTAAAGATTGCATCAGCGTCTTTTTCAACCGGTAGACTTTCCCCAGTTAATGCAGATTCTTCTGCTTGTAACTCAATTGCCTCAATTAATCGGGCATCTGCTACAATTGCACTGCCATTTTCAATTATCAGTATGTCACCTAAAACAATATTGTCTGCATCAACAAGATTGACTTCCCCATCGCGTAAAACTTTGACCTGGGTGCGATTTAAATTATGTAAAGCTGCTAATGAATTTTCAGCTTTGCCTTCTTGAAAAATCGAAAGGAACGAGTTAATGATAACAATACCAATAATCAGCAAACTTTCAAAATAATGCCCTGTTCCCTCTATGTATGTTGCCACAAATGAAATAACTGCAGCAATCAATAATATAATAGTTGCCACATCTCTTAAACTAATTAAGATTTTATGCCACAATGGTTCCTTCTTTTTTGTGACAAATACGTTACTGCCAAATTTTTCCCGGCTAACGCTCACCTGTTTTTTACTTAATCCTTCTTGCACATCAACATTTTGTGCAGCGATTGTTTCTTTAATACCCTTTCGGTACGCTGTCATTCGAATTCCTCCTTGACTTTTAGTCATTTTAATACAACTATAAAATAAACAATTCCATTTTTTATAACAAGTTCATCATTTTAAAATATGCCATGATTGAACAATAGATAAAATATGTTCTTAATTAAACAATCACTCTCATATCATTAAAATGATGTTATTGTCATGGTAAAGACATCGGCATTATATGATAAATCAATGACACGATGTATGGTTTTTGTTTAATTAATGTACTATATATATCATAACATAGTTAGTCGATTCTATGTTTTAGTCTCATAAAAAACGCGTAGACTTAAATAAATATAAATCTACGGGCGCCGTTTAACTATGATATCTCTATATGTTAAAATAAACTCTCATATTATTTAGAACAACTGGTTCAAAATAACAACTGACACGCAACGTTGTTTTTGAATAGGAGAGTAAGGCCGGACTATCTTCTTAGAAAAAATTAAACGCATTGTCAATCTCTTGGTATTCATCTGTAGACAAATCAATCTTCAACGTGGCAACGTTGTTAGCCACTTGACTAGGAACTCGTGCACCTGGGATAACAGCACTTATTTCGGGGTTTTTAATATACCAAGCTAATATGATTTGCGTAACTGTAGCACCATGCTTATTAGCAATAACATCAATACCTTTTAGTATTTGAATAATTTTTTCAAACTGTTCACGATTCAAATGCTTAAATTTATCAGCATCATCAATTGTATATTTTCCAGTCAGCAAACCTGAAACCAACGGAAAATAAGGTACGAACTTGATGTCGTTTTCTTTTAAGTAAGGCCATATTTCTCGCTCCACATGACGTTGAATGAGATTATAATGATCTTCAACATAATCCACTTGATTATTTTTATTCGCTTCTTTGATTTGTTCTAAACTAAAATTAGACAGGCCAATCGCACGAATTTTGCCAGCTTTTTTCAATTCATTTAATGCTGCAACAGCTTTATCTTTTGGTGTTTTGTCATCTGGAAAGTGAATATAAAAAATATCAATATAGTCAGTTTGTAGTCGTGACAGAGCATCGTTCACAGATTTTTCTAAAAAGATAGGATCATTATTGATCGTTAAATTATTGTCTGGATCTTGGGCAGCTTTTGTGGCAATTTTAAAATTTTCCCTAGGATAATTTTTTATAACCTGTCCAATAATTTCCTCAGAGCGTCCTAACCCGTACATATATGCCGTATCAATCATGGCGATACCAGAATCAAGCGCTTCTTTGACAACATCAAAACCATCTTGATCTTTTAAATTATCAAATAAATTGTGACCACCCACTTTATTGGTGCCAATACCTAATTTAATGGCCTGATTATTAATCATTTTACCCTTGTTTTGATCGATTAACATGATATCCTCCTAGTTTGTCTTTATTATTTGCAATTATACAACAAAATATTATTGCAAGTTGATAATTTGCTCGTAATACTATTACTATTTTGCTATGTGCATTCACAAACATGCAATCATACGCAGAAATACTAATTGGCATCTATGATAAGCAGCATTAATAACAACGCAGTTCACAGATGACGGTCGCAAGTTATCATCATCGTTGGTTATAAATTCTCCCCTAATCCAAAGATTAATTATTGAGCCTGTTAATAAAAAATACTCTGAAAGTTAAATTAACTTTCAGAGTATCCGATGTCATTGGTTTTTGAATTTTTGAATTCTAAAAAAATCAAGTAAAAATGTTAGGATAGGTAAACCGACAACCAATCCCCAGACGCCAAATAGTTTTTCCATGATAATCAGATTGAGCAAAATGACTAATATCGGCATGTGCGTTCGCTGTGACATAAAGTGTGGATGCAAAAAATATGATTCAAGAAAATGGACACATGCGACAGCTACTAAAATAATCAATACCGTATGCCAGTTCCCAATGATAAAAGCAGTAATTGTTAACGGTACTAGGGAAATAATGACACCAAAAACTGGAATTAATCCCAGAATAAATATCAGAATTGCAAATCCTAGTAGGTATGGAAACTGCAAAAATGCTAGTACTGCCACCATGACTGCTGTGTTGATAACACATATCATGAGTTGTACTTCAAATAATCTACCTAATATAATAATAAAGCGATGAATAATAATATAAAATTCACCAAAAAATTTATGGTATGGACTATGTAGAAAATGCAATGACCATGACCGCAACTGTGGGTATGTCATGCTAAATATGAAACTAAACAACAATGCCAAAACCAACTCATACAATACATGACCAACTTGATTTAAATGCGAAATTCCTTTTGAAATCAGTTGATCAGTATTTAAAGTAGTCGTATAGTGATGCATATTTGTGTATACTTCCTTTAGGAAGCCATTGGTATCCCAACTGGTGTCTGTTGCCAGTGCCATCATACTTTTAACTTGATGCATCACGGTTGTCGTACCATGATTAATAGCTAATACAATTAAAGTGATTACCAAAATATAAACTAAAGCAATTGATATTGCACGCGACGTTTTTAAAACAGCAGATACCCGTTTACCAGCATTAATCGCTAGATATGAAAAAATAATTGTGAGTAGTAATAACGACATAAATTGTTTCAAAAAAACAATAAGTGCAATAATAACTGTTAACACAAAATAACGGTACAGTTGACTATGACGCCAAGATATAAATGAATTCATTGAATTCCCCCTCTATATCATTATTATATACGAAATATCAAAAATAAGTCAGACAATATTAAAAACATTTCAGATAGTGATTATCTGAAATGTTTTTAATGCATTACTTTGTTATTTTAACACTTTTTTGATATCATCAATCATATCGTTTGGACTTGTCTTTGGTGCAAAACGTTTCACTACTTGTCCATCACGATCGACCAAAAATTTGGTAAAATTCCACTTGACCGTACTTCCTAACGGCCCGGGCACGCTTTTGTTCAAATATTTGAACAAAGGGTCTGTATTTTTGCCATTAACTGCAATTAAATGATGCATTGGAAATGTAACGCCATACGAGAGTCGACATGCTTCAGCTGCATCATGACTAGAATTTAATTCTTGTTTAAACTGATTTGATGGAAATCCAAGTATCATCAAGCCATCATCTTTATATTTTTGATAAATGGCTTCAAGTTCTGAAAACTGTGGTGCAAAACCACATTTAGTAGCCGTATTGACGATAATTATTGGTCGTCCTCGCAGTTCATCAAGTGAATAAGTCTCCCCATTCTCCTTCATGACAGTAAATTGATATATATTTTCAGACATTAATTTCCCTTTCTATGGCCTAAACTACAAGGTATAGGCTATACTTTTAATAATAAGACAAAAGCAGCCTTTTCCAATAGAAAAAGACTGCTTGAAAGACTATTTGCTTAAGTCAACTATAATTTTAGCTTGAGATTTATCGTGCGTTAATGACTCAAAACCATCAGTCACAATGTCATCTAGCTCAATCGTATCAGTAATTACTGGTGCCACATCAATTTGGCCACTGCTTACAAGATCAACAGTTTGTTGGAAAGTTTCTTTTGAATAGGCAATAGTTGTTGTTAATTTAACGCCAGCATTCATAAGTTGCATTGGGTTAAATGTAATTGGGCGCGCAAATATTGATACAATAACCATTGTACCTCGTGGTCGTGTTGCATCAATTGCCTGCTCGAATGTAGGTTGTACGCCAGCTACTTCAAACGAGACATCTGCACCACCAGGAATAATATTTTTAATGGCAGCTACTGTATCATTTACTTGGCTTGGGTTAACGATATCAGTTGCCCCCATTTCAAGCGCTTTATTAAGACGGACTTCAGATAGATCAACAGCAACAATTTTAGTTGCACCAGCTGCTTTTGCAGCAGCAGCTACTAGTACACCGATTGGTCCAGCACCAAATATAACTACTTTTTCACCGAAACGTAGACCACCTTCTTTAACAGCCTGAACAGCAACTGCTGTAGGTTCAATTGTAGCTGCTAATTTCATTGAAAAATCTTCTGGTAAACGATACAAGCTATCTTCAGGTACATTGACGTGTGAAGTGAATCCACCATCAGTACTCAAACCAATAAAGCTGTAGCCATCATAAACATCTACATCATCAGGTACATTTCCTTTTGTTATCGTTGGATTAATTGACACATGGTCACCAACTTTATATTGAGTAACATCAGCACCAATTTTTTCAATAACACCTGAAAATTCATGGCCCATCGTCAATGGTGCTTGACCACCTGTTAGTTCATCCGGTTGATCAACCGGAATAAACACTGGACCTTCAAGATATTCATGTAAGTCGCTACCACAGATACCAGCATAAGCAACACGTACAACCACTTCATTTGATTTGGTTGGTTTCAATTCTACTTCTTCAACGCGAACATCTTTAACGCCATGCCATACAGCTGCCTTCATTATAATTCTCCTTTACCACGAGTACGTATTTTAAAATTAGCTATCGCTTGCTTTTATTATAGCACTACTCATTGAAAATGGTCACAGAATTTATAATGCAATAGTACTTCTAAATTACCACTTATTGGCCACGTTATTTGATTATATTTGCACTGTCAGCCTTAACTCAGGTTCAACCCAAAAAATTTTTTTGAACCAAATATTATTACCTGACGAGGGATGAATAATTGGAAAACAGTGCGATAAAAATGCGTTATAGTTTTGAATAGTTACAGCAATTGTGTCTTTTGATGTTCATGTCAAATAGTGATTTTGTGTGTATGCTTCTATGAATAAAGTAGTTAACTCAAAAATTGGTATTTGCACCATTAATTTACTATGACACGCGTTTCTATGCGCTTGACCAATTTTTTTATGATGTTAATGTCCGATTGTCCAACCGCCGTCTATTGGCAGTACCGCACCATTGATATAATCAGCTTGCGGACTTGTTAAATATAGCGTCAAATTAGCAACTTCTTGTGCTGTGGCCCAACGTTTGGCTGGTGTTTGCGACGCGACTTTTTTTGCCATATCACCACTACCAGTGAAATCTGCCGCGTTCATAGGTGTTTTAATTGCACCAGGAGCAATGGCATTAGTATGTAATCCCTGTGCCGCATAATCATACGCTAGTTGTTTTGTATAACCAATAATGGCATGTTTGCTTGCAGTATAGGCGGCCCCACCACCACCAGCTGAAAAGCCAGCAATTGAAGCCATATTAATAATATGACCATAACCGCGTGATAACATAGCTGGTAAAAGAGCATTGCTTAGAATAAATATCGGTGTTAAATTCGTATTCAACACTAATTGCCAATCAGATAGTGACGTGTTTGTTGACGATTGGTAATTATCTAAAATACCAGCCGTATTTAATAATATATCAAAATCAACTGTATCCGTTATTTTTTTAACAAGTTCTAGCAAGGCGTCGTGTTCACTTAAATCAATTTTAAAAGCGTGAAGTCGTGGATGATTTAAAGGAATTTTTTGATAATCCAACGCGTAAACAATCGCGCCAGCATCCAAATATGTCGTTAGTTGTGAAAAACCGATTCCTGACGCGGCACCGGTTAATAAAATATTTTTATTTGTATAGTTTTGTTCAATCATTATTTACTTAAATCAATCATTTTACTTAATGCATAGATGACAATACCACCAGCAATTAATGAAGCCACTTCCCCAGGCATCACACTTAAATAATACGCCAGCCACTGAGCAAAAATCCCACCATTTGAACCAGAAGGGAAAGCACCACTAGCACCAATATTAAAAGCCAATGTAAATTCTGCAGCTAAAATTGCCATGCCTATGGTGGCAACCACAACTGAACTGATTACAATTTTTGTAACAGCACGCTTAACACGACGTGTCACTAAATAAGTAATGCTAGTCATAATAACAGTCCCCATAGTTCCAAATATCCAATCAATCCAACCAAGTGGGGAAACAAGATTAGCAATAAATACCCCTAAGCCTAATGCTATAATATAACGTTTGTGCCATGCTGCTAAATGATTTAACCCTTCAGAAGCGCGTAATTGCACGGGTCCAAAAGCAAGAGGTTGAATCACAAACGTAATGGCAGCATAAACAGCCGCAATGACTGCGATCAGCGTAATGTTCTGTACTGAACCAATAGACGTATTCGTTTTAGCTAGATTTTTTTGCATACCAAAAATCTCCTAGTTTTTTTATAAGCGGGATGGTTGATGAACCGCTATCAAGTAGCATAACATATGATAATAAAAAAAGCCACAGAATCTGCGGCTTCAAAAATGGTTAATTATTGCCATCATCCATAAAATCTTTTAGTTGCTTAGAGCGACTAGGATGGCGGAGCTTACGTAATGCTTTTGCTTCAATTTGACGAATACGTTCTCTTGTCACACCAAATACACGGCCTACTTCTTCAAGTGTACGTGTGCGGCCATCTTCCAGACCAAAACGTAAACGTAAAACATTTTCTTCGCGGTCAGTTAATGTCTCCAACACAGATTCAAGTTGTTCACGTAACATTTCATATGCAGCTGAATCAGCTGGTGAAACTGCTTCATTGTCTTCAATGAAGTCACCTAAGTGTGAATCATCTTCTTCACCGATCGGTGTTTCAAGCGAAACTGGTTCCTGCGCAATTTTTAATATTTCACGTACCTTATCAGGTGTCAAGTCCATTTCAGCCCCAATTTCTTCTGGCAATGGTTCACGACCCAAATCTTGAAGCAATTGGCGCTGAATACGAATTAATTTATTAATTGTTTCAACCATATGAACAGGAATACGAATGGTGCGCGCTTGATCAGCAATAGCACGTGTTATTGCTTGACGAATCCACCATGTAGCATAGGTTGAAAATTTGAATCCTTTTGTGTAATCAAACTTATCAACGGCTTTCATCAAACCCATGTTGCCTTCTTGAATCAAGTCCAAAAATTGCATACCACGACCAACATATCGTTTAGCAATAGAAACAACTAATCGTAAATTAGCTTCTGCTAATTCTTGTTTGGCTTCAATATCACCATCTTCAATGCGTTTAGCAATATTAATTTCTTCGTCACCTTTCAATAAATTAACACGGCCAATTTCTTTAAGATACATACGAACAGGATCGTTTATTTTGATGCCGGCAGGCGTTTCTTGTGCTTGATCTAACTCTTCTTTAGAGGGCTTATTTTGCTTTGCCTTTAATACTTCTGGTGCTGGTTCACCTTTTTCATCAACAATTGCAACACCAGAATCTTCAACTTTTTCCATTAACCGTTCGATATTTTCACCGTCTAAGTTAAATGGTTCTGCTAATCTTTTTGCCAAATCTGCATATGTGATTGCTTTAGCAGCTTTATATTCTGCAATCAACGCCTTAACAGCTTTATCATATTCCGGATTTTTAATAATGCCTGATTTTTTTGCTACTTTAGGTTTGGAAGCTTTGCCAGCGGCTGCGGCCTCCTCTGGTGTCTTGCCCTGTGCTAACGCTAAAAGTTCTGCTTTTTTAGCACGACTATTGTATGAAATTTTTTGTTCATCTAGATAGTCCTTGATATCTGAAATTTTACTTGAAGCTAAAATAGTTGCCATTGATTATTTCTCCTAGCACAAAGGGCATTTCAAAGACTCGTACTAAAAATACGTCTTTGATTATATTTATAATTCTGATTGTTTCTTTTTGATATTAATTAACTCTGTCATAAGTTGTAATAATTTTGCATCGTCGTGCTGTTGTTTAGCTATATTAATTGCTTGTTGCAGTTCACGAATGTGCGCATCAATAGGTGCATCATGCATGATAACACGCAAATAATCATTGATTGCAGCTTTTTCAATTGCAATGTCGCCATATGATCGATCAATTGCCATAATTTTTTGATTCAATTCTGGTTTCTGGATAAAATCCATGTATTGAGCCAAATCAAAATCTCCAGGATGCTGCGTTTGATAGATATTTGTCAGCATCATTAATAATTGGTAATCTGGATGTACAAAAGCAAATCCTGCTGTCTCTTTTACTTGAATCATCACTTGTGGTGATTTAATCATCGCCATGATTAGTGCTCGTTCAGCCTGTTCAACTTGCGTAATACTTTGATTAATATCTGTTTGTCTTAAACCAATATCATAATCATTGCTGTGTACTGGTGGTTCAACCATTGTACTATAGGTTTGTTGGGACTTATTGGCTTTTTGGTTCACACTTTGTTGCAATTGTGTTTGTAGCGCGTGCTTTGATGTTCCAAATTCGTTAGCAATTCGAGTCAGTTGGATATCTTGCTCAACAGGTGATGCCGATTTCAATGTTTTCATTACTTCTTGTAAAAATGCAAGATACTGTACTTGATTACTTAAATTTTTCCCGACACGTGCTGCATTTACCAAAAATTCTACTGGGGTTTGAATATTTTGTTCTAATGTTTGTTTTAACACTGGCAATCCACGTTGCACACGTACTTCATCAGGGTCAAGATGATCTGGTAAATATACCACACCAATATCAACATTTTTTGCGTATTCTCGAATGAGATCAATAGAACGACGTGCTGCATTTTGTCCTGCTTCATCGCCGTCATATACTAGCAAAATGCGTTTCGCTACGTGCGATAGTTGTCTCACATGATCACGTGTTAGTGCCGTACCCATTGTCGCCACACCAACTGGTTTTTCGGCCATACTTGCAGAAATAACATCCATAAATCCTTCGAAAACCATAACCGTGTTTGTTTGCCGAATTTGATTTTTAGCAAGATCAAAATTATATAAAATCTTCCCTTTCGTAAAAAAAGGGCTTTCTGGACTGTTCATATACTTGATATTATTATTAGCATTTAACGCACGACCAGAAAAGCCAACAACTTGACCGCGTTCAGTTTTAATTGGCCAAACTATGCGGCCAGAAAAACGATCTCGCAATTCACTTTGATCATTTGAAATAAACAACTCAGATGTTCGCATCATTTCTCGAGAAATATTTTGTTCGGTCGCGTAATTTAAGAGTGCATTGTCTTCTGGGACAAATCCAATCCCAAAATGTTTAATAATATCATCAGTTAATTGACGTTTCTCATGAAGATAAGCCAATGCTTGCTCTCCAGACGTCGTATTCAGCAATATATGCTGATAAAGCCTTTGCGCAGCAGTATGCAATTGATAAACAACTTGTGTTGTGCTATCAACCTGTTGCGTTACGCCAGCAGAAATACTACTGTCAACATGCATGTCTGCACTTTCAGCTAATGCCAAAATTGCTTCCGGATAACTCATGCCTTCTTTTTCCATTAAAAATGAAAAAACAGAACCCGAACGACCACAGGAAAAGCAATTAAACACTTGCTTATTTTCTTCAACAAACAATGAAGGATGATGATCATCATGAAATGGGCAAGACCCATTCCATTGCCGACCACGCTTGACGAGATCAGTATATTGACCAATCACATCGACGATATTCACTTTTTGACGTACTTCCGTAATGAACGATTCGGGAATTCGACTTGCCATAGACCACCTTTCAACAATAAATGTCGCAAACGACAGTCTGCGACATTTCAATTGAACTACACTAAATTATACGTCGTGCAACTTAATTTGTCAATCCCTACAACGTCACCTGACGTACTGTTATATCAACATTTCTTTTTTTAATTAACCAGATTATGTTAACTAAAAACAGTCGGGCACATGTCAACCCCAAATAGAATATTGACGCACTTTTCATCTTTTTTTGGCTATCTTTTAGCGTGCCATGCTTGCCATATCAATGATGATAGTGTTTATTACAGTTTAATGACATTTTGAGAAAAAACCAAAAGTTTCCCTTGTTTTTTTCACTTTTGTTTTTTAGCGTTGTTCCTTTTTGTGTCATCACAAATAAACCAACCCAGTCCCCCGGACACAATCTTGGCAGGCCTGGTTAATACCACTCACACCAGTAAATTTAATTTGGAGTTCAACAGGCTAAATTAGGAGCGATTGCTAACAGAAAAAAATTTTGGAGAGGTTTATTTCTTATGAAAATTTATTATCAGCTCATTCACCAAGCAAAAAACAACGAAATACGAGGAATTTTAAATGAAGATTATGTTATGACATAGTCAGTATGATGATGGTCGCACATAAAGAATATGAACGCAAACGATCATATTCTTTTGCCATATTACCCAGACCCGCAAACGCGATCAAATGCGCTTCGCTTACAAGTCACTGGTTGTGGCCGCATTGTCTTCGTCAAAACGAAATAACACACCAATCACAGACAGGGCTGGCAGGAAAAGGTTTCTGACTGGTTGGTCTACAAAATATACAACGACGCCCTATTTGGCCCACGGATTAAACGACGTGTGCAAAGGTTGTTATTAGATCACCCAGAAGGATTAACCGAACGTGGTCATGATTGGTATTTTGGTTACCTAGTCTGTGCCTACACTCAGGTTTATTTTGGCATCAAAACGTTATTAAATTACCAAAGCGTCACGCAAGAAATATTTCAATACTGTTTTCAACAAGAAAATTAACGACAGGAGGTCAATCATTATGTTGATATTTAGTTTATGTATTTAGCGATGGTTACTTGTTGGCTCTTAGGACATATCATTGGTTGGTTTTTATATACCCAGATTATTTTGTTTGGGACACTCTTTATCCATTGGCGTCTAATGTTGTTAGGAATCGTCACACTAATTTTTATCGCTAAGTTTGGTTGGTTCATGTTGCTAATTACTGTGGCTTCACTGTTTTTTGGCATGATGATTATGCTAGAACATCAAAGTAAAAAAGACTAACCTACTTAATAGTGACGGTTAGCCCTGTTTCATGTTTAATTTTTTGCTTGATTGCCGGTATCTGTTCACGGTATGTTCCTTAAAGGCGAGCAATCTGTTGTGACGTTGTCGCATAGCCTATTTTATAATACTCAAAAAATATATTTATCATACCGGAATAGACTTCATCCACAATACGTACTTTATAAATTGTATTGGGTTGTTTTTTAAATAGCTTTTTTATATCTTCAATCACAGCATCAATTCGACTCATTTCGATACTTCTTGTGATTTATTTATAGTAATGAGACGATAATTATTTTTATTGATTGTAAGTATAACACCTTCGGTTCTCTCTTCAATGTAATAATTTTTACCTCTACTAATTATTGACGCATACTCACTGTTTAATACCCTTGTCACTAACTCATCAACTTGAGTTGGTGACATGATTTGGCTAAGCTTTTTGTTCACCCGTTCATAAACCAAAGGAGTATAACATACACTAGATTGAATTATTTTTAATAGTTCGTTTGTCATTTTTCTTTAACCACCGCTCTTATATTTTCGAATAAAATATGCTCTTGATTCACCATCACCCCACGATCGGAAAAAACAACAATTAAACCACCAAAATCAATGCCAATATGACGAATAACTTCTCCATGCCAATGCTTTTCAAATAGGTAGACCACCGTATTCATTAGTATTTTAGAATCATTTGTTGCCGTAATTCGTTGTTGCTTTTTAAAATCAGTGTGCCCTTGTTTTTCCTGCTCAGCAAATGAGTATCCTATAAATAAACCGACAACTGTTGCCCGCTTGTTATGCGACCGGATACGTGACGCGACTTAATCAGCAATTTCTCGAATCACTGTTTCGATTTCTTCACACTTATGATAATCACGAGAGAGTACTTGAGAATTACTGTAGGATTTGTTTTTAGTGACAATATTTTCAGCTAAATCAGAGCGGTCAACGCCCCAAGATAATGCAAATAATTGCTCTCCACTCAGTTTATATGTACCCGGAAAGTTAAAGTAAATTTCGCGGTACACATTACTTATCCTTCCTCTAAAATATTCTTTTGTAATTGATTGATTAAATGCAAACTCATAAAGAGTAACAATATAGGCAAATTAAATCCAACATAGACTAGCCAAAACTCAACCATAAAACTAAGATAAATCATTTTTGAACCATTGTAACTACTAAAAAAACGATTATATAATCAGCTTTAAGCCTTTCTATTAAATTAAACAGAATTACTTAACCTTTGTAAGTTCATCAGAGTTGAATTTTTCTAAACGGTACAACTCTTCCGAATCTACCTCATCTATACCATTTTTAAAATAGTAGTCCATTTTCTTGTAAAAATGTAATGCAGTTTTTGATGCAGGTATTTCAATACGTGAAGCTCTAAAGAAGTATTCGTCCATTTCCAAAGTGTTAATTATCATTCTTCCCAAACCCTGTCCTTGATAATCAGGATCAACAAAAATATTAAAGGGACTACTTTCCGTCATACTGCCCCAATAAAGACCAATTGAACCGATACCAACAATTTGTTTGTTATCCGAATTTTCAATCACATAACAATGAAACTGAGTTGTACGCTCAATCAAATTACTAGCCTTTAGTGATTGTAAATCTGTTTCAATAAATCCAATTGAATAATCATTTATATTGATTGGTAATCCTCATTGTTTTAGCAATTAATTGTGCGACTACTTCAGCATCAGTATTTGAAAATCTTCTTATTTTATACATGCGTAACCTCCACAAAAATTAATTTAATTATAATACTGTTTTGATTATATGCAAAATGTTACCTTACGATCGTTTAAATACTTTTTATTTGTTTTTGTCAACTTGATTATTAGCTAGCTTGCTTTGATTTGATGCTGGATTTTCGGATTTCTTTTCATCAAAAGCCACTAGTGTATCAGCATACACCATCTAATCAGTGGCATCATTACCAGCAAAAGCAAATTTCAAACCTTGTGGCACTAACTTGTCACCCGTTTTCAAACCAACTTGTAATCGTTCACTTTCGACTGGGTCAACCAAAATACGGACAATATTATCATCATTACCTAATTTGCTTTATTGGATAAAATTGAACTGACAATTAGAAATGATTGGCTCATCATAATCATCACGTTCTACTTCGCTTCAATTGTCAGTTTTTATAATAAGGTGTACTCTATCTACACTTTTTAAAGGATCCGAGTTAGTTTATTAAAAGTCAAACATGATTGCTATAATTCACAAAATACTTTACAATTATCTCATTGAAGATTAGTGTAGTGAATTTTTTAAAGGTACATAATTGACTAGCCGTTAGCTGGTCTTTTTTCGTGCTTTTTTGCATTTTTAAGCTCTTCTTAATAAAGTAATCCTTTTAATTCTAAACTCTCCATGTTCTCAGTTAACGATCAAATTACTCTATGAATGTTGCTTAAGGACAATAGACGACCATTGTTTTTACTTTGTTGTCTAACACCTTTATCAGGTAAATCGGATAACTTAATTCTAAGAAAGTCATGCTTAATCCAGTTGTAAATGTTTTTTAAGGCAATGCCTAAAAAATGAGCGACTGTTTCTGGGACCATTTCAGCACACCAATATGATGGTTCAAGAAGGCAGACATCTCTCCGGTGTTAATGATAGATAACAGCCATGATGATGCTTAATGTGAACTTTTTTATTTTATAAAGATCACAAAGAATTTTCATTTGATAACTTTTCTTTTGGGGCTAGTCCAAACACCAGTTCCATATCCTAAAATTGTTTTAACTGCTGGAACAAAGGTGGTTACTATTGTTAAGGCATTCATAATCCAATAAAAAATTAAATATAAAGGACTAAATAGGAAGTACTTGATTTTATCACCATCATGGTCAATTACTAACGCAGCTAAAACCTGCATTAGACCGGCGGTGAATTCAAAGACACAAAAAATCATCGATACGGTCAGCGTTTTAAATAAACTACCCCAATCATCAATGATTAAAAAATGAAAACAGATCGTGACAAAGTATATCAAACTAGTAAAAAAGAAAAAAGACCAAATGATACTTAGAGTTTGATCAAGAAACATTATGCTAAGACCAATATTTTTAAAGGGTCTTCGCGCAACTTTTAAACCATTGGTCAACCAGACCTCAGTTCCCCCCTTAGCCCATCTTTTTCTTTGTTTATAAAGATCTGGCAGATTTTCTGGCACTTGCATAAAGAACGTTATGGCTGGAGCAAAAATTGAAAACCATCCGTTGATTTGATGATCCCAAGCTACACTAATATCTTCGGTAGCACGATCTTGTCTAAACAGACCAACATCAATAAGTGCTTCCATGCTATACAGAGTGTTTGCCCCACTATATGCGTATATGCCACCCATAACAGCTGACTGTGTACGTTTAATAATGCCAACTATACTTGAAAATTCAACTGTCTGTGATTTAGTAATAATTTTTGTTCGGTTTTGAACATCCATATTAGCAGTGACTGCACAAATATAATTGGCAAAATCACTTTTTAAGTAACTCGCGTATCTGTTAAGTGCATCAGTGGAAGGAATTGTGTCAGCATCGTTTGTTACTACGTATTTCCCTTTTGCAAAACCTAATCCGATATTAAGAGCATGAGCCTTACCCTGATTTTTTTCAATATGAATAATTCTTAATTTATCGAACTTTTCAGCATGTCTCATTAAAATAGATAAAGTTGCGTCAGTTTAGCCATCATCAACTACTAATATTTCAAAGCTTTTGTATGTTAAATCTTGTAACAAATAATCAAGTGTTTTCTCAATAACATCTTCCTCGTTGTGTGCCGCAACTAGTATAGAAATGAAGGGTTCTTTGTAAGTAACGTCTGTGTCCCAATTCTTATGCTTTGATTTGTAATTGACTTTGTATATCACCGAGCCAATTACCCAAGACATTGAACCTAAAATAGGATAAGAAATTAAAATCAATAACAATATAGTTAATATTGAAGTCATTTTGTTTTCCCCTCTGACCGTAAATTGTTGAATAAGTAGTTCTTGTCAAAATTTTTATCTGAATCAACGTTAAAGAATTTAACATTGTGCCTAAAGTCTTTGTTGCCAAAGCGCTCCTCAAAAATATCGTCAAATCGTTTATTACGTATTTCAATCCTGTATTTTGTTTCGCTGTCTTTATCATTACTCATACTATCAACGAAATGGTTAACTCTTATTGACATTATTACATGGTGAAGCAAAATCAGAACAAATGAGACTCCGAGAAACCAACTTAAAATATGGAAAGTATCAATCTCAGTTTTAAATTGGAAAAAATGCAGATCTTGCCAATTAAATGGGGTATATAAAGTGATGAGTAACCACATAAAGGGCAATAAGAAGATGATCCAACCAATCACAGCTAGTATAATTTCTCTTATTTTTAAACCTATGTTTCCCGCCTTGAAGAAATCATCTTCAACTTGGGGGAAAACGTTTTTTTCAATCATTTAAAATCTCCTTTTTATTTTAGCTCCAAATTAATTCATGTCATCGATCTCGGTACTGTTTTAATACAGATTTTGCCTTTGAAAGATTATATTTTTGTTCCTCAAAAGTGGTAATTGCCTCTCTTTTGTCAACCAAGTATCTAGTGAGACCCGACACACTGGAATCAAGAGTAAAATATTTCCCGGGTGGCACCGATTGATTCAGTAATCCACGCGTAAATGACATTAAGTCACTCTGAATATCGCTAGAGGGAGATTAATTTACAATGGTTCTTTGTTTTTTTAAGATATATGCTAACAAGATTATTAACAGAGTCTTATAAGTTAAAATCCAATCGAGCCATCTGGTTTGCTTGAATGTCATATATTGGCAACATGTGAATCATTCTTAGATTACCACTGACCAGTAATACACAACCTTGTTTCAGTAGACTTTTAAGTTTCAAGTTCAATTCGTAATGTCAATTCAGGTTGTTGGCAATATTTTTGGAAGCACTATTAGACATGATTATCGCACTGCTAAATAAGTACGTCAAAATTTGAAAATGTTTTGCGTATTTGTGAGTTGGCATGTTCAATACCTTCTCCTGCTGATAAACCAGCGAGATAGTATCGACCTTATTGTCCAATTGATTGGATATACCCAACGATTTTCCTCGAGTTATCCCAACAAAAACAACATGATAATCTTTATATAGATCTCTAGCAATCGCTAATCCAACACCTGAGGATTCATTAGTAATCACAATGTTTTTTCAATTGCTACATGCCTTTCTCAAATTAAATTTAAAGTTATTTACTCACTCATTATACGCGCCTTATCATTTATTTTGTGAATAACTTATTAATCTAACTGGAAGAGCCTATTAAACTATTATTTCAACCAGAACTGCAGTTCATAAAAGTTTGTATTCATTACAATGAATCGAGGCACACTCTCTATAATATTTGTCATATCATTACCAACAGTGACAGATTCAAGCAGAAACATTTCATTCACGTCATGCTTATGCATATAAAGTGTTAGTGTTGCATTCTGACTTCCACAGGGATAAGCAAAAAATGTGGGGGTAATAGCAAGTTCAATTTTTAACTAGATATATGATTTTTTGCAAACTGAGATTATTGTTTTATTAGATATGTTCGTAGTCGACAAAATTGGTTTATTATTCTATTGATAATGTAAATTATTGGTATAAAGTCCACCAGGAACAGCTTGATGATTGGTAAACTCTGCAATTTCTTTAATTGTTCCCCGTCCAAGTTGCTCTCTGCTTTACCTGTGATTACAAATATGGCAAATGAAATACTTAAATTGCATAAAGTTGGTACTATGTTTCGTGGTAGGGTGGTATCAATATCATCAAACGTCAACACAACATGCTTTCCAGAAATAGTATTTTTTCCACTGTGTTTAATAAATTCATCCATTGACCAAACCATTGATATTGGGTGATTTAAGTCATTTTGAAGTCTGTCATAAAATCGCTATTCTGAATGTTTCTCAAATTGTGATTAGTAGTGATCGGAAAAAATTTTCGGAATTGATAATATTATTTTTATCATTCTTATTCAAAGAAGGCATGTCAGTTTGATTCAAATTGGTCTCACTCATCGAATGATTCTTTTAATGATTTACATTACTTTTCACTAATATATGAATTAGGCGTGCCATCAGTTTTATTTAATAATTTCGAAAATTTAAATGCTAATTCAGATACAGCAGTTTCACAATTGAAAGAATATCTTATTCAAACTGACTCACAAATTATTTTGACCATTTTAAAAAAAGTTGCATCAGATCGTGAAAATCAATTTTTTCCTATATGAGCTAAAAGTTTAGAATGGAATGGATTCCAATCTGATCCAAATAGAAGGCTCTTCTTGTCAACGCAAGCTGATGCAGCTCGAAAATTATAAACACTAACAGATTTTTGAAAGAAAGCAAACGCTTGTATGGATAACCGACCACAAGCGCTTAAATTAGATAAAGCACGTACTTGTTATGATCATTTATCAATCTTTTTCAAATATTATTAGATATGGGTTTAGTCAAAGCTAAGGTTATGGATACCTATTATTTAACAGAAAAAGGTCAGAAAAACTTGAAAAAAACACTAAAATATTCAATCAGCAACAACAATTAAAAACAAGGTATTGGTTTTTCAGAAAGAGTTCCCTATTTATCTGGTGAATTAGGACACTTATTCTTAACAACACTCTTAAAAAAGGAGTTTCTGAAAACAATAGATAATAGAAAAATTATTGAGTTAAAACCAATCGAGATTTTTTTTGCGGAGATTATTTGACTGATAAAATTAGTTTGTTACTTTCCCACCTAGTATACAGGCTGTTGTTAGATTGTTTAAATAAGTTAGCTCACTAAAATCAGGTTCACAAAAAAACGGCACAAATTAATAGTTGTGGCATCTGTTTTTTATCATGTGAAGGTCGACTATATAGCTATTTCTTTTAATTGTTTTTTAGCCTGATGAAGTTGTTGTTCAATCAAGTTTAATCCCGTCTACGTATTGCGGTCAGCCCCAATTGACTATATAAGTCCCTAAATCGTTCTAGTTTCTTAATATAGATCTCTATTTGTACGGTCTTTAACCATATTTTTTGTATCATTATTTTCTCTTTTCATTTTGTAATTAAAAAAGTACTTATTTTATGGTAAATAAGTACTTGCTTGCTTTTTTTTGAACACTTTATTTAATAATGGTTGTAAATTTTTCAGCAGACTCACGCTGATGTGAATGCCCGATTGTAGTTGCTTTACCCACAGGCAGTACAAGAATTGGATCCCATTCATCTGGTAATTTAAGAACTTGCATCATCTTTTCAAAATCGACGCCTCTCATTGGCACTGAATCATAGCCAAATGTACGTAAAACATGCATTAGATTCATACTAAATAGACCAACATCAAAACGAAGCCCAACTTCCTCTTCATCTTCTGGATGCAAAGAAAAATATGTTTTAATTCTTTGCTTTTTGTCGTTAATTTCTGTCTCAGTAATCAGATGATATTTAAGATTTAATTGTACTAACCGATCAATTTCATAGCTTCGTCGATCTCCTAAGATTAAAAATACAGCTGAAGATTGCCCGACTTGTTCTTGATTAAAAGAAAGTTTCTGCATTTCAACTAATAATTGTTTATCTTTGATGACCACAACCTTCCATGGTTGAGCATTGTTATTTGATGGCGCATTAGAAGCATGATTTAATATGCTTAAAATTTCATCATCACTAATAGTATGAGTACTATCAAAATGTCTGATTGATTTTCTCATGTCTAATTGTTCTAAAAAATTCATGTTTACCCTCTCTTTTTGTCAGTAAAGTAAGTATAATCAATATCATAGAGATAAACTAGTAGGCACAATTTTGTTACTTAGGAGGAATCACAAGATGCAATCTACTGATAAATGGTTATGTGGCATTACAAAAATAATGGATACCTTTTCTGGTAAATGGCGTCTTAATTTGTTTTGGATTATTGCTAAAAATGAAGGAATTGGATTTAATCAACTACGAAATCAAGTACCTGAAATTACTAATATGATGTTAGTTCGTTCGCTTGATACTTTATTGTCTGAGAGATTTATTTCGAAATCATTGTCTGGAAATAAAGCACCATTTCATTCAGAATACTATTTAACCAATAAGTCTAAAGAGTTACTACCATTGCTTTTGAAACTTAATGAGTGGGAGAATCATTCAAATTGAACCTACAAAAAGTAAATGTTATTTATTGAATCTTGATGTGAACTCAAAGAATTTGACAAAATAGAATTGACTAACTAACATACTCAGTAGTGGGTTGCTGATACCTGACAGGCGACAAACCACTGCCTTTTTTTGAGGCGACGATTGTTGTAATACATGACGAATTCATTGACTGTTTTTTTGAAACTTTGAGCCATTTTATATTGCATTTGGTGAACAATATTTATTTTTTAATATATGGAAAAAGCTTTCTATTTTATTCATTATTTTCCCCCTATTTAACAACTGATTTATTCTTATCTAATACATTAATTAATAACACGATAGCAAAAAGTAGTAATACCATACCGAATACTGTGTGCATACTGGTTAAGATAACTTCATTTAATGCGTCTCTATGGACAATGACATCTAGATGGTGAGTGCCACTTATAGACTGGTTAATAAGATTACGATTAATGAAATTATATTTTTTAATGCCACTATTCAAAGAAACATTGAACGCTAAACCAAATATACCTGCTGCGAGTGTTTGCCCTAATGTTCTTCCTAAAGTAATCATCGCTGAAGCTGTACCCAAACTTTCTTCTGGTACTACCCTTTGTGCAATTAATGTGTTCATTGTGATAACAATTCCTAACGTTATACCGGACACTGCAGAAATAATAAAGAATATGTTTTTAGTAACATTGCTATCAACAAAAATTAAAGGTAAATAGGCAATTGCCATAATAACGATGAGACATATAGCAACATACTTTGGTGCCCAACGCTTAACAATTTTGCCAACAAAAAAAGATGATATTAACCAGAATACAGGACTAAGCGTCACTGACAAGCCTGCTACAGTAGCCGTACTTTTATATATGGCCTGTAACCACATTGGAAAATAGGTCTGAAATCCTATTTGTATCGCACTTAAAAGTAAAGCAGTTGTCACTTGAATTGAAAATAAACTATTATGCAACAGTGACAACGGAATAATTGGATCATAGACCTTAGTTTCAACTTTCCAAAAAAAGAATCCAAAGATAAAAGTCAGCCCTACTATGATTGTTGTTTTAATTAATGAAATTTCACTATTACCCAAAATTTGGAAAAGTATTAAAAGTGACACTAAAAATCCTGATAACGAGAAAATACCTTTAAAGTCTATTGGTTTCTTTTCTGGTACTTTCTTTTCCTCTTTGTATTTCAGTGAAATAATTACTATGACAAGAATTCCAATGGGTACATTGATAAAGAACACCCAGTGCCAATTTAATTTATCCACAATGTAACCACCTAACAAAGGACCTAAAAGAGCAGATACTCCCCAAGCTGTATTGTTCAATGCTAACATTGTTGAACGCTTCTGATAATCAAACAAATCAGCAATCATGGTGAAAGTAATGGGCATGATCGCACCTGCCCCCATACCTTGTAAAGCTCTAAACAATACGAGCATGATTATATTGTTTGATAGACCACACAGCAGTGAGCCTGTTGAAAATAGAATTAATCCAGTTAAAAATACAGGTTTTCTGCCAATTCGATCCGCAAATTTACCATAAATTGGTGTTGTTAATGCTGTTAACAATAAGTAGGTAGCAAATATCCAACTTTGCAATGAGATACCATGAAGTTGACTCACGATAGTAGGCAAACCTGTCATTATAATTGTTGTCTCAACTGAAGTCATAAATGTTGCCAATAAAATGGCAAGCATAATAAAATTTCTAGTTATTAATTTTTTGTTCTCGTTTGTCAAATAATTCTCCCGAAGTTACTGACTTCTTATGTTGTTTCATTGTTCTATGACATTAGAACAATTAATTAAAATAAAAAGATTCATAGCGAATCTAAAAAACCAGGCAAAAACTTATCAAAAGTTTGATAGTTTAAAGATAAAAACTTACTTTGTGCCTCCTTTCTTGTTATTGTTAGTCCAACTGCACGTAGCATTTTAAAATGATATGATACGGTAGACTTACTAATATTTAATTGTTGTCCGATTTCACCACAAGTCATTTCTCTTCTACTTTGATTCAAAGTTCTGATAATACTTAATCGGCTAATATCTGATAATACTTTAAAAATTTCAGTTCTTTGTAAATCAGCTTGTTCTAATGTCATAAAACAAGCATACTCTTAAACTAATATGATTACCAATTTTTTTAATTTTAAAACTAAAGATAGTTACACAAATACGACACAATAAAAAGACTAACCTACTTAATAGTGACGATTAGCCCTGTTTCATGTTTAATTTGTTGCTTGATTGCTGGTATCTGTTCACGGTATGTTCCTTCAAGGCGAGCAATCTGTTGTGACGTTGTCGCATAGCCTATTTTATAATACTCAAAAAATATATTTATCATACCGGAATAAACTTCATCCACAATACGTACTTCATAAATCATGTTCGATTTTCATATCGTCACACGGACGTCGAATTTATAAGTCATGTCGAGAAATTAATCATATAATCCAATACATTTATCATAGTATTCTTAAGCTTCCTTTATGACAAATGCTTAATCTCATTTTACAAATTGCCATATATACCATTTTTTTATTATCCTCAACGACGACCGGCTACTGCGCCACCATCCAACACCAATTCTGAACCTGTTGTATACTTGGCTTCGTCTGAAGCTAGATATGTCACAGCTTTAGCAACATCTTCTCCTTGACCAAATGATGGAATTGATTCATGTTGTTGCTCCATTGCTAATTTCATATCTGGTGGTAACAAGGCTGTCTCAACGAATCCGGGATGAACCGAGTTCACACGAATAGTTTTATTCATTGCAATAGCCTCTATAGCAGCAGCTTTAGTGAGCATGCGCGTGCCACCCTTTGAAGTAGCATAGGGACTTACGCCAGGCATACCAGCCATCATACCTAACACAGAAGAAACATTGACAATTGACCCTGCTGTCATTTTATTTAACGCTGCACGAATACCTAGAAAATTACCCGTTAAATTGATATCCATGACATTTTGCCATTCTGCCAAACTTGTTTGTGTCAGTAACTTACCTGAAGCACCTACACCCGCATTATTGACTAATATATCAAATTTACCAAACTTACTAATAGTTGCATCAACAACACTGTTCCACTCGTCTTCTTGGCTAACATCTTGCTTTAAGTAAATCACGTCATCTGAAGTACCCAATTCTTTTGCAACTGAATTTCCTAATTCTTCACGACGTCCTGTGATAACAACTTTGGCGCCTTCAGACAAGAAGTCCTTAGCAATTGCTTTACCAATTCCTGAAACACCACCAGTAACAATTGCAACTTTATTCTTTAAACGATCTGCCATAATAATTAATCTCCTATTTTTCCAATAACTAGTTTTGTGCTAAAAACTTATTAACATCATTCACAAATGTTTCGTAATGTTGAAAAATGCCACCATGTCCAGCATCTGGATAAATGATAAGTTTACTTTTAGGTAATCGACGCGCCAACTCAATTGAATTTGGCGTCGGTACCATACGGTCATGATCACCGTTCACTACCAATGTAGCCTGCGTAATTTTAGATAAGTCAGCAGGATCAGCTAATCCCCAATGTCTAATAGCTTTCAATTGTGTACGATAAGACGACCAGCTGGTTGACTTATCGCGTCGTTCTTTTCTTTCCTCCAAACGTCTCAAAAATTCTTTTGCTTTTTTTCGGCCGTTAGCAGTACGCGTAAAGAAAAGATAAGTTTTAACATCTTTTAGAGTAAAGACACTTCGAATAGTGTCTAGATCAGAGAGTCTTGCGACGTTTTCAATCTTTTCACCACCTCGAGGACCGGTACCAGACAAAATTAATTTACGGACCAAATTAGGTTCGTAATTTATTAATTCTTGGGCAATCATACCACCCATCGAAAAAGATAAAACATCAATTTTTGACAATCCCAATGCCTTAATAAAATCTAAAGCATCTTGAGCCATCTGCTTAATGCTATTTGGCGTTTTTCCGCTAGATAAGCCGATACCTTTATTATCAAAGGTGATCACCCAATGTTTCTCAGCAATGCCATCAATAACTCTAGGATCCCAATTATCAAGATTGGCCGATAAATGTGTAAAAAATACGACTGGAATACCTTTTTTTTCACCTAACTCGCGGTACGCATATCTCGTACCATCTAAACTTGTAATCATCTGATTTGGTGCTCTTATATAACTAGTTTTCATAAATAGCATTTCCTTTCTAATATGTGTTCTCTAAATTTAATAGAACTTTTCCTTGGCTTTGTTGCGTTGCAATTTTTTTTATTGCTTCATTAACTTGTAAAAAAGAATATTCCGAATCAATTATTGGTTCAAAGTGCGTTTGTTCAATAAATTTAGTTACCTGTTTCAATTGTTCCCCATTGGCTTCTACGTATAAAAAATCATATTGTACTTTAGATAGTTGCGCCAAATTATCCAAAACAAAACCAATAAGTGAAAACAGGATTTTTCTAGAGTACGAGAAATTTTGATTACGCTGAGCAAATCTTTTATTTGGTCCACCGTTTAAAGAAATCATACGCCCACCTGGCTTCAATAATTTTAAATGTTTTCTTACAGTTTCAACGCCACGTGTATCAATCACATAGTCATAGATATGTTCATGTTGATCATAATCTGTACTCATATAATCAATAAATCCAGCATTCAACTTCTCTGCTATTTCCCTTGAAGGTTTGCTGCCACTAACTGTTACTTGCAATCCCTTAGATATGGCGTAGGGTACCGCCACTTGACCAAAACCACCTGTACCACCGGAAATAAACAATCTCTCACCAGCTTTTGGTTTGATCATCTGGAGTATTTGCATAATCGTTAGTCCAGACAACGGCACTGCTGCTGCTTGCGCAAAAGACAAATTTTCAGGCATTTGCGCAACATAATCAGCGTCTACTGCAATGTATTCAGCAAAAGCTCCCATATCATCAAGTGGTGGCATGGTATACACATAATCACCAACATTAAATTTATTGACCTGAGAACCAACTTCAACAACAATTCCTGAAAGTTCATTTCCTAAAGTTTTTGGAAAATCATAGCGACCAAATAATTTCACTTTTCCAGTGAGTGCCAACACGATATGAGGATCAACACCAGCTACCATAACTTTGATCAATAGTTGATTATCTTTTATTTTAGGGGTAGAAATATCATTGATATCTACGTTTAGTTTGGGAGAATATACTGACATTTGTACTGCTTGCATAATAATTTTCCTTAAAATCTAATAACTACTTTTCCTTTAGGGTGACCATGCGCAACCAATGATAATGCTTCGTTAATATCATCAAGCATAAAGTGAGTGGGGTCAACAAAAGGTACAATATTATTATCTTCAATAATTTTGGTTACTTCTTGGAGTTGTTTTCCATCACTTCGTACAAAAATAAAATGATAGTCAATATTCCGTTTCGCAGCTTGACTATCAACTTTCATACCCGATATGGAAAATAATTTTTGTTTCCACAATGGAAAATCATTTGCTATAGCAAAACGCCTATTTGGGCCAGCTTGAAGCGAAAGTAAACGCCCACCGCCATCGGATTTGATGATAGATAATTCATGGGCAATTTCGCTTGCTCCTAATGTATCAATGACATAATCAACATCATGCAATACTTCCCAATAATTTTCTCTTTTATAATCAATATATTTATCTGCCCCTAACGCCAAAATGTGCTCTTGTGACTCGGAGTTGCCACTAACAATAACTTTCAGTCCCATGCTTTTGGCAATTGGAACGGCCAGTTGCCCAAAGGAACCAGACCCACCCGAGATGAAAACTGATTCTCCAGCTTTAGCCTCTAATTCTTCATGTAATCCTTGAAATGCTGTCAAACCTGTTAGGGGGACTGCAACGCCGCTAACAAAATCAAGATTAGCAGCAAGAAGTCCAATCGCATCAGCTTCGACAGCCACATATTCTGCAAATGCGCCAATTTTTGTTAGTGGCAATCGGGAATAGACTGCATCATTAATCTGATATTGTGTAACATTCTTACCAACTTTTACTACAATACCTGACATTTCATTGCCAAGAATCAATGGCATGCTATAATTTTGTATCAGCTTTACAGCACCTGTTCCAATTAATTTTTCTAATGGGTTGACTGCTGCAGCTTTTACCTGCACCAAGACCTCATCATCATTGATTTCTGGTATTGGAACATCGACAATTTTAGCTTCAAAGTCTTTTGAATATTTTATTATTTGTGCTGCTTTCATTAATAATCACTCCTCAATTTTTTATTACGTAACATTTTACAACATTTGTTACTTTTTATATTATTCTTATGAGTAACAAATGTCAAGCTTTGTCACTGAATGATTAGTGTGATATCATGTAATAGACTTTAACTCTTCATTAACGTATAGAAAGTGGACAAAATAATCATGGAGAAACTAACACAAAAAAAAATCATCGATACCACCCAATTGTTAATTTTAGAAACAAACACAACTGATGTGACACTTTCTCAAATTGCGAATAAACTAGGTGTCACACATGGCGCTATATATAAGCATTTTAAGAATAAACAAGAATTGTGGGAGGCCGTTGCAAAAGGATGGTTTAATCAAATGATATCTGAGCAAATTACTATAACAGCACAAAATATGCCAGACAAACAGACCTATTTACACGATTGGTTATGGCTATTTGTCAATGCAAAAAAACGTGCTTATAATGAAAATCCAAAAATGTTTGTATTAAATACGCAATATATTGATAATAACCCCTTTGCCTTGAGATCGGTTTTAAAAGAATCTTACCAAAAAATTGACGCTATAATGAATTATAATGATCCAGATTTAGAAAAGGCTGAAGCTATTATGTCAGCTTTTGCCGTTTTTACGCTACCAAATTTCAAAGAGCTATGGAATCTACCTGATTATCAAAAAAGATTCGAAGCAATTTGGAATTTAATTAGTTTTGGGATATAGGTTTTTTTAAACAATCGCTGTCATCGATTAAGTATTTCAGTATTACCACGTCCCATAACGTAACCCAAAGTAACAATTGATCTATTTAATACCGCTATATTTAACGATATAATTAATTCAAGGTTAAGAAAGAGGTAAACGACATGACAAAAATGACAAAACGCATGCAGGAACTAAACAGTAGTATGGTATCATGATATTAAAACTGCTACAGCGTATTCAATAGTAGCATTGACCTGTACCAGTTTATTACTAACTTACAAGAATTCTCAGACGACTACAATAACAGAACAATCGAAGGCCATAGAACGGTACGCACGAAACAAGTTTGTAAGCTATAACTCTTAAAGGGGAAACATGAAATTAGATGAATATTTGAAATCAAACAATACCACGAGATATGAAGTTGCTAAAATATCTGGCATATCTGAATCATCATTTAAGAACCTATTGCTACAAGATGTTAATAACTATGCTGGGCGTTTTTATCACGCCATAGGGTTAGTGTTAGGCAAGACTGGCGGGCAAGTATATGATGAAATTACAGCTGATGAGAACACAGTATTTAACTTCTTGGGTAAATACCACATTCACGACAAGGCACGTGTGACCGAATTACTCGATTACATGCTTTATTTCAAAAAACATGATATTGATGTTACTAGTGTTTCATTTAACATATTTGAAAACGAAATAGAAAGTGGCGACATTTCAGGAGATGAAGATGATGTATTGAAAGTCATTGATAATTTGATCGAAAATTTTAAAACCATGAAAGAAAATGTTGAATCAGGTAATTTGCCAACACTTGAAAAAATGGACGAACCACGTATATCCCCCCATATCTTTCAATATCAGCAAGCAAGTTATTGAAAATAGAATAAATCATGTGTTATAATAAAGACATAAAAAGAGCCGTAGCGCGAACTACGACTCCTAGCAAACCCGTTTCGACGGTGGCTATAATTTAGTTACGTAAAATAACCATTATCCCAAAGATAAGATGGTTATTTTTTTTTGCTAATTTTTTCGATTAACAAAACTACGAACGTCAAGATGCCTAAGATGAATCCACCAAAGGCAAGCATGAGTTGTAGCGCATCCGATACCGGACACGAGGCCTCTCCTTTCCTAGGATCTGGGTTTACAGTTTTAAAACCATAAGCACCACCACCTTCCAGGATAGCCACCATCTTAACTTGTTTGCTGTAACCCAGAATAGCAATTGGTCTAAAACATACATGCTTGTGAAATGAAAAAATGTACACTTAAGTTTGCTTGTGAATTTCGAGATTTCACAAACAAAAAAAGGCTTTCAAAAGCCTGTTATAGCGTTACTTATTATAGCGTGCATTATGTTAACTTCAATTGGTATAGTCTCTTTTGATGAATGCTCCAATTACTTTATTTTGACTAATGATTTTTCTTGATGAATCAGCTTCAAGGGCACGATACAAAACTCTACTCATTGTTTGATAATCCACTCCGTAATCAGTTAAACTATCGCGTAGTATTTCTGCAAGTATTTCTGTTTCAACTTCGATATCGGATAGTGTTTCCTTCTCTAGTGCAGCAGCCATCCAATCCGCATGTTCTGTCGTCAAAAATTCGTTCATTATTTTTCCTTTCATTTCTACAAATAAAAAAGTGAGCGTTATTGAAATAATACCTTATGATTACACACTTAACAAGTCTGACACTGGCCCCCAAAGAAAGCGAGATATTTTATATCTAATTTTAAAATCAACTCTTTAAGTTTTCTTGTATTGATTAAAATAAAATGGTGCTGGTGAAAAGATTTTGAATTACGAAAACATCGTGATCACAGTTTGTCATTTTTTAAAGTGACTATTGACGATTTAAATTCAGGTGAGTATCTTTTAGATTTCTTAATAAAAAACGCCTATACCTGATTATGTTAGATTCTGCCTTAGTGGCAAAGCAGTCCGAATTTTCCGTGTAGGAGCAGGTTCTAACATTTATAGCTACTTCGAAACTTGACATTGTGCCATCTTTCTAGCAGTGACACATCACCAATAAATCGATAGGTACCAACATCTTTCAGCGGTTACCACGCAAAAATCATACCAGTATTAATAGCATCTCTATAAACACACAAAGAACAGTGTGTTTATTTCCAGTCCTCACTGCCTCTTTTTAATATTCTAAATTAGATAATGTCTCAACCAGAGTTCGTACTAAAAAATAAATCAACTTTCTTATTCATAGAAAAGTTTCATATTAATACCTTGATCGTGATTTCCAAAGCCTTTACCAAAAATTGTACATCCGCCATTATTTATCGAATCTTCATCAATTGACACCTTAAAAACAACAGTAGCTTCATCGTTCATTATGTCAGATAATTTAATATTTGAGAGTGGCTTTCCATCTAGATAACAACCCTCACTTGTAAGTCTAATGTTCTTTAAAATTCCATATTGATTAACATTATCTGGAACCCATCTTGGTGTATAGATTCCTCTTGTATCTGAAAAATCTCCAGGACTAGTCCATGTTCCTAACTTAACATTATTCACATAAAACGTAATATCCGATAGCCAGACATTATTCGAAAATGGAAATTCTGATCCTAGTTCCATGGACAGCTCAATCATCTCAACCTTTTTATTTTTTTCAACATAGTTTGGCAATTGGTATTCTAAAAATCCTTCATTCCACCAGATCATCCCAGCATCAATTCTCCCAGGGTCCATAAAATATGGTGGTTCATCTACCTTCCCAATGTAGTTATTTTTCCCTGCAAGGCCACAGGTTGGTTTGACAGAGAAATCAGTATATTGACCAATAGGTATTTCTACATCATAATGTTCCAACTCACTGTAAATTTCAATAGGAAAATGAATATTAATGTTATCAACTTTTATTTTAGCAATCTTGTTATGACCTTTTTTTTCAAAAGTTATTATCTGAGCTTCAGCTAATTTATTCAAATGCATTAATATAATCGTGCTACTTAAATTTAGTGCACTAGCTATATTTTGAACGCTCATTTTATTTTTAGATAACAACCTTATAATACTTAAGCGGACATCACTTGCCAATGCCTTATAGACAACTAACGATTTTTCTTCAATATCAAGTTCCATAATTATCCTCCAATTTTAAAATGGCAAATAAAAGTATTTTTCTATATATGTACAAATACTTATATACGTATAATAATAACATAAATATGTTTTTAATGTGTTTTTAAACAATAAAAAGAACAAATGTATTGTAAATATTTTCAAAAAGGTGTTTAATTATATTTATGAAAGCGCTTTCAAAAAATTAAAAGGAGTTTCTTTATGAGCAATTCTATTTCTTACCCTAACCCCCTAATTATTCAGCGGGCAGATCCATATATATATAAACATTTTGATGGCTATTATTACTTTTCAGCATCTATTCCAGCTTATAATTTAATTGAAATTCGCAAATCAAAAACAATTTCTGGGTTGGCACATGCTTTGCCTCATACTATTTGGAGAAAACATGACTCTGGTACTGGAGAACAAAGTGAACTTATTTGGGCTCCTGAAATTCACTATATTAATAATACATGGTATATTTACTACGCAGCCGCTAGTACAATCAATTTTGATGAAAATGGTATGTTTCAACACCGAATGTATGTTATTGAATGTTCTGACGAAGACCCCCTGATTGGTGAAGCTAGTTGGATCGAAAAAGGACGCATACAAACTCCTATCGATTCATTTGCTCTTGATGCAACAACTTTTGAGCACAATAAAAGATTATATTATGTTTGGGCCCAGAAAGATCCTAAAATCTTTGGAAACACTAATCTATATATTTCTGAAATGGAAAACCCTTGGACTTTAAAAACTGCTCCTGTTATGTTAACTCACCCTGAATACGAGTGGGAAACAAAAATATTCGCTGTGAATGAGGGCCCAGCTATTTTACACCGCAATGGTAAATTCTTTTTGACATACTCTGGTAGTGCTACTGATGAAAATTACTGCATTGGAATGTTAGTTTGCGATGAAAATTCTGACATATTGGATAAAAATTCTTGGCGCAAAATAGACCACCCTGTATTTACATCGGATGTGGAAAATAGTTTACTAGGTCCTGGACACAATTCATTTACTGTATCGGAAGATGACATGACAGACTTGTTGGTTTATCATATTAGAAATTACTCGGATATCAAAGGGGATCCACTATATGATCCCAATCGGCATACTATGGTACAACCTTTTTCGTATGATGAACAGGGTTATCCAATATTTGGTAAACCTGAACACTTTATGTCTAACTAATATTTAGGAGGGAATATAACAATGAAGCACTCAACTAGAAAGGGAATGTTTTGGTCATTTCCGATTTCTCATTTTTCATATTTCTTTATTTGGGCTATTGTATCTGGATATTTGACGCTTTGGTTAGAGCAGGTCGCTAATTTAAATGGTAGCCAAGCCGGTATTATTTTTTCAATGATGGCTGCTATGTCATTGGTTTTTCAACCTATATTTGGATTTTTTTCCGATAAGTTAGTAATGAAAAAAAACTTGGTATTCGTAATTTTGGGGGCAGGGTTATTGATAGGCCCCTACTTTGAATGGGCATTTATGCCACTGTTGTCTGCTACCAACTCGTTTAGTATAGCTGTTATTACCGGAATTTATTTATCATTCGTCCTAAATGGCGGTGTTTCAGTTATTGAACAATATATTCAACGTGCGTCAATAACCAATCAATTTGAGTTCGGACATTCAAGAATTGGCGGTTCAATTGCAGGAGCCGTAGCTTCGTTTGTCGGAGGACGTTTATTTCTAATTAATCCAAATCTTATTTTTTGGGCCGCCACAGGTACAGCAATGATTGCAATAATAATGTTTGCATTTTTTGATAAGATCAACCTCGAAAATGTTGACGAAGTCACAGATGTTAACGACAAAATTTCTATGAGCGATGTTCGTCATTTATTTAAATTACGAAATTTTTGGGTACTTGGAGTATTCTTCATGGGGGCATCAGCGCTGTATGACGTGTTTGATCAACAGTTTGTCATTTTTTTTCAAACCTTCTTTCCATCAGTAGCACACGCTACAACAGTTTATTCTAACATTGTAACTATTCAAATGGTGATTGAAATTTTGTTAATGATACCAATGCCATATATTATCAATAAAATTGGTGCACGTAATGGACTAATTATTTATGGATTTATTACGGCTATTCGTATTATAGGTACTGCGCTAGCACCAAATTGGATTTTTATTGTAATACTACGTCTGATGGCCGGATTTGAAATGCCGCTGGTACTAGTCTCAATAATGAAGTACATTAACGGGACATTTGACAATAATTTATATGCTACAATTTACGCCTTGGCAGCTAATTTCATGAAGCAAATATCTGTTTTTATATTTTCAGCGTTAGCCGGCCATATGTATGATTCAATCGGATTTCAACACACCTACTTACTGATGGGAAGTATTGTGTTAATTATTACTATTTTTACTGCCTTCCTTTTAGAAAACGATCATGGGGACAAGAAAACAATATTAAGGGAGGAAAGTATTTTAAAAAATCCAAAAAAAATATAGTATTAAATATTATTATTACAAAAAAANANATATATATATTATTA